>JAQBNO010000208.1 GCA_028288485.1 Segetibacter sp.
AGCGTGAAAAATTTATTCTAAAGAATTCAGGATAGCGGCGACCGTTCTCATCTTCAGTAGCCTGCAACGAAATGCAATCAACCGGGCAAGCTGCAGCACACAAGTAACATCCCACACACCGTTCACCACCATCCGGGTCTTTGGTTAATACGATCCTTCCACGCCACCTTGGATGCAGTTTTATTTTCTCTTCAGGATATTCAATAGTAACGTGTTTTTTAAAAAGGTGCAGAAAGGTTAACCAGATTGTTCTTACGTGACTTATCATAACGGAGCCCTCATCCCCCTGGGGGGAATTTTTGTTAACAAATTGTATTTCTACATCAACTTCATTTCTTGTCTTACTACTTGCTACTTCATGCTTACTATTTCATGCTTGCTACTACTTCACCCTCTTATCCATAACGCAACTGCGCCGGTCACTAAAAGATTCAACAATACCAGCGGTAGCAGGAACTTCCAGCCGTATTCCATCAACTGATCGTAACGGGGTCGCGGGAGAGAAGCACGCAACAATATAAAAAACAGGATGAATGCAAATGTTTTCAGGAAGAACCACATCCAGGGTGGCAGGAATGGTCCAAGCCAGCCGCCGAAAAAGATAGTGGCTGTCATTGCCGAAATAAGCGTAATCCCTAAATACTCCCCAATAAAAAACATCCCGAATTTCATTCCTGAGTATTCGGAGTGGTAACCTGCTACCAGTTCACTTTCTGCTTCCGGGATATCAAAAGGCAAACGGTGCGTTTCTGCAATGCCTGCGATAAAAAATACGACGAGGGCCACGGGTTGTTTTACAACAAACCACATATCGCGCTGTGCTTCTACAATATCGGTGAGTTTAAAAGAACCGGTAAGCATTACTACTCCCATGAGGCTTAGACCCATAAACACTTCATAAGCTATCATTTGCGACGCACCTCTAAGTGCGCCGAGCAAAGAATACTTGTTGTTGGAAGCCCAGCCGCCCAAAACAATGCTATACACTCCTAACGATGACATAGCAAGGAAGAATAATAAACCAATATTTAAGTCGGCGACAATAATTTGAGGTGTAAATGGTACGACAGCAAAACTTAGTAGTACACTCGCAACAACAATTGCAGGCGCTGTTATAAATACCCATTTATCTGCAAACGGAGGTATCCAGTCTTCTTTGAAAAATAATTTTAAGGTATCTGCCAGCACAATCAAGATTCCTAATGGGCCTGCCCGGTTAGGACCAAGTCGGTCCTGCCACATTGCAAGCATTCTTCGCTCCACCCATATTAGTCCTGCCGCAATATTTAACAGCACGAATAACACGCCGAGCACAATCCAAATATGTTGCATTACAGTCATTGGTAACTTTTTACGTATTAATAGTGAGAGGTCAGTTGTGAGTTATGAGTAAAACACAATTAACTAACATAACAATACCGCATTTATTTTTAGTTTATCTAACCATTTTGCGATCTCCCGTTCATTTAATAGCTTCGGTACAAGTGAGTGACACAACGATGATTCAACGAATTCGCAATGTTGGTAACAAAACGGTTCTTTTAAACTTGACCGTTCACCATTTACAACCCACTATTCGTCTTTTCTATCTTTACCCAGGCTCCCCAATTCATTACTTCAGCACCTCGTAAACCTGCAGAAACCAGGGCTACCCCGTTAACGATATCTCCCTGTACTTTCACTGGTAGAACATGCATTTTATCGTCAACGAACAGTTTTAGCATGTCTCCGTTTTTCACATTCAATTCAACCGCATCATCCGCCGAGATGGCAACAAAAGGCTGCGGCGAAAGTTCTTCAATTGCTTTTGTGTAAATACTCAACTCTCCCGATCCCAATACGTGATATTGAGGTACAAGCACCCATTTTTCATGGCGCTGTTTAAATGCCTCAGGAATGTCTTTAAAGTAGGTGATCTTTTCTTCTGCTTTATCATGAAACATTCTTATTCCCGGGTCACCTCCGCGAAGAGCTCCACCCGGCTCCTCCTGGTACTTCATCACTGATTGGCCCGAATTCCATCCCGGGGACCAAAAAAACGGAATGGCAGAAGATGGAGGATTGCCTTTATAGCCTTCCATCGTGAAAGAGAGGGGAGAGTCATTATCCTGCATAGGTTTAGGCTCACTTACACTAATGTCTGCCAGCATAGAAGTTCGGCCACTATAACGATGAGGCTCTCTTGGTATACGCTCTCCATGCACCGAGTAATCGTGTGGAAGCGCAACTTTCGATATTCCTTTAAATTGAGGTAAAGCAGCTTCCAGTTTTTCCAGCAATTCTTCGGGGGGATGATTATGACCATTACTGGTTTGCAGTTTTAGCAGTTGCATTTCAATCAGCCATTTCCAGCTTTCTTTAAAGAACGGATTAGGGGGAACAAAAACCTGGTAAAACCGTTGTCCGCGGCCCTCATAATTAACCAATGTTCCATCGCCTTCGGCAAAAGTTGCAGCCGGAACGAGCACGTTGGCTTTTTCTGTTGTGCGGTTGTGCAATGAATCAAATGCTATAACATTTGCACAGTGGCTTAAAAAAGTATCAGCGTCAGCTGATGGCATATGACGATAGAGGTCATTCTCAACTATAACTGCAGTAATACCTGTTTCTCTTTTAACTCTTGTAACTGCATGATCAAATGATGGTGCCTCCATCATTGCCAGCCCCATGCTGTTGCACTCAGGTAAAACATAGGCGATACCAGCTTTTATTGTAGACGTGTTGAGGGAGGCGGCAATGTCAAAAGCGGCCTTTATGATACTCTCATTATAGCTCGAGAGCCCGCTAATAATTACTGGTCGTTTAGCTTTGTCTAAAGCCTTTGCCAAAGTTCTTGCTTGAGTCCTGAATTCGGTATCTGTATCAGGAACCCTTTGTGCAGAAGGATTTAATTCATGTGCAATAGCAAAACCAAGGCGAGCGATGTCGTCTGGAGCAGCATGAATTTTATGCGTAGTAATGTCATCAAGAGAAGAGGCCGACACGGTAACACTTACAAGCAATCCTTTCTCGTCCTGTACAAATTCTTTAATAGCAGCATCCTGCCATACCGGTAATCCTAATTTTTCGGCTCCCTCCCTGGCAGCAGTTTTTATTACTGCCTGCCGAACGGCTAACGCCATCATAGGAGCGGTGTTCCAGATGTCTTCACCAAGTATCAAAATAGCGTCAGCCTGTTCTATTTCTTTTAGCGAAACGCTATGAACCGAACCTGAAGCGAGTACGTTTATCACCTTACGGGTTAAATAGGCTTCATCTTCGCCTATGCCCTCGTAAAAATTGTTTGCACCTACCAGTTGCCGTAATGCAAAATTGCTTTCCATGGAAGCACGGGGTGACCCAATGCCAATTAATTTTGAATGAGGAAGTGAGGCTTCCATATATCTCATCAGGTCTAATTCATTTACAGCCTCACCTGGGCGGTGCCTGATCAAAGGTTGCTGAACCCGGTTTTCACTGTTTACGAATTCGTAACCGAACCGGCCGCGGTCACATAAAAAGGATCCATTTACTTCACCGTTGTATCTATTAAGAATTGCACGAAGTTTCCCGTAACGTTCGCCAGCTATTGTGTTACAGCCAACGCTGCAATGTTGGCAAACAGATGGAGCCATTGTAAGGTCCCATTTGCGCGTGTAATGTTCTTTAAGTGTTTTATCTGTAAAAACTCCTGTAGGACAAACTTCGGCCAGGTTTCCACTGAAAGGACTTTGCAACACACCATCTTTTTCTCTTCCGAAGTAGACGTGGTTGTGTGCGGCAAAAACGTTAAGGTCGTCTCCTCCTGCATAATCACGATAGTAACGAACACAGCGATAACACTGGATGCAGCGGTTCATTTCGTGATGTATCAACGGGCCCAGGTACTGGTTATGGTAGGTGCGTTTTTTATACTCGTACCGGCGATAGTCATGCCCCGTCATAACGGTCATATCCTGTAAATGGCAACTACCGCCTTCATCGCACACGGGGCAGTCGTGCGGATGGTTTGTCATCAGCCATTCAATTATTTGCTCCCGAAATGCTTTAGCAGTTTTATCATTGATAGAAAAATGCAAACCGTCCTTTACACCTTCCATGCAACTCATGACCAAACGTCCCGTTGTATCATTTTCGTCACGAAATACTTTTACAGCACATTGCCTGCAAGCTCCTACACTACCCAACGAAGGATGCCAGCAGAAATACGGCAGGTCAAAACCTAAAGCCAAAGAAGCTTCCAACAGGTTTTTACCGGCTTTCACTTCGTATGGCTTCTTATCAATGAATATGACGGGCATAGTAACTTGTTATATTTTTTTTGTTGACCGGCTTTCTGTTTTCTTGTCATCTCCGGTTGTGTCACTCACTTCATCGTTTGGTATTTCTATTCCGCTTTTTACAGCAGAATCAGAAAGGGCCATCAGCACCTCAATATTTTGAGGTTGTATTAAACAGAAGAAGCCTTTACCTGGTAATATTAATTTAGTAATTACTACTTCAATTGCCTGGTACTTTCTAAACACATTATACCATCAAACTTTCTGCAAATCGTTTAGGTGTTTCAGTTGCTGTATGCCACGGGCATTTACCTTCTACAATATGCCGTACAAAATCGTCTCTAAAATATTTTAATGCACTTTGTAAGGGTTCCATTGCTCCCGGGGCCAGTGCACAAAATGTATTACCGGGTCCAAGCATTTTAGTATGCATGTCTAATAATTCCAGGTCTTCCATACGCCCATGACCTTTTTCCATGTTTAGCAGGATTTTCTCTACCCATGGTAATCCTTCACGGCAGGGGGTGCACCAACCGCAACTCTCCTGCGCGAAAAAATGCTGGAGATTGTGTACAAAACCGACCGGGCAAGTTGCATCATCAAGCACTACCATAGTACCGGTACCTAAACGACTGCCTGCAGCTGCAACTGATTTAAAATCCATTTTTACATCCCAATGTTCAGTAGTTAAAAAATCTGTAGATGCGCCGCCTGGTAGAGCCCCTTTAAATTCGTATCCATCCTGCATACCTCCTGCGTGAACTTCTATCAGTTCTCGCATAGTAACACCCATCGGCAGTTCCCAGCACCCCGGTTTTTTTACCCTGCCACTTACTCCATATAGCTTAGTTCCTCCGTCTTCACTTTTACTTAAACCTTTAAACCAATCTGCTCCGTTATTTATTATATGAGGTACACAACAAAATGTTTCTACATTATTTACAATGGTGGGCTTTCCAAATAATCCACTAACCTGTGGGAACGGAGGTTTTGCCCTTGGTGTGGCCCGTTTCCCCTCAAGTGCATTGAGTAATGCTGTTTCCTCACCGCACATATAGCGACCCACACCAGTATGCAAGTGCATTTCTAACCCCCATTTGCTTCCTAAAATATTTTGTCCCAGGTAGCCGGCTTCATAAGCTTCGGCTATACTTTTTCTTATTAATATTGCAGCTTTTTTATAAGCCCAGCGTAAAAAAATATAAGAGATATCTGCCTGGATAGCATAAGCGGAAAGTATCATTCCTTCAATCAACTGGTGTGGATTGCCTTCTAATAACAAACGGTCCTTAAATGTTCCAGGCTCCATCTCATCAGCGTTTGCAATAATATACTTCGGATGCAAAGCTTCCGGTCCCATTGGAACAAAGCTCCATTTCAACCCGGTATTAAAGCCGGCGCCTCCACGGCCCTTCAGGTTGCTGTCCTGTACAAGCTTCTGAACTTCTACCGGTGTCATTCCTTTCAACACCTTTCGAACGGCTTCGTAGCCTCCCACCTGCTCATACTCTTTAAGGTTTAGTGGTGGACGGTTTAGGTCAATATGTTTTGTTAGAGGCCGTTCCATATTAGTCGTTAAGACGTTTAGTGAATGGGCAAGGGTGAATGGTCAAGGATTGATTGCTTAAATATTCAGTGTTCAATATTCAGTGTTCAATATTCAGTTTTCAATATTCGGTTTTCAATATTCGGTGTTCAATATCCAACGTTTAACTGTCAGGATCTCTCAACTCTCTAAGCCGCCATTTCCTCATCATACCTTAAAGTCCATCAAATCTTGGTTCTGTATTTCTTCAATATTTCTTCCAACTCTTCCTCTTTTACATCCCGGTACAAATCCTCATCGATCATTAATGCCGGGGCGTGGTCGCAACATCCGAGGCAGGGATTTGGAAGCAGCGTGAAAAGTTTATCGGGTGTTGTTTGTCCAAATTTTATATTTAAGTGCTGCTGTATTCCCTCATACAATTTTTGATAGCCCATCACGTAACAGGAGATGCTATCGCACAATAAGATGACATGACGGCCGACTGGTTTTCGAAAAATCAGATTGTAAAAAGTAGCTACGCTATCAACTTCAGCCGGACTCATTTCCAGGTATGCTGCTATTACTTCAACACTTTCATCACTGATCCATCCACGTTCTTTCTGCACAATTTTCAATGCTTCGATAACCGCAGCTTTTTTATACGGTACCAGTTTTACTTCGTGATCAATTGCCTGTATTTCGGTTTCTGTTAACATGGTGAATGGGCAATGGTGAATAGTGAATGGTCAGTAGTGAATGGCCGATAGTCCATAGTCAATAGTCCATGGTTTAAGAGAAAGAAAAATATCCGTTCAGTACCAATGATTTGATTTTTTAACTATGGTCTATCGACTATCAACCATGGTTTTTTTATCTTGCTTTCCAATCCTTCAAATCCCCGTTCTATTATCTGTCAATATCCGCCAATACATAATCTACACTTCCTAGTATTGATAACAGATCTGAAACGGTATAACCCTTGCTGATATAAGGCACCATCTGCATATGGGGGAATGACGGAGTGCGGATGCGGACACGATAGGCTGAAGTATTACCATCACTTGTGAGGTAATAACTATTTGCGCCTTTGGTGGCCTCAATGCAACTCATAGCTTCTCCCGGTGGAATTACCGGCCCCCAACTTACATTTAGAAAGTGAGTTATGAGGGTCTCTATATCCTGCATGGTATGTTTTTTCAATGGAGGGGTGGTAAGCGGGTGATTTGCTTTATAACTTCCCGCCGGCATGTTATTTAAGCATTGCTCTACGATTCGTAGACTCTGCCGCATTTCTTCTACCCTGACAATTGAACGGTCGAAGCAATCGCCATTTTGCGCTGTAGGAATATCAAAATCGAACATCTCGTAGCCGGAATAAGGACGCTTCTTTCTAAAATCCCATTCTAAGCCACATGCTCTAAGCCCCGGACCAGTAACGCCCCATTCAATAGCTTCTTCCAACGTATAAATGCCGATACCTTTTGTCCGCGCTTTGAAGATGCTATTGCGGAGTACCATATTGCTATACTCCTTTAACTTCCTGGGAAAATAGTTAACGAAATCTCTTACAAGTCCATCCCATCCATCTGGCAGGTCCTGGGCAACACCACCAATGCGGAACCAATTAGGATGCATTCTTCCGCCACAAATAGCTTCAATAATATCAAACACTTTTTCACGGTCGGTGAACATGTAAAACACCGGAGAGAGTTGACCGAGATCCTGCGCAAAAGTGCCAAACCATACCAGGTGACTATTGATACGGAACAGTTCGCATAACATAACGCGTATTACTTTCACCCTGTCTGGCACTTCAATGCCTGCAAGTTTTTCCACCGACAGCAGGTAGGCAAGGTTATTCATTACTCCACCTAAGTAATCAACACGGTCGGTGTAAGGGATATAGGTATGCCAGCTTTGTCTTTCGCCCATCTTTTCTGCTCCCCGATGGTGGAAGCCTATCTCCGGCACTGCATCAACAATGTCTTCTCCATCCAATTGCAGTACGATGCGTAAAACACCATGAGTTCCAGGGTGCTGGGGCCCGATGTTGAGAAACATAAAATCTGCGTCTTCACTTTCCCTTTCCATTCCCCATTCCTCAGGTTTAAATTCAAGGGCATCCTGTTCCCGGTCTTCTAATTCTGCAAAGAGTTTAAACGGACCCATTTCTGTTGCCCGCGCAGGATGCTCTTTCCTTAAAGGATGGCCTTTCCAGGTTAAGGGCATTAGTATTCTTTGCAGGTGCGGATGTCCTTCAAACTTAATTCCGAACATGTCGTAAACCTCCCGTTCGTACCAGTTTGCATTTTTAAAGAGGGAAGTAATAGATGGCATGGAAGGCATTGAACCTTCCAGTGCGACTTTCAGGCGAATGAAATTATTTCGGTCAAAAGAAAAAAGGTGGTAGACGATTGTAAAATCTTTGGTGGGGAGAATTTCTTTTTTTGCCCTGTCACGTTCGTCTATACCACATAGGTCATACAACATTCTGTATGGTTGTTCAATAGAATTTTTAAGGTATTGAATAACCGGTTTTAGCCTATCCTTTGCCAGCCATAATGTTAGGATCTCGTCAACCGTGATTTGCAGCTGAAAGGTTTCAACACCGAAGCGTTTTTCCAAATCCTGAAATATAGGGCTAACAACAGTCATAGATTATATTAAATCAATTGCGCAAAATGGCAACCGTGTATGTTCGATAATCAATATTCAGTAATCAATGTTCAAAATATTTTATTCACTATTCTTTCCGTGTTGTAGGGTGAGTAGAATTACTGCAGTAAAAGTGAGTGACACAACGATGTAACATTAACGTACCTCAGTTGGTAACAAAAAAGTCTTCGATATAAATCGTTAAACAATCCTCCAAATCCACGTTCTATATTTCATTCACCGGCCTGAAGTCAACCCTGCCCATTCTCTCTTCTCTTTTTTGCTCTTTCATAGGCTTCATTTCCGGCTTAATAACACCTTGTTCTCCTATGACCCAGCTTAGTGGGCGATTTTCCTGTCGTACAGCATCTCCAAGCAACATAAGTCCCTGCATAAATGCCTCTGGTCGTGGGGGGCAACCGGGAACATATACGTCGACAGGCAAAAATTTATCAACTCCCTGCACTACGCTATAGATATCATACATGCCTCCACTATTGGCACAGCTACCCATTGAAATCACCCAACGCGGTTCCATCATTTGCTCGTGAAGACGCTTTATTATAGGAACCATTTTTATGAATACAGTACCGGCGATCACCATTACATCTGCTTCCCGCGGTGTGCCCCTGATTACTTCGGCACCAAACCTGGCTACATCAAACTTGCTGGTGATACTGGTGGCCATTTCCACGAAGCAACAACTGAGACCAAAGTGAAAGGGCCACATCGAATTTTTTCTTCCCCAGCCCAGCAGGCTTTCTACGGAAGTGAGCATAATACTTTTGCTTACAGCTTCTTCCATACTGCCTTTCCCGGTAACCTTGCCGGCTGAATCATTTGTTTTACTTAGCCACCAATTCATAAGCGGGAAGTGTATTGTTTACAGAAATGAATACTAGGGAGCAAAAGAATGCTTCGAACTAAAGCCTGCCTGTAGTTTATAATCCGGTCTGACGAATAGCTGTTTAACTAACCTTTAAACGTGATGCTTTTTCGCTTTTTATATGCTTTTAAAATTCCGGTAACATCGGGGCCTATATCTAATGCGCCGATGCCCCATTCATATATTAAAACGACTACTAATTGTGCTATAAATACGGCCGCTCCTATATACCCCGGCCACCCAAGCTCATAAAAGCCCAGGGCCCACAGCATGAGAAACACTGCTTCCACGTCGAAAATCACAAAAAGCATTGCTACGAGATAAAATTGTGCGGAAAAACGCAGGCGGGCCGATCCGGCTTGTTGTATGCCACCTTCGTACGGCAAGTCAGTTGCACGTTCTTTATGGCGTTGCCCTAAGAAGTAGGAGAGAGTAAGAATTGCAGCGAGTAAGAAAATAACCAACCCCGTGTATAACAGTAAAGGCCATAAGTTACTTAGTGTGTCATTTGCTGGCATATCAACTCCGTTTTAATGATTCAGATATCTCCACTTACCTGTACTTCAAATATTTTAACAGCTGTATACAAATTTTCTATTGATGCTTATGTTTTAGCTGACTATATAATGTTCGAGATTTTCAATGATAAAATTCTTTTCTTCAATAACGTATCTTACTAAATCGCCGATTGATAGAATTCCCAGCAGCCTGCCATTATCTACCACCGGCAAATGACGAATATATTTATCAGTCATTATTTGCATGCAGTCTTCAACGGTGTTGTCAGGAGTTACAAAAATGGGACGATCAGTCATGATGTCCCTTATAAATGTTTCTTTTGAGGAGCGCCCTTTTAATACAACTTTGCGTGCATAATCACGCTCGGTAAAAATGCCAATTAGTCTACCATCTTCTACTACTACCAGCGCGCCTAAATTTTTACTTTCAAGCACTTCCAGCGCGTCGTAAACGGAACTGTTTGGGGAAACAGAGTGGATAATTCCACCTTTTTTTTGTAAGAGATGTTTGACGGTTCCCATAACAAAAAGATTAAGAGCAAGTAATTGATTAGTAAGATAAATGCAATTTTTCGTAAATCAAAAGGAAAAATTAAAATAAATTTAATTTTTTTTAAAGGGCTTGAAAGTTTGGATTAGAAGTATATTTTGCTCGCAGCAGGAGATTTGACAAATACAGAAACTACTTTTTCTTAATAAAATCTTATGCTCTGCAGTTGAACCTGTAAAGGTTTTTATTGCCGCCGAGCGAACATAATTGTACTCCTGTTGTGTCACTTTTACTGTAGGAACTGCCGGCCCCCAGTATGAGCGTTTTGTAGTCAGCCGGGAGTACTTGCTGCTGCTCTGCCAATTTATGTACCCTGTTGAGAGACTTACTATTATACCCACTAATAATATAGAAAAATGTTGCATATTGCACCTTGCTGATTTATGAATTACTTTGAATTTGCAGCCGGCTGACAACTTTCTTTAATTAACATAAAACTTGCTATTATGAATTCACGTCGCGATTTTTTGCAAAAACTTGGTGCTGCGGCTATACCGTTATCTTTTTTGCCAAAGTTAGGTTCGGCCAACACTACAGCCTTTGCTGATGAGCGATATGAAGGACCGGTATTACGGGTAGCCATCCTGGGTCTCGGCAGCTATGCAACAAGGGTAGCTGATGCCATGCAAGCGTGTACTAAAGCGAAACTGGTAGGCGTAATCAGCGGGACAGCTTCGAAAATTACAGCGTGGCAGAGTAAGTACAACATACCTGCGAAGAACTGTTACGACTACAGCACTTTCGATAACATTAAAAACAACCCCGACATTGATGCAGTATACGTGATCACACCAAATTCATTACATCATGACTTTGTTCTACGTACGGCTAAAGCCGGCAAACACGCTATCTGTGAAAAGCCAATGGCTGTGAATGCTAAAGAAGGGCAGGCAATGGTTGAGGCGTGCAAGAAGGCGAATGTAAAATTGTTGGTCGGGTACCGAATGCATTTTGAGCCGAAGACACTTGAAATTGTAAGGATGAGAAAAGCGGGGGAGTTAGGACAAATAATGTTCTTCCAGGGGCTTTGTGGTTTTAAAATTGGTGATCCAACCCAATGGCGTTTGAACCGGCAACTGGCAGGCGGCGGCGCTATGATGGACATCGGGATCTACGCTATTAATGGTTCACGTTACATGGTTGGCGAAGAACCAATTTGGGTTACTGCACAGGAAACAAAAACCGATACGGTTAAATTTAAGGAAGGGGTGGACGAAACGATTCAATTCCAACTCGGCTTTCCCAGCGGTGCGGTCGCTACCTGTTTGTCTACCTATAATATGAATAACCTGGACCGGTTCTTTTTAAATGGGCAGCAAGGATGGGCGGAGATGCAACCATCAACCGGTTACGGGCCTATAAAAGGGCGAACTAATAAAGGTGAGTTGACGCATCCACACGTAACTCACCAGACCGTTCAAATGGATGAAATGGCGGGAATTATCCTGGAAGGTAAACAACCTATTGTTCCAGTAGATGGTGAGGAAGGCGTAAAAGATCTTAAGATTATTGACGGAATCTATATGGCTGTTAAATCGGGTAAAAAGGTTGACTTGAAATTGTAAAAGTGAATATTTCGCAATACTTAAGCATTGCCCGCTTCAGCAAGGGGTGCTGCTTTTCTTTATATTCTACTTTTATTCCCGGCAGGAAAATGCCGGGCAAAATTATAAGTAATGTTTTCTATTAACTGGTTAGCAGGAGCATTCCAGTCGCGTGCTAACCGAATCAAAATATGTCGATATCCTAATACAGGTTATTATTTATGGTACCAGCTCAATACGTCGAAGCGTCACCGTTGCTTCCGATACATATACATCGAAACGGTTCAACCGTTTAGTTAGAACTGAGTAGCAGTTTTACCCCGAGTATTGTCGAAAGTACCCTGACCAAAGCTGAAGGGGGGCAATCACTTCATCGGCAAATCTTTTGGCAACCTTTGTTATCCTTTTTCATAAAACGTGTTTTCCTGAACTTATATACACGTATTCGTATAATTGTAGGAGATGTTGTTAACCCTTTTTCAACATATCGATCTCCAACACCTCCTCTGTCCCTTTTTCGAATACTCGCCTTTATGAAACCCTTTCTATATTTGTATTAAAAAAAGTGTAACGCGGACTGTTCTGGTAATATTAAAAATTAAAGATTGTATAATTCTCTTAAAAGAGGAATAAAGAAACTGCAGGTATCGCCATGTATCGGGAAGTGACATTAACATAGGGATGCATTTGGACAACTATTTCAGGAAGGTGATAGGGCTGGTCCCCAAATCTTCCAGGCTTTCAAAAACCGTTGCTTTGTCAACGGCTGGTTTCAGATGTAAGTTTAATAAGTTAACGGTGTCGCTTTAAATCGTACAAAAGAATGAGCAATCAAGAACCACCAAAGCGCAACGACAAGTTACTGTTACAATACCTTGGCCTTGCCACGCAATTAATGGTGAGCCTTGCACTAGGCGTTTTTTTTGGCCTAAAGCTGGATAAATGGCTTTCGTTTACAACACCTTTGCTGGTTTGGATCTTGCCATTATTAATATTGACTGTGATGATGTGGCGAATAATTAAGGATACTTCAAAAAAGTAAAATGTTCAATAAAAGTTTATTTCCGTTGGTGATCGTTTTTTTAATAGCTGCAGGCTTAATCCTGGTTTTCAGGCATTTCCTGCAGGAACACGGGTTCGACTGGCAGGTTCTAAGCGGCGGAAACCTATTTGTTTACCTGGTAACTGTTGTTTCTGTGCATCTTTTAAACAAAGGCATGGACGCGACTAATACCAATGCTTTTCTGCGAAATGCTTATAGCGGTATTTTGATAAAATTGTTTGCCTGTGCTGCCGCAGCTTTTATTTACATTTTAGCTTCCGGAAAAAATATAAATCAGCCTGCATTGTTTGCAACTATGGGATTGTACCTGGTGTACACTTTTGTAGAACTTTCGGTTATATTAAAACATAGCAACGCAAAGAAGAATGTCAAAAACTGAGCATCCACTACAGGCATTAGCGGATTATTTACCTCCAAACACTTTTCTCCCGGTTGCTGAATATTTGCAGCAGTATAAAGTTCATTTGACAGTGGCAAGGGAGAGAAAAAGCATTTTGGGCGATTACAGGAACGCACATAATAATCGAAACCACCGCATAAGCATAAATGGCAACCTCAATACCTACTCATTTTTAGTTACACTTCTACACGAATTGGCACACCTGCTAACTTTCGAAAAGTATGGTAACCGCGTTCAATCACATGGTCGTGAATGGAAAACGTTGTTTGGGCAACTGCTGGCACAGTTTATAAAAAGCAAAGTGTTTCCGGCTGATATAGAAAAGGAACTGCTGACAACGTTACATAATCCCGGCGCAAGCAGTTGTGCAGAGGAGGACCTGATGCGGGTGTTAAGAAAATATGATGTAAAAAACGAAGGGCAGATGCTGGTGGAAGAAATTCCGCCACATTCATTATTCCGGATGAAAGACGGTAGGGTTTTCAAAAAAGGAGAGAAGCTGCGGAAAAGATACCGCTGCCAGGAAATAGCAACCAGTAAAGTATATTTGTTTAGCCCGGTGTTCGAGGTGGAGGTGGTGGAAGGTTGAAAAGGTTGGAAAGGTTGGAGGGTTGGAAAGGTTGGAAAGTTGGAAGGTTGGAAAGGTTGGAAAGTTGGAAGGTTGGAAAGGTGGAAGGTTGGAAGGTTGAAAGGGTTGGAAGGTTGGAAGGTTGGAAAGGTGGAAAGGTGGAAAGGTGGAAAGTTGGAAGGTTGGAAGGTCGAAAAGGTTGGAAGGTTAACCGGTTAGACTTATCAACTTATCAACTTATTAACTTGTCAACATATCAACATATCAACATATCAACTCATCAACATATCAACATATCAACTCATCAACATATCAACATATCAACTCATCAACTCCCCTTCACAACTTCTTCAACATCCACACATCACAACCAAAATGGCCTGTGTTGCCAAGTGGGCCGTTTAAATACTCAAAGCCGAATTTTTCATAAATCGTTACCGCTTTTCTTAGTTCAGGCATTGTTTCTATATAAATCTGCAGGTAGCCGATGCCTTTTGCAAATTCAATACATTTGTCGATTAATAACCTGCTAAAACCTTTTCCACGGGCTTCGGGCCGTAAGTACATTTTTACCAGTTCGCAAGTCTGTTGGGGCAAACCCTCCGAAGGGTAAATGCCGGCGCCGCCTAACATTTTTCCATTATTTTCCATTATGAAATACATACTTCCGGGCTGCTGGAACAGTTCGTACAAATGATCTGTTGTATCATCAAAGAAAACAGTCCCAGGCTTATTTGCACCAAATTCCTGGAGAGAAGAACGTATGATGGATGCAAGTTCTCTGTTGTCCTTAAGCAGTATTCTCCTGATAGTTATATTATCCATACAGCGTTAGGGTTTTTAAAACATTTTTCAATAATACAACCTTCAGTTCAAATTTAAGAATTGGGATTGGTCACCGATCTTTTATTTCTCAACTCTTAGTACTCTTCTATTCCTGATAAATCAATTTCCCCTTCTATAAATTGTTTAGGATTTATTTCCTGAAATTGGCAGTTAATAGTGAAAAGAGCTACAGCAAAAAAATTAGAAAGTTCATCAAGCGTACGCCGGGTAAAACCTACACAAATGCAGGAGTGCGAAAAGTTGAATCTTCAATGTACTCCTATCCCGGTTCGTTGGGCGAAGACAGGGTTCGAAGTTGGGAGCTTACCATGAATTTGAATAAAAGATTATTTTCACGCTTACAATTTAAACCTATGCTGCATGAAAGTCATAAGCGCTTTTTTAGTTTCTTTATTACTACCTGCTTTCGGAATGGCTGCTGATAGCCTGTTTGTTAATTCTCCTGATGGCAAGATAAGTGTCACTATAAGAAATGAAAAGAACTTAAGTTATACGATCAGGTACGAGGGAACAGTTATTCTTCAACCCTCCTACATCGATCTGGTGCTCGGCAATGGCACAAGTCTTTCAGATAACATGGGTATTACACGCAATGCTCTGCAGGCTTTTAATAGAAAAATCAGATCTCCTGTTCCTGAAAAAAGAAGAGTCATACGCGACTACTATAATCAGTTAACCATACAATTTAACCAACCTTATACGTTATTGTTTCGTGTTTATAATGATGGTGTTGCCTACAGGATCGTTACCCGTTTTAAAGATTCAATTTTTATAAAAAACGAATTGGCACAATTCAACTTTAGCAGCAATAAAAAAGTACTGCTACCAATAGTGCAGTCAAGGAAGGAAGCCGACCGCTTCCACACCAGCTTTGAAGAACTATACAGCTTGAAATCAATTGATAGCTTAACTACCGAAACGATGGCTTACTCCCCCTTGTTAGCAGGAGCAGGAGAGGAGGTAAAAGTAGCAATAACAGAATCTGACCTGGAAGATTACCCCGGTATGTTTTTAAGGGGCAACGAAGGGCACGGGCTTACCGGCGTTTTTGCCCCTTATCCCTTAGAAGAAACAATGACGAGCGGTGAATTTCCACAGGCAATAGTTACAAAAAGGGCAGATTTTATCGCCCGGACAAAGGGAGCCAGGAGCCTCCCATGGCGGGTGTTAATGATCGCAATAAATGATGAAGATCTGCCTGCAAATGATTTGGTTTACCGGCTTGGTTCACCGTCAAGGGTAAACGATGTTTCATGGATACGTCCAGGGAAAGCAACTGAAGAATGGATCATCGGTTCAAACCTATTCAATGTTCCTTTTAAGAGCGGGGTGAATACGGCAACCTATAAATACTATATTGATTTTGCAGCAAAGTTTGGGCTGGAGAGAATTATGATGGACGCCGGGTGGAGCAACTTTCAAAACCTTTTCGACATTAATCCCGAGATGAACATTGACACGATCGTTGCCTATGCAAAAACGAAAAATATAAAGCTGAGTATGTGGACGCTCTGTTCAACACTCGACAGGCAATTAGACAGTGCATTAAAACAGTTCAACAAATGGGGAGTAGATTTTATTATGACCGACTTTATGGACCGGGACGACCAGAAGATGGTCAACTTTTATCACCGCATCGCCAAGGCCTGTGCCGAACATAGGATAATGATTATGTATCACGGCGCTTTTCCGCCAAAAGGCTTTAACCGCACATGGCCCAATGCGGTAACCCGTGAAGGTGTTCTTGGTTCAGAATACAATGGCTGGAGCAATAAACCCGACCCTGAACACGATGTTACCCTTCCTTTTACACGCATGTTAGCGGGCGCTATGGATTACGAACCGGGCTTACTTGACAACGCCACAAAAGCACAATTCAGGCCTATAGAAAAAAAGGTAATGAGCCAGGGAACCCGTTGCCACCAGCTTGCGATGTTTGTTGTTTACGACAGTCCTATTCAACTGTTTTCAGGCAATCCTTCGCAAGGATTGATGGAACCCGCTTTCATGCATTTGCTCGGCAGCATTCCAACAACGTGGGATGAAACAAAAGTGTTGAAGGCAAAAGTTTCAGACTATATAATCACTGCGCGTAAGAAAGGCGATGATTGGTTTGTTGGTGGAATGACCGATTGGACAGGGCGTGAATTTAACCTGGATCTGCGCTTTCTTGATGCAGACAGGTATGATGCAGAATGGTGCGTGGATGGTATAAATGCAGAAACATATCCGGCTGATTATGTTATTAAGAAATTCGTATTGCAAAGAGATCAGCCATTGAATATTAAAATGGCATCGGGGGGAGGTTTTGTTTTGAAGCTTACAAAACAAAGAAGATAAGTGTGGATCAATTAATATCAAGTAAACTATAAAGCCGGTTTCTTTGTTGGACCCCGCTTTTGTTTTCGATGCATCTCCTGTTGCGTCGCACAGCGTGTGAAGCATATCTTTTTGGTACACTTCCCATTCCACGCAACGTAGCAGAGGAAAACGCTAAGGAAAACATTGGTAACGGTGCTAAGTTTTTCGTTGCACCTTTGCACCTTTGCGTGAAAAAGACATTTTTTTAACTACCGGAAGCATCATAGTATAAAGCGGCCGCCCCTAATATCCCGCTGTTTTCCAATTCCGAAATTTCAATTTGTAAACGTTCTGCCGACTTCTTAAACGCTGATTTGTGAATCTGCTCCCACATTGTTTTCTTAAACAACGGATACGCTTTTCTAACTGAGCCACCCAGGACAATCAGTTCGGGATCCAAAGCATAAATGATCATCTTTATCGCGTTTCCAAGATGTCTCCCCATTTCTTCATACATTTTTATTGCGCGATCATCACCTTCTTCGGCGAGTTTAAAAACAACTTCCCCATCCATTTTATATACATTTTGAAAGAACTGCCCGCTGCCATAATACTCGTAGCATTTATCCAGGTAATCTGCCATTCCAAATTCACCTGCTCCACAGTTTGCTCCTGAATACAATTTTTTATTTAAAATTAATCCTGAGCCTAAACCTGTTCCAATTGTTAATCCAACCATTGAATTTCTTCCCCTGCCTTTTCCAAAATAGAATTCACCAAGGGCAAAACAGTTCGCATCATTATTAATGAGTACCGGTATTTTGTAACGTTCCTCGATTAGTCTCCGCAAAGGAACCTGCTGCCACGAAGGAATGTTCATGACATCATACACTATCCCCTGCTCCTGGTCAACCAGCCCTGGTACACCTATTCCTATTGCGTCGACCGAAGAATTAACTATTTGATCGGTAAGCGAAAAGAGCTGTTCCAGAATATCATTTATAGAACCCGTATTATTTACACGAAGAGAAGTAATATGACTAAGTTCATTGTTAACGACTACACCTGCACGAATGTTAGTGCCGCCGAGGTCGATACCGATCGTATTCCTACTTTCCATGGTGCGGATCTATTAATGATGCAGCTTCCTTATCCAGGTAAATTCTTAATCGCGGATGATGGCGTAACAGAGTGGCAGGTAGTTGTTCAGAAATTTCTTCCTCTAACATGCGTTTTACTATTTCAGCTTTTTTACTACCGCTCACTAAAAGAAAGACATTTTTTGCTTCCAGCAGGTTTCCGAGGCCTAAGGTGATTCCTTCCGAAAGTTCACGTTTCTCTTTGAAATATTTCTGTCCTACCTGTGCAGTTATAGGATCAATTTGGCAGACGTGGGACCGTACTGCAGGAAAAGTTCCTGGCTCATTCATACCTACATGACCATTCATGCCAACACCAACTATTGCTATATCGATTACCTGGTGTTGGTTTATAAAATTTTCAATCCGCTCACATTCTAATTGCAGGTTGTTTGCCCTTCCATCAAAAAAAGCGATCTTGTTTTCGGCAACCTGTAATGGAACAAACAATTGATTGTTTAAATGAAAACGACAACTTCCTTCGTCGTTCCCATTCATTCCAACCCATTCATCCAGCGCTACAAAGTTCCAGTTTGAAATATCAATTGCGTTCTGGTTCACACGGTTTACGATCTCTTTGTATAAACCAGCAGGACTGTCGCCTGAGGCTGGACTAATAAGAGGGCTGCCTAAAGCTGCCGTTATTTCTATTAAGTCGTCTGCCGCTTGCTGCGACATTGCTTCATAAGTTTCAGCTATAATAATTTGCATTGTTCGTTAAGAGTTCAATATTTACTTACGTTTATGATCGACCAGGTTCCCATTGTTGCTCTTTGCATTCAGCCGGCTGAATTGCCCTTGCTGGTCACTATCGCCATTGTTGTTCGCCTGGCCAACAACCCGGCAAACGGCACTTTTTCAGTAGCGAAGAAAAAGTTGAAGAGAGCGACCATTAGCCACGTGGAGGGGTACCCTTCGATGAGGCTCAGGGTAAAAACTGCCACGTTCAATAATGCATATACAGTACAAGCGAGCGTGGCAACGGATGCGCAATAGTAGCAATATGGCTTTGGTCCATAAATAAGAAACTACCTTTATTTATAATGATCCAGTTATTTTTCGATAGCGTCGGTCCCTAACCAAAGATCAATTGGTTTGTCGACTTTAGCAGTAAAAGGTAGTTGTATCTTTTTCCCCTGCCCTGCAGAGGCGTAAGCGGCATAAATAATTTCGAGAACAGCACGACCGTCTTCACCGGTTACCACCGCTTCTTTGTCCTGTTGCACGCATTCAATAAAATGTTTGAGTTCATGCGGATAACCCTGGTTAAAAACTTCTTCGAAAATAGGAAAGCTCCAGCCGGCAGTGGTATCCGCTTTTTCCATTGCGTAGCCGTAACCATTTTTACTGTAGGCAATAGCCGCATTGCCCATAAACAAGTCGGCATAGATGACCCCGCCTGTTCCGTGCACTTCGCTCTTGTCGTCCATGCCGCCATGCTTGGCCCAACTGTTTTCAACTACGCCCGTTACGCCGTTTTCAAATTCAATAATGATAACAGAATTGTCCTCGCCCTTCGTGCGGCCTTTATGTAAAACCGTCGCCATGCTCGCATACACGCTGGTTGCCTTTGCGTTATTCAGCATCCATCTAAACCATGCAATTCCGTGGCAGCCCATATCCATTAATACACCGCCACCGGAAAGATTGATGTCGTAGAACCAATCGGAGTGCGGGCCTGAATGCTTTTCTGATTGCTTCAACATATAGATCTCCCCAACAGCACCTTCCTTTACCATATGCCTTACGCGTTCATATTTTGGTGCAAAGCAAAGTTCTTCCGCATACATTAGTTTAACTCCTGCCCGTTTACACGCAGCAATCATTTCGTCAGCCTGCCCGAGCGTAACGGCTAAAGGTTTTTCGATAATAATATGCTTGCCCGCGGCGGCAGCTTTTAGGGTAGCCTCATGATGTAAAAAGTTGGGCAAACAAATGTCAACAACCTCGCAGTCAGACTGCAGTATTAGCAAATCGATATCGTCGTACCATGTAGTAATATGATGTTTCTCTGCAAAAGCTTTTGCCTTTTCTGCATCACGGGTGTACACCGCTACCACTTCCGCTTCGGGTACAAACCGATGATAACTTTCTATGTGAATGTCAGCAATAAATCCGGCGCCGAGGATGGCTACTTTGGTTCTTATCATAAATACGCCCTGGTTGATGGAGCAATAAAATAAAGGTTTTTCTGAAACAAAATAAAATCTTCCTCGTATTAACTTCACGATAAGAAATATTGATAAATGCAGTACTTGCAACAAGAATTCAGAAAGGGTATTTTGTAGCCAATTTAATGTTGGCTGTTTTTTCTTCACAACTTCCTGCCCAGCTTAATGAATAAAAACATTTGCAAATGAAAAATATACATCCTACTGCTATAACAGATCCAATTGATAAATTAAGTGCTACAGAACAAAATTCTTTTTTTGGTGTTATACAGCCGGTAATGCTTGAAAAGAATGATAAAGCTTTTCGTTTTTGTATGCACCAGGGATACCCTATGAGCGATTTCTGGTTTCTCAAAAATAGCTACGACGAATTGTTCAGCATCTACCATAGCGAGTTGCGGTTTTCACCAGGAATGACAAATGAGAGTGCAAGACAGCGGTTTTCACGCATTCTCCAAAATCATGCGGCGGTTTTGCACCAGTTTCCCGGTTCAAGCCGTGATTACATGATCGTTAATTTCACTGTTAAAGTCACTTTTAAAACTGATGTTATAGGCTATGTTGGTGCAACCAAAACCCAGCAGACGTTTATGCCGGTTTCTGAATATGATATTCAAACTTACAATAAACCAACCAGTCCTATCCACCTGAAGAAAGGTGATGAACGCATAAAGGAACGAAAACAAGGCGGTTTACAACAGTTGGTCATTCCCCGTTTTAAGTCTTACCTCGATAAGCGTGATTTACAGATTTTTGAATCATTGGTTGAAACAGTAGTCGTTCCTTTTTAAGTTTTTTTTACACGGGGGGCGTAACGCTATTAAGCATTGTTGCGTCGCATTTCGTTCATCTTTTGCACTGCTATTTTGCTTTTTCAGGATTGGTCGCTAATACAGGTTTGCCGCTTCTTGTGGAATAACAGCAATTGATTATTCTGCTTTCACCCGGTTGAAGAATTCGTTTTGTAGTTCAAGTGTTTTCGTATCGGCCTTAATATTTTTTATCGCTGCGGCAAAAGTGCTCACAGTATGTTCAGTAAGAAATTCTCCCAGCTTGCGGGTTGCTGCAGCACCTTCACCGGCATAGTGATTGGGGAAATTTGCATACCACCTGATAGCAGTATAAACATTTGGAATATTAAGCCGTCGTTGATTCGCTCCCGATTGGTTTGTTGCACTATCCATTTTTACCAGGTCGGGCCTCAACACCAACAACTCAGAAGTTTCTCTTTCTCCCGCATGCTGGTCGTTAGCCCTATCCGACTTGTGTAAAGCGGCCAGGTTTTTAACATAATTGGAATCAGAAGGCGGCTCAAAGAAATATAGGGCGTAATTCCTTTGTTTTTCTAACCGGGTTTGCATAAAATACCGGATCATTTCGGGGTTGCCGCCATGGCCATTAATGATTACGATTTTCTTAAAACCATTCCTGCCAATTTCATCGCAGGTAGCTTCAAGCATGTCCCATACAACCTTGGCCGGTAATGAGAAGGTACCGGGTTGGTGGCGCGCTTCGTTAATTTGCCCGTAAAAGAAATCGGGAAACACAACTGCGTATTCTCTTTTTGTTGCCCGGGCCGACCATTCACGAACTTTAATAAGGTCTGAACCTATGGGTACATGAGGACCATGTTTTTCAAGAATTCCAATAGGTAGAATGCACGTTTGATTTGAAGCTTTAAGGGCCTTTGGCCATTCACTTTCGGTAAGCTCATCCCACCGACTGTGCAACTCCTGGGTGTGTAGAGACGATGTTTTTATTATAAACAAAGTCATAAAGCCAATCAGGCCTTTTTTTATTGTAGTATTCATAATGGCTATTTATGGTTCTGTAAAAATCTAGCCCCTAAAATAAGCTATTGTGATTTGTCGCTTGCTTACTGCAAAATTTTATTTCTACATCCATAGCTACAACTAGCATTTTTTTAAAATGATCAGACTTATGATGAAACAATGATTCCTGCCGTTGTTACAACCAAATTTGCATTCAGTCCATAATACACTTTTGATAAAACTATGGTTATTGAAACGAGGTTTTCTACTGTGTCGGAAAATGTTATAACTTCAAAAGGAATTGCAATTTTGTTCATCGCCATCGAGCTTCAAACTTGATTGCTAATTCTAAAAAAGTAAATACTTACGTCAACCTGGTTGACTACCCCTTCAACAACTGATCTAAATGATAAAATATTTTCTCCTGCAATTACTCTTTTTAAATGCAATTGTTATGCAGGCGCAAACGAACAAACCTGTTCCTGTAATTTTTGACACCGATATGGGGCCGGATTATGATGATGTTGGAGCCATTACTTTATTACACGCCTATGCCGACAGTGGCAAGGCAAATATCCTGGCAACTATTGCAAGCACCAAATTTGAAGGAGTTGCAGCCGTATTGAATATATTAAATACATATTTTAAAAAGCCCGGAATACCAATCGGTGTTCCGAAAGGGGAGGCCGTAACAAAAAAAGACTGGCAACACTGGACAGATACCTTAATTGCCAATTATCCTCATAGAATTAAAACAAACGATGAAGTTCCTGATGCGGTTGGATTGTACCGGCAGATTTTGGCAAAGCAACCGGACAGAAGTGTAACGATAGTTACAGTCGGTTTCTTTACCAACCTGTCAAATTTATTGAAATCAGGGGCGGATAAATATTCGAAGTTAACCGGCAGGCAACTGGTAGAGAAAAAAGTAAAACAGCTGGTTAGCATGGCAGGAAAGTTTCCTGCAGGAAAAGAGTTTAATGTCGACCAGGATCCTGCATCATCAAAGTATGTTTTTGAAAATTGGACTACCCCGATAATTCTTAGCGGTTTTGAAATTGGCCAGAAAATAAAAACCGGGTTGCCTCTTATAAATAATAGTGCTATTAGAAACAGCCCGGTCCAACATGTATTTCGCATTAGTATTCCAATGGCAAAAGAAGACAGTGCAGGAAGAATGAGCTGGGATGAAACTGCAGTATTGGTGGCAATAGCAGGTTACAAACCTTTCTACACCCTGCAACAGGGTAAAATAGCAATTGCAGCGGATGGCAGTAATACATGGACAAATAGCAACAATGGAAATCATTTTTACCTGGTAGAAGACAGACCTGTATCAGAAGTGCAGGAAATGATTAACCAAATGATGATGCACCAACCGAGGTAATTTTTATATGTTTGTTGAGGAGGGCATCTCATGCTGTAAGTATGTTCCAACACTACAATATTTAATGTTCCTGTCCACTAGTCAGCCTGCTTTTGATGTAGGGTCGCTTCGTTTGCTCAGGATGACGAACAAAGTTTAAACAGTTGCAGCGTGCAACCCTTCCGTAAACTCTGGGTACCCTTCGTTGCTGCACAGGGCGAGAACTGCCACGCTGAATAATACGTTACAGGTAAAAGCGAGCGTGGCAACGATGTTTAATAGATGCAATTAGTTAAGTACAAAAAAAATCCCACCTCGAAAGAGATGGGATTTATACTTGAAATATCTAGCGTATATTTTTTCACCTGTAACTTGTAACCGGAAACCTTATGCCACTGCTTTCTTTACCAAATCAGCAGCTTCACTCAACTGGATCGCGCTTTGTACTTTCAAACCGCTTTCGTCAATCAGCTTTTTAGCTTCTTCGGCATTGGTGCCTTGCAGGCGAACGATGATAGGAATTTCGATATTACCCATTTTGTTATAAGCCTCAATTACACCCGCCGCAACACGATCGCAACGAACGATACCGCCGAAAATATTAACAAGGATCGCTTTTACATTTGGATCTTTCATAATGATCTTAAAACCTGCTTCAACGGTTTGCGCATTTGCAGTACCGCCCACATCGAGGAAGTTTGCAGGCTCACCGCCACTCAGTTTGATCATATCCATCGTAGCCATTGCAAGCCCTGCACCGTTAACCATGCAACCAACGTTTCCATCGAGTTTAACAAAGTTCAGGTTGTACTGGCCGGCTTCAACTTCTGTTGGATCTTCTTCAAAAACGTCTCTCATAGCCGCAACATCAGGATGTCGCATTAATGCATTTTCGTCGATGTTCATTTTGCAGTCAACAGCTATAATTTTTTCATCCGATGTTTTAAACATAGGGTTGATTTCAACCATACTGCAATCGAGACCAACATACGCATTGTACAAATTGGTGACAAACTTTACGCAGTTCTTAAAAGCCTCACCGCTTAAACCAAAGTTGAAAGCAATTTTCCTCGCCTGGAAGCCAGGTAGTCCGCCGCCGGGGAAAACCCATTCTTTAAATATTTTTTCAGGCGTGTCATGTGCCACATCTTCTATATTCATACCGCCTTCGGTACTGTACATGATCACATTTTGTCCTGTTGTACGATCAAGCAGAATACTTAAGTAAAACTCCTTTACGGGGTTAGGCCCGGGATAGTAAACGTCCTGCGCTATAAGAATTTTATTTACTTTTTTACCGGCTTCGCCTGTTTGAATGGTAACAAGCGTGCCGCCCAAAATATTTTTAGCAATATTTGAAACGTCTTCAAGGCTTTTACCTACTGCAACACCACGTTGCTCCTTACCGATAATTTTACCCTTACCGCGTCCTCCCGCATGTATCTGGGCTTTCACTACGGCGAAGTTGTTGCCGGTATCATTTTTAATTTGCCTGTAAGCCTCTTCAGCGGCCATTACCGTATCTACTGCAATGCCTTCCTGTACAGGAACATTATATTTCTTCAGTAATTCCTTAGCCTGGTATTCATGCAAATTCATATAGCTAATTTATTTTTTGCGAAGATAGTTGAATTAGAAATCAGGAGTTGGAAATTGGAAATGATTTTTTGTTGCGGGCGGGAGTAATGCTTTTCGGCATTGTTGTGTCACTCACTTTTACTGATATCGCTTTATTAGGCCTTTTAAAAGCAACCAATTTTTGCACATTCACTCGTTACCGACCGCTTGCTATTCACCACTCTGGTCACTCTTCACTGTTTAAACAACGTTCCTGCACTTTAATTGCTGTTCATCTTCACCCACATATTCATCTGATTGGGTAGTGCTGTTTCCCCCTCTTTTTTTGCATCAAATTTTAAACAAACCAAAACAAAGTAACGTTTATGAAAAAGATCATTTTGTAGCTGCAGCTACAGTATTAGCAACTGCCGGTTTTAGCCAGGTAAAATTTGGCGCACAGGTTATCGGAAATGCAAGTACTGCATCGTTTGAAAGTGCAGGCGCACCTAATTTTAAAAAGCCAGGGCAGGCGGCTTTTGGAGCAGGAATAGTTGCCGAAGTTCCTATAATAAGTAATGTAAGTCTGAGGCCGTCTTTGAACTATTTACAAAAAAACAGCGCTGTTGAATTTTCAATTCCGCTGATGCCCGGTAAAACCCACACAGTAAAGAATACGCTTCATTGCCTGGAGTTACCTGTGAACATTGTGTATTCTATACCCTTAAATAATATGAGCCTTTATTTTGGCGCTGGACCTTCTTTTGGTTATGGCCTTAACGGAAAAAGTAAATACAAAGGCTGGGATTTTGAAGGTGAAGGACAAAATATCGTTGCAGTTGAAGAAACAACGCGGGTGTTTAAAAAAGAAAAAGATGGCGGCGAAGGAATGAAGCGTTTTGAACTAAGTGCAAGTGCGATTGCAGGCGTGCAGTTTAACAACGGCTTATTTTTAAACGCCGGTTATCTTGCCGGATTAACCAACCTTGGTAACAAAGATGGCAAGTTCAAAAACAATGGAGGGCAAATTACTATCGGTTCTTTGTTGAAATATAAAAAGTCGTAATACCCTACTTTTTAAAAGAGGCTGTCTCAAAGATTGAGGCAGCCTCTTTTGGTTCCTGTTCCTTTTTAATTGGTTTGTCCCCCCGGCGTTGGGTTTAATACATCTCTAACTTTTCACGCACAACTCCTTCAAATTACTCCTGTCCTCAACCAGTTATTATAGGTATGTATAAATAATGCCGAACTATAAAAAGTTCTTTATCGTCCTTTTACATTTTTATATTTGCGTTTTCGGAATTGTCCCAAAATTGGAAAGTGTTTCTGTAAATAAGAGGTAAGTCCCTACAAAAAATGCCATTAAAAGGTATTCACGGTTTTAGTGGCTGAATTATTATTTATGTAAATCCTTCCGATAGATCCGCTACCCTTAAGAAGTGATTGGATCCGGCATTGCTGCCAAATGCAAATGCATTTCAATTACGCGAACCGTCGCAATTGATTTGTATAACTAATTATTCTATTAAAATCAGCGCATGAAAAGATTTACATCTCTTCTGTTTGTTTATTTATTTGTAGTAAACTTTTCTCCTTCCGCTTCCCCAGGTAACCCAACTGCACTACAAGGCAATGGAGGCATAGGTGATTATGTTTGGAGCGATTTAAATAAAAATGGAATCCAGGAACAAAATGAAGTGGGAATTTCGAATGTAACGGTTAAGCTGTTTTTTGGGGATGGCAGCGTTAGAACCGCTACTACCAACTCGGTTGGTTATTACATTTTCGGTGAATTAAGCCCGGGCAGTTATACGGTACAGTTTATTACTCCGTCAGGTATGACTTCCTCACCTTCAAACGCGGGAGCTGATGAGACACGCGACAGCGACCCGGTTAATGGAGAAGTTGCAGTAACCCTGGCAAACGATGAAGCGATGGTTGCAATAGACGCGGGCTTTTATAAAACCACCTGTGCCTCAACGCCCGGTATAACAGATACCGATGGAGATTGTATAACCGATGCCGATGATATTGATGATGATAACGACGGCATTCTTGATCATGTGGAGAATGGAGGATACGACGCTTATAGAGATTGTGATTTTGATGGAACCCCCAATTACCTTGATCCAACCCCTGGTTGCCCTCCAGTTTCCGGTAACGACATTTACGGCAATCGTTACAAAACTTTAACCGGTGAAGATTGCAATGGAGATGGCATTATAGATTTTTTTGACTGGGACAGGGATGGTATTATTAATGAGTTAGACCTCGACAGTGACAACGATGGCATACTCGATCTGCGGGAAACTAGAGACAAAAAGGCAAGCGATAGCAACAGCGATGGAATGGTCGACGGAACAGATACGGATAACGACGGCCTTTTGTCAACTGCCGACGCTAATGATAATGATGCTTCGATAGCTGCCAGCATAGGGCTAACTCCCGCCGATCTTGACCGCGATAAAACTCCCAATTTTTTTGACCTTGACAGTGATGGAGACGGGCTTGCAGACAACAGGGAAGCATTGGAATTAGATCCATTTATCCCGGGCTACAATGGGTTCACTTATGGTACAAACGATGATGATCATGATGGGGTAATAACAGAGAGCTATACTTCCGACTTTTATGACGCTGACAACTTCAAGGGTTTTGGCGCTTTAGGAATAATATTATATGACTATGACAACGACGGGCTCCCCAACGCGTACGATATCGACTCGGATAATGACGGGATTACAGATAACGTGGAATCGCAGCCCACTTGTGCCGAAGTACAACCCTCGGGCGAAGATATCGACAATGACGGTTTGGATGATGCCTACGACTTCGAGGTGGATCATTGTATGAAAAATGCTGCCGGCATTACGCCTTATGATAAAGATTTCGACTCAACTCCTGATATTCGCGATCTTGATTCAGACAACGATGGCGCCCCTGACGTTAACGAAGGCTCCGGTATTTTTGGCAATTTTGTAACCGATAACTCCGACATTGATTTGGATGGCTTATTCGGCCAGTTTGACGTTTTTAATATAAAAACAGCGAATTCAAATCTCGTCAACAACGTTGCTCATAGTAATATGGGGGCAGCCGGCGGCTTCCATGGTCCCATTCCTCCGGGTAGTAATGCTAAACTTCCCCAAAGCCCGCAAGGCAGCTGTCCTGATATTGACCGGGATTGGAGAAATGTATCTTTACTTCCAATCACCCTGCTTCACTTTAAAGGTAATATGGCGAACAAAGTGGTTAAACTCAACTGGTCGGCCGAAAATGAGGTGAACATGAGTCACTATATCGTTGAAAGAAGTACAAATGGTGTAGAGTATGCTGAAGTCAGTAAAGTAACAGCAGTAAATAACGGCCCCGTAATTACCGGTTATTCCATTGAAGACACTATTTCAAATCTCAGCAATACGACGATTTATTACAGGTTGAAGGAAGTTGACAAAACAGGTGGGGTTAAGTTCAGTAATGTGCTCAGTTTTAAAGTGAGTGAAACGGCGGGTATTACAATGTCTATTTATCCGAATCCTGCACGCAGTTATTTTGTTCTTAAATTAAATGCCATAAAAGAAGGTAGCGTAACTACAAGGTTAACCGACCTTGCAGGCAAAACTGTGCTGGCGCAAAAAACAAGGATAATATCGGGGATGAATACGGTAACGATTAACGCGATAGGCAGGTTGGCAGCCGGCACTTACCAGGTGCAGGTATTGATCGATGGACAGCGATTCAACCAAAAATTAGTGATTTCAAAATAGATCCTATGTAGCAATTGACAGAGGTCACCTTTAATAAAGGTGGCCTCTTTTATTTTGGAGTAACATCTAAGATTTTTATTTTTTCGGGATCAGGTATATGCCTGCCAGGCAACTTTTCTACTATTTATATGAAGATATTTTTGTTACCGGCCGCAGGATTTACATTTGACATCGTTGCGTCGCACACTTCTACTATAAATAAAAAATCAACAGCTTGATACACCTTTTTATGCGTCAGTGAAGACTATAATATAATGGTCAGTATTGAAAATATTAGTTTTTGCGCCACTGTTGGCTTGCTTTAATTGAATGTTCTTCCAGGTACTGGTAAAACAGCGGATGGTTGCACAAATGTACCTGTGAGTGACGTCACCAAAGGGATTTATTCGCACTACGATGTTGAAAAGTGTTTGGGGCTACATCTCAAAATAGAATTTATAGCACGCTTCAGCATAAATAGATAAACGAAGCTCTGTTTGTAAAAAGGTAATACATTGTTTCTGAATCTGTTGCAACTTTTCAAATCCTATCGCCATCATAATAATGTCGTTCATCAATTGCAGGATTTAACATTCGTTTCAAATCCTCTTTTTGAACAATATCCAATTTTCGGGCAAAAGCTCCTCCTCCGTTTTTATAGTGAAAGCGGAACATTTAATTCAACATTAGCCACGATCAGCACGTAAATGCTTACGCATTTGCCGCTATTCAATTTACGAATGCTGCTTTTCAAAAAAACGAATTTGATGAGCACAGGGAATGGTATGTCGTGTTGGTTCGGCCAGCACTTAGAATAAGCTTTTCGGTAATTTTTATTCATTAATCACTAAATAAAAACGCGTATGCATTGTTCATTTACTCATCCATATGTCCGGCGAAATAAGGCCTCCGCCTTGTTCGCCAAAGCATTTGTTTTACTCTTGCTATTAATTTCATCAACAGCGTCTCTTTTTGCGCATACTGTTGACTATTTTTCGTCCTGCGGTTATGTTTGCGCGGGAAGTAATGTTACCATAAATGCACGGGTAAGTGCAACAATCAGTAGTACAAACTACAACTGGCAATTTCGCGACAATTCAAATTCGTGGAAGTGTTTTATTAACGGAAACAATACCATTAACGGTGTTGTATTTACTGTTTCAGGCGCTACCGCAAAAGGGCAATTAAGTAATGCTCCAACGTTGAATATTGCAAATGCAAAAACAGCGTTAGAGGGCGTAGATCTGAGGTTGGTCATGGCAGATGGCAACAATGTTTCTCCATGTGCTTCCAATCCCTCTTATCCTGTTTGGGGTACTAATAAAACAATGAAACTGCGTGTTTTATCAGGAGAAGATTGTTCAGACATCGCAATATATTGTGCTGGTGGTACTCCGGGTACTTTGAAATTAGGCAACCTCGTGTGGAATGATGTAAATGGCAATGGTGTAAAAGATTCAAATGAGCCAGGCGTACCTAACGCTACAGTAAGGCTTTATAAGGATGCAAATAATGATGATGCTCCTGACAGTAATACACCTATTTCAACGACTATTACAGGTTCTACGGGATTATATGGTTTCAGCAAGCTTAACGCTGGAAACTATATTGTTGGCGTTGTAATTCCTGCAGGATATACAAGGGGGCCAGCTTCGTCAGTTAACCCGGGTAACAATGTAGATAATGATAACAATGGCGTATACCTCGTTGGTGCAAACCAGGCAGGAAGTGAAGTAAGATCAAAAGGAATTACCTTGTCGGTGGGAGGTGAGCCTACTAACGATGGTGATGACAGCAATGGTAATCAAACCCTCGATATTGCCCTTTGCGGAAATAGCCAGTTGGGCGATTTTGTGTGGAACGACAAAAACGGAAATGGAATACAGGAAGCCGGGGAACCAGGCATCCATGGTGCAACAGTAACCATTACTTTTCCTGATGGCGTTACAACTGCTTCTAAAACAACAGATGCAAACGGAAAATATTTATTTACTACCCTTGCTCCCGGAAATTATAAAGTAACCTTTACAACTCCTTCCGGCTTTACAAATACATCTCCATCAAATGTTGGAAGTAATGATGCAATAGACAGCGATCCTGTAAGTGGTTCTGTAACTGTGTCTGTAAGTTCAGGTACGAGCAATCTTACGGTGGATGCGGGTTTTTATGTTAAAGTAGTTATATCAAACCTAAGCTTAGGCAACCAGGTTTGGAATGACTATGACGGCGATGGTAAAAGGGATCAGAATGAACCAGCTATAGGCGGTGCAACTATTAGTTTATATTACGATAACAATGGAGACAGCATACCGGACGGCGCGGCAATAAAAACTACCCAGAGTGATGTTAAGGGACTTTACCAGTTCACTAACCTGACTGAAGGAAAATATGTAGTTTCGATGCCGATACTTCCAGGCTATCAGAAAAGCCCGAATACAAGTACACAGCATACCAGTCCTTTCCCTGATAATAATGTTGACGACGACAATAACCTGGTGAGATTAGTTGGACCAAACGGTCCTGGTGGGATTTTGTACTCCAACACCATAACACTTACTGCTGGCGACGAACCTACCAACGATGGTGATGGCGCTAATGGAAATAATACTTTAGACCTTGCACAATGTGGTAATGGCTTTATAGGAGATTTTGTTTGGAACGACTTAAACGGTAATGGAATCCAGGATGTAGATAATACGGGTAAAAGGACTGAACCAGGTATTAATGGTGTAGAAGTGACCATTACTTTCGAAGATGGAACAACTGCAACAACTACTACGCTCACTTATAATGCAAATAATAACCCAAATGATCCTCAATTCGACGGGTATTATAATTTCCCTAATCTTGGACCTGGTACTTATAAAATAACATTTCCAGCTACGGTAACGCTTCCAGGAACTTCCCAGGTATTAAATCAAAGTCCTGCAAACCGGGGTGGAGACGATACAAAAGACAGCGATCCTGTAAGTGGTGCGCCGGTAATTGTCACTCTTGTTGCAAATCAAAGTGATTTTACAATCGACGCAGGATATACAAATGCAACTCCTCCACAAGCTCCATGTCCTAACCTTAGCTTGGGAAATATGGTCTTCCAGGATATAAACGGTAACGGAACTAAAGAAGCTTTTGAACCAGGTATAGGTGGATTGACCGTAAAATTATACAGCGACAATGACGGTAACAATGTTGCAGACGGCGCTGCTACCTCTACATTGCTGACTGCTGCCGACGGCACCTACTTCTTTGGAAATCTTTCTGCCGGTAAATACATTGTTGGTGTGGCTACTGGAGATAGCCTGACCCAGGGTACTAATGGTAGTGTAACACCCGACGATAATAAGGATAATGATAACAACGGCGTGAGAACTGCAAATGGTGAAGTACAGAGTAATTACATCACACTTTCTGCTGGTGACGAACCTGTTAATGATGGTTCAGATAACAACAGCAACTTTACCCTTGATTTCGGTTTGAAAATTAAAGCTGCTCCTTGTACAAATCATTGCGATTGCAAGAATGATTGCACACATACCGGATGCGGCCACTCAAATTGCGGCCATGGCAAGTGTAAAAATGATTGTAACCACACGGACTGTGGCCACTCAACCTGCGGTCATAACAATTGCAAAAATGATTGTGATCATAAAGGTTGCGGTCATAGCAATTGCGGACATAACAATTGCAAAAATGATTGTGATCACAAAGGTTGCGGTCATAGCAATTGCGGACATAACAGTTGCAAAAATGATTGTGATCACAAAGGTTGCGGTCATAGCAATTGCGGACATAACAGTTGCAAAAATGACTGTAAGCACACCAAATGCGATCATAAAAATTGTGGTCACAAGAGTTGCAAAAATGATTGTAAGCACTCTGATTGCGATGACAAAAACTGTGGAAAATATGGTAATGACGGCAAAAGCAGGTCAGCTTCAAAAACTGCCGGCGAGGTAAAAGAGACCGGTCTTATCACAAATACAACAATGTCGGTATATCCAAATCCTGCAGACAAATTCTTCGGTATCAAAGTAAATTCTGTAAAAGCGGGTGCGGCAGTTGTAAGAGTATTGGATGCCGGCGGAAAAATAGTCTTATCACAAAACACAAAAGTAACTTATGGATCAAACGGGATAAATTTTAATGAAACATCCCGGTTAAGATCAGGCATGTACACTATTCAATTATTAATTGACGGACAGGTATTTACCCAGCGACTAATTATAGCAAAATAACAATCCCTATGTAACAATTGAAGAGGCTGACCCTTATGGGCAGCCTCTTTTTGGTTTTAAAAATTTCCGGGTAAAATCAAAAGTCAATTTCTCGTGAGTCAGGGTCTTTTGAGTTTCCTTTTTCCAAAAATTAACTGTTTTTTTATTGCTGCAACTTTTTAGTTCTTCTTAACATCTTACAAGGTTACAAAAGAGACCCGGTTTAAATCGGCAATAAAAGGTTTTTGTATTTTCCCAGGTGCAAAAGTTCAAATATTGCTGACGGCTTGTGTTTGAGCCGGTGCTTTTAGGCTATAATCCTTAATTTTTTTAAAAGTACCTACATGAAAATTTTTACAAGACTTTTACTGTTTATTTTATTTACTACCGCTTATCTCAATTTTTACGGTCAAAATACGAGTAGGGAGAAGGATAAGCATAAATACTGTAAAAACGATTGCAATCATAAAGACTGCGATCATAAAAACTGCGGCCATAATAGCTGTAAAAACGATTGCAATCATAAAGACTGCGACCATAAAAATTGCGGCCATAATAGCTGTAAAAACGATTGTAATCATAACTGCAGCCACTCTAATTGTGGTCACAACAAGTGTAAAAACGATTGTAATCATAACTGCAGTCACTCTAATTGCGGTCACAACAAGTGTAAAAACGATTGTAATCATAACTGCAGCCACTCTAATTGCGGTCACAACAAGTGCAAAAACGATTGTAATCATAGCTGTAGCCACTCTAATTGCGGTCACAATAAGTGTAAAAACGATTGCGATCATACATGCGGTCATACAAACTGCGGGAAACTGGTTTTGGGTAACCAGGTTTGGAATGATTTCGATGGTGACGGCAGACGGGATCTTAATGAGCCGGGTATTGGAGGCGCGACGGTTAGTCTGTACAGGGATGACAACTCTGATAACAGGCCAGACGGAGGTGCTATTGCAACAACAGTGTCGAATAGTACCGGTTTATACTTATTTACCAACTTAAGACCGGGCCGGTATATTGCTTCTATGCCTATTCTGCCTGGGTATCAGCAAAGTCCTAATACCTCTACACAAGACACCAGCCCTTTCCCTGATAACAATATAGATGATGACAATAACCTGGTAAGATTGGTTGGACCAAACGGACCCGGAGGTATAGTTTATACAAATGCTATCACCCTATCCCGCAACAACGAACCTACAAATGATGGTGATGGCCCTAATGGGAATCTTACCTTCGACCTTGCTGAATGTGGGACTTCATTTATCGGTGATTTTGTTTGGCAGGATGTGGATAAGGACGGAATCCAGGATGCAAATGAACCTGGGATTAATGGGGTAACAGTAACCATAACATTCCAGGATGGAAGAACTGCTAGTACTACTACTCATAATTATACCGCGGCTAATAACTTGAATGCGCCTATTTATGACGGCTATTATGATTTCAAAAACCTCGGGCCTGGTACTTATAAAATAACCTTCTCAACTCCTTCTGGCTATACACCGAGCCCTGCAAACCAGGGATCAAACGATGCGAAAGACAGTGACCCGGTAAGCGGATCAGCTTTCGTAACCATCGCAGCTAATCAAAGTAATTTCACTATCGATGCTGGATTTTATAAGAAGGTTGCGGCCGGTGATCTTACCCTGGGAAACCAGGTGTGGAACGACAGAGACGGGGACGGTAAAAGAGATCCTAACGAACCGGGCATTGGCGGTGTAACCATAAGTTTGTATACTGATAACAATTCAGACAGCCTGCCTGATGGTGCTGCTATTCGCACTACAATGTCAAATCCCCAGGGTGTTTATCTATTTACGAACTTGCCTGCTGGCAGGTACATTGCATCAATGCCAATTCTTGCCGGTTACCAGCAAAGCCCCAATACGTCAACCCAGGCAACAAGTCCTTTCCCCGACAATAACATTGATAACGACAACAATCTTGTAAGAAGAGTAGGTCCAAATGGTCCGGGCGGAATTTTGTACACTAACCCCATTACTCTTTCTGCCGGCGATGAACCTACAAATGACGGCGATGGACCCAATGGAAATCTTACGTTTGACCTTGCTGAATGTGGTAATTCAGCAATAGGAGATTTTGTTTGGAAAGACGCAAATGGAAACGGAATGCAAGATGCAGGTGAACCTGGAATTAACGGAGTAAAAGTGACGATCACTTTTGAAGATGGAACACGGGCATCTGTTCTCACGCATACTTATAATGCACCAAACAATGCCAATGCTCCGCAATACGACGGGTACTACGATTTCATCAACCTTGGTGGAGGTACTTACACAATTACATTCTCCACTCCTCCAGGAATGTATCCAAGTCCGGCCATGCAAGGATCCAACAGGGCAAAAGACAGTAATCCTGTAGATAGCACTGCAATAGTCACCATTGCGCCTAACCAAAGTGATTTTACAATTGATGCAGGATTTACTTCAACTCCTCCTCAGCCGGTTAAAAATCTTAGCTTAGGAAACCTTGTTTTCTGCGACGCTAATGGCAATGGTCTTAAAGATTCAAATGAACCTGGTATCGGAGGCCTAACTGTCAACTTGTACAAGGATACTGATGGAAATAATATTCCTGATGGCGCTGCTATATCTACATTGATGACTGCCGCTGATGGTACTTATTACTTTAGCAACCTGGCTAGCGGCAATTATGTAGTGGGAGTAGTTTTGAAAAGTCCATATACGCTTAGTTCAACCGGTAATTCTACTCCAAACAATGATGTAGATAATGACAATAACGGCGTAAATCTTTTTAACGGAGAAGTAAGAAGCAATTTCATAACATTGTCTGCAGGTGGAGAGCCGGTAAATGATGGTTCTGATAATAACAGCAACCTTACTCTGGATTTCGGATTAAAAGGTTGCACACCACCATGCACCGAACATTGCTATTGCCACAACGATTGCAACCACAACTGTGATCATCCTCAATGCGGTCATAACAAGTGTAAAAACGATTGTAACCATTACGATTGCGGTCATAGTAATTGCGGTAATCACAATAATTGTAAAAATGATTGTAGCCATTCCGGCTGCGGTCATAGTAATTGTGGTAGCCACAAGTACTGCAATAACAATTGTAGCCATACCGGTTGTGGCCACAGTAACTGTGGTAATCACAATAGCTGCAGGAATAATTGTAGCCATAGCGGATGTGGTCACAGAAGCTGCGGTAAAAGTTGGTGGGGCGGATGGGGCACCTGGGGTAATTCAAACGATAGATCCAGCAGCAGAAGTGCCAATAGCAATGATGCTTCGCAAGTAAGTGCACCGCCACCACCACCGCCATCAGTGGAAAGCTTAAGCGCGGCAGCTAAAACGAGCACCGTTGAAGACCTGAAAGGTAAAGTTGCTCTAAATTCGACTTCAATGTCTGTTTATCCAAACCCTTCGGTAAGTTACTTCGTTCTGAAAGTTAATTCAGTTAAAGAGGGCCAGGCCCAGGTAAGGGTAATGGATCAAACGGGGAGGACTGTATTGTTACAAAAGACAAATGTATCGGCAGGTACAACCCCTATTACATTTAATAAGATAGACGGCCTCCGGTCGGGGTTGTATACGGTTCAAACATTCCTGAACGGACAAACCTTCAATCAGAGACTTATTATAGCCAAATAAGCCTAAGTGTTTACAATAAAAAAGGCCCTCATTTTGAGGGCTTTTTTATTGCTTAAACTTTTTATAAATCTTAAAAGAAGATTCATTATTTAACAAAAAGTGGAACGGATTGCGACCCTTTGGCTTCGCTCAGGGTAAAAACTGCAGCGCTCATTTCGAGTCATACCAAAAAATTTGAACTGTGCCGATGTATCGGAAGCAACGATGATGCTTAAAATACAATTGCCGGTACCAAAAAAAACTACGATGTTTAAGTTTTCCCGGTTACAAATAGTTTTGTAATTTTTGTAACCGACATTGATTGATATTGTACATGGTTGTCCGATCCCTTTGATGTCACTCCCTTTGTACCGCAGCTTGTTTTTTAGCTATTTTATCAGCTGTTTTAACAGGTTCTTTGCCACAATTACAACAAGTTAATGTGCAGTTCACTGAAGTTTTTAAGTGAAGAGATTTTTAAATCTGCAAGGCTCCATTTTTCATCTTTCTGCTGACTATATGTAGGAACAACGACGCACTTCATGCGTGCAGCTTTTACAGCGATCATACCATTTACAGAATCCTCGAAACAAATACATTGGAGCGGAGAAGATTGTAAAGCTTTGGCACAGTCAAGGTAAACCTGAGGATGCGGCTTTCCGTACTCCATTTTTTCGGCAGAGGTTTTTACGTGGATATAATCTCCCATGCCTAGAAGATTTATAACCGTGTCGGCCACCCTCATGGGGGAAGATGTAGCCAGCCCTATCTTGTAACCCCTGTTATGAAAAAAATCGAAGATGTATTCAAGTCCCGGCAAAGCCTTTCCATGAAGTTTTATTTTCTTAATTACCAGTTCAATTATGTTTTCTGCCGCCTTTTCAAGCTCTGTATTATCAAACTTATAATCGCGTAACCACCACGATACAAATTCGCTGGTGCGTAAACCTGTTGTCGATACAAAATCGGCAGGGGTCATTTTTTTTCCATAATATGCAAAAACTTCAGTTGCTGCTTCAGTCCACAAAGGTTCGCTGTCAATTAACAAACCATCCATATCAAAAATCACCGTATTTAAATCCATTCGAAATTTTTATGGCGGCAAAGATAGTATTAGCGCTTATCACTATTTGACTGCAATAAATAAATAACCATAACATTACTGCCATGGTTATTTACGCGTTTATCTTGAAAGCTTATTTGATTGCAAAAACAACGTTTACCTCGAACTGCAGTTTTATTTTTTTGAAATCGATATTTACTGCTTGTGTACCTCCGGCATCCATTTGCGCTGATTCAACTTTCATCATCCTGTTGGCGTAAACCGGCTGCGGGTAATGTTGTATTTCACTAGGCTCATTAATGGTTAGCGCTTCGCCGGGTTTTTCATTAATGGCATCAGCCAGGTAGGTCGCTTTTTCTTTTGCAGCCTGAACCGCCCGGATTTTTAATTGCTTCTTAAACTCCTGTATTTTACTATGACTAACCCTGGATATAAAAAAGTTTTGAGTAGCTTCATCATCTAACTTCTGTACCAGTTCATCCATTTTTGTTGTAGTTGCTAGTTTTACCTGGTATATAATGCTTGCTTTTAAATCAGGGTTTTTCTTTTTGTTCTTTTTATACCACCAGTAATTACCATCCCAACCCTGGTACCCTTGCACGCTGATATCTGTTTCACTTAAACCAATGCTAAGGGCTGCTTTTAGAAAGGCGTTTTTAATAGATTCAATATCTACTTTACCGCCAGCTTTTTTATCATATTCCCTTAGCTCTACCTGTACGTATATTTCGTCCGGTATTACTTCCATTTCTGCACTTCCTGCTACATTAATTGTTTTTTGTTTAATGGTTTCCTGGCTTGTAGCTGAAATACTTAATAAACAAAAAAAGGCGGTCATTCCTGTGAAAATCTTCTTCATAACTGTAATTTTTAAAAGGATTAAATTCCTCAAACGATTACACAAAATAAAATTTAATTCATTCTCTTCTTAACATTGCGTTTACATTCCTTATTTTGCACCCGCTTGATTGCCGTGCCTAAATCAACAAAAATGAGTCAACTGGCTGAAAAACTGAAACATGTAAGAATAGTGCGTGCAATAGTATATGCAATTGTAGGTGTGGTGTCGTACCCAATGCTGGCTATAGTGAATAAACTGCGAATCGAGGGGACTGAAAATATAGAGAACCTGCCTAAAGGAAACGTTTTATTTGTAAGTAATCACCAAACCTATTTTGCCGATGTTATTACTTTCCTTCATATTTTTTGTGCAGTAAAATGGCATAGAAGAAATAAATTAGGTGCGCCTTTTTACCTGCTAAACCCGTTTACTAATGTATATTATGTAGCTGCAGAAGAAACAATGAAAGGGAGCTTTATAAGCCGGCTATTTACCCTTGCAGGTGCCCTTACTGTTAAGCGTACGTGGCGTGCACAAGGAACGGAAGTAAGGCGCGGACTCGACCCGTCTGATACCCGGAAAATTGAAAGAGCACTAAGTTCAAGTTGGGTAATTACTTTTCCGCAGGGTACAACCAAGCCTTTTGCTCCGGCTAGAAAGGGTACTGCCTATATTATAAAAAATCATCACCCTATAGTAGTTCCTGTTGTTATTAACGGCTTCTGGAGAGCGTTTAATAAAAAAGGACTTGTTTTTAAAAAGAAAGGAATCCAACTATCTGTGCGTTTTAAAGCGCCATTAGTAATAGACTATACACAGCCCGTAGATGTAATTCTTGAGCAGGTAATGGATTCAATCGAGCAAAGTAAAAAGTTTATGCTGAAGGGCAAACATCATGCAATCACAGCGCAGGATAAATAAAAACCGGCTTCGAAATTTCTTAGTTCCTACTTCTACTTCAATTTCGCTTGTTTAGTCTTTTATAAACAGTGCACGAAGTTCGTTTGCATCATCCGGTTTCATTTTCCCGCCAAGAATTAACCTCAGTTGTCTTCTCCGTAGTGCTCCTTCGTATAGTTGTTTTTCCTGCTCGGTTTCAGTGACAACAGGCGGAACAGGTCTTGGTTTGCCGGTAGGGTCTAGGGCAACAAAAGTAAAGTAAGCTTCATTGCTCTCATATTTATACTGGTGAAGCATATCCTCGCCCCATACCTTTAAAAAGATTTCCATGGAGGTATTGAAAGCTCTCGAAATCTTCGCTTCAATATGAACAACGTTTCCCAGTTTGATCGGGTTTTTAAAACTAAGATTATCTACGCTTGCAGTCATACACGGAAAGTTGCAATGTTTGGCTGCGGCCATGCTTGCAGCGATATCCATCCAGTACATCAGTCTGCCGCCCATGAGATTTCCAAAAGGATTGGTATCGTTCGGTAATACCAGTTCATTCATTATAATAAAACTTTCACTTGCTTTCCTGCCGGTCATGAAAAAATTTTTGCGAAGGTAGTTGAATAAACAGAAGATATATTAGCGCAATACCGAGCAGGGTTTTAATTGAAACTAATGGCGTGTGGCAACAAAATCGCTCCCGACTGGCAGGAGAAAAAATGAGAAATCATTCACATGCAGCAATTTTACAATAAATAAACTCTTTCATTGAAATAACAGTTGCTAAATAACGTTGTAAAAGAATTAGTTGTTAATTAAGGTTATGCTGGTAAAAAATTAATTTTACTTAAGCCAATCCATATTATTAAAACTGGTTTAAGCACATAATTTTTTACTTCTGTTTTGTCTGCCGATATTCGCAATGAATTTCCACCACCTTCTATGAATATTTCTTTTGACAATACTGAAAACGCATTTGCCTATAAGTCTGTAAAAGAACTTAAGAGAGCTCGTTTTCTTTTCTCTTCAATGGGTTATCAGTGGGTGGTTAATGCCGGCGTTCGCCTTACTCCGTTTGCAATGAAAACCGGGTTGCCGGTAAGGGGTTTAATCCGGGATACCATTTTTCAACAATTTGTAGGTGGCGAAACCCTGGAAGAAACAGCGGTTGTTGGAGATGTTCTTCAAAAATACGGAGTAGACGTAATTTTAGATTATGGTGTTGAAGGTAGAGAAGGAGAGGAGAGTTTTGAGCTGGCTACAGAAGAATTTATCAGGGTCATCAGTTATGCGTCTACGCGCACTAATATACCCTTTATCAGCATTAAGGTAACGGCATTAGCAAGGTTTAGCCTGCTACAACGATTGCATGAAGCACCACGTTTGCGATCGGGTATTCACGACAACGAAGCTGAAGAAGAAGAATGGAAACGGGTGCGAGAAAGAATGTTACGTATCTGCAGTGTGGCTTCTATAAAAAATGTAGGTGTTTTAGTTGATGCCGAAGAGAGCTGGATCCAGGATCCTGTTGACCGGCTTACCATCGAAATGATGGAGATGTTCAACAAGGATAGACCTATTGTTTATAATACCATTCAATTATACCGCCACGATCGTCTCGGCTTTTTAGAGCTTTCGTACCGTATTGCCACCCAAAAGAAATTCGTTTTGGCTGTCAAGCTGGTTAGAGGTGCCTATATGCAAAAAGAAAGGTCAAGAGCATCGCATAGGGGTGTTCAATCTCCCATTCATGCGAATAAGCAAAGCACCGACGCAGACTTTAATGCAGCTGTTACTTTTTGTATAGATAACTTAGAAAATATTGCCTGCATTGTTGCTTCACATAACGAAGAGAGCAATTTATTGGCAGCAGAGCTAATGGAGAAAAAAGGCCTGCCTTTCAAACATCCTCACCTGCACTTTTCGCAACTGTATGGCATGAGCGACCACATTACCTTTAACCTGGCCAAAGCTGGTTTTTCGGTTAGTAAGTATTTGCCTTTTGGTCCTCTGAAAGACGTAATTCCCTACCTGATGCGCCGTGCACAGGAAAATAGCAGCGTAAGTGGTGGAACCGGAAGAGAACTGGCGCTTATTAAGAAGGAACTGAAACGCAGATCAGGAAAGTAATACTTTTTTGATTCCACGCTTTTGTGCTGCGATTAATTCACCCTTGCCGCGTTGGGCCGAGTACGTTCACCTGTTCAAACTATAATGGAACTTTTTCCATTTTGTGTGGTTTTTACACAGCTTCTCCCCATCATTTATTATACTCATTACAGATACACCTCCTATTCGTAATTTGCGGCCATGCAGCAATACCAACAACTTCTTCAACACATCCTAGATCAGGGGGTAATAAAAACCGATAGAACCGGCACGGGAACGATCAGCGTGTTTGGCTACCAGATGCGTTTTGATCTCGCCAATGGTTTTCCCATGGTTACAACGAAGAAGCTACATGTAAAAAGCATTATTTATGAATTGCTTTGGTTCTTACAAGGCGATACAAACATTAAATACCTAACCGATAATGGCGTGAGAATCTGGAATGAATGGGCTAATGAAAATGGCGACCTTGGGCCAGTGTATGGTAAACAATGGCGTAGTTGGGAAGGTGCAAACGGAAAAGTAATCGACCAGATTTCAGAGGTTATCAGCCAGATAAAAAACAATCCCGACAGCCGCAGGATGATTGTTAGCGCATGGAATGTGGCCGAACTTCCTGAGATGGCCCTGATGCCATGCCACGCACTTTTCCAGTTTTATGTAGCCCCTGCTGATACCTCAAAAGGCGAAACCAGGGGGAAGCTTTCGTGCCAGTTATACCAACGTAGTGCTGATGTGTTTTTGGGTGTGCCTTTCAATATTGCTTCATATGCTTTGCTAACAATGATGATTGCCCAGGTGTGTGGTCTTGATTGCGGTGATTTTATTCATACGTTTGGCGATGTTCATATTTACAATAATCACCTCGAGCAGGTGAAGCTGCAGTTAAGCAGAACTCCTTATACATTGCCAAAAATGAAAATAAATGCTGAAGTCAAAGATATTTTTGGCTTCAAATTCGAAGACTTTAGTTTGGAGAATTATCAGTGTCACCCTTCTATAAAAGGGGAAGTGGCTGTTTGAGTAGTAGCAAGTAGTAAGAAGGAAGGAGTGAAAAGTCGGAATTAAGGAGTTGCGAGGAAGAAGGAAGTTATTTGCTGTGGTAATTGAATAACTAGTTAAGGGCGTTTTTATCTTGATACGCCTCTGTATTCTCGTTTCACGTTTGGCGTTTCACCGGTGCCCATTCACCACGCACCAAAACGGTTTGCCGTACAAGTGAGTGACACAACGATGTACAATACTTATTCTTGAGCCAGTCACAAAAATATTCTTTCAATTAAAAAGGCAGTTAATTTTACATTAATTGCCTTCTTAATTTATACTGCATGAATATTATTTTGTTCGACACGGAAGCAAGAAAAAAGCTTTTCCCGCTAACACTTACCAGAGCTATAGCTGATGTAAGAATGGGTATTTTAACCATTAAAGAAAGGTGGGAAAAAATTACACGGGCGAACGTTTTTATACTTTCTGCTGCTTACCTGCAACCGCTGTACGAAACAATTCCGCCTGGTGAATATATTTTTGTTGATGCACGCCTTATTCCTGATGCTGCATTAATACCGGGTATAACCGGTTTGGAAACTAATAATTGCCTGAACGACCATGAAGGCTTGATTGCCGGAAAAGCGACTATTGACTCGCTGCCTTCAATTGAACAAATACCCTCATTATTTCAAAACAGCTCTGCAATATCTCCGGTCAGGCGGCTTACTTTTCCGCAGGAGATATTTCAATTGAACGAGGAAATGATCCGGTTCGATTATAATCTGGTAACGCAAAAAAGAATACCGTGCGATACTAACGACACTGTACACGTTACAAAGCCCTCCCAAATATTTATTGAAGAGGGAGCAAAAATCGACTTTAGCATTTTAAACGCTTCAACCGGGCCAATTTATATTGGTAAAAATGCAACGATAATGGAAGGTTGCGTTATTCGTGGACCGTTAGCGCTTTGTGAAGGAGCAGTTCTGAAGATGGGTACCAAAATTTATGGCGCGACAACTATTGGTCCTTATTGCACTGGAGGAGGCGAAATTAAGAATAGCGTAATGATGGGCTATAGCAACAAAGGTCATGATGGCTACCTCGGCGATAGTGTTATTGGCGAATGGTGTAACATGGGAGCGGGAACCAGTAACAGCAATGTAAAAAATAACGGCAGTGAAGTGAAACTATGGAATTATGATAGTAAAAATTACATAACAGCGGGCAATAAATGTGGGATGATCATGGGTGATTACTCCAGGACCGCCATTAATTCGGCAATCAATACGGGAACTGTTATCGGTGTTTGTTGCAACATTTTTGGTTACGGACTTACTGCCAAGTTCATCCCCGATTTCAGTTGGGGCGCAAAAGGAACTGAAAAGTATGAATTTGAAAAAGCTGTAACCGATGCCGGTAACTGGAAAAAGATGAAGAATAAAACAGTAGGCGAAACTGAAAGACAAGTTTTGAAACATATCTTTGACCACCATAATGATTAATAGAAGCTTGAGCTACATTTCACCAAAGAATACCAGCTTCATCGATATTTGTAATTAAAGTAGAAATAAAAAATATGAGAAAACAAATTGCTGCTGCAAACTGGAAAATGAACTTGTCTTTGCAGGAAGGGGAAACACTTTTAGAAACGATCATAAAACAAGACGGTAATCTTAGTGATAATCGTAAGGTTGTTTTTGCTGTTCCCGCTCCATACCTGGTTATGGCTGTAGGTAAAATTGCAAGTGAACCGCACATTCATGTGGCAGCGCAAAATGTTTATTCAAAAAAATCAGGAGCGTACACTGGTGAAACTTCGGTGGCCATGCTGGCAAGCATCGGGGTCGATCACGCAATCATAGGTCACAGCGAAAGAAGAGAGTATTTTAATGAAAGTAATCAACTACTAGCCGAAAAAGTAAAGATTTGCCTCGAAGAAAACATTACACCTATTTTTTGTTGTGGTGAAGCTCTGCCTGTTCGTGAAGCTAACGGTCAAAATGATTTTGTAACCAGGCAATTGGAAGAAAGCTTGTTCAATTTACCTGCTGAACAAATTGTAAAAGTGGTAATTGCCTATGAACCAATTTGGGCTATCGGTACCGGAAAAACCGCCAGCAGCGACCAGGCGCAGGAGATGCACGCGCATATTCGCAGCCAGTTTGCTGCAAAATATGGAGACGAGGTTGCTAATAGTATTTCTATATTATACGGTGGAAGTGTAAAGGCTTCAAACGCTAAAGATATTTTTGGAAAACCAGATGTCGACGGCGGACTGGTTGGCGGTTCTTCGTTGATAGCCGATGAATTTATCGCTATAATTAAAGCTTTAAAATAAAGGCTGTATAGTCTTTTCTATTTGCAGCATTCGTAAGAGTGCTGCTTTGTTTTTTGTTGCCGGCAGTCGCACTCCTCAGCATCATTGTTGTGTCACTCCCTTGTACCGTAAACCGTTGAGCAGCTTACCCGTATGCTTATATCATCTGTAATGTTGTCAAATACTTAGCAATGTTCTCAAAACAGGAAGCTTCACAACTTCGCAAGGAATTCTGGACTGCTTTTGGCGGCTATATGAAGCCTGTTCCGTCGGTGGAAGGCGAAAAGATTAACTGGTTAAATTATAAGACCGGGGAAAAGGACGTTGCTTTTAAAATGGACGCGAATAATAACTCCGCTTCCATAGCAATAGAAATTACGCAGGCTGATGAAGATATACAGGAATTATACTTTGAGCAGTTTCTTCAATTAAAAACCATGCTCAAAGAGGCAGTAGAAGAAGATTGGACCTGGAAGCTACACGACACCGATGAAAATGGAAAAGTGGTTAGCAGGATCTATACCGAAATACAGGGGATCAGTGTTTTTAATAAAGCAGATTGGCCCGTAATCATTTCTTTTTTCAAGCCCCGGATAATAGCACTTGATGCATTTTGGAGTTCTGCCAAGTATGGGTTCGAGTCCTTACGCTGATTTTTTCATTGTCCGGCGATTTCTTTCATAAAAAAGCTGTCCCGCAGCATGAGACAGCTCTGTAAAATAAGTTTTTTGTTTAACCGTTGGTTCTCAATTCTTCTTCAATCAGGTCGTTAAAAATGCTTTCATTTTTCCAGATCCAATCAGGTAATTGATCGTCTGCTACTATTGTCCAGGTGTTATCTTTTTTTTGCATCTTGAACATCTTGCGATTACCGCGGTCATCGCTAACGTCTACAGAAAACATTCCTTCCTTTGACCCGCTTATTTTCCTAAAATTAAACTCTCTCAATTGCCCGTCTGCCTTCACCAGTTTAGTGAACTGTATGTTTTTTATAAATTCTATCTTCATAATTATTAAAGTAATGCCCCGTTATCTAAAAGTTGGTGCGCAAAAATACTGATTAATGGGAGCAAAAAGTTGCTTCTGAATATTTGATTAGATTTTTTAAGTTAGTTTTTGCTAGTAATGAGACCCGTAATAGTTTCTTTTTTACCAATTTTTCCGACTAATTGGAGAAAGGCACCCTGTAATTCAATGGGTTTAAAGAACCTTTTATCGAAATTATAACGGATGTGGTACAAGCAAAATGTTTGAGAACCGCTTGTTTTTTTAAAAATAATCGTAATAATTCTTTTGCACCTGTTTACCAGAAGCAAAACTTTGTCTCGCTCTTGATGGCGGTTAAAATAAAAAAGCCGGTGCATTTTTGTTGTTTACCCCAATCCAATTAGAATCGGCTTGAATAATTATGAAGGAGACTTTTTACTTGCATAAACCATTCACTTTAACACGCAAACTTATTAACTGCCCTGTTCTACTTTATTAGGGTCACTGTTCCTTTTTGAAAGTAAGGCTTGTCGTTGTAATCAATTGCTTTTACCATCCATACGTATACGGTTGTTGCCTGTGGTACCCCGTTAATAGTTCCGTCCCAGCCTTTGCCATTAGTACTTGTAGTGTAAACCAACTGCCCCCACCTATTAAAGATCCGGAAGAACTCGATTTGTTTAATACCAACCGCAATCGGCCGCAGCAGATCATTTCTGCCATCCGAATTCGGGGAAAATGCAGTAGGCACAAACACCGTAGGACCGGTATTGAAAATTTTAACGGTAATGAAGGCAGAATCTATACAACCCACTTCGTTGTAAACCTGCACCCGGTAGCGTACGGCATTATTAATTTCATTAAATAAAGCTACCGGGTTTGCAATTTTTGTCGACGACAAACCGAAGTCAGGTGTCCAGAGATAATCGGATCCCCCCGAGGCTGTTAATTGCAACGGCTGGTTCACAATCACCGACGTATCTCTTCCTGCAAAAGCCACTATATCTGGTAAAACGGTTACCGTTACCGAGTCTATCCCCGGTTTGGGGCAACCTTTCGTATCGCCGGCAGAAAGAACATAGGTAGTTGTATTTGAAGGTGTAACTACTGGATTTAAAATGCGGGGATTATTTAAATCACCGGAAGGTGACCAATTTATTGAACTCCCGTCTGTTGCGCCGGAAAGGTGTGCAATACTATTAAAGCAAATAATCGTATCTCTTCCGGCGTAGGCAAAAGGATAAGGAACTGTTGATACATTAATTGATTTGGTATCGGTACAGCTGCCAATGTTAGCGGTAACCGTATAAGTGGTAAGTGGGTTGGTGGTTACAACAAAAGGATTGGGCCGGGTTGGATCGATTACCTGGTTAGCAGGAAGCCACGAATAATTAAAACCGTCGGATTTAATTCTGAGTTGAATAGTATCGCCACGGCAAATCATAGTATCTGCCATCACTGTCAGCTCAACATGATCGGTAACACGAACCAAAACCGAATCTGAGTTAAGGCAGCCGTTATCATCGAGCTTTACTACATAAGTTGTGTTAACCGAAGGGGAGACTGTGGGACTAGGACTGTTAGAATTTATGGGTGTCCAGGAAAGATTTCCGGTGGCTTGAACCCGCATGGTTACAGGATCACCAATACAAATGAGTGTATCCTTAAACGCGAGGTTTAAGGGCGGTTTATCGACAATGTTAAGCTCTTTTGTAACGGTATCTCTGCAACCCACCGTATTCGTTGCGATCAACTGTACATTTTTTACTCCCATGTCGGGAAAAGTAAATGTTGGGCTTTGCACTGTAGATCCAAAACTCCAGCTCCACGAATCAACCCGGCCATAAACGGTTGTGGTAAGATCTTTAAATACTGTCGGCTTTTTAAAGCAGATGCCGTTGAAACTATATGCGGGGGCAAAGCCTGGGTAAACGCGTACTAACGACTGCGTTGAATCGGTGCATGCCTCACCGCGATTGATTACGAGTTTAATAAAATAAGTACCGGTATCGGGAAAAGTATAGTTGATTGTTTCTGTACTGGATCCATAAATCGGCCTACCGGCCCGGTCACTTAGTTCCCAGAAGTAAGTGCGAATTAATGGACTTGTTGAAAGGTTTTTGAGAAAAATTGTTTTTGTGGTTTTACATAACATGTAGTCGGGCTGTAATAGCGCAGCGGCTATATTGCACGGAGCTACATTTATTTGCAAGTCTTTTCGTTGCCTGGCTATTACTATTCCATTACGCAATTCTTCCACGCAAACAGTTACTACATACACGCCTGCACCTGGGGCAGTACCTGTAATTAAGCCGGTTGCGGGATCAATGTGTACCTTGTCTCCCAGCGGACTACCACCGTTGTAATTATTGCCGTAAGGAACTGATTCAAAGGGCGGAGGCGGTGTTGCTGATACCATATTTCCACCACCCCCGCTGCGGTAAGCTTCACAAAACGAGTAGCGGAGATTATCACCATCGTTATCAGAAGCAGCAAAGCTGTATGTAAAACGGTTATTGGCGCATACAGCAACAAGGTCGCTGCCTACGAAGCGGGCGCTGGAGTTGTCCGAAGCCTGTGCAACCTGCCCAGTTCCGGGAATTTCAGCTGTATAGGTTGCGCCAATATTACTATAGCCGCCGAGAAGATTGTTGATGCCGGCAATCCGGTAATTTACCTGGCTCGCCAACACATAACCGGTGGAGGTAGAAGGAAGTGTGATTGTAAAGTTATAGTAGCCTACAACAAAACAAACTTCAGGGGGGTTACTGATACAAGGGTCGGGAGTGTTCATGCTGATAGTCTCAGAAGAAGAAAGCGCAACAGTGATATCCTTAAACCGCGCATTTGTTCCTTTATCGAAGATAGAAACAATAGTAGGGTCGTTAAAACGCCTGTTGCTATGACAACGCATAAACAACTTAAAAGTAACGTTGTAAGTTACACTACCACTTAAACCACTTGAATAGGTGTAGAAAATTTCGCCACCTGTTATATGATCTGCTTTTGCTTTCGAAAAAAAGCACAACAGAAGTATACAGAGCGAAAATATTTTCTTCATCAATCGTTTCAGAATTAGTTAGCAAAAAAATCTTAGATCCGGAGTTTTACAGGATTATGAATGTAAGATTTATTTTGTAACAATCCATTATGATTCTTACTGTTTGAGGAAATATGCAGTTTAAAAAGCAGGAAGGGTAGGCGTACCCGGCTTTTCGCTTATAATTTCAACCGGGAAGAGGAAATTGCATAATTGCAGGGGCTGAAATTTGCTCCTTTTTTTTATGTGTTTGCCACCTTCTGTATAAAAACCGGGCATGGTTGTCCGAATAGATCCCACTTGTGATGTCACTCCCTGCACTGTAAAAGCACTACCCAACCTGCTTTTTTCATACGCTCATCTTGGTTGCATCAACCCTTTATCATAACTCACGCAAATAAAATCGTTGATCTACATTACACGGGGGTGGAAAATTGAGCAAGGTCTGTAAAGCGTGATAACTGTGGGGTAATTTATCTTATTAGAACAGTAGTGCCTTTTGAAAAGTAAGGTTTACCGGTGTCACCGTGAATATATTGGAGGGTCCAGACATAAGTGCCCGTTTGCTGTCTTAGGTTGTTAAAAGTTCCGTCCCATTTTCTCCTGAAGTCTGTTGTTTGAAACATTAATTGTCCGAAACGATTATAAACTTTAAAAATTAAGTTTTTCGCCTTCCAGGCATTTAACGGTGATAGGTAGTCGTTGAGACCATCCCCGTTTGGTGTAAAGCCTGTAGGAACGTCGATAAAACAGTTGTACAGTACTTTTACCCTGTTATATGCAGTATCAAAACAATTACGGTCATTGCCCACTATTAACCTTACCCTGAAGTTTTTATCCTGGACACCCACAGGGTAAATTTGTTCCTCCGGGTTTTTCAACAAGCTCGTGCTGCCGTTTCCAAAGTCCCAGTTCCAGGAAACAATTTTCCCGATGCTTGTATCTTTAAACACTGCCAGGTCGCGGGGACAAACTACATCAGGGAAAGTGAAATTTGCTTTCAACTCATTGTCAAGGTCAAAATTGCTGAAGGCGCTATCGGAGCATGAGCCGTTCGAAACCGCCAACTTTACTTGCTGTGGTCCAAAAGTTGGATAAACATAAACGGGATTTTGCCCTGTTGACATAGCTGTGTTGTCGAATTGCCACTTCCAGTCATTCACGCCATTTTTGCCGTTATGAGAAAAGGCAACGGTGTCGGCTTTACAGCCATAATAAATATCGAAGTCGAAATCAGCAGACACTGTATCTTTTGTAGTAAAACGAACTGTTGAACCGGCTGGAGTTTCGAGCGAACATTCATTAACCAGCGTATTGCCATCAGTTCCTCTTTTTAAAGTTACGAGGTGTGAACCTGCTGCTGATATGGGGCCAGATAATGTTAATCTTATTACCGTACTTAATTTATCGCTGCAAACAGTAGTTGCTCGTGTAATTCTTGTGGAAGAGGAACCGCTGAGCGAAAAGTCGCTGCCATCGGCGGCTACAGATGCACACAGTATTGGTTTATCAAAGATGATCTCTAACTCGGCGGGTGCACAACCAACGGGACTAATACTGTCGAAAGGCTCAGGATGTACAGGCGTAACTGTAAATGAAACATTATCGCCGGCAGGGATAGCTGCATCACAATTGTCAACCAATGTGTTATTATCCTTTCCCTTTTTAGTGGTAATCGTGTAAGTGCCCGGGGCCAAAGGGCTCTTTAAGGTAAGGGTAAGCGCGTCCATATCGAAGCCGGTACATGCTACTCCTGAAGCTGCTTCGATTGTGGTTGTCGTTGTCGAAATCGTGAAGTCGCTACCGTCGGAAGCAAGGCTGTTGCACTTCATTTTTTTATTTAATACTATACCTATCCGGCTTCCATCGCAGAAAGCTCTTGCACTTTCGAGTTTCGGTGGGGTTGTATCTGTAATGCTTGCAGTGCCTCCCGTAAATTCTAACGAATAACCGCTTTGTGAATTTGTAAAATGGCTTACAAGCATGATGTAATGATGGCCTTGTCGAAGAACGGGCATCGAACTAAAGAGAGGCCTCCCTCTACCTTCACATACTTCTAAAGATTGTCCCGCAGATGAAGCCCCGGTTCGACCTCCTTCTCCTGACCAGTTGTAGGAAACGATTAACGAACGATCAGAAAATACGTCTGAAGGTGCACGGCCGGTAATGTCGAACAGTTGCCAGTCGTAGTCATCCCTTATATTATTTGGAGTTATGATAAAGCCGAGAGTGCCGGCAGTAAAACAAGTGAATTTATACCAGTACGGGTTTTTGTCGTTAAACAACCCGCTATTCGCACAGTTGGTCGGCATAGAACGGTTACCACATATGGCGACGTTAGACTGGTTAAATATGGTAGAACCACAAACGGGGAATGCGGTCTCAGGATTTTGACCAGGAATTGTACATACCTGTGCGTGTAAAAAGATTGAAAAAAACAGGGAACCCAACAAAAATAAAATCTTTATTCGCATAATGAAAAATAATAGAGCCTCTGAGCGACAATTCCGTTGCATGTACAATTGATCTTAATCGATTATAGATGAAGGATTTAAGTGACCAAAGTGTTATACAACGGTTTCTTTATTACGTGTTATTATTCCTGGCCGGGAACCCTTGGCTGGTAAGAGTTCCGGCTAACTGAATTTGCTGCATGAAAGTATACAGTACAAGGGAGTGACACAACAAAAGACGCCATTAACACTTCCGTTGGTGCCATAAATAATACCGACCCGGGGTTAGTGAAAATAGAATTGAAAAGGTGTTTCAGCTTTTTTACACCGTCAGATAAGTATTTAAAAAGTTTGAGATCGGTAAGGAGTAGAATGTGGGCAAGCTGCTTTCCGTTAATCCTGTTAAAAGAGGCATTTAAAATTGAAAATTGCAACTTGTATAGATAGAATGTACCCCTCTATTTCAGCCATGTAGCTTTACGGTAATTAATAATAACCAAAACAAGCGGTATGGATATTTTCAAAACTTACACGAATGAGATAAAGAAAATTGGTTGCGGCAAAAGGATATTATTTGCAACAGTTCCTGCTGATGGCCATGTTAACCCTTTGACGGGACTGGCAGTTCATTTAAAAAGTATTGGATACGATGTGAGGTGGTATACTTCCAATTATTATGCTGATAAGATCGCCAAACTTAATATTCCTCATTATCCTTTGATTAAAGCGGTGGACGTTCGGGGAGATGAAATCGAAGTACTTTTTCCCGAACGAGAAAAGCATGAAAGCCAGGTAGCAAAACTCAACTTCGACATCATCAATGTATTCATAGAAAGGTCTACGGAATATTTTGAGGATTTACAGGAAATCTATAAAACCTTTCGCTTTGACCTGTTGATTGCTGATTTTGCTTTTACCGCCATTCCTTTTGTGAGGGAGAAAATGAACATACCTGTAATTGCTGCCGGAATTGTGCCTTTAATGCAAACCTCTAAAGATCTTCCCCCTCCAGGTTTGGGAATGACCCCTGCATATTCTTTAATGGGACAAGTTCGGCAGGCAGCCCTGAGATTTTTGGCAGATAAAGTATTGTTTAAAAAATCGATAAGTGTTTTAAAAGAGCTTTGCGCCAAAAACGGACTTACTTATAATGGGGAAAATACTTTTGATTATCTCTTAAACAGATCGACACTGGTGTTCCAGAGCGGAACGCCGGGCTTTGAATACTACCGAAGCGACCTGGGCGAAAACGTAAGATTTGTAGGCCCCCTTCTGCCTTCCGCTACTGTAAAACAACAAAAATTGTGGTTCGACGAAAGGCTAAACCAATATAATAAAGTAATTCTTGTAACCCAGGGAACCGTTGAAAAGGATGTAGAAAAGTTACTGGTACCAACTTTAGAAGCGTTTAAAAATACTGATGTGTTGGTAGTGGTTACAACCGGTGGCTCATGTACAGCGGAATTAAGGAAGCGCTATCCGCACCCTAATATAATTGTTGAAGACTTTATACCTTTCGGCGATGTTATGCCGTATGCAGACGTTTATGTAACAAATGGCGGGTATGGAGGCGTATTATTAGCAATTGAGCACCAGTTACCGTTAGTTGTTGGAGGGGTTCATGAAGGTAAAAACGAGATAAATGCGCGGGTAGGTTATTTTAAGTTAGGGGTTAACATGCAAACTGAAACACCACAAGTGCAGCAGGTAAAAAGAGCGGTAACCGAAGTTTTAAAAAACCCGGTTTATAAAATTAATGTTGTAAATCTTGCAGAAGAATTTAATGACTACGACTCAAATAAAATCTGTGCTAAATATATAAGCGAGGTATTGCAATTGACTGGAAAAACTGTGGCAATAGTGGAAGAAGAACTTCTTTTTTAATCCAGGCCGCAGCTTCGCTCAAATGATAGGATAGTGAAATAGACACCTTTTACAGGTAGTTTATTTCACTATTCTCATTATAAACAGGTCAATAAAACGCGATGGTAGCTGCCGGTGATAGTTTACGTGTAACTATAACTTTTCAAATGTTGCAGGAAGCTCTGAAAACAACAGTTAAAACTAGCTCGATTTATTCTCATTTGCCCTGTGACACACTACCTCAAGAGAAAAACTGAAGGCTAAAGCAAAAGCTGTTGCTTCCCAATAAGATTGTTTGGAAATAAGGGCAACAAACATCATAACAAGGCAAAACAAACCGACTACTACCGTTAAGGCATTCTTTTCTGATAGATACTTTTTCATGTGATTGGTTTAAAGCAGGTTGAGCTACAAAAATACTTGCGGCACAATGTATTTCGAAATTAAACCAGGCCGGGAATACTTAATTTTCAATTAAATTTAATCGAAATGGTTCTTTTTGGGCCGTGCTTAGCTGCATCTATTTAACATCGTTGCCACGCTCGCTTTTACCTGTAACGTATTATTCAGCGTGGCAGTTCTCGCCCTGAGCAACGTTGAAGGGTACCGTCAGTTTACCGAGGGTGGCACACTTGTATACTGGTAAAACATTTTTTCAGCCTGAAAAATATTTACTATTAAAAGCTAAACTTTTTTATAAGTGATAAGGAAACGCAAGCACCCCGGGTTTATTGTTGTAGTAGTGGAAAAGGATAAGCGTATTTCTGGCTGTAGCTGGCAAACCGGCAATGGTTAATTATAAAGGCAATAAAGCAGCGGCCTTACTTTTACATTGGCTAAGTTACCATCTGCCTCATTACCGCCTTTCGTACATACTAAGCCGGTTTTTAAGAAAAGTGATTTCCGATTGCATGCTTTTTATCCGGTCGAGCAAATGACTTATCGCATCAATACCTTCCAGGTTAATATCCAGGTCGTAATGGAGGCGCGCAATCTGCTCCAGTTTTTGAAGCTCGCGTTGGGGAACATAAGCAGCTTCTTCAACGGAAGTCACTTCAATTAAACCGAATTGTTGAAGTGAACTAATAAAGGATAGTTCCACTTTATAATGTGAGCAAAGTTCTTCAGCAAGTATTAAATCGTCAGTTTGCATAAGTAATACTTTTACTATTAAGGTGTGGCTAATTCGCGAAACAGTTCTTTTTGCCTTTCAGTAAGATTTGTCGGAATTTTTACTGTATAAGTTACGTAGAGATCTCCAAATTGTCCTTCCTGTTTATATACAGGAAAACCTTTTCCCTTAAGCCTGATTTTGGTTCCGTTTTGAGTTTCGGGGCTTACTTTCAGCTTCACTTTTCCTGATAAAGTATCCACCGTAACTTCTCCTCCTAAAACCGCAGTGTACAAATCAATGTCGAGTGTAGTATACAAGTCGTTACCTGAACGTTTTATTGTAGGATGCTCCTCTATTACAAAGGTGATATAAAGGTCCCCGGCCGGACCCCCGTTGAGGCCGGCGCCTCCATGCCCTTTTAGTTTAATTACCTGGCCGTTTTCTACACCAGCCGGAATAGTTATGCGTATCTTTTTACCGTTTACAGTTAGTGTTTGCTGGTGAGTGGTGTAAGCTTGTGTAAGGGTTAAGCGTAACTCTGCATTGTAATCTTCACCCCGGAATTTTGCCTGTTTACCCTTCCTTCCTCCTTCTGATCGTCCAAACATAGATGAAAAAAAATCTGAAAAATTACCGTCATCGTCGCTCCCTGCGAAATTATAATCCCCGTAATTATATTGCTGCTGCCGGCTTTGTTGCTGCTGCCTGGCTTTTTCATACTCTTCGCCATGTTCCCAGTCTTTGCCATACTTGTCGTATTTTTTGCGCTTTTCAGGATCGCTTAATACTTCATTGGCCTCGTTGATGTGTTGAAATTTTTTATGGGCTTCCTTATCGTTGGGGTTAAGGTCAGGGTGATATTTTCTCGCAAGTTTGCGGTAAGCACTTTTAATATCACTGTCGCTTGCGCTTTTATCTATTCCCAGAATTTTATAATAATCAACAAACTCCATAATCTTATTCTGTTAGCATATTTTAAATATATCTATTTTACTAACGGTTCCTGCTGCAAAAGTAATATTGAACAACTTTTGAAAGCAATTTCTTTTCCCGATCTTCTTTTTAAAAAAAGGTAAAAATTTCTAAACGATATTCTCCATCTTAATTATTTCCGGTAATGTAAAGGCTCCGATAAAGGCCGGTTCTTAATTTCAATACTTTATTCATCCAAAATCTATAAATGGCGATCTTCCCATCTTAATACCTCGTTTCCTCCAAATCTGTATAGTACGGTAAATCATGGTTCTGAATTTTCATTTTGGGAATGTGTCTTAATTGGGTAGCCTTTTGCCTTTAATACTTATCCTTTACGTTACTTATAGCCTTTCTTCGCAACATGTTACTGATAACAATCTCAAAAGCGGAAATTTCCCTGGTTGTTCCGGATAACAAATAAAGTATCCATTATCCTAAATAACAAAACCGTAATTACTATGAAAACCTTTACACAAGCAACAGACACCCAGTTAGTGCATTTTTTCCAGGAAGGCGATAACAACGCTTTGGAAGTTTTAGTTAATCGTCACAAAGACAAAATTTTTACTTCAATCAATATTCTTGTAAAAGACAAGTACCTGGCCGAAGATCTTTTCCAGGATGTGTTTATTAAGATTATCGATACGCTTCGGGCTAACCGGTACAACGATGAAGGTAAGTTCCTGCCATGGGCAATGCGTATAGCTCATAACCTTTGTGTAGATCATTTTCGTAAAGTAAAACGTACCCCAACTATTACTACCGGTGATGACCGTGATATATTTGAAGTAATTAACGTGGTGGAAGATGGCGCAGACAAATCAATGATACAAGGCCAAAGCCACGATAGAGTTCGCCGCCTCGTTGACATGCTGCCTGATGAGCAAAGAGAGATCATTATTCTTCGTCATTACGCTGAACTGAGTTTCAAAGAAATTGCAGAGATGACAAATTGCAGTATCAATACCGCTTTAGGCCGCATGCGTTATGGATTAATGAACATGCGTAAAATGATGGCAGAGAAACAAATTGTATTATAATTATTAAACCCGGCAATAGAACAATTGTCTATATATTAAAGATTTTAATCCCCTTAATAGTACTTAACAAAAAGCCTCCTTTAGACGGGAGGTTTTTTATTTTTAATATTTTTAGAAAACCCTTTCCCTAATTGCAACTCATTCAAAAATCATCTACCTGATTTAAGAAAGCGCACTGCCCTTTCTTAATGTTTCTACAATCGAGTACTTCCCATATACTAATTGTCTGCCCGGAACGTTTTATAAATGTAAAGAGTTTATTATGACTACAAATTCAAGACTTCTCTTTTGCAGCAAGGACATGCACAAATTTATGGAAGCCAATGAGCTTTCAACAGTTGAGCAACTTTTTGAAATCCCGATAGACAAGTTGGTCCTAAGACCCGACTTCCCATACCGTCTTTTGCATGAATGGGTGATGCTAAGGGATAAGTTCAACCTGCTTTGGGAGAATTAGTCGTATTACATCAATACCATTTACTTAACCACGTCGCCTTCAGTTTGTGGCAGGTTATGTAAATACTCCTATCGTAATGCCGCCCCAAAGGCTCAGCCGGAGCATATTGTAGCTTTAGACAAAGACATGCATATTACAGTAACAACCATCAGTGAATAATAGAGCGCAGACGTTCAAAGTTTAGTTCCGTATAATCTTTAATAACCAGGTCAGCTTCCTTTAATTCTTCAGGTGAATGAGTAGTCGTTAATGCCACTACTTTCATTCCTGCAGCTTTGCCTGCCTGCACTCCGGAAGTAGAATCTTCAAAAACAATACAATTTGCCGGCGGTGTATTAACTGCTTCGGCTGTTTTTAGAAATATTTCCGGGTCTGGTTTTCCTTTCCTAATGTCTTTCGAACTTATAATTTTTTTGAAATATTGCTTTATAGGAACATGCTCAAACATGAAGTCAATATTTACAGTAATGCCGGAAGTGGCAATAGCCATGGTTATATTATGCTCTTCCAACTCTTTTAAAAATTCCGGCAGACCTGCTATTGGTGCAATATCCGCTTTGTACATTTCGCGATATATTTTCTCCTTCTGCAGGTAAAATTCCGATGCTTCTTCTTCCGACATTTTTTTGTCGTACACGTGTTCTATTGCATCTTTATTTGTTCTTCCGCTTATATTTTCTTTAAAATCATCATCTGAAATCTCTTTCCCGTTTTCTTTAAGATATTGCTTCCATGCTTTTAAATGCACCTCGTTATTATCGAGCAATGTTCCGTCCAGATCAAATAATACTGCTTTTAGTTCGCTCATTCGTATTGCTTTAAATTAATTCAATTTTTTTACCATATACTCCAAATCTCTGCCAGTAGATCAATGCCTGTTTCTGTTGATAATAAAATGAAAAACATCCAAATAAGCGGTGAATGAGCTTAGTGCATCAGGAAAGAGGGTAAATCTGTCCACAAGGGCAATGGCGATGGCAATTGACGCCTTTTTATTTTTTATTTAAGGCTTCCTTGGCTTTGCAGGAACTACAGCATCGGTACGTTAGTAAGTGATTGAAAAAAGAGATGTGACGTTATAAAAAATGTTTTTATTAATATTGATTGGGTTTTTGAGTTTCCATTCCTCTGCTCAACACGTATCATACCTACAGGAATTGAATGATAAATACACTTCCGGCCTTTTTAAAAGCGTTGATGCTGATGTACTTGTTCCGATGTACGATAACACTGCCACATCAGCTTTTAATGTTTTTCATATATGCGGGGAAGGGTGCCGGGATTGTCGATTTACCAGGATTCTTTTCAGAGGCCTGTAGTAAGGTACCGGTTTGGATACCGGCTTTTTTCCTCCATGAAATGCGGGTAGATGCAGCCACGTTGTCCAGTATCAATATGAACGATATTGCCTTTGATTAAGGTTTTTCGCCCGCCCTTTTTTGGTGCAATCCGCGGCTCAAATGAAGCTATTGCAATTTGTACCAAAACTATTTGTTCCAATGTCAGCTACCAAAAAGCTATTTGCTTGAAGAAACAATACTGATATAAGCACAAGTGTTTAAGGTAAAAAATTTAATAGCGATTTGATGGTTTGAAATTGCTTAAACAGTTTATGCTTTAAATAAATATCTTAGCGGTAATTTAAACACGATCACTAATATGGCCATTATGAAAAGTAAGCACACTCATTGTTGTTGTACGAATCATAACTTGTCTTAGTTGAAGCACTAAGCGGCGCATAATTAATAACCAAGTAAATAAAAACTTCAGTTATGGTACAACTTCGTAAAAATATATATGTATTAGTTTTTGGAATGATACTTTCTTCTGCTTTAGGCGCCCAAAAAAACGAAATGGTAAAGATTGTTAGAGATCAAAGCCAGAAAAGGGCGGATGTTTTTATAGGAGACAAGCTTTTTACCAGCTTTTTATATCCCGATACACTCGAAAAGCCTGTCTTGTATCCTATTAATGCGGCTAATGGAACTGATATTACCCGTGGTTTTCCCTTAAATCCAAAGACTGGCGATCCCACTGACCATCCCCATCATATTGGTCTTTGGTTTAATTATGAAAATGTGAACGGCCTCGATTTCTGGAATAACTCCTTCGCGATCCCGCAGGAAAAGAAAAAGTCGTACGGGTGGATAAAAACAAACCGCATACTTGAAACAATGGATGGCCCGAAAGGCACTTTAACTTATCACGCTAACTGGACCAATCAAAAAAACGAACCGTTACTCGAAGAAAAAACGACCCTCCAATTCAGCGGGAATGGCAACCAGCGAATTATAGACAGGGTAACAGTTCTAACAGCAAACACCGTGGTTAATTTTACCGATGCGAAAGACGGTTTGCTTGGCCTGCGGCTGGCGCACGAGTTACAAATACCAACGGTAGAAGATAAAAAGTTTACCGACGACAAGGGCATTGTAACAGTCGTAAAAGGCAGTCCCGATAAGATTGCCAACGGTAATTATATTACCAGTGAAGGTAAGTCCGGAGATGCTGCCTGGAGCACCAGGGCCGCTTGGTGCAAGGTTTATGGCAAAATGAAAAACGACTCAATTAGTGTTGCCATTATCGACCATCCTAAAAACGTAAATTATCCAACCTTTTGGCATGCCCGCGGTTATGGTTTATTTGCCGCCAACCCCTTGGGCGAAAAGATTTTCACTAACGGTAAAACGGCTAAAAACCTCCAGCTTAAACCCCGAGAATCAGTAACGTTTCGTTACCGGGTTGTAGTAAATAATGGAAGTGAAACTCTTTCACCAGAACGGCTGAATGATCTTGCCGGGGACTTTGCAAAGCAGTAATTATTTTTTAAGAAGGAGAGGAAACATTCTCTCTGTATTGTAGCCCGTAACAGCTATTTTTCTCGGAAAGAATAGCGGTTACGGGTTTGTTTTTTTGGTACCGGCGGCAATCTTACATTGCATCATCGTTGCGACGCAATCCGTTCATCGGCAGATCTATATACGGCTTTTTCCGCCTTTTGATGCAGGTCAACATCCTTCTTTATTGACCTGCTAATAAACTTCAGCCTCATGCTCCATACTATACATTCGCGTCACCTCAAAAATCGCTAACACCGTCTAAAACACTTTCTGATAACTTTGCCGCAATTGAGAGAGCAAAATCTATGAATTCAGATAATATAGCAGATCTTAAGTATAAGGCATTAAGCGAACAAGCTAACGGAGATTACAGAGCATTTTTATACGATTGCGATGGTACCCTTGCCGACAATATGCAGGCACACAAAGATTCGTATGTGAGGGTTGCTTTAGACCAGGGGGTAGAGATCGACGCGGAAATTATAGACGAATTTGCGGGTTACCCTATACCTGCAGTGGTGGAGGAAATTAACAGGAGGTACAATTCCAGCTTTGACCCCACTGAGTTTGAAAAATTGAAGTCTGATTTGTTTTACAACGAGTACATAGAAACAACGCAACCGATAGAATACGTTGTGAATCACTTAAAGGCGTACGCCGGGAAGCTTAAAATAGGTGTAGTTTCAGGAGGTTCACGAAAAATGATTCAAAAGACTTTGGAAGTACTTGGAATTGCCGACCTGGTAGAAGTGTTAGTTTGTGCAGGCGAAACACCTCGCGGCAAACCGTACCCCGATCCTTTTTTGCTTGCTGCACAAAAGCTGGGTGTTGAGCCGCACACTTGCCTGGTTTTGGAAGATGGCGATCCGGGAGTGCAAGCTGCAGAAGCTGCAGGAATGCAATGGGTTCGGATAGATAAAGTTGCCGGGTAGTTCTGGTTGACCAAATAATAAAAACGCCCTTGTCGGCCTACCAACAAGGGCGTTAATTACAACTTCTGTTGTTTAATTATTTGAAAGGCGCCAATTTAGTATCTACAGTTATTTTTACTGTTTTAGCTACCTTATCTTTCACAAGTGAAGGGATTTTAATATTGTAATCGGCTACGGGAATTGTAAATGACGAAGTAGCTACCAGCCCACTACCCTCTACTTTAATTGTACCGGCCGATTGTACTTCTTTTGTAACTCCATGTATCGTTAACTGGCCTGTTACTCTTACCGGATAAGTACCGGGTCTCCCATAATTAACTGTGGCGTTATTCACAATCTGACCTTTAAACTCTGCTTTCGGGTATTTATTGCTTTCGAGGTAATCTTCATTGAAGTGCTCCTGCATCTCTTCATTTTCAAATTCAAAACCCTTGATCAGCATCGTGAATTGAAGCGATCCTGTTTTAGTATCCAATACACAAACTGCTGATCGATGTGTTGCTTCGATATCTTCTAACGGAGCTTTCGAATAGAAACTTATATTACCGCTTTTCGTATAAAATCTATCCTGCGCTGTAGAAATGAATGCAAATATTAAAAAAGCAAATGTAACGGTTAATCGAATCGACATCGGTGATACAAGTTTAGTTTTTGTTAGCTGGAATAACACACCGGTTCAATACTACATCCGATCCTAGTCCTAACTCGTCAGCATTAAACCCTGTGCAGGCTCCTTTGATAGTAATTTGATTGCCTAAGTTTAACCCTGCTATTTTTTTAACAAAGTTTGTATCTAAACTGCATCTTACAGATGACATACTTGCCTCTTCACCGAGTACTATACTTCCTGATTCTTTTTCAATGCTTTTAATGTTCCCCGTTACTGCAACTATTTTTCCCAGGTATTGCTTATTTGCTGTTGCAGAATCTTTTTCAAATGCCGCTACCAGATCGATCGCTGTCACAGTTGCATCTGCGTCTGCGTCTTCCAGGCTTTTTACTTTTCCTGTATACATTCTATAAGCATATACTCCTGCTGCTATTAATACAAGTAATACAACAATCGTTACAAAGCGTTTCATTGGTTAATTAACTTCTATAAATAACGTTACTATTTTTGGGAAACCACACTGGATATGGAATGTGTGCTGGTTTAGTGTTTTGTTGAATCTGCTCCGGCAGGTCGTGCGCCTTGTGGTGCTGCTCCAGGTGCGCCTTGTCTTGGAGGTGGTGGCGGTGCTTTTGTTTCAGGATTTTTTGTTCCATGGTGGCAGGTAAAGCAACCTACTTCCAGCTTGGCTCCTAAATCTTTGCTATGTTCAACATCAAAGTATTTGCTGTTTATTTTAGCAGTCAGCTTCATCATATTCCTGGCTATGTCTTTTTCTTTAACAGCATCAGAAGCGAAATCCATACTTTTTTGTTCCTGGTTATAATAATGACAGTGGTTACACTTCACGCCCAGCGAGCCGGCAAACTGGCGCATAACGCTATCCATTTGCTCTTTATTAATGTCCTTAGGTAAAATTTTCAGGTTTTTATATTTCGGTGGGTCTGCTTTAGTAAATATGAACGACATTGAAACGACGGAAATAAAACAAAGAATGACAATAAAAGTTTTTTTCATAATGTTATTTGGTTTGGTAGCTAAAATAAGCTTTTTGATAATAAGTGATCGTTATTTTAAAACGTTTTAATTTTCGGGAAGCTCTAATTGGACTTCTTAGTTTAGCCTTAAATTTTTATTAATATAGACCTGGCAACCCATGCTCTGATGCTTACACCTAACAAAAAAGCTTACAACATTATTCTTTCAATCATAGTAGAAATACCGCCCTATTTATCGGCCCCACACCTTTTGCCAGTCTAATCGATGTGCTAATCTCTGCTTCAAATTTTCCCGGTAAACCCGCCGGTACTTTGAAGTTTACACCTTGTTTTTAACACATACTGAACCCTTTTTCTTTTTCAAGTTCACCCAGGTCTTTTTAATACAAAGCATTTCACAAATGCTGGCCATCGACTCTACTTTTCCAGTTCGCGGTATTTTTTTCCTTGGTCGCCGCATTTTGATAATTCGCTGTAAGTATGCAAATATTTTTGTTGCGGTAAAAGAAATACCGGTAATAAGAATAGTTTGTCGGTGAAAGTCCGGAAAAAAATAAAAAAAGTAATTAGTAGGTAAGGTGAAGTTTGGTGCATGTTCGATTTGGCAACTGCTTCCGTCACTGGCTATTATTCAAACACTTGTTATTATCTACAAAATTTCAAGAAAATACCCAACTAATATTTCTTAAGTGATCTCCTTAACCTACATAATACCCCTTTTAATATCAGGCAATTATGGAACGGAAAGATTTTCCGCCGTTACAGGTAGTTGCGGCAGGATATACGCTTTCACACTTTATTACTGTAAGCGCTTAACGGCGGCCGACAGCTTTAGTGAAATGTTAACAGTAGTTGCATATGACTTTCAAGCCGTTATCGAGTCATATACACCTACACAATACTTTTACACCGGTTCTCAAACGTAAATGAAGTTAGCCTGGAAAACGAAGTATAAGAGCGATCATAAAAACTAATAATTTAAAATTAAATGTTATGCAACCTGTTAATGATAATGTGTTCGAAGAGGGAATTTCTCAAGCACTATTAGACCTATTAATAACTCATGGCTGTTAGACCAGCAGTTTTATTTAAAGAGAGAATTATTCAAAGTAAGCGGTAATTTTTATTAAGGAAAACAACTGTTACTGCGAAAGCTAATTTGATAATTTTACAGCCTGAAGGCATCATAATTGTTTGGTGCCTTTTTTAGTTTCCGGAGAACAAAAGAGTGTCGTTCAAATGTGTTACAGGAAGATAGTTGTCAGCAATAGCTTGCAAGCGCGGGAGAGGTTGGTGTTCGAAGACAGTTACACCGAGTTTTTAATGCAGGCGCAGTTCTATAGGCAGGAAAAGAAATACTGAATTAGCTAAAGAAAAAAGTTTCTTTACGACTATAAGCAGAAGCCACAGTTGCATTTTTGATCCTTTTATACCAATTTCATTTCAAGCTACAATTGTTCGTACAAAAAGTTATTGTATTCTATTGTTTGGCCTCCTTCTCCTTTGAAGAAGGAATGAGGATTAGGTGAGAAGCTGCTTATAGTAAAAATGTATAAGTGTGCGACGCAACGATGCTGCATAGAAATCCAGCCCTTCGGTCCAAAAGAATACTAACCTACAGTCTCCTACTGGAATATATAAAAAATCAGAACTCTTCTTCCGGAATTTCATCCGGTCATACTTTTCATTTCCTCTCAATCCCGGCAATCCTCTCAATCCTGGTTCTCATTTTAGCTGTTTGCCGCATTCTTTTTCCCGTTTGCCGCATTACCTGGAATAGGGGTTAGCAACAAAATACTTTTGTTTTGTTAAAGAGATACATGCACCAGGGGTATGCTGCATCAGTGAACCCCGCAGATGATGCGTCTTAACCCGGCTTACAATTTTGGAAAAATTGATGCCTTGTTATTTAAACATAAAGCCAGCCGCAGGACAAACAGGAGCAGAAAGTATGCAGTAAGAATTTTTTATGAACTTAGCTGAAGAATAAACATCGAGCTTTACTTGCGTCGCACACTTGTACTTTTCAATCATGGATCGACTTGAAACGTCAAAGGCGAATGGTGAATGGCGAATGGTGAATGGGCAAAGGTGATACGTCAAACATTTAACCGTGAAAACTGAAACCCACAAGCAGTACCGTGAAACTTGAAACCGGTGCTGGCAATTTGAAAACCGAACCCTGCAAGTTAAAAGCTTGCAACCGATAACCCCAACCCGCAACCGGTAACCGGCAACAAGCAACGGGTAACTGGTAATTAAAACCTGCAACTTGAAAAATGAAGTCAATACGGATAAATAAAAAATGGCTGGAAGTATTACTGCATATTGCAGCCTGGCTGGTTGTGTTCTCTTTGCCTTATCTTTTACGTCCGCCATACGATCCGCAACGAGGTAAAAATCCGGATAGTGAAGGTTTTTTTTACCTGAACATGATTACAAATTTCTTTTGGGTTGGTCTGTTTTACCTTAATGCAAACATATTAGTTGAACGGTTTATTTACGGTAAGAAGTACATTCAGTACATTGTTGTCTTACTGGCGACGTTTTGCTTAATAATGGTGTTTCATGGTTTTCTTTTCACGCACCTCATTAAAAGGAGGCCTTTTGTTTTCCTGGTATCGGCAGGTTTTAATTTAACCACGTTTCTACTAACGGTTGCAGCAAGTATTATTTATAAGTTGATTTGGGACAAGTCGAAAACGGACAGGCTTTTGCAGGAAAAGCAGGAAGAAAACTTAAAGAGCGAGCTTTCTTTTTTGCGGTCCCAGATTAGTCCGCACTTCATCTTTAATGTATTGAACAATATGGTTGCATTAGTGAGATTGAAAAGCGATGAACTCGAGCCAACGATCATGAAGTTGTCGAACCTGATGCAGTATATGCTGTATGAAACCGATGAAGAAAAGGTTTTACTGAAAACCGAGGTTGAATACCTGCAAAGTTATATAGACCTGCAGCAACAACGTTTCGGTACAAAAGTTAAACTGCATGTGTTGTTTGATGTAAAAGAAGACTGGCTCTCAATTGAACCGATGATGTTGATACCCTTTGTGGAAAATGCTTTTAAACATGGAGTTGGCATGATTGAAAAACCGGCGATAAATATTAAGTTGTATACAAAAGACAAGGATTTGTTTTTTGAGGTCAGTAATAGATTTAACGACACCGCAGAAGAAGTAAAAGACAAAACCTCAGGAATTGGTTTGCACAACGTTTCACGAAGACTGAATTTGTTGTATGGCAAGCAACATGATTTGTTGATTACTAAAAAGGATGGCTGGTTTTCTGTATCACTAAAATTAAACCTACACTAATGCTCAATTGTATTGCTGTTGATGATGAGCCTTTAGCACTGGCATTGCTTGAAGACAACATTAGTAAGATCCCAAATCTAAACCTTGTAGCTAAGTGCAACGACGCCTTTGAAGCAACCAGGGCTTTGCAGGAAAACCAAATAGACCTGATTTTTATTGATATACAGATGCCCGGCTTAACCGGGTTACAATTCATAAAAAGCCTGGCTCAAAAGCCAATGGTCATCTTAATAACTGCCTATAAACAATACGCGGTCGACAGCTATGATCTTGATGTAGTCGATTACCTGGTAAAACCTGTAGAGATTGATCGGTTTATGAAGGCATGTAATAAAGCCACCCAACTTCACCAGTTAAAAACGGTAAACAAAGAAAACATAAACGCTACAACCGCCGACCACTTTTTCCTCAATGTTGACTACAGCCTGCTTAAAATTTTCTTTAACGATATCTTATGGATCGAGGGCCTTCGCGATTACATAAAGTTGCATATTAAGAGTACAAACAAACCAATTGTAGCTCGTATGAGCTTAAGGGCTTTGGAAGAGCAATTGCCGGTATCAAAGTTTATAAGGATACATAAGTCTTACCTCGTTAGTGTTGATAGCATTTCAGCCATCCGGAAAAACAGTGTATTCATTAAGGATAACGAACTGCCGGTGGGAGAGACCTATCGTGATGTTATTGCCAGGCTTACGGGCAAGAACATGAATGAATAAAAAAATCATTTAAACAGTTTTTCATATGGCAAGCAATCGTTAGTCCCGCTGTTTCAACAGCGGGTATTTTTTTACGTCTGCCTCGAACTACTACGGCTCGATTTAACCCTTGAAAACATTCTTCTGCCCGCCTTTTTTATGACGGCTTCGCATTTTATTTTATTTTTCAAGACAACCCAACGATGCATAAACACGTAATCACCTGAAAGAGTACATAAACTATTTATTATGGATAGGAAGGAATTTTTATCGCAAGTGGGTTTTGGTGCTGCAAGCCTGCTCTTCTTAAATTGTTTGAGCGGTTGTTCAAAAAGCGCAGATGCACCTGCAACACCAGCAAATGTTGATTTCACTGTAGATCTGGGTTCGTCTGCTAATTCACCATTGGCAAACGAGGGAGGCTATATTTATACCAATGGTATAGTGGTTGCCAAAACCGTCTCAGGTAATTACATAGCAGTATCGCAGGCATGCACACACGAGGGGGCCAGCGTACAATATCAAACTAGTGGAAACCGTTTCTATTGTCCAAATCATGGATCTACGTTCAGTACTACAGGTGCAGTTATAAACGGCCCTGCAACGCGCTCATTAGCACAGTATAATGTTGCAGTATCGGGAACTAATTTACGAGTGTATAGTTAATAGGCAGCTACTACAGTATACATTGCGTGCTTATTTATACTTCCTGCCGTTGTTCAAGTCGACCGTGTTGTTTTCATTCAAACCTAACCATGTTTATTCAATCTGTTGATCCCTTTGTCTTTCGAGGACAATGATGCCTGTTTTTTTTGTAGCCGTTAAGGCCGGTCATTTCTTACGACCTCATGTGTTGATCATATTCACCGTTTATTCTTCTTAGGTCAGCATCTCTCTCTCTTATAGAATAGAGGTATAAACTGTTCTGTAGTTTGAGTGTCCATTATCAAGATCCCTTGAATCGTTCCTGTTATCTTTCTTACGACCTTGTTAAGCCATTACAGAGGTTAATGCGCCGAACCAAATTTCTTTTTCATAATTGTAATTTTTAAAGCTTGCATTAAGAAATAAGATAGCCGCTGCATCTTGCATTAATGTAACAGGTAAGTATATCCAGATAACTTTTGCCAGTTAGTCACACGGTTTTGAGCGTACCCTACACAGCCCTGTTTTTAATATTTGATTAAGGCAAAAAGAAGCCTCTCCTTTTTGCCAGTTTTTAAGGTGTTAGGTTACCGTTGGAAACAATAAATGAAATTATAAAACCGTTTCCTCAATTTTCACCTAAATTTTTTTAAGAGAAGAAAATCAGTTGATTGAGTTTGGTGCAATTGAATTAGTAAAAAGAATAATAACATCAAATAGCATAGAGGTTAATAGTTCAAATAAATAAAAGTACTTTTTACTATTATAACCTGCTCCTTTAATTATTATCCTTGGTGTGCGGATGCCTTAACAATTTTTTTTAATATTGATCAATAAGTCTTTAATTCGCAAAGGGTGTTTTTCTTCTAAAGGTCAACCGCCTTTTTTAATAGCGGAGGCAACTATAATTATTTAAATTGGAATACCTATGAATTTGAAATATACACCGCTACTTTTCTCTCGCCCAAATTTTCTTATTGCTTTTCTCTTTGTAAGTGCTTCTGTAAATGCGCAGTTAACGCTTGCTGGCGGAACAATCAGAATATCTGACGGCGCTTCAATCGTTTGCAATGGGAGTGTTACGAATACTTCAGGAACGATTATTAACGATGGTAAACTGGAAACACATGGCAGCTTTATTAATCATGGCACGTATAATTCTACAGCAAACGGCGATTCATTGTTACTTACCGATACAGGAACTGTTCAGCTAAGCACCGGTTCCTCGTTCGTAAATAATTTGTTGGTGAATAAAACGAATGGTGGAAGTGTAACCTTAGCAGGTATTACAACAGTAAAGAACAAGTTTGATTTCATCGCAGGTCGTTTTTCAACAGATCCGCTTACTGCGTATGAATTCACTGCACCGGCATCAGCTACTTTTTCGTTTGCTGCAGGAACTGAAATTGTCGGCAAAGTGCGCAGAACAGCCTGGATAAATGAAACTTCCGTTATGTTTAATCAGCCCAACATGAAACTTACTACACATGGAGGCACCGCACCTACTGCTATCCTGGTAAGTATGATCCCGAACGGCAATCCTTCTGCTACCGAAAGAGAGGTAAGCAGATCTTTTTCTGTTAATGCAACTGGTGGCACCGGAAATACGGCTGACATAACTTTTCCTTACAAAAACACTGAGCTCAATTCAAATACTGAGAATAACCTTATTCCATGGTTTTATTCTTCAAATGAATGGGTTGCAAAAATGACCGGTAATACAATAACCGCAACTTCCGATTTTATTACTACAACAGGTATTGATATAGCTAACTTAAACAAAGAGTGGAAACTTGCTGATCCAAAATATACCTTTAATGTAACCACCTTATTAAAAGGTGCGTGGAACGGCTCGGCTATGAGTACGTCTTTAAATGCTGCCGGTTTACTCCCTTTAGCACAACCTTATAATACGGCGCCCTATAATTATACCGGAACAGAATCAGTAACCGCTATCCCTAATGCCAATATCGTTGACTGGGTATTACTCGAATTAAGAAAGCCAGCTTCAGGACTTCCGGCCGATGCAACGCCATCCACCATCGTTGGGCGAAAAGCTGCATTTCTCACAAAAACCGGTAGTATTGTTGATCTCGACGGAGCAACTCCTGCCTGGTTCAACATAATTAAGCAGGGTGCTTCATTTGTTGTTGTTCGTCATCGTAACCACCTTTCAGTAATGAGTAACGCTGTTTCTTTAAATACCGATGGTACAATTGCAAATGATTTTTCTCTACTCGATAAAAGTTATAAAGACGCCTCTGCGCCAGGCAATCCCATGGTGTTGTTGCCAGGCGGTACAAAATATGGTTTGTGGGCAGGAGATGTCAATAAGGATGGAGTAGTAAGTGTGACCGACGTAAATGCAGTTAAGCTCGCCATTGCTAATTCCTCTGTTGGTTACCAGCCTTCTGATGTTGATCTTAGCAATAGCATCACCGTCACTGATGTTAATCTTACAAAACTTACCATTGCTTCTTCGGGTTCAACCAGTTCTGCCGCAAGACAGGCCGAAGTAATTGTAAAAAGTAATGTTCCGCAATAAGAATTACCTGGTTGTCCTAATGGATGGGAAATAGATACAAACTCAACTAATGAAAAAAAATCGACATAGGCTTTTGGTAATGTCAGGTGCAATAATGCTTTGCGGGTTAACCACAGGTGTAAAGGCACAAACTTTAGAATGGCGGTTACTTTCTCCTACATACAGCTCGATCGACCCCGATGGTTCCGGCCCTGCTCGTGGCACAGTTTCGTTTAAACTACAAATACATACTGTTAGCGGTTCCCTTAATAATGTTAGCGGACTTTCTACGGGATGGAGTTTCCAGTCAGCAAAGGCAATGGTACCTACAGGATCTTCGGGTCCCGGCTGTCCTGTTGATCCACCCAGCCTTCCGGCCAATGTTACCGTTTCTCCCGAATTTGCCGCTGCAGGTTTTACTTATTCAACGGTTAACCAGTGCGGGTCATATACACAAAGCACAGGAGGCCAGGCGTTCGATAAAAGAGCGGTTGGTACGCTTGTAGGAACTTCTATTACGCTCACTACAACATGGGTCGACGTTTTTACAGTTACCTTATGGGCTTTAGGCAATTCCGCTCCCGAGGGTGGTTATGTAGTAATAAATTCAGGAAATAAGGGCGCTCCGGGCGCTTTCGGAACTTATGAAGCTTCAAATGTTAGTGCAAACCCGTTTGTTGTTAACTCTCAATCTTATAATTCTCCGTTAGGTCTTGGATCAGGATTGTTCCCTGTTACTCTATCTAAATTTAATGCTAGCTGTAACGGTAGTGAAACATTCTTAACGTGGGAGACATTGACCGAAAGCAACAATGAGCGCTTTGAAGTAGAAAAAAGTGCAGACGGAACATCGGGCTGGAACGCTATCAGTTCGGTAAAAGGAGTTGGAAACAGCACTACTTTGCAACGATATGAATTTAAAGATGTACGAAATGGCGACGTGACTTATTACAGGTTGCGCCAGGTAGACCAGGATGGAAAGTCTGCCCTTTCCGACATCAGAAAAACAAGTTGCGAAAGCAATGCCAGCCAACTGGCGGTATACCCGGTACCTGCACAAAACCTTGTGAATATCGCGTTTACAGCAGAAAGAAATGGTAAAGCAGTTATCAAACTGATAGACGTTGCAGGCAGAGTATTAAAATTGCAGAAAGTGGAGGTAATAAAAGGTGCTAATACATTTAAACTTAATGTAGGCGACCTAATCACTGGTCAGTATATTTTACAAATTGTAAGAGATAATGAAGTACAAACCAAAGAAGTATTGATAGCTAAATAATACCGGCTTATCAGAGAAAAGTGTATCCTTTTAAATAAAGGGTGCACTTTTTTATTTCCGGCGACCAGGGGAATGGGGATGTTTTTTTGAGCCCGGCAAAAGTTTTTTTGTTGTTACATCGTTGCGTCGCACACTTGTACAATAAATCGGTAGGCAGCAAACCTCATAACGTTGTACGGGCGATGGTATAATAGAAGCGCTCACAATGCAGTTTCTAATTTTAAGCAGTTTCAAAAATAAATCTATATATGCCATTCAACGTCCTTGATACAGCAATAAAGTCTTATTGCTGCGAGGTGGAAAATGTCGGTAGAAACCAACGCAACACACAAATGAAGCATGCCGTTGCTAAGCAACTATGGGTTGTGCACCTATGCGTAATAATAGTTTCCCTTGCCATTTTCCCACAAATCCTGATCCTATACGAGGCATAAGCTTGTGTTAGTGGCATCAAGGTTGCGGCACACATTCGTTTCCAACTTTGTGGTTGTAAGCAAGTGTTGTTTTAAATTTCTTCTTATTATAACCTACCTAAAAAAGACCGATGTACGAAATGCGGCCCTTCGGCTTTGCTCACGGTAAAACTGCTACACTATGTTCAAACAGAAATTTAAATGTTGAACTGAGCGTAGCAACGATGTTTAACCGGAGACCCGATGTTTGTACCATAAATCTTTGAAGCACCTTTATATCTGCCCACAACTTTGTATCTCTTTCGTCAACCGAATTAAACTAAAACATCCACTGAAAGTACCATTTCAATGGGTGTTTGGAGAAGCTGGAATAACGGCGCTTACAAATAATTTACAGGCCGTTAATGTAATATGGTAAGAGTATATCCTGTAGCCACTTCAACTGTTGCATCTTGTAATACTTGTAAACTTCCACAAGTAGTATTTCTACGAATTTTTGGGTAGTAGTTCTTTCCTCCTTCTATTACTATGTTTGCATCTGTGGCAGGAACCCCTGATGAGCTCCAGTTTTCGGCATCGTCCCATTCGCTACTAACAGTGCCGGCCCACCGGCTACCATTAATTGCATTTCCTATCACAACTTTTACAATATTTGAAGATTTAGAGCCGATGGTGTCCCGCCAGGCGTTAACGCAGTAATAAAAAATATGGTTGTCGGTGGCAAGGGAATCTGTAAATACGGAAGTATTGGCAGGTAGAGTAACAAAAGGCGTAAAATGAAGCGTATCATTTATGGATCTTTCGACCACATACTTTGTTTCATCCGTTGCATTATCACTCCAACGAAGATTTACTTTCTTATTATTGTCCGGTAAGGCAGTAAGATTGGTAGGTGCACTAACAGGCTTAAAGCAACTGATATTGGCACGCCAGCCTGAATCAACGACAGCACTATCAGAATAAAAGACAAAGGTAAGTTCGCCGTTTGAAGCTGAACTCTCGACTACGGGTGGAAACATGTTTCCAGAAAAGTAGCCTAATAGCGGGTAAGTTGAATTTGGTCCGTCATAAATAGAAAGAATGTCTCCGTTCAATTCTGTTCTGAAACTGGTAAAGGCCACTCTTAATTTATTACCACTTACGGCTGGGGAAATAGTAGTGGTGAAATACGTTGAATTGCTGTAGTTGCCAAAGCCGCCGCCATCGAGAAATGTGGTACTGCAAGTGCTGAAAGCACCATTTTGCATGTTGTATGGAGCGTTGCCGATCTTAACGCTAACAGGAGTGCCGTATTTGGAAATCGTTGTGTGCCTGGCTGCCGCAGCGCGGTAGTATATGTTACTGTTGTCGGGTGCAGTACTATCGGTAAACGTGGTCGTATTCATTGCCAGTTCCTTTAGGAGCAGAAAATTGCCCTGGTCATTTATTGATCTTTCAACTACATATTTTGTTTCATCATTTGCATTGTCGGACCAGGAAAGATTTACTCTTTTTGCACTGTCAACTGTAGCTGTGAGATTAGTTGGTGCAGTAACTGCCTTAAAGCAACTGATATGGGCCTGCCATCCTGAATCAGTTACTGAGCTATTGGAAGAAAAAGCAAAAGTAAGTTCACCGTTCGGCGCTGTGCTTTCTAAAACCTGTGGAAGCGTAGAACCCGAGAAATAGCCTAAATAAGGAGAGTGTGTGTTGGGACCATTATAAACATAAAGGTAATCGGTATACAGCTCGGTTCTAAAACTGCTGAAAGCTACCCTTATCTTATGGCCGGAAGTAGACGGGGTAAACGTTGTAATGACAGAGCTGGAATTGCTATAATTGCCAAAACCACCTGGGTCAAGAAATGTAACGCCACACACGCTGACGTTTATATTTTCCATAATAAAGGGTGCATCACCAAGGACCACACTTGCTGTGTTGGAAAATTTTGAAGCAGTTGTATCGCGGAACGCTCTTACACGGTAATATATGAAACCATTACCCGGGGCAGAACTATCAGTATAAGTTGAAGCATTTCTGTTGAGGTTTATTAGCGTTTGAAAGTGTTGTGCATCGCCGGTTGATCTTTCGACAACATATTCTGTTTCGTCATTTTCATTATCTGTCCAGGCAAGGTTTACTCTTTTAGCACTGTCTGTTGTTGAAGTAAGGTTAGCAGGTGCTGCAACGGGTCTGAAGCAACTGATGTAGGCCTCCCATCCTGATTCGACACCTGAACTGTTAGTAGAGAAAGCGAATGTAAGTTCTCCGTTTAAGGCAGAACTCTCTATAGCGGGAGGTAGAGTTGTTCCTGAAAACGAACCTAAATAAGGGGATGCTGTGCCAGGGCCGTCATAAATAACAAGGTAATCACCCGAAGCCTCTGTTCTGAATTTGCTGAATACCACTCTTAGTTTATTTCCGCTGTCCGCAGGCGAAATTGTAGTGACGGTATAACCCGAATTACCATAGTTACCCGTGCCACCGGGATCTAGAAATGTAAAACCGCAAGCGCTTATATTGATGTTTTGCATTGTAAACGGGCCATTTTCAACTTCGGCAGCCAGCTGTGTAGGGTTTGAAGCAGGAGTGTTTTTGAACGTCTGTAACCAATTTACGTTAGCTTGTAACGAATGCCTTAATTCAAGTTCAACGATGTTGAGGAAATTAGCTGCCTCTGAAACATTGCCTGCTTTATTAACCTGGTTCACATTATCAAACGTTTGAAAACGAAACCTGGCATCAGTTGTTTTCTTACTTTGAAAAGTATTACTGACTATCGGCTGTGCTTCAGCTTTTGCAGAAAAAAAGGCCGTTACAATAAGAAGCGACCACAGGACAACTGCCGGAACTCTCATTAGTTTGTGTCTATCTAAGGATTAGGGTGAAATACATGTGAATAATTGTTTTTAATAAAAAAGTTCGTTAAAGGCACAGTTGTTTGACCAGGAAAACGTTTCCAGTTCAAACAACGTGGTGCCTGCTTCTTTAAAGCCTTCATTTGGTTCTTTTCTAACATCGTCCGGCGTCCGTCCAACGCTTGTGCCTTTTTATCGGTATTGAACAAGTATTATTTTTTCTTATTCCGTCGGCGTCTCTTTTGTTGCAATAGAAAGAACAACGGTACAGTGAGTGACATCACCAATGGTGATCCATCGGACAACAATGATCAATACATTTACTTCTGTTCGTTACAAAGAAAAGTCTTCCGGTAAACGAAATCCCGTTGACGCAACGTTATAAGGGAACGAACTATTTAACGCAATAATCCGTTTGTATATTACTCTGCCGGAGCGACTAAAGTTGTATCAGGGCAAGAACTTTGTTAATTTTATTTTGCCCACACCCAACCGGGGTGTAAAAACGGTACTCAAACTAATAAATAACATTTTATTTAGCTGTCATAACATAAAATTGCATGTTACCCTATTCTACCCCTTCTAATACCGGTGTTTTGCCTGTACCTAAGACAAAAGAGAATTTGGGCACTAATATTTAAATATTCAAACGAACCGCGGTGCTTTACCAGATATTATATTATTAAATTATTTTCTACGAAGGCGAAGGGTTACATTGTTACAGGAAAAGGACAAAATATGAAACCAAGGGTACTATTATTATACTTTTTTATCTGCGTTGCAATAACAGCTACCGCACAGCAATCTAACAGAACAGTTCAGCAGCGGTGTGGAACTATGCAACTGTTAGAGAGCCGGTTTGAGCGGAACCCCGCACTAAGGGTAAACTTTGAAAACCAGCGGACGCGGTTTAACAACGCCGTAAGAGAGGGAGCGTATAAATTGTCTTCCCGGTCGGGCAACGGAGAGGGGAGTGCTAACAGGACTGCTTATACCATTCCTGTAGTGTTTCATATCGTTTCAAAAACTCCTAATGGCATCACAGATGCGGCGATACTAGCTCAATTAGATACGCTAAATAAAAATTTCTCAGGCACTAACGCAGATTCTGTAAAAATTCCTTCTTACTTCAAACCGTTGTTCGGAAAAACAACGATACAATTTTGCCTTGCGCAACGAACCCCCGGTGGAGCAAATACTACTGGCATTGAGCGTATTACAACTACTCAGTCTTCATTTACTTCAAACGATGCTATAAAACATGCTGCATCCGGCGGAGCCAATATCTGGAGCAGCGACAAGTATCTCAATATCTGGGTCGGCACTTTATCCAATAATTTATTAGGTTATTCCACTTTCCCCGACGACGGTCAACCTTTAGAACAGGGAGTGGTTATGGATTACCGCACGCTCCCCGGCGGAACTTTTGCCGGTTATAACAGTGGAAAAACGTTAACCCACGAAGTTGGTCATTATTTTAACCTTTACCATATTTGGGGCGATGATGATGGCGCCTGTTCAGGTACCGATTATGTAGGCGATACACCTAACCAGTATGATGCCTCAAGCTCGTGCTATTCGGGTATTAAAACCGACAGTTGTACAAAAGGTGGTAATGGTATTATGTACCAGAACTATTTAGACTACAGTACCGACGCCTGTATGGTAATGTTTACTGTACAACAGGTTTCGCGCATGGAAAG
>JAQBNO010000219.1 GCA_028288485.1 Segetibacter sp.
TTTTACACAGTTTCAAACTCAACTAATGGTAGTAGGTTTGTTTTGCAATATTTGCAACAATTTTAAAAATAAAAATGATACAAGACATTTGGATTAACCTGCCAGTAAATGACGTCAATAAATCAAAAGAGTTTTTTACTAAACTTGGATTTTCATTAAACCAGCGTTTCCCCAACAGCGACACTTCTGCTTCTTTACTAATAGGTAAAAAGGAAGTGGTTGTAATGCTTTTTGATGAACAAACTTTTAAAGGTTTCTCAAATGCGCAGGTTGCTGATGCAAAACAAGTAACCGAAGTATTGCTATCAATAGGTGCAGAAAGCAAAGAAGAAGTAGATGAACTGGCAAAAAAAGCAGTGGCTGCCGGTGGTACCAGCAACCATAAGCCTGGCGAAATGAAAGGTTGGATGTATGGCTGCCTCTTTGTTGACCTAGATGGACATCGCTGGAATGTTTTATATATGGACATGAGTAAAATGTCTTAAAACACCAAATAAACCGTTGCCAGCGACTATAGAATGCGATTGAAGACATTCAACGGCATTTAATAAAGAAGCTACAAGGATATAGAAAACTAAACGCAATGAGAAAATTAAAGCTCCAGGTACAAATGGCCATTATTGCGGGACCAAACGGCGAAATGGACTTTATGGTGGGATTGGGACGAGGAACTAAAACAATATCTAAATAACTGAACCTGTTGACGGCATTATCCTTGGACGAAAACTTCCAGAAGGCTTCATTCCTTACTACGCTACCGTAGCTGCATCTCCTGTTAACCCGGAATTTTACAGCAGGTAAGAAATTTACGGATACATACAAAATTGTTTTCACGAAAACACTTAACACGTCAGACGCGAAAGTGAAGGCATGGGAGAATACGGTTTTACGACTGTCAGCCGCATTAAGCACCTCATTCGCTTGCCTGCCGGAGCAGTTATAGCATTACAAAAAGAAAATCTTTTTTATGAAACAGCTTACTCTTTTTGTAATTCTTTTTTGTATCGCTGCTCAATCTCTTTCGCAGGAAGCAAAAAACACTTCAGCCGACTCTTTAATGATCACTGTTTTTTTAAAGCATCAGCAGGATAAAAGCCTCGCTGAAATTCAGAAAAAACAGGAAGAGAATAAACTATGGGACCTGTTTCCCCCAAAACAATCAAGAGTGGTAACGTGGTATGTGCTGATGGGTATTGGGCAAGTGGTAACGGTGAGGATCGCAGCTAAAGATTTGCGAACTTTAAATCTTTCAATTGAAAAAGGAGCATGGGGCGCATTCTCTACTGAATTTTATCCTACCTATGACTATGTTCCCGTGTGGAAAGAAATGATTGAAAAAAAGAGAACACGTGGCGGGCTTTAAGTAGTGATTGGAATGTTAAGCCCATGATATGCCTCTTCTGCCAGACCTGCTTGTACGATCACTTTTTGTTTCACAACGACGCACGGTAGAAGAGCGCGTAGTTACAAGAGTGCAACCCTTCTACAGGCTCAGGATGGACTGCCACGCTGCTATGAAAAGCTGCCTGTGAACCGAGCGTGGCAACGGCTGTTCAATTGAAATTCGTCGCTGGCTACCAAAATTTCCTTGATCGAGCAGTATTAAAGCAAAACCCGTAAATCGCGTTACCATTAATGCTTTTCAACCTACAAGCCTTGCTCTATAAACTTCAAATTCCTCTTTATTCCCTCGAACTTTCTTCTTTTCAAAGGCGAGTTTCTGAAGATGTGCTTAAAACTTTCTTCGGTTAAATCTTCCCAGTCGCGGGTAGTAAAATTTAAGATCTGTGGCAGGGGGGTAAATTGGGTTTCATTATGCGGCTTACTAAACCTATTCCACGGGCATACATCCTGGCAAACATCGCAGCCGAACATCCAGTTGGAGAACTCGTTTTTTAAATGTTCGGGCAGCAGCGCATCCTTTAATTCTATTGTAAAATAACTTATGCATTTACTTCCGTTCACTACTTTATTTTCCAGAATTGCATCAGTGGGGCAAGCTTCTATGCATTTGCGACAACTGCCGCAATAATCTTTTGCAAAGGGATCGTCGTATTCTAATTCCAGGTCAACAATAAGGGTAGCAATAAAAAAGAAGGATCCGGCTTGTTTATTTATCAGGTTTCCATTTTTCCCGATCCAGCCAAGTCCACTTTTAGTAGCCCATGTCCTCTCAAGAACAGGAGCACTGTCAACAAAACCACGGCCGTTTATTTCCCCGATCTCTTCTTTCATCATTCCAAGCAATTTTTTCAGCTTTTCACGTATCACCTCGTGGTAGTCGTTGCCAAAAGCGTATTTCGCAATTTTGGGAACAGCACCGTTTTGTTGTTCGTGGGGAAAATAGTTTATTAAAAGAGTAATAACGCTTTTGGCACCGGGAACCAACCTTGCGGGATCTGTGCGCAAGTCGAAATAGTTTTCCATGTATTGCATATTGCCGTTCATACCCTTCGATAACCACGCTTCTAACCGCCGTGCATCCTCATCCAGGCGCTCAGCCCGTGCAATACCGCAGTATTCAAAACCAAGTTCGGCGCATTTGTTTTTAATCCATTTTGTACGATTTTCTTTCAAATGTATATTTTGATAATACGAAATAAAATGATTATATTGTTAAAGCTACGTTATAGCAATGACTACAAATTTCAACTAAATTTTAATCCTAAAGTATGAGAATCTTTGTGAAAGGAATCTTATTATATTCCCATATTATCTGGGGCATTACCATTTTTGCTCAAAGACCTCAAACAAAGTTCGGGGATATTAAACCTGAAGATTTTGCACCTTCATTATATTCGATAGACAGCAGTGCCAGCGCTGTTGTTTTATTTGATGTTGCATCTGCGACCTACGAGGGAGATAGTTACGGGAGCTTTTCTATCGCATTTAAAAAGCACACCCGTATAAGACTTTTAACTCGTAATTCTTTCGACCTTGCAAGCATAGCTATTCCTTTATATGCTTCCGGCACTCTGGAAGAGAAAATTGAAAGTATGGAGGCCACGACTTACAATATCGAAAACGGAAAAGTTATATCATACAATCTTGATAAGGCTTCTATTTTTAAAGACAGGTTGAACAAAAATTTTATTTCAAGAAAATTCACGCTTCCTAACCTTAAAGAAGGTAGTATCATCGAAGTTAAATACAGCTTGCTGTCCCCTTACGAAAAGTACCTTCGCTCATGGGAATTCCAGGGCAATCACCCTGTGTTATGGAGCGAGTACAAAATTTCTGTTCCTTTCGTCTACGATTTTGTGATTATTAAGCAAGGTTATCATCCTTACGCTGTTGATGAAGGAAATGTAGGCAAGCAAACCTATAATATATTACGTAGGGGCAACAGCGCTATCGATAAAAATCACGCATTTACCTATTCGTCCGAGGTACTTAATCATACCTGGGCAATGAAAGACATTCCGGCTCTTAAGAAGGAAAACTTCACTACTACTTTAGATAATCATATAGCCAAGATCGATTTTCAGCTATCTAAGATTCAATTTCCCGATGAGCCGGTAAAAAATGTAATGAATAATTGGTACAAAGTTTCGGAAGATCTATTAAAAGACCCGGATTTTGGTGAAGGCCTGACAAAAAATAGCGGTTGGATACATGATGAATTAAAAAAAATCACGGTAGGTGCCGGAACTCCTCTCGACACAGCAAAAAAAATATTTGAATACATCAGGGATAATATGAGTTGCACAGATAAAAGCGCCACTCATTTGTCGAACCCTCTTAAAAAGGTTTTTCAAACCAAAAATGGCAATGTTGCTGATATCAACCTTTTACTTACGGCATTCCTCATTGACGGAGGTTTTGAAGCACACCCGGTATTATTGAGTACACGGAAGCACAGAAAGTCATTAGAAAATTATCCTGTTCTTGACCGGCTGAACTATGTAATAACTCAGGTTAAAATAAACGATAAGCGTTATTTGCTCGATGCTTCGCAAAATAAGCTGGGCTTTGGATGTTTGATGAACGATTGCTATAACGGCTACGCAAGAATAATAGATGCACAAATGCCTGTTTTAATAGATCTTAGTGCCGACTCGATCCGAGAATCGAAGTTTACTTCTATTTTATTGAGGAATGATGAGAAAGGTGGCCTACAAGGAACTTTCCGATCCAGCCTCGGCAATTATGAGTCAAACCTTGTGCGTGAAAAATTAACGAATACGTCAAAAGCAGATTTTTTCAAAGAAATTAAAAAAGGATATTCTTTTGATATCGAGGTTTGGAACGAATCAATTGACTCGTTAAAAGTGTATGAAGCACCGGTTGAGGTGAAGTATGATTTCAAATTTGATACCGATGACGAGATGATCTATTTAAATCCCATTTTAAGTGAAGCCCTGCAGGAAAATCCGTTCAAAGCTTCAGAAAGATTATACCCTGTTGAGATGCCGTATGCCATCCTCGAGAATTTTGTGCTTAAAATGGATATTCCAAAAGGATACAAAGTAGAGGAGGTTCCAAAGTCAAGCGTCGTCAAATTTAACGAAAATGAAGGCCAATTCGAATATATAGTCGCGAAAGATGAACATGCAATTCAATTCAGATCAACCGTACGGCTAAATAAAGCAACTTTTCTTCCCGAAGATTATCAAAGCTTACGCGCCTTTTTTGGATATATTGTAAAGAAGCATGGTGAACAGATCGTTTTCAAGAAAATCAAATAATACGACGCACGGTTTATTTGTTGTAGATGTTTATAATACCGGCTCTCGCATTCCATAGCGTCATCGTTGCGTCGCAAGCACTTTGTCTTCAAATCTGTCGGTAACTGTAGTTTTAATTACCAGGTTTTCTAAAATCTAAAACAGCCTTTATGTTTAAAAGTTTATTATATACTTTGTTGCTGCAATTAACTGCACTAACTGTTTTTCCGCAGGATGACTATTCGGTCAATAAAATCGATCCGGCTTTGACTGCAGGAGCTTGTGCCGTAAAACGCTATGAATTGGTACGATTTGAAATTAAAGATCCGGGAAGTGCAGTTTACTACTACAAAAGTGCGGTTACTATATTAAATGAGAACGGAGAAGATCATGCATGGTGGCAGGAAGGATACGATGATAAGTTTACGACAATACGCTCGGTAGATGCAATATTGTACGACGCTACAGGAAAAAAGATACGTTCATTAAAGAAAGCGGATATAAGCGATGTAAGCGGCGCTGAAAGTAATCTCGCAGACGACTTCCGGGTAAAACGGCATAATTTCCATTATAAGATCTATCCTTATACCGTAGAGTATGAAGTTGAGATTAAGAAAGATCAATTGATGTTCATGCCCTCCTGGATGCCTGTTGAAGATGAAGACTATACAGTTGAAAAAAGCATTTTCGAAATTGTTTGCCCTTCGTCTTACAACATACGATATAAATCTTATAGGTACGATGGAGAACCTGTAATTCAAACCGGTAAAGAAAAGATTTATCGCTGGGAAGTTAAAAACGTCGCTGCAGTAAAAAGGGAATTTGCTTCTCCTGAGTGGCAAAGGATTACGCCAACGGTGGTAGTAGGAGCTACCAATTTTGAAATTGCCGGCTTTAAAGGCAACATGAGTAACTGGAAAGAATTTGGCAAGTTCATTTACGGCTTAAAGCAAAACAGGGATAAGCTTCCGGTTGATATTAAAACAACGGTGCACGAATTAACCGATAATGTGACCGACGTAAAAAAGAAAATAGAATTGTTGTATAACTATATGCAACAAAACACGAGGTACATAAGCATCCAGCTGGGTATTGGAGGATGGCAACCTTTTGATGCAGAATACGTAGCACAAAAAAAGTATGGAGATTGTAAAGCACTAACCAATTACATGTTTTCGTTGTTGAAAGAAGCAGGCATAAAATCAGTTTACTCTTTGGTAAAGGCTGGGGAATACAGCCGTTACATTCACGAAGAATTTTCTTCACAACAATTCAACCACGTAATATTGTCGGTGCCTTTGCAGAGAGATACGATGTGGCTCGAATGTACCAGTCAAACTTTACCTGCCGGGTATTTAAGTGGTTTTACCTGCAATCGTTACGCTTTAATGATAGCTGAAGATGGCGGTTATCTTGTTAGAACTCCCAGTTATAATTTCCAGGATAACAGGCAAATAAGAAAAGTTAATGCAACAGTAGATGAGACAGGCAAATTAAACGCCAATATTGTAACAGAATATACAGGCTTGCAGCAGGATAACCTGTTCGAGATGATCAATGGAAATTCTAAGAAAGAACAACTTGAATATCTCAAGAAAGAAATAGACTTACCAAGCTACGACATTACTTCTTTCGATTACAAAACCAAACCATCTCATATTCCTGCTATTGCCGAAAAAATAAACCTGGTAGCTGAAAACTACGCGCAGGTTAGTGGTACGAGGATATTTATACAACCGAACCTGCTGAGCAAAACGGGACTAAAATTAAAAGATGAAGAACGGCAGCATGATATTGACTTAATGTTTGAATACCGCGATGTAGATAGTGTTGAGATTGTTATTCCCATTGGTTTTACTCCTGAGGCTATGCCACAGCAGGTTGCTTTTACCAATAAGTTCGGCCAGTATAAAATAACTTACGCGGTAGATGGGGCCAAGGTGTTAATGACGCGTTTATTTGAAAGAAGAGCGGGTCGGTTTCCAGCAAGCGATTATAAAGAACTCGTAAAGATGTATGCAGAGATGTACAAAGCCGATAGAGGTAAAATTGTACTGGTTAAAAAAGAAGGTTAAACGTAATCAAAAACTACAGAAAAATCGCGTTGTAGCTTTCTATACAATAATAAGCTTTATTTTAAGTTCTTGCCTCATTCGAGGTGGCCACCCATCCTTTTGCTATTTCAACGTCAGACACCGGAAATCCCTTTGCTTCTGCCGGTGAGATAAAGTTGAAGATATGTGCCAACTTTTCAATTACTTTCTGGTCAGTAACGATGGCTATCTTATTCCATCTCCCGAAGTGTTTTAAACTCATTTTTGCATCCTGCATCCAGGCACCATAAGTGAAGTTGGAGATGTCTGTTTCGAGGACCATTAAAAAGTTTATCTCTTTATAAAGCCTTACAACTTCATCTATTGCAGGAATTAAAGTTTGTTCAAAGTCGTCTTTACTCACCTGTCCAACTGCACGTACCCCTACAACATTTGAGGGAACATCTTTCATAATTTGTAACATACAAAGGGCGTATTTCGATTTTCTAAAACAACTGTGCCAAAATTCTTGCGGCGTTGAATAATTGCTAAGTGTGTGGAGATCAATAAAACTTATGAAATGAATTCAAAGATAAATGGCAACCCTGTTTATTGTCAGTGTTGTATGACAACAAATTTACTTTGCTATTCCAGCATCTGTCGTTGCAACATTGCTAATTATACCATGAGGAAGAAAATATTTAAATAGTTGACCCTTGCATTTTCATTTCGACTATATTTTCTTGTGGTTTAACTAAAGTTGCTAAGGCACGGATATCCCGCTTTAATTCATTTCTACTTTTTCAAAAGCCTTGCTTTTCTCGTCAAGAGAAGCGGCATACAGAGATCGTTGAATATGATCCCTTGGTGGAAATATCGTTATAAAAGAGGGTGGTCGCTCTTTTATAATCATCATCATAACTATTAAAATAGTCAAGTATTTTTGTATACTTACTTAAAATCCTGTTTAATTTATTTGTAATACTTGTAAACGCAGGTAAAAAAGTAAAGCGAAAGGATTAATAGTTAAGATATTTTGAGTGTTATGGAGGTTTAGTGCGGATATGCCAAAGATAATACAAGTATTTTTTTATTGTTTTTTTTTTTTTTTTATTTGTTATTTATTCACTTTTATGTCCACCATTCCGGCAGTAACCACCTACTTATTTGATTACAACTTGGTGCAGTTTAAGGAAAAGGGTTTTGTCGATCATAATGCCGTACTCAAACCCGATGGCGGTGCGTCATTCAATAGCTGCCATTTATTGCGTTCATACACACTTCACCATCCCATAGTAACCGATCCAATACATCCTTATTCGTTTAAACTATTTAACAATATTGAGTTGCACAACTCTTTTAC
>JAQBNO010000003.1 GCA_028288485.1 Segetibacter sp.
ACTTCTGTAATTGCCTGGATTTATATCACCAACCTTACAAGGGACAGGTGAAATAATTTAATGAGTAGAATTTGAATCAACCTGTATATTTATCGCACAATAGCGTAAACCGATGAAATATTTAAAGAAGCCGTTGAGCTTTATCTTACTTTCTGTACTTGTAATTACGGGTTGTCGAAAAAATACCGACGTTGTCGCCCCTACACCAGGAAGTGAATTATTTGTTTCTGCAACAGTCGTCGGTACTTTTCCTAAAGCAATTTTACAGGCCGCTGCAGTATCGGGCGGGTTCGGTAGTTTTGCTCCGCTGATAAAATATGATGTCGACTTTTATAAGTTTGTATACAACACCACCTATAAAGGCAACCTGATTAAGGCTTCAGGGTTGTTGGCGGTGCCTAAGAATGTTCCTGTTAACCCATCATTAATAAGTGGTCAACACGGAACTATGTTTAAGGCCAGCGACGCACCATCTAACTTTCCCAATACTTTTACAGGATTTGAATTGCTGGCTGCGGGAGGATTTGTTACTGTAATTCCTGATTTAATAGGTTATGGTATTTCACAAAATATTGCTCATCCCTATTACGACCAGCAACATTCCGGCACAGCGGTAGTGGATATGATTAAAGCCGCTAAATACTACCTGTCACAGCAAAATATCGCGATTAGTAACAGATTATTCCTGATAGGCTACTCAGAAGGTGGGTATGTAACGATGGCGGCGCAAAAGGAAATAGAAACAAATGCTGCGAACAATTTAACCGTTACTGCTGCTGCTGAAGGAGCAGGAGGTTACGACCTGACGGGAATGCTGCAAAAAATTACTACTACTTCTTCTTATGCAACCCCTTCATACCTGGCTTTATTAGTGAAAGGGTATAACAGCACTTATAGCTGGAACCGGCCTTACAGTGATTTTTTCAAGGAACCTTTTGCGAGTAAAATTCCTGCCTTATTAGATGGCTCCAAACATGGAGGGCAAGTAGACGCAGATTTGACCACTTCTCCGGCAGCATTATTCAATCCGACTTTTTATGCCAATCTCTCCAACGCTGCAGGAGAAACTGCTTTAAAGCAAAAACTTGCCGACAATAGTTTTCTTACGTGGGTACCGAGAAGTCCTACACGCCTTTACCATGGAACTGCAGATGAAGCAGTTTTCTATGAGACATCTGTAAGCACCTTTAATAAATTTAAAGCTGCAGGAGCAACAAATGTTGAGCTCTTTTCTTTTCCAAATGGTACCCATGCAACAAGCCTTGAACCGATGCTGTTGAATGCAATTCCGTGGATACAGTCGTTGGATAAGTAGGAAGTAAGAAGTAGGAAGTAAGAAGTAAGAAGTAAGAAGTAAGAAGTAAGAGAGAAGTAAGTGTTATTATTTACACTGGCGGGGTCTGTGAGTTTAGAGATAGTTGGCGCTCGTTGAAGTGTTTGGCGGGATCGCTTAAATATTTAGCAGAACAATAAACAAAGGCGAATTTTTGTTGAGGGGATTACTACAAGTACAAGGGAGTGACACAACCGGAGCCTCATAGTAATATACTGTTAAGTACAAAAAGACAACACACTACCGACAACAGACGGCGGGAAATTCGGTAAGCCAGTTGCTACAATTGAATCAAAAAAGCCGGCTGAAGTTCATCAACCGGCTTTTGATAAGTAGTGAGGTGTCAGTTGTAAGTAAATGTAGCTCACTATTCAAAACTCACCACTCACAATTCACCCTAAAATTGGAAGTAAATAAACGAGCTGCTGCTTTCCTGGCTTAGGATCAGCAGTATGACCATTACTGCCCAAACAACGCCGACTACCCACCACGACATCACTCTTGCTACAGGTAATACCCTGCGATTTCTCATGATCCAGTGACTTACCAGCATCAGCGCTATGATAACCGCGATCTTGATCATAGTTAGAGTACCGAGTACAAATGCGCCGCCTTTTACCTCTGTAAACATCGATGTTAACAGCCTCCATGCTGTAGTAAAATCAGGTGAGCGGAAGAATACCCAGGTTACATTCACCAGGAAAAACGTGAGCAGCGCCAGGAATAATTTTGAAGTAAACACGGTTTGTAAAAGTGATCCGCTGGCTAAGCCCTGCGCTACAACCAGGCGGCGACCTTTAATCAATTTCGCTACCGGGGTTTTATAATGATCCTGGATCATCTTTTCTACCGCAAGCAACAATCCATGTAATCCGCCCCATACAACAAACGTCCAATTAGCCCCGTGCCACAAACCGCCTAAAAGCATAGTGATCATGAGGTTGATATAGGTTCTGAATTTGCCATGACGGTTACCACCAAGAGGAATATACAAATAGTCTCTTAACCATGCAGACAAAGTGATATGCCATCTTTTCCAGAAGTCGGAGAAGCCGATAGCAGCATAAGGATATTTAAAGTTTTCGGGTAACACAAAACCAAGAGTCATAGCTACAGCTATAGCACAGGTTGAGTAACCGGCAAAGTCAAAAAAGATCTGCCCTGAAAATGCGAGAACGCCCATCCATGCATCTAACGTTGCCAGTGGTGCGTGTGAACCGAAAACAGTGTCGGCAGGTGATGCAAGCATACCGTCGGCAAGAACCACCTTCATAAACAAACCAAGAGATAACAGGAACAATCCCTGCAACAGCTGAGTCTGGTTTGCTTTGCGTGGTGTTTCGAATTGTGGTACCAATTGCTCGGGACGAACAATTGGACCCGCCACGAGGTGCGGAAAGAAGGTGACGAACAATGAAAAGTCTAACAGCGATTTTACCGGTTCACTTCTTTGCTTATACATATCGATGGTATAACAAAGCGTAGTGAAGGTATAGAACGAAATACCGGCAGGTAAAATAATATTAGGCCTGGCCGGGTGGAAATCGATACCGATAGCATTGGTAAGAAGTACAAAGTTGTCGAGCAAAAAGCTTCCATATTTGAAGAAGCACAACATACCCAGGTTGCCTATCAGGCTCACCACCAGCAACAGCTTTTTCTTATAGGGATTTTGTTGCGCGTACAGTGCCTTACCAACAAAGAAATCGATAACGGTCGACATCCATAACAGCAGGATGAACGGTGGGTTCCATGCCGCATAAAACAGGTAGCTTGCCAAAAGAAGATTAGTCTTCTTCGCCTTCCACGAAAAAGGAAGGTTGTGCAATACGAGCATGATAACAAAGAAAACGACGAAGGTTAATGAATTGAATACCATGGTTTAGATTTTATCAGTATTGAAGCAATATTGTTAGTAGTGTTTTTTGAGGATGGAAGTTTCCAGCCCTTTTCGTGCAGAATGTTTATAAGCGATTTGGTGAAAGAGACAGCTTGTGGTACGCTGAGGTGTGAAAATTCGGGACATTCAAAATGAGCAATTGCATCGAAATCCTCGAAGTGGATGCCTTCGCATCCGGTAACCTTCAATATTTTATCCCAGAATTTTTCTCTCGGGAAAGCCATCTTTTCCATAGCCCTTAACGGACCACTTGATGGTGTACGAACAAATATTACTTTGCCTCCACGTGCTTTAATTTTATCGCACGATGCTTTTACCGACGCTATTACAGAGTCAACGGCACCTTCTGTCACCGGTGGCATTGAGGCAGCTATCCTGCCCAGCATTTGCCATACATCGGTAACTTGTTTTATCTGGTTTGGATCTCTGACGAGGCTTTCGGTCATGTAATTCTGGCGATCGGCAGTTACCGGGGTAAAACCGGGAGGGAAGTTTGGAGCGGCATATACACCAGGCCGGTCATTAAACTTCAGGTCTCCCAATAAAGCGTTCAGCGAATATTCCTCTTTATCCAGCAAATAGAAGTTGCTCTCGAGTACATGGTTTACGGCAGCGCTAAACTTTTGCGCAGGTGTTTCTTTCTTATGATAGTCCAGCACCTGCTGAGGCGTGTAATTAACGTAAGGAGCATTTGAGAACATCAGGAACTCCGTTACATCAAATACCAGTTTGCCCTTAAAATGGGGGTCATCGGCAAGGTCGTATAATATGGGGAGCGCGCTGCTTCCTACATTGGCAAGCTGAATGGCCTTGTCGCCGGTTATTTTTTGCCACGTAGGAATGTCGAGATCGTATTTAATACGCGAAGAGCCGATGAATACGGTTGCCTTATCTATCGGTTCATACACCTGCTTACGTTTATCTGCCCACAGGCTGCCGCCGTCGTCGTAAGAGACACCTCGGCCCTGTTGGCGCAGGTACATCTCCCACGCGATCACGGTTGCGGAAACCAGGACTATTGCCAGTATTCCCGCTTTTAAAAAAAGACGTTTTTGTTTCATTTTCTCATTGTGTTTTAAATCATTTACGAATAATTTGTTGTTGGTACGGTTAGAAAGCGTTGCAGTTTATAGATCTATAAAAGTTATTGTGGAGGCAAAATAAATTGGTGAAAGTGCCCTTGAAAAGAGCAAAAGAGATTAACGGCAGTTTCTATATATGAGAGGTTGTTTTACTATTTGTTCGTGTTCTATTGCTCTAACTATCAATATGTTAGGCATCACATAAAGATGTGATTATAAGAGCCATTTATGTCATAAAGATGTGATGCTGGGGGTATGTGAGAGAAATTTTTTGGGGGTGGGCGGAGGGAATTTTGTGGGGCATTGTTGTGTCACTCACTTGTACGATCTGTTGTAGTTGCACCAACCCTATTTGTTGTTACAGCTTTTAAATTTGAGATCATCCGTTTTCTTTTATAATTGATATTAAACCCACTTCGACCCGCAAACTTTTACGCTATTCGGCACTATCATAAGTACTATAAATGCAGCAAGCGGCGCCTTAGAATCGATACGCGATTAAAACAA
>JAQBNO010000026.1 GCA_028288485.1 Segetibacter sp.
TTTTAATCTCAAAAATTGCGCAATCTCCAAATCAGCAATTAAAGAACTGTGGGCAGAGTAGGGTTCGAACCTACGTACTCGTGAGAGAACAGATTTACAGTCTGTCGCCTTTAACCACTCGGCCATCTGCCCGTTGTTATCTACTGGTAGCAAGTCGTAAGATGATAGTATCAAGAGAAACAAAAACTAGCTGACTTGATACTTACTACTAAAATCTTACTACTACTCCGGAGCCGAAGAAGGGAGTCGAACCCCCGACCTGCTGATTACAAATCAGCTGCTCTACCAACTGAGCTACTTCGGCGAATTACAGCTTCCCTAAAACTTTTCTTAAAAACAAGTAATTATTATAACTCATTCTTTCAGATTATGCTCGAGGAAATTTTTAAAATATAACTATTTAAAGAACTTTCAACCCCTTTTATAAACCCTGTTTATTTTCGGGATGGCAAAGGTAAGGGAAAACTTGAAATACCGAAATTTTGTAAAAACTTTTTTTTACTTAAAATCGCGAAGATGTAAAAGGTTAGGGAATTACTTTAAAGTCCGGCATCCATGCGTTAGGCTTAGAAGGATTAGGTATTAAGTTAATGGAGTCTTTACTTATTACGATGTTTTTAATGGTGGCACTGTCAATCCAGGTTTTATTTTCAACTGTGTAGGTGTACTTAATAACCAGGCTGCTGTCGTCTAACGCTCTCCTTTCAAATATTTTAGCCTGAACCTCCTTCTGTTGCTGCTGGCAGGCTGCCAGAAAATACACCATTACAATTAAAGTAAGCTTTCTACAATTCATAGCTGCAAAGGTGCAATAAAAAAAGGCCTCCTGGGAGGCCTTATAGTTTTTTATAAATGTTTTTAAGCTGCTTGTTTCTGTTTCTGCCGCTTTAATTGTGTGACAATTGATTCAAACGCACTGTCAAACGATTCTTCAAACGATTTAGAGGATGCTTTAACAAAAAAATCATGTTTTGGAACATGAACACGAAGTTCTACAATCTTGTCTTTTAGGGTATGAACTATATTATCCAGCTTTAAAAAAACGTCCACTTTCGTTATTCGGTCGTGGAAGGTGTTCAGCTTTTCTACTTTTTTTCTTACTAAATCGATAAGCTTTTCATCTCCATTAAAATGAACAGTTTGAATTTTTACGTCCATAACATTCCTGTTTTATGTGAATAAATAAATAAAGAACTAAGCGTAGATTTTTTCTACATAAGTAATTTCAACTTTAGGTGAACCGCATGTAAGTTATAATAATGGACTGAAAATTTCACTTTTTAAATTCTCTTTTTTAAAATTTTAAGATAACGCACAACGTAAAACGACACGTATAATTATTTATTTAATCCTTAAACATTTAAGTTTTATTTTCTTTCTATTCGATGCTCAAAAACGTAGACAAGAACTTTGGTTCCGTCGTAGTCGGTTCGTCTTTTATACTACAGGTACAACACAAAACGGACCATAAAAGGTTTACCGCTGCAGTGTGCGACGCAACGATTTTGAATAGCGAACAAATGATCACCACAAAAAAATTGTTCCTACCTAAAAGAATTATTGAAACCGGAAAACGTACGAAACTTTACGTCACGCTTTCGGGTGCGCTTTCTTGTATATGTCTTTCAGTTTATCGATCGTATTGTGGGTATAAACCTGGGTAGCGGCAAGACTGCTATGACCAAGCAACTCTTTTACGGCATTAAGATCGGCGCCATTATTGGTTAAATGAGTTGCAAACGTGTGACGCAGAACATGCGGACTTTTCTTTTGGAGAGTGGTAACCTGTGAAAGATTCGCCTTTACTACGTTGTAAACGTATTTTGCATATAACGGCTTACCCTTTTCATTTACCAAAAGGTTTGGGCACGAAGAGGGTTGGGATAATTGCCTCTTGTTTTGCATGTAGTCGGCTAGCCCGACAATAAGATTTTTTGAAACAGGGATAATTCTTTCTTTATTGCCTTTACCTAATACTTTTACCTGGCTATTCGCCTGGTCAATGTGGCTTTCCTTCAGGCCGATCAGTTCACTTAAACGCATCCCGGTCGCATAAAACAGTTCCAACAATAATTTATCTGTATGCCCTTTCCATGTATCGGGAAACTCCACGTATTGCTTCAATGTTTCCATGTCGTTCTGCGCCACAAAAGCGGGAAGGCGTTTTCCAACTTTAGGCGAAACAATAGTTGTAAGAGGACTTTGGTTCACCTCACCCATCTTCAGCAGGTATTTGAATAAAGATTTCAGCGAAGAGATTTTGCGGTTCAGGCTTTTAGCAGTCATCTGCTCGTTGCGCATTTCGGCAAGCCACGAACGAATGAAACCGGGAGTTATCGCAGAAATGGCGGGGCCGTCGTATTGACTTATAAGAAAAGTAAAAAACTGCTCGAGGTCAGTTTGATAAGATATGATGGTGTGTTGAGAATACCGTTTTTCGAACTGAAGGTACTCTAGAAAAGACCGGATTTGAGGATAGGTGGAATGTAACATAAAAAAACTGGTAGCATAAAGTTATCGCTTTACAACTACCAGTTATAATATGTTTAAAAAAGACTGAAATTAAGTTTCGAAATCTCCATTAGCCATTTTCTGACGATAAACAGCTTTTAAAACCTGGGTTCTGCGTTCAACAGAAGGTTTCATGAAAGACTGGCGAGCTCGTAATTGTAACAAGACCTTTGATTTTTCAAATTTCTTTTTATATTTCTTAAGCGCCTTGTCGATGTTTTCGCAATCTTTTGAATCAATAATCAGCATAGTAGATACCTCCTTTGGTAAATTTTTGGACGGCAAAGATAGGATAAGTGAGGTAAATACCAAATATATTCAGGAATTTTAAAAAGAGCGGTAATTTGCAGCCATGTTTACAGGAATTATCGAAGCATTTGGAATAATCCATTCAATTGAAAAACAAGGAACTAATGCGACTTTCTGGATCTCCTCCCCTATTTCAAACGAATTAAAAGTTGACCAAAGTGTGGCTCATAACGGCGTCTGCCTGACTGTAGAAGAAGTAAAAGAAGGAAGGCACCGGGTGACAGCTATTGAAGAAACACTAAAAAAAACAAACCTTTTTGCCTGGCACGAAGGAGTTTTGGTAAACCTCGAACGCTGTATGACCATGAATGGAAGAATTGACGGTCATATTGTTCAGGGACATGTGGACACCACTGCAAAATGTATTGAAAAAAAAGATTTGGATGGCAGTTGGGAGTTCCGCTTCCAGTTTGCAGAAGAATTTGCAGCTTTGGTAATTGAGAAAGGATCGATCAGCTTAAACGGGATCAGCCTCACCATCTTTAATGTAACCAATCACTCATTTGCCGTTGCCATTATTCCCTATACTTACATGCACACCAACATTCAACAAATACGCGAAGGAAGCACTATAAATCTTGAGTTTGACATGATTGGAAAATACGTAAACAGGATGTTAGCCTTAGGAAAATAATATGAATCTACCTGCTCCATCTGTTGGTATTGGCATTTTAAACTGGAATGGTAAAAAGTTTTTACAATCGCTACTTCCCGAGCTTCGCAATATTAGCTATTCGAATTTTACCATTTATGTAATCGACAATAACAGCACCGACGATTCTATCACGTATATCCGGCAATATCACCCCAACGTCAAACTTATCGAACTTGATCGTAATTATGGTTTTGCCGAAGGCTATAATAAAGGCTTCGCGCAAATGGACGAAGACTATTACCTGATGATGAACTCAGACGTAGAGACTCCGGCAACTTTTATTGAACCACTTGTAGAAATGATGGAAGCAGATCCGGCCATTGCTATCTGCCAGCCAAAACTTTTGTCGTTGTTACATCCCGATTTGTTGGAGCACGGTGGAGCGGCAGGTGGTATGATCGACATTTTGGGTTATCCCTTTTGCAGAGGCAGAATTTTCGAATCTTCCGAGAAAGACAAAGGTCAATACACAAAACCAGCCCCCATTTTTTGGGCAAGTGGCGCATGTTGCCTCATCAGGAAAGAAGCGTATAAAAAGATCAACGGAATGTATAAGTTCTTCTTCATGCATTCAGAAGAGATTGATATGTGCTGGAGATTTATAGCGGAAGGTTACAAAATTATGTATTGTCCGGACTCTTATATTTATCACCTGGGCGGCGGAACACTTGCTTATAAATCTCCGCACAAGACTTACCTCAATTTCAGGAATAATATTATTATGTGTTTTCGCAATTCTCCATGGTATGTAAACCTTTGGTTACTTCCGGTGAGAATGGGATTAGATCTTATAGCGGCATTCCGGTTTTTAATCGCGGAGGACAGCGCAAACAGTAAAGCGGTTTTTGTAGCCTACAAGGACTTTATAAAATGGCTCGCAACCGAAAAAAATAAATTTCCAGCTAAAAAGAAATCACTTTTATCTATACCGGTTGTGCTTCATAATTCCATTGTTTGGCAACACTATATAAAAGAGGTGAGATATTACGGCGAGCTATAATAACAATACGATAAAAAGTAGCTTTTTGGTACCGGCAATTGTTTTTCATAGGATTCATCGTTGCGTCGCATTTCGTTCATCTGCATATCTTTAAGCGGCTCTTTTATCGTTCGATGTCAAACGTGAAACGTCAAACACCGAACAGGAAATGTCAAATGGGAAACCGTGAACGTCAAGAAAGGTGCACACTGAAAC
>JAQBNO010000054.1 GCA_028288485.1 Segetibacter sp.
GGTTTTTTTGAAAATGACACTTTATGAGTGTCAATGCCCATCCATATAAAACCTCTATTATGATGAATCTGTTTTCCGAATGTGTCGTTGGCAACACGGCTTATACCGCAAACTGGAAAACAATTTCCTTCATAGGCCTACGGTACTGCGTTCATCCAATTGTACTTAAAGTTCATCCCCATTAAGAAAATGAAAGGCAACCAGAACCTGAAGTATAGCCGATCGTGCATTATATCCATCACTTGAATTACAAAATGATTGTTTGTCGTCGCCCGCCCTTGCGCCCCCAATAACTATTGTAAGCGAAGCAATCTTCACCTGACTAATAAACCTGTTTGCAGCAAATACATTCTCCCCGTTTATAGTTCACGAACTGCAGGCATGGCAAATTTCCTTCCTCGTCCCTGCATCATGCCGGGGCAGGCTTTGCAGTAAAAGTCACTGACACTACTTGTCCCTTTAGCCGGAACAGTGTTTAATAGCAGCACAAGTGCCGGCCACCAAATCATGCTACTAAAACCTAAACACTCCCCGGTTGAAGTATTGCAACCTGCCACCTAATCATTTCCAATCATGAACAATTGCTTTGATGGCCTCAATTCCATCAGGATGTTTTTCGAGCATACCCTCCCAATTAAATATTGCTAAAAGTTGGCAATCTTTGAAGGAAAGCGTTTGCTCTAAATTATACCTCCATTCATTTTTACTGTTTCCTGGCCACCACCACTCTGCTGCCGCCCATCCTGGCACAGCCCGGCGATCGAGAACATCGCCAAGATCACCTGCAGTAGTTGGATTTGTAGCGTAGAAACTATACCCGGGTAACGAATGCTGATTGCTGGCAGGGTTAAAACTTAAATGTTTTTCCCATGGTGCATAGGTACCGCCCTGGTGTGTATAAATCAAACTTTGAGGTAAACCGAGATTTTGAGCAGTCAGGCAAAGGGTGTCAAGGTACTTGAAAACGACCTGTTCCATATCATAGGCAGTAATGCGTCCCCTGCTTTTGATGCCGGCTGTTTTTACTGCGGCATAACCGATTTGTGCAACACCACCATTAAAACCAGCGTCGGCATTATAACTTTCCTGCGGATCTAAACTGCTATTATCAGGCATTAACTCAAGATACCGGTTACCATTTTTATAGTAATATGCATTCACACCAATGCTGGCTTCATGCCCCAACTTGATGCCACCCAACAAATACTTCTGGCTTGCAGGAAGGCTATTATACCATGTTACAATTCGAGGAACCAATCTATTTAAAGCGTCAATCTGTGCCTTTACAAAAGCCGGGCTGGCAATATTAGGTGCTGGCAATACACGCAGTTGTGCGCCCCAGTTGCGCCACGAAATCTTTATCGCCTGCGATTCATCCCAGCCGGTCCATTCAACATTCTTACGGTTTTCAGCATTATAACCCGGCTTGTTAGCATCCCACCAGTTATAGAGATCGGGCCGCGCACCAATCCAGTTTACACCGTCCAGCTGTATAAAAATAGGAACCCTTGTCTCTTTGCTCAGTACCAGGAATTTGTCTAAACTTTTTTCAACTGAATCGAGATTGTGACCGAGGTAATCGAATATACAGGTAATTCCCACCACGAGCTTTTGATTCACAGGAGCATCGATCTTGTTGATTATCCTGTCAAAAATCGAACGGGTAAAAGTGGCGGGCTTTGCCACTGTCCAATGCCTGTTGGGGGCTGAATTTATGAAAATATACCTGGGTCGTTCCTGGGCTCTTAATTGCAGTATTGCAAAAACAAATGCCAGGGCTACTATTCCTTTCTTAATATTCATATGTAAACGGTGGGTTTAAATAGTAGCTACGTTTTCTTCTTTTACAACCACATTAACTTTACCGTTGTTGCTATAAATTAGGGGATTTTGGTTATTATCATTTAACAAGTCACCCACCTTCAGCTTCGCAATTTGTTCGTCGCTTAAAATGTTTTGAATACCATTATAGGAGTTTCCGTCGGGCATATAGGCACAAGTCATGGCCCGGCGGAAACCTGGAGTCATGTTGGCATGGGCGCCATGTATGGTAAGCCCGTTATGAAAAGAACAACTGCCTGCTTTCATCGGCGCAGCAACTGATTTGCTTTTTTTAAATGCAGGATAAGTAGTGAAAATCGCACCCATATTTTTGCCAATTCCAGGGTTTTCGAACGTAGTTGAATGAAACGAACCGGGAATGAAAAACAAGCATCCATTTTCGTAGGTAGCATCATCGAGGGCAACCCAAATAGACAATGCCCTTCGATCGCTAAACGACCAGTACGGGGTATCGAGGTGCCAGGAAGTAGGGTTAGCCCACGGCTTTTTAATAAGTGCCTGGTCGTGCCAGATGCGAATGCCATCTGCACCCGATAATTGGGCAGCCATTTTACCCAATCTTTCATCAAGCATTACCTGTCGCATTTTATCATTGTCCTGCCATAAATTGATTAACTGGTCAAAAACATTGTCGTAATACGATTTGTCCGCATCATCCCCTTTACCGTAGACCTCTTTCCGGTCCGGCATTTTGTTGCCATTGCGTTTTGACACTGCTTCATCTAATGCGCTCCGCCAAAATTCCAATTCTTCGGCTGACAGGAAATCTTCTATTACTACAAAACCGTCGTTTTGGTATCTTACTATTTGTTCGTGGGAAAGTTCATTTTTCATATGACCGTTTTAATCGTTAGTTTTTAACTATTAGTAGTGCCAAAATTAACCGGACTGTTTTCTAAGCCATAGTACAAAACGACCTTCCTTTTGTACAATTTGATAATTCTCCATCTAATCACCGCAATTACTTTAGCCTCCGCCAGCTTCTTAACAAGTAGACTCCCCTGGTTTATAAAACTTCCGATCAAACTTAAGGCTTTAAACGCGGTTTGATTCATGTCATAAACCCGTTATCTATTATTTTTTCGAAAACTTTTGTGCTGTTGTTTTAAACATAGTGCACAATAAAAGCAAATGCAATGTCGTCGCAATAGAAGTAGAAGGTTCGCCCTTTCTTCTGCAAAAATTACTGATATAAAAACTGTAAGCTTTTGAAATAGGTAATACAAACAGGGGCTGGTATAAAAATTTTAATAACCAAGAAAAACAATTTTTATGGCAAAGTCTTCAAAGACAATATTAGGAAAGAATGTAGGCGCCGGCGCTGCAAACTCATTATTAAAAGAATTTTTCGTAGATGAATTGAAAGACATTTACTACGCCGAAAAGCAGATCGCAAAAACGCTTCCTAAGATGAAAAAGGCAGCAACTTCGGAGGAATTAAAGCAGGCATTCGCAGATCATCTTGTTATGACACAGGAACAAGTAGCGCGCCTGGGGCAGGTATTTACACTATTAGGCGAAAAGGCAAAAGGTAAAACGTGTGAGGCAATTGAAGGAATAATAAAAGAAGGAGAAGGAATCATTGCCGACACCGAATCAAAAACAGCGACAAGAGACGTAGGCTTAATTTTCGCTGCACAGAAAGTAGAACACTACGAAATTGCAACTTACGGTGGATTGGCTCAACTAGCCGAAACATTAGGACTTACTGAAGTTTCAGCCCTTCTACACACTACATTGGAAGAGGAAAAGCAGACTGATTTATTGCTTACAGGTATTGCAGAGAATCATGTGAATTACGAAGCATCCGCAGAGAAAGCATAAAGACTTCTATCGTAAAAAGCTGCCAAAAAAGCCACATTGTTTGTGGCTTTTTCATTATACCCTTTCTGGCTCCTAAGGCTATTATCTGCCACGCTTCAAACCTCGCTTCAACATCGTTGTCCGTATGTACCCCTTTAGTGATGTCACTCCCTGTACTTACAGTAGTAGTTTCAACAGGAAAGCACATTTTATTGCTAAAGGCAATTTTGGTCGTTTGCCTAACTATAACATATATACAGCAGGTGCGGCCATAAGTGAATGAGGGTGTTCTCCTACTAGTGTATTATTGCAAAGAAATGCACCCAGGCTATAAAAAGCAATTGTAAAGGAACACGAAACCACAGATAGCTCACTCCAGTCCCATCTGTAGTTCCTTTTTGATAATCAACTTTTTTCATTGCTGCATTTACGTTTGCAGGAAGAATAAGAATAAAAAAAATAATCAGTAGCCAGCCGGTGGTGTGCTGCAAGCGGGTTAGCAACAATCCAACCGCAGCCAATATTTCAATGATACCGGTTAAAAAAACAAGGCCTTTTTTAAATGGAATAAAAGCAGGAATCATTAAAGTCATACCTTTTGAATAAACAAAATGACCGACGGCGGTAAAAATCAACATGGTAGATAACGCTATCCTGCCGGAAAGAAAATAAGCCCCTTGCCCGGTAAATATCTTTGCGATCAGCAGACTGGCTACAAAAGTTGCTACAAGTATTATTAAAGGTTTCATTTTTTTATGCGTGTTTTAGCGTAAGAAGACTGGGTACAAAAGTTAAGACATAATAGCCCACCAACGTCCACTAACTTTTCTTCGTGCCTCCTTGTATGCTTACTGTTTGGGCGGTTCTGGAAAGGATAGTAAAGAACTAATAGTACATCTGGTTAACATTACTTGTCCCATTTGCCCGAACGTAAATGAGTAAGGATCCCATGGTTGGCAACCGCAGAAAATATCTCCCCATGATCCCGTGTATCGAATTCGCGGTTGTCACAAACCTTCACCATCTCCATGTTTTGCTCTTACCTGTCTTCCCTGCAGCCGGGCCGTAAAATGATATCATCAAATTCAACTTGCACGAAAGCTATTGGGGCAGTTAGCACAAGCTGTACAAAAAAGGACACATGCTTCCCTGGAGAGCAATGTGATTTGGTTAAACTCCCACTGGTATACGTGTTGATAACAAAAAAGGGGTACGAATAGATTTTTGCTTCAAAAGAACCTCGTATTACCCAGCACCTCCGGAGCTGTTGACAGCTGCGGGAAGCCATCTTCTACACACGACACATTTCCAGTATGAAAAACCGTTAACTAAACGACATCGCCCGAAAGGGAGAATACTAAAAGTAAGAAAAAGAAGCTGTCGCAAGAAGAACAATTCAGAGGCCCAAGTAGGGTTTTTAGAGTGAGTTACGATTTAACCAGGAAACCTCAGAGGTTGTTGGTGGATTAGCTTGTAGCGTACGTGGAAATTAAATCGCTGATGTCTGTAATTTTTAAGTTTCTTTTTTTGACAGTAAGATTAAAACTTAATAGATTACAGTTAAACAAAACGTTTGAAAAGCCTATTTGCTTTTGCCTTTTTATTTACCTGCTTATTTGCTGCTGCACAGTATCCTTCTATTTCTTTTAATAACATCGGTTTAAACCAGGGTTTATCACAAAGCAGCGTTGTGAGTATTTCGTTCGATGAGAAAGGCTTTGTTTGGATGGCTACACAGGACGGATTGAACCGGTACGACGGAAAGGATTTTTTAGTCGTCGACAGGAAGTTTGATGATATTACTTCCGGTTCTTACAGCAGGTTGGGAAAGGTGATACGCGGGGATAGTGCTTGTTTATGGATCATCTCGAAAGGCGGACAACTGGAAAAGCTTGATCTTATTAACAACAGCCTACAGCCCGTAGATCTTTCGGCAGGGAAAAGCAGGTTCATTATTACTTGCATCTTGCCCGAAAAAAATAACAGGTTGTGGATTGGAACAGAAAGCGGCGACCTCATCCTTTACGACAGCAAGAGCAATAAAATTAACTGGCAAATAAAGGTACCTGGAAAAGATAATCAAACTGCCGTTAATGCCCTTTTTAAAGATAGCCAACAGCAGCTATGGGTCGTTGGTAGCAGGGTCGGTTTCCTGAAAAATAATCGACTGATTCTTGACACTGAAATTGAAGGCCCGGAACTTAAGCCGGGAATGCAATTGAGCAGTATAGCGGAGGACAAAAATGGAAACCTGTGGCTGGGGAGTTTGGGAGAAGGTTTGTTCATGAAAAAGAAGAATGAAAATTTCAGGCGGTTTACAGCACAAGGCTTTTCATTACCAGCCAACCTGGTAATTGAAGATTTGCTAATAGATGAGGAAGGGCGCATCTGGATTGGCACTTATGGCAAGGGACTGTTTATAATCGATGAAAAAGAAAAAAAATTACAGCAATTTGTAAACGATAAAAAGAAACCTTTTTCTGTTGCTTTTAATGATGTCCTCACAATAGAGCAGGATGAAAACAAAGGAATTTGGATAGGGACGGATGGCGGAGGAGTTAGTTATTATAGTAAGCGGAGGAACAGCTTTCTATTATTCAACGATCAAACTGTGCCGGAGCATATTGAAATTGCAATGGTTCGCTCTATTGCCACCGATAAAAATGGCATCATTTGGGCCGGCACTTCCAACAAAGGGCTTACCCGCATCGATTATAAAAACGGCCAATATAAAACCTGGCATTTCCCTTCCTACAAAAAAGACATTTACAATCCTGACCGTATCGTTTCACTATTTGTTGACGGGAAGGAAATCGTTTGGTTAGGCACACAAGGCAATGGTCTGATTCTGTTTGACAGCAAAAAAGAAAAAACCATAAAATGGTTTCATCCTGAAGCCGCTTCCCCACTTAAGATACCTGATGGAACAGCATGGTGCATCTACCCTACATCGGAAGAAGAAATTTGGATTGGTACAGAAAGCAGCGGACTTTGTCTTTTCAATAAACAGAAAGGTTTTATCGATAGCTACATATCCTCTAATGAAACAAATGGGGTCAACGATGCAATAAAAAGCATTACACAAATCGACGACAGTATACTTTGTATTGGTTTTGGTAAATCGGGACTGCAACTATTTAATACTAACAATAAAAAATTTCAAGCCCTAAAATCAAAAGAACTTGATGCTTTCTTTGCTGCTGAAACACCGGTAAAGACGCTTTATTATAAAAAGCCATTCCTCTGGATCGGTACTGACGGCAGAGGTTTGGCGGTTATCAATTTATTGAACGGCAAGTGTTCGTTTATAACAGATAAAGATGGGTTGCCCAATAATACTATATACGGAATTCTCCCTGACAAGGAAGGTTACTTATGGGTAAGTACAAACAAGGGTCTTAGTCGTTTTAGTACAGATATTGTAAATAAGAATCCACACCCCCGGGAGTTTACCAACTACAACAGCGCACAAGGTTTGCAAAGCAATGAATTTAATACCGGAGCTTATTGCAAAGCACTGAATGGAACATTGTTGTTTGGCGGCATTAGCGGCCTCAATCTATTTGACCCATTACAACTTAACCAGCCTGAAAAAATGGTTCCGGTAGTTTTTACGGGGATCTTAGTAGACAATGAACCTGTAAAAGAAGACAGTTCTGCAGTATATAAGAAACACGTTGAGCTTTCGTACCGCGACCATTCAATTGCATTCACCTTTGCAGCGTTAAATTTTTCTTCCGGGCAACAGTATCATTATTATTATAAGCTGGAGGGATATGACAAAGAATGGATTGATGCCGACCAGAGAAATTATGTATCGTACACCAACATTCCTTCGGGTGAATACAATTTCAAGGTAAAATATGTACAGCAGGGAAAATCTCACGAAGGCCCGGGAGCTGAAATGCATATTCTTATAAACGCGCCTTTTTGGAAAAGCTGGTGGTTTATTACTGCTCTTGTATTGGTAGCGCTCAGTCTTATTTACGCCCTTTACAGGTATAGAATCTCCCAGGTTTTGAAGCTCTTTAAGATTCGCCAGGGCATAGCCACCGACCTTCATGATGATATAGGTTCCACCTTAACCAACATAAATATCTTATCCGAGCTTTCTAAAAAGAATCTCGAAAATCCGGTGCAGGCTAATAGTTTCTTAAACCGAATCTCAGAGGAAGTACAGGCTTCCAGTCAATCGCTTGACGACATTATCTGGAGTATAAATACACACAACGATACATGGCAGGAAACCTTCAGCCGGATGCGGAGATACGCAGCAGAAGTTTTTGAAAACAGCAGTACAGCGTATTATATTAAATTAGACGAACAAGCAGGAACGACAAAACTTAACATGGAAAAAAGAAGGGACATCTTTTTGATTTATAAAGAACTCCTGAATAATATTCATAAGCATGCAGCAGCTACCGAAGTAACGATTGATATGTGGTTCCAGGAGCAAAAGCTGATTATGGCTATCGGTGACAATGGCAAGGGATTTAACAAGAATGTGCAAACCCACCGCAATGGTCTGAAGAATTTAAGCACCCGCGTTGCCCGTTGGAAAGGAAGCATGAACATTTCATCAGGCGAGGTTGGGACAACCGTAAAAATAGTGCTGTAATGCTCTGTTCACGTAGGTATTTTTATTTTTTTCCGGGTGCCGGCAGATGTTTTCCATGAGGTTATGGTACCCGCCGCGATCGCGGCTCAGTCTCGCTTTTAGTACTATAAATTGTATAAATATCATAAAGCATCGAGCAACCGAGGTTATACTTAAAGTTCAATCAAAGCACTTAATGCATTCTAAAAAAATTTAAACTCCTCACTCAAATGGGTGAGTACCCGAAGGTCTCAAAAGAGTAATTTAGAGCTATGATACCCATCAGTCTTGTATTGTTCGAAGATAATGACCGCCTGAGGGAGTCGCTGGTCTATTTACTGAATAATACAGAAGGCTTTACAGTATTGGCTGACTACAACAACTGTAACGATGCCGCCAGGGTTATCCGTGTATATAAACCTGACGTCGTTTTAATGGATATAGACATGCCTGGCGTCGGTGGAATTAGCGGGGTAAAGTCGGTTAAGGAAGCAAGGCCTCTAACCGGGGTTATTATGTATACTGTTTTTGAAGATGATGATAAGCTGTTTCAATGCCTTTGCTCAGGTGCCAATGGTTACCTGCTTAAAAAAACACCTCCGGGAAAACTGTTTGAGGCTATACAGGAAGTTATGGATGGAGGTGCGCCAATGTCTCCTTCTATTGCACGGAAAGTACTGTCTACTTTTCAGCATACCAAAACAACCCAGTACGCATTAACACCCCGCGAACTGGACGTATTGCAGCTGCTTATCAAAGGTTACAGCTCTAAAATGATAGCGGCGGAATTAAAAATTTCGTTTGATACAGCCCGTTCTCATTTAAAAAATATCTACACAAAGCTGCATGTAAACTGTGGTAAAGAAGCTATCTCCAAAGCACTTACCGAGCACATTTTATAAATAAACTAAGCTTCCCCTTTTACTATACTACCCAAAGGTGTGATAGGCACTGCATGGAACTAAGCCCAATTTTGTAAACGAGCCCATCAATTTCATTATTACAAACACAAACTCCTGTATGAAACACACAATTGTCTTATCTCTTACAGTACTAACACTAGTATTCGGCGGCTGTGGTAACGGTGTTCGCAACGAAGCCGAAAAGCAGGCCGCACTCATTCAAAAAACTATGAAGGAAAATTCGCCGGGAACTGTTGCCACTTCTGACGGAGGGTATTATATGAAGGCTAAAATTGATGGCGAAGACTGGTCGGCAAAGGCAATGATGCGGGATGATGATGAGAGAAGCAGCTATAAAATGATACATGCAGAAGGCGGTGGCGACGTAATAAAAATGCAGCTGTGGAAAAGAGGTATTGAGGTTGGTAAAAAAATACCTTTTAATGAACAACAGCCAGCCAATCTTTTCCTCGAAGATGGCAGTATGCTTGGAGGTAATTCAGGCACCATAGAGATCACGAAAATAGATGATCAATGGTTGGAGGGCAAATTTCAGTTCACCGGAACCACCAGCCAATCGGATAAAAAAGTAGAAGTTACCGATGGCAGCTTCAGAGTGGCGTTAGTACCGGGACTTAAATAATGTTTAGCAAATTCAGATTTGACAGGTGTAGCATTATACCTCCCCACTTATTAAAAACGCACCACCGGAAATAGATGCAATAAAAAACATAGGCATAAGTGAGCCCCGCCACGGCGGGGACGATGACTGCATGAAAAACTAAAGCGGGTCCACAAAAAAGCTTACTACAAATTTTTCGCAAACCCATTTAAACAACTAATTGCATGAGCATGCGTCAACTAAAGATTTCCAAATCTATTACCAACAGGGAGGCTTTAAGCCTTGAAAAATATTTGCAGGAAATAGGTAGACAAGACCTGTTGCAGGCCGAAGAAGAGGTAGTGCTGGCTGTAAAAATCAGGCAGGGAGACCAGAAAGCACTTGAAAGATTAATAAAGTCGAATTTGCGCTTTGTTGTTTCGGTAGCAAAACAGTATCAAAGCCAGGGCTTAAGTTTGCCCGACCTTATTAATGAAGGTAATCTTGGTCTTATAAAAGCAGCACAACGTTTTGATGAAACAAGGGGATTTAAATTTATTTCGTATGCTGTGTGGTGGATCAGGCAAAGTATATTAAATGCAATAGCAGAACAAAGCCGCATTGTAAGAGTGCCGATTAATAAAGTAGGGCTTACCAACCAGGTGGGTAAAGCATATCAATTGCTTGAGCAGGAGTTTGAACGTGAACCTACCAGTGATGAACTTGCTGATCATCTTAACCTTACCAATGAAGAAGTAACGGCAATCCTCTTAATGCACATACGCCATATTAGTGTTGACAGCCCACTTTCTGAGGAAGAGGACAGTACTTTAATTGACGTATTAGTAAATGAGAATGCACCTGAAACAGACGACTGGCTGGTAAATACGGAATCTTTGCAGATGGAGATAGACCGGTCGTTACAAGCACTTACCTCAAGACAAAAAGAGATTCTATGTTTTTTTTACGGCATAGGTGTAGATCATCCGCTTAGCCTCCAGGATATTGGGGAGCGGTATTCTATTACCCGCGAAAGAGTTCGCCAAATAAAAAATATGGCCATTACAAAATTGCGTGAGACACCGGGATGCATAGCACTGAGAGGATATATGGGATGAGAGGAATTGCTAATGCTGCCACTGGCCTTTCCTGACGTATCGGAATTCACAGGTTCTTCACTTCACAAAAACAAGAAAGCAAAGTATTCCAGGCACAACAAGATCCGGTTTGCCTAACTGATGTTGAAGCAAGCAAACTAGCTGCTACAATATGTATTAATCATCTTTAAAATAAACAACGTGAAATCATCCCTGGTTCTCTCAATTAAAAGCTTTACGTTTTCCATAATACTGCTTGCAGCTAGCAAGTCGTTTGCACAGGACTGCAAAACGTATTATTACATGACCAACAACGCCGAAATACAGCTAACGCTTTATAACGATAAGGGTGCAAAAAGCGGAACCCAAAACTGGAAAATCTCGAATGTAAGCAAAGACGGAACTGGATTTCGCTCAAACGTAAACTCTACTTTTTTAGATGGAAAAGGACAGGAAATCACAAAAGCAAGCGGCGTATATAAGTGCAGCGGTGGCAAGTTGATGGCCGATATGCGTATGTCGATACCCCAGGACCAGGTAAAGCAAACAACCACCACAGAAGCTCAAATAGATGAGGCTTACCTTGAATATCCTTCATCCTTATCTGAAGGAATGGATTTGCCTGGCGCTCTCTTCAATATGGAAATCAATACCAGTGGTATACCATCTACTGCAAAGTTTGAAATGAAAAACCGCAAGGTCATGGGTAAAGAAAAAATCACGACGGAGGCAGGCTCATGGGATGCTTATAAGATAACGTATGATGCGGAGATGAAAATAAAAATGGCGGGCATAGGAATTCCGATGGTGATGAAATCAATCGAATGGTTTGTGCCGAACTTTGGTGTCGTAAAATCAGAAACGTATAATAAAAAAGGAAAATTAAAAGGTTATACGTTGTTGACAAAATTTAAAAAGTAGCTTTCAAAACAGCATTTTTAGCATTTTTATTGCCGGAGCTATCGTGAAAATTAACCACATCCAACGACAGTTTCATTTTTGTCATTCCGACCCAGGAGGAATCCTATCCGCGCCAATAGATTCCTCGTACCTCGGAATGACAAATTGATGTTATCGTACAATTGAAAAACTTCATTCAGGATTAAAGCTATTAATCAAGTATAAGATCGATTTTATCTAAAAGAGCAGCTTTAAAATTATAAGTTTATATAATGTCATTTTCAATAAACTTTTTTGAAACCAAAAATTAACCAGTACCGATGACGATATATTGATCTTCAGTACAAGTGAGTGACACAACAATGTTGAGCAAAATGCTAATGCTTGTATCCAAAAAACTTATACCTCATTATCATTCTATTCCTCATAATCCACCTGACCGCTAAATGATGGTGCTAACAAACCTTTACCACTTCCATATTCAACAAAGCGCCAAACTTTTCAATCTTCGAGTTTATATGACCAACGCCAACGGTACAATGATGTGCAGGTCGATCACTGTTCCAACTATTTACACCCCCCCCGTGCGCCAATAGAGAACTTGTAACGGCTATTCGAATTGCCAATCTGCAATATGGGCGCTGGAACCGACTCTGCTTCCGCAACCAGTAACATCAACCTGCCATCAGCCATTTCAACAACGCTTAAAAGTGTGACAGGACCATTCTGTACAGACATTTCAACAGACAGACCTTTACCAACTTTTCCATGGTATACACCCAGCGGTCGTACTTTGGTTTTGCCTTCAACAATAGCAATATGACCAGGACCATCGTGACCCATTAATACTACATCATCTTTAAAATCCATGGCATAGTACTCGGTGAAGGAGCCACCGGCACGAAACGTATCCATCATTTTCATCGCCTGCGCATTCTTGATCTCGTACTCGCCGGCCACAGGAATTACATTAGCAGTAAGCAACGAATTGCCAAGAATAATGGAGGCGATTGCCTCTTCATTTTCGCTGTTGCCGGTTCCTTTATAATAGTAAGCCATGGAGCCCAGCTTGTGTATCGCCACCAGTTTGTCAAACGCCACCGAAGTAATAGCGGCCTTTTCCAACTCTTCAACACAACAATCCGCTGCACGTCAAAAACGTTTCGTGAAACAATTGAAGACGATATTCCCGGATGCCTTTAAAAACAAGCGGGGATTTCACTACTGCAACAGGTTGCCGCGCGGTCGAAAGTCACTGAAACCAAAACGTAAGTTGCATTTTACCCGGTTAATTATCGAACCAAAGTCTCGAATTCCCAAAAACGTTTTACTTTCGACCCTGTATGGGGTCAGATCAAAAACGAGATGTTATAATTGAAGCGGCATTAAAAAGATTTGCCCACTTTGGTGTGGCAAAAACAACGATGAATGAAATTGCTGATGACCTCTCCATGTCTAAAGCTTCCCTTTATTATTATTTTCCGGATAAATTAAACCTGTATGCGGCTGTATTGCAAAAAATTCTTGAAGCAGAAGAAGTAAATAGAGCGGTCTTCATGAATGAACAAGACCCGCTTCAAGCCCTATCTAAATATTTAGATAACCGAACAGAATTTATTATCAAGTATTACAACATTCTTGAACACCTTAAAACAATAGGTGTAGCTGTACCCAAAGAACTCGAGCCTTTTTTCAGCTCTGCACGCAGCAGGGAGATAGCTAATATAGCTTCCATTATTGCGAAAGGGGTAGAATTAAACCTTCTAAAAGTAGATGAGCCAAAGAAGATAGCAGAATTACTGCTCGACTGCCTCCAGGGACTTCGGCTTTCTGTAATCTCCCACAGAAGCAACTTTTTCCCCGACAAAAAGCAGTTCTACGAGTTGGCCACAAGGGAAAAAGAGGTCGCAAAAATTTTCATTAAAGGATTAAGTTCTTAGTCTTCCTGTATTCTCATTCCTCACTTCTAATTCCTGCTTTAAACCGGGCTTTAGCGCTTTTTATGGGCAGTTTCCAATTTTCCCCCGTCCATTTTTGTTAACACTTTAATTAACTAAAAACACAAAAAATATTTGTGCTGAACTTCTTTTGTTGTACTTTTGACTTTTAAAGTTAAAAAGTCAGGTAGTCAATAAGTCAAATGAAAGCAGAAGGATCAGTGAAGCAGGAGCATATTTTGGAGGCAGCTATCAGGAGGTTCTCTCACTTTGGAATAAATAAAACAACGCTTACAGAAATAGCAGACGACCTTGATATTTCCAAGCCCTCACTGTTTTATTATTTCAACGATAAAAACAGCCTTATCGCTGCGGTGGTGGGTAAGATCGTAAATGAATTTTTAGTAGGTTTTGAAGCAGCTCTTCAATCGGCCGGCTCTGTTGAAGAAGGTTTATTGAGCCTGGTAGAAGTAAAAAGAGAGTACTTCAGAAAATATTCGCTGCTTGCGATGCAGGGTGACAGTGTAGATATGTCAAAAACTTCCGCCGCTATCATTACAGTTTTCGAGCAGGCAAGGACTAAAAGCGTAGCACTTTTATCGGGGCTTTTACAAAAAGGAATCGAAGAAGGAGTTTTAAAGCCTATGGATACTAAAAGAACAAGTAACACATTGCTTGATACTTTGTCAGCCTTTGAATATTGTATGAAAGTTAGAAAGTCTATTCCTGATCTCCAGGAGATGGAGGAAATCTTCGACAAGCAAAAAGATGTGCTGCAAATGTTTTTAAATGGGCTGAAAGGCCCTTTGCAAGCCGGGAAGGAAAAAAATTAATAAACGAATATATAAACGTGAATAATGAGAAGCAGTTTTCAAACTAAAACAACCAACACTACAAAAAGAAGTACATCCCTGATCCAGCGGTGGAAGCAGCTGGTACTGTTGGTGGCAGGCCTGGTAAGTTTTAGTGGCCTAATGGCACAACAACCAGTTGAGCTACAATTAAAAGATGCATTAAAATATGCTTTGGAAGCCAATCAAAATGCGAGAAAGGCAAGACTTGATGTAGAGAACAGCCAATACCAGATTGATGAAGTAAGGTCAAGAGCATTACCGCAGGTAACTGGTTCCGGTGGACTTACCTATAATCCTATTTTACAACAGAGCGCTTTGCCTGGAGATTTTTTCGGCCAGCCTGGTAAAACGGTATTGGTAGCATTCGGGCAGAAGTGGAATGCAAATGCAGGTTTGTCACTTAACCAAACGCTATTCGATCAATCGGTATTTACAGGTCTGAAAGCAGCTAAAACAACAGCAGAATTTTACAGGCTCAACTCACAATTAACAGAAGAGCAAATTCTAGAGCAGGTTGCAACAAATTATTACCGTGTTCTTGTTCAAAGGCAGCAGGTAGGGGTTATTGACAGCACTATTAAAAATACCGAAAAGCTGCAAGGTGTTTTACAGGGACTTTTTGATAATGGTCTTGCTAAAAAAATTGATGTGGACAGGATAAAAGTTAGCGTATCAAATTTAAAAAGCAGCCGCCAGCAATTGTTGAACGGCGTTTCATTGCTCGAAAATCAACTGAAGTTTTTAATGGGTATGCCCATTCAAACCGCCATCACTATTCCCGATGTTGAATTAACTTCTATCAGGCCACAGGCGGTGCCAACGGGCGACAGTGTTAATGTAACAGGCAGAACGGAACTTGCGGTTTTGAGAACACAAGAAAGTTTGTTGCAGTTCCAGAAACAGGCAACAAAAGGCGAGTATTATCCCACACTTTCAATGTCGGGCGCTTATTCATACCAGGGGCTAAGCAACGGTTTTCCAATATTTAAGGGACAAAAAAACGGGGCTAATTGGTTCGATGTAGCATCTGTAGGATTAAATCTTCGTGTGCCGATATTCAATGGGTTTGCCACTAAAGCACGGTTGAAACAGGCAGACGTGAGCATCCGGAAATTACAGGAAGACATTTCTACCACGAAGCTTTCATTAAACCTTGCTTATGAAAATGCAAGAACGCAAATCAACAACAGCATCATCACCTTGAATAATCAAAAGGAAAACGTTGAGCTTGCGCAGCAGGTTTACTCAAATACGCAAAACAATTATAACAACGGTCTTGCCACTTTAACGGATTTATTGGAAGCTGAAAATTCTCAAACCGAAGCACAGAACAATTATTCATCTGCCTTGCTCGATTACAGGGTAGCCGAAATTCAATTGATAAAAGCACAGGGCACACTCAAAACTTTATTAAACTAACAAACATACAGGAATGAAAAAGAGGTCTATTATAAGAACCGTTATAACAATCGTGGTCATAATTGGCGCGGTAGCGCTGATTGGTTGGGTGCTTACCAACAACAAAAAGAAGAATGAAGCAAAAACCGCTGTAGCAGCACAAACAAGCGGCGATATAGTTGTAAGAACATTTGCCGTTCAAAAGCAAACAGTTGAGCAAAACTTTGGTGTGAACGGAAACTTTGCACCCGCTCAACAAATGAATTTTGCGGCTGAAAATTCAGGTCGTGTGGTTAGGGTTTTGGTGGATGAAGGCAGCCGTGTAAGAAGAGGTCAAACGCTGGCAATCATCGACGCAGGTACGCTTAGCATCGACCTTGAAAGTGCCCGGGCAAATCTTCAAAATGCCGTGCGTGACAAAAACCGTTACGAAAACGCTTTTAAAACCGGCGGCGTTACACAGCAGCAACTTGACCAGGCGCGTCTTGCTGTAGAGAATGCCCAGGCGCGTGTTTCTCAATCTAAAATAAGGGTTGGAGATGCAAATGTTCGTGCATCAATAAATGGTGTAGTAAACAAGCGCTACATCGAGCCCGGTGCTTACGTTTCTCCCGGAACGCAGTTGTTCGAATTGGTTGATGTATCAAAATTAAAGTTGAATGTTGCCGTAAACGAAACACAAGTTGCCCAATTAAAAGTGGGTGATAAAGTGCAGGTGAAAGCAAGTGTTTTTCCTGATAAAACATTTAGTGGACGCGTAAGTTTCATTGCTGCCAAGTCTGATGCTTCATTGAATTTCCCTGTTGAAATTGAGGTGGCAAACACGGCTGGCAACCAGCTTAAAGCCGGTATGTACGGCACAGCTATTTTCGATCGTCCTCAACAGGCTCCGTCTATAATTGTTCCGAGAAGCGCCTTTGTTGGCAGCGTTAGCAGCAACCAGGTTTTCGTGGTTGAAGCCGGAAATGTAGCACGTGCCCGTAAAGTAATTGCAGGTCGTGTAATAGGTGACCAGGTGGAAGTATTACAAGGTTTGAATGAAGGTGATAATGTTATTACCAGCGGACAAATTAATCTGAATGAGGGAAGTAAAGTATCACCGATTAAGTAGTACCTGAGCATTGAATATTGAGCATCGGATATTCAACGCTCAATATTCAATGCTCGGGGTAATGTAAACGTTAAAGGCATTTTGGGGACAAGCAGCTGAACAAAGATGTTACATCGTTGTGTCACTCACTTGTACTATCAGCTACTCTTCGGCGTTGCGAGCTTTAACCCCACCTGTCATTCCGAGGTACGAGGAATCCCATTCGCACCAATGATCAGTGCAAAAGGATTGCTCGTGCCCCGGAATGACAAAGGACGAAGCAAGCAGAAAAGTACAAGAGTGCGACGCAACGGATGCTTAAACGGAGTTACAAAACCATGGCTCAAAACCAAAAAGAACTACAAGAGAAACAAGCTATAAAAGAAATTATAAAATGAAAATTGCAGAAATATCAATAAAACGACCTTCACTGGTGATAGTGCTTTTTACGGTACTGATATTAGGCGGGTTATTGAGTTACACATCCTTGAACTATGAACTACTGCCAAAGTTTGCCCCCGCTGTAGTATCTATAACAACCGTTTACCCTGGTGCTTCACCAAGTGAGGTGGAGAACACGGTTTCCAAAGAAATTGAGAACGCAGTGTCTTCGATGGAGAATATCAAGAAATTGGATACGAGGTCGTTCGAAGGAATTTCAATTGTTATCATTACGCTTAACAGCGGTACCGATGTGGACTACGCATTGAACGATGCACAGCGAAAAGTGAATGCGGTATTAAGAAATTTACCTGAAGATATCGATCCGCCATCGCTCAATAAATTCTCGCTCGACGACCTTCCGGTGATGACGCTTTCGGCATCGGCAAATTTAGACGAAGCTACTTTTTATGACCTGATGGATAAACGTATTGCCCCGGTTTTATCACGGGTATCAGGCGTTGCCCGTATCAACCTTATTGGTGGACAGGAACGTGAGATACAGGTAAACATAGATGCGAACAGGCTGGAAGGTTATGGCTTATCGTTGCTGCAAGTTCAGCAGGCGGTACTCTCTTCAAACCTCGACTTCCCCACCGGTAGCGTTACGACTCGTGAAAGAGATATCCTGATCAGGCTATCGGGTAAGTATAGAAATGTAGACGAATTGCGTAACCTGATTGTTGCCAATGCGAACGGCGCACAGGTGCGGTTAATGGATGTAGCAGATGTACAGGATGCACAAAAAGATGTTGAGAAAATAGCACGTGTAAACCAGGTAAGCTCAATAGCGCTGCAGGTGTTAAAGCAGTCTGATGCAAACGGTGTGGCAGTAAGCGAACAGGTAAACGCAAGCATATTAAAGCTGCAAAAAGATTATGCTTCATCAGGTCTTAAATTAACTGTCGCAAATGATGCTTCTGTTTATACATTACAATCAGCCGATGCGGTTATTCACGATTTGTTTTTGGCAATAATCCTGGTAGCTTTTGTAATGCTGTTCTTCCTGCACAGTGGTCGTAATGCGATCATTGTAATGGTCGCTATCCCGGCTTCGTTGATTGCAACTTTTATTGGAATGAAGTTGCTGGGTTACTCCTTGAACCTGATGTCGCTGTTAGGGCTGTCCCTGGTGGTTGGTATATTGGTGGATGACGCGATTGTGGTGTTGGAGAATATTTACCGTCATATGGAGATGGGCAAAAACCGGGTTCGTGCGGCGTATGAAGGAACGAAAGAAATCGGCTTTACGGTAACGTCTATAACGCTCGTAATTGTGGTGGTGTTCTTACCAATTGCAGCAAGTACAGGCCTGGCTGCAGATATACTGAAGGAGTTTTGTGTGACGGTTGCTATGGCTACCATGTTATCATTGCTGTCGTCCTTTACGATCGTTCCATGGTTGTCGTCAAGGTTTGGTAAGCTCGAAAGAATAACCGGCAAGTCGTTGTTCGGAAAAATTATTATCCGCTTTGAAAAAGGTTTACACAAGTTTACCGACTGGATAACGGGTATACTGAAGTGGTCTTTGGCGCATAAGAAGACAACATTAGCGTTGGTGTTTGGTTTATTAATAGCATCGTTCTATTTGATTGGAGCAGGATTTATTGGTGCAGAGTTTTTTGCAAAAAGCGACAGGGGTGAGTTTTTAGTGCAGATAGAATTGCCTAAAGATGCATCCATTGAACAAACAAATGCGATAACTCAAAAAGCTGAAAGCTACTTAAGGAACAAGCCGGGCGTAACAAGAATAATCACTACAGTTGGCCAGTCAAGCGATGGACAGGGCGGTGTACAGGCAACTCCGTATAAAGCTGAAATAGGTGTACAGTTAATCCCTAAAACCGAAGGTCGTGATGAGGCTAATATTTTTGCCGCCAAGACAAAACTGGAGCTTGAACCATTGCTGGTTGGTGCTAAGATAAAAACAGTTCCAATTAGTATTTTGGGTTCTGCAGAGCAGGCGCCGCTGGCATTAATTGTAACCGGTCCTGAACTGGATAGTGTAATGGTATTTGCAAATGCAGCTTTGGCTGAATTAAGAAAGATAAAAGGTGCTTCCGAAATGAGGTTGAGCGTTGAAGCAGGAAACCCCGAGATTAATGTGCAGGTTGACCGTGATAAAATGGCTGCTCTTGGATTGTCGCTTTCTACTGTTGGTACCACCATGCAAACTGCATTCAGCGGTAACACAACCGGCAAGTTCAGGCAAGGTGAATATGAATATGACATCAACATCCGCTACGGAAGTTTTAACCGTAAAAGTTTACAGGACGTAAGCAACCTGCTGTTCGTAAATACCTCGGGTCAACAAATAAGGTTGGCTCAATTTGCAACTGTAAAAGAAAGCTCCGGACCAAGCCAGTTGGAGAGAAGGGATAAGAGTACTGCAGTTACCGTACAGGCGCAAACAGTTGGTCGCCCTACAGGTACGGTTGCAGCAGAGTGGCAAGCTCAATTTGATAAGTTAAAAAAGCCGACCGGTGTAACTTATGTATGGGGCGGCGATATGGAAAACCAGAGCGAAGGTTTTGGTTCGATGGGTATTGCACTGTTAGCGGCGATAGTGTTGGTGTACTTGATTATGGTGTCGCTGTATAACAGCTTTGTGTATCCTTTTGTGGTGTTGTTTTCTATACCACTTTCCATCATTGGTGCCTTGCTTGCATTGGCATTAACAAACAACTCACTGAACCTCTTTACCATACTTGGACTGATTATGTTAATTGGATTGGTGGCTAAAAATGCCATTATCCTGGTTGACTTTACCAACCAAAGAAAGGCGGAAGGTGCAACTACTTACCAGGCTTTGATTGATGCCAACCATGCCCGTCTTCGCCCAATCCTGATGACAACCATTGCGATGGTAATTGGTATGCTGCCGATTGCATTGGCAAAAGGCGCTGGTGCCGAGTGGAAGAACGGTCTTGCATGGGTAATTATTGGTGGATTGTTGAGTTCGTTGTTCTTAACACTGGTGATAGTTCCGGTGATGTACGCCATTTTCGATAAGCTGATTGCGAAATTCAGTAAGAAGAAGGAAAAGCAGATAGATGAACTGATAGAAGAAGATTACGAGGAGTTGGAAGTTCACAAAGAATATGAGGGAGCGTTTGACCCTTCGCATGTGTAAACAAGGTTTATTGAAAGTTTAGTCCAACGTAGGTTTTAGTTATATATAGGGGAGCGAAAGCTCCCTTATTTTTATTGGAGATAACAGACAAGTGTTCAAAAGAATTGTGGAGCAGTAAATGGCACTGTGGTTGGATACCATGCTTTTCCTGCCTTTACTCAGTTCTACTTTGCCAGGTTTAAGTATTTGTATTTTAGATGCTTTAAACGCAAGGTTCGCAAAGTAAGACAACGCAAAGTTTCGCTAAGATGCTTTTTACTTTGCGTCATCTTTGCGGTTCTTTGGGTTCTTTGGGTTTAATAAACCATGGGGATGACATTAGAACCTGGTAAAGTAGAATTAGAAGCTGCCTTAATTTTGGTTGGTGCGTTACCGGCGGAAAGAACTCTTACGGATCTCTGCTTGGTTCCAATGTACCGGAACGTTCATCTGCAAATCTTTACGCAATTTTTCCGACAGCTACTTAAAAAGTTGGTGACGGAGAATCCAATAACAAATCCGAATGTTTTGTGTTATCTATAGCACTTGATAATACAAGCGGAGTATTAAGGTAGAAAATGAAAAGAAGATTATTTAAAATATTAAAACGGACAATGTTGGTAGCACTAATATTCATTGCAGTATTGTCTGCGACTATTTTTATTTATATGCAAAAAGCAACCTTCGGAAAAGCAGCAACGGGAGAACGACTGGAACGAATGAAAAAATCTCCGAACTATAAAGATGGAAAATTTCAGAACCAACACCATACGCCTGCACTTACAGAAGGGTATAGTTATACGAAAGTATTATACGAGTTTCTTTTTAAAAAGAAGGAAGGACGTGTTCCTGTTGACAGCATTCCTTCTGTAAAAACCGACTTGTTGAATTTAGCACCCGACCAGGATATTCTAGTTTGGTTTGGCCACTCTTCATACTTCATGCAGTTAGACGGTAAACGCATTTTAGTGGACCCGGTGTTTAGTGGAAACGCTTCACCGCTTCGTGGTAGCAACAAAGCATTTAAGGGAACGGACAGGTATACGGTTGCAGACCTTCCCGAAATTGATTACCTGTTTATCTCGCACGATCATTATGACCACGCAGATTACGAAACACTAATCCAACTAAAATCAAAAACAAAAAAAGTGATCTGCGGTCTTGGTGTTGGCGGCCATTTGGAGCATTGGGGTTTTCAGGCAAATAACATCATTGAAAAAGATTGGAATGAACAAATTGAGTTAGACAAAGGATTTGTTGTTTATACTACACCCGCCCGGCATTTTTCGGGCAGAGGTTTCACAAGAAACAATACCCTCTGGCTATCCTTCCTGTTTCAAAGTCCAACAAAGAAAATTTACATTGGTGGCGACAGCGGCTACGATACACACTTTGCAGAAATCGGGAGTAAACATGGGCCAATTGACCTGGCTATTTTAGAAAATGGCCAATATGATATTAAGTGGAAGTACATCCATATGCTTCCGGATGAAGTATTACAGGCAGGTAAAGATTTAAAAGCTAAAAGAGTTTTTCCTGTTCATTCTTCAAAATTTGCAATGGCTAATCATGCCTGGCATGAACCTTTAACCGAGGTGACACAATTAAACAAATCAATGAACATTCCCCTGGTAACGCCAATAATTGGTGAGGCTGTAAACCTCAATGACGACAATCAACAATTTAAACAATGGTGGGTCGGGATAAAATAACTTCAAAACATTTCAAAAGCAGCAATGGAAAAACTATATACAGCGATAGCTACAGCAACCGGTGGACGTAACGGACATGTAAAATCAGAAAACGGTGCATTAGATGCAGACGTTCGAACTCCGAAAGAAATGGGTGGGCCATCAGGCGCTTACCTGAACCCAGAAATATTATTTGCCGCGGGTTATGCAGCTTGTTTTGACAGTGCTTTAAGCCTGGTTATTCGCCAGGAAAAAATAGAAACAGGTACAACAACAGTTACAGCAGATGTAAGCATTGGTAAGTTTGAGAATGGTGCTTTTGGTCTTGCAGTAACCCTGGAAGTTGAAGTACCAGGCGTAGACAAAGCAAAAGCAGAGGAACTCGTGCACAAAGCACACCAGGTTTGCCCTTATTCTAATGCTACGCGTGGTAATATCGAGGTACAATTAATCGTGAAATAGTCTATGGCTATGACTTTTCCCTATAGCCATCAATTCATTAATTTATCCCTGGCTTATACTGCCTACCGGCAAAGAGTCCGTGGTGAGCTTCTGCATCCTTTAAAAGATGAAGCTGCCAAAAAAATACATGCTTATGTTGACACCAATGTTGTTTTAATGAATAACTACGATACTACATAACCTTTTTTTGGTTAAGAAACTTTACGTCTTCTTCTCGCCTGCCGGGTACTTACTTTTTCTACGCCTGACTTGCCAACTGCCTTATGGCTATATAAGCCATTAGGCCAATACTTGTTTCCAGCGCGGTTTCATCAATATTGAATGTGGGTGTATGCAATGAAGAGGTAATTCCCTTTTGCTTGTTGCCGGTTCCTAACAGGTAAAAACACGAGGGGGTCAATTGCGAAT
>JAQBNO010000062.1 GCA_028288485.1 Segetibacter sp.
TTGACATTTCAACGGTCTTCACTTAGCAACAAGGTTATATTGCTCCAGTGTAGCAATATGAAGGTAGGACCAATGCAACATCGATAAATCGTACCGTACTTACGCAACTATTGTTTCACAGCCAGGAGATAATTTTTTTCTTCCAATCTTCCACCAACTTAGAACCTATACAAGGCCTAATTTTCCGTCAACCACAATGGTTGCAATAGTATGATGAAACTCTTTTAAAAACAAAATAGCTGCGGGCAAAAGTCCGCAGCTATTTCAAGTATTTGTTTACGCGTTTTTTAATCCTGGTTTATTTTTACTAGATATACGCTCATCTCTTTCGGCACGTCGCTAATATCAATAATTTGTAAAGCGGGAGTGTTTGTGCTTAAAGCTGTAGGTTTTGATAAAGTTTCATTAACATCAAGTGTCTCCGGTTTCGGTATTTTAATTTGTTCCAGGGAAGTTGTTTCAATCAATTTCCCCCGGTGCTGCTGCGCTGCGCCAAAAAGTAGGCCACTGTTGCCAGGAAAAGATAAAGAACAAGCGAGTGACATCACCAAAGGGATCCGTTCGGACAACCGGAGCTGCACAAAGAACTGCACTTGATTAACCAGAAAAACAACAGCTAATCATTGCTATTAAAAGCAATACTTACCACGTTGCATATTTATTTTTCCAGATAATACCGTTTTTACTTTCATACTTTTCGATGCTTCCATTTTCGAATAGCTCAACAAGTATTTTAGACGCATATTCTTTTGTATTATTACTTAAGAACGAGAACTCTTTTTCTGTCATAGTCGGAAAATGAGTAAACAGGTTTTTAGGAGTAGTATTAATTTCTTCTTTCCTCGCTCCAGGAGCTAACTTGAAAATAATTTCCTCGAACTTTTCGTAAGGCTGATATCCTTTAATGGTAAAACGTTTGCCTGTGCCATCGCTGAAAAATAGTGTCGGGAAACCCGTCACTCCGAGCTTTGAAGCTAATATCAGATCGTCGCGAAATAGATCCTTTGCTTTTCCTTCAACATCTCTTAAAAGCCTGGCAGAGTCAAGGCCAACTTCAAAGGCGGCTTTTTGAAGAAAATCCCATCTGATGATGTTCTTTTTCTCGAGAAAAACCATTTCTTTAATTCGTCTTAAAAATAAGATGGCAGTATTTGTATCCTGGATTTGTGCAGCCTTAAAAGCAATAGAAGGGGGATACGAAGAAGCCAAAGGATCTTCTATCCATACATCTCCATCTAAAGGCATTTCATAGAAAGAACAAACTTCTTCCCAATGCTTTGCGGCATCACTTGGGTTACTTATTTTACCCTTATTATAATCCTCCCATGAAGGTAATAGTCCTCCCATTCGGTATTCAACATTCAGGTATTTTCCATATTCCAAATTCAGCCTTCTTAATAAGGGTTGAATAATCCAACAGGTTGAGCAAATAGGATCGGTAAAATAGGTTACCTCAATCTCTTTCCTTTTTGCCGCCCCATTTACACTTTTTTTAGAGATGAGTGGTACGGGAATATCGTCGTCGCTGTGCAGTTGCGGGGTGAGGAATAACTTCTGCAATTCGCGTCCTAAATTAATGTGTTGCGAGATCTGCTCGGCTCTTAACTGGTAATAGTTTTCGAAGGCTTTTTTGTAATCGCCCGAATTCTCTATGCAATCAGCCAACACTTTCGCATCTGAAATCGCATTGGTAGTACCCGCACTTGAGAACGGCAGGGTTAAATGGGCTGCATCACCAATCAAAGCAACATTTTCGTGATGAAAAGATGATAGCAAATCAAAGTCGCGTGTGTTCCAGATATAACTTGTAGAAAAATCGTTTGTTTCGAGGATCTCTGCTACTACCGGGGGAAAATTAAGCAATTGCCTTTTACAAAATGCTTCCAATACCGTTGGCGTATTAACGGTTAAGTCCGACTCCGCAGGATCATACTGCATGAACCAAACGAATTCCGTTTCTGACGTTGGAATAAATCCAAATGCAAGGCCCTTTGTTTCGTGTTGAAACTTTGTAAAAATACTTGAATATTTTTTAACCACTTGTTCGTTGTGCGAAACTCCAACCACCTCTTTAACTCTAACGGGGTTAGTTTTTACCTTTCCGAATATTGCCTCTCTCACCTTCGAGTTTCCACCATCTGCGCCAATAAAAATATCTCCGTATTCCACGTCTCCGTTTAAGAAGGCTGCGGCAACGACTTTTTCACTTTCATAAATAAAATGAGAAAACTCACGCCCCTCTTTTATGATCCCTTTTTTATCTAAAGAATATAAAAAACGGATAACATCGCATCTTTTAAAACACTGCCAGTTACTCAGGCGTAGATGTTTTATTTCTTTTCCTTCGGGTCTCTTTAACCTGAATGTATCTACAACTTTCCCCTGGAAAGCTTCTTTTTCGTTCTCGCGGAGTTGGTTCAAAATTGAAAGCCCATCGAGATGCATTAGGAAAGCATGGCCATGTATTGGCATTCCAACTGACCTTTCGTTTATTACCACTTCCATGTCTTTTTTATTCAAAGAAGCTCCTAATGTTAACCCTGCTATTCCTCCACCAATAATTACGACTTTCATTTTGTATTTATAACGTTTTTAATTCTATGTAATGCGTCTTGTAAGATTTCTTCTGATGTTGCAAAGCTGATACGGATATGGTCTTTTGCCCCTTCACCAAACCATTCTTTTAAACCAGGAACAACGGCAACTTTTGCTGTTTCCAACAACAATTCCTGCATCTCTTTACTCGTTTTACCGGTAGCGGAAATATTTGTAAAAGCAACATAACATCCCTCGGGAGGAATGCATTTAAAACCTTCAAATGAGTTTAATTCTTTTAAGCATAAGTCTCTCATGGCCTGCAAGTGGATCAAAAAATCGTTTAGCCAGTATTCGCAGTGAGTTAGTGCAGTGGTTGCAGCTACCTGCGAAATAACATTCGCTCCGTGTATGGTGGAATGATGAAGCGAGACTTCCATCAATCGTTTAAAATGATCAGTATTAGAAGCCATAACAGCACCAATGCGTAAACCAGCCAAACCATAAGATTTGCTAAAGCCGGTTATAGTAACGGTCCGGTTCCTTGTTTCTTCGTTTATTGATGCGATGCTCGTAAAAGTATTTGGAGAATAAACAATATCACTCCAGATCTCATCTGATAATATAACGAGGTTGTGTTTGCACGCTATCCTGCCAAATTCGAGTAGCTCATCTTTTGTAAATACTTTACCTGTTGGGTTTAAAGGATTACACAAGCAAATAAGCCGCGTATTTTTTGTAATCAGGTTTTCTAATTGTTCAAAGTTTACCGGCAACATTCCAGCCGGAATTTGAAAGGGGACCGCTACACCTCCTACTGCTTCAACTGAGTACCGGAAGAGAAAGTCTACAGGGTCGAAAATAATTGCTTCATCACCCGCAGATAAAAAGGCTTTACAGGTTAAATAGATTCCAAAAGCAGCACTATCAACAGGAAAAATTAATCCAGGTAAAGCAGGAATATTTCGTTTTTTCTGGAAGTATGCAGCCATACTTTCTTTAAATTCCGGAAGACCTTCCGCCGGTCCGTAAGACAAATATCGATCTTTGGTAAAACTGCAAATAGCTTCCGCAATTTCAGGAGCACAACGAAAATCAGGGTCTGCAGCAGTTAATGGAATTACTCCATCGGCTACTGTAGCCCATCGTAGATTATAAGCTCTTTTTTTAAGGATCTCTAGATTAACTGAATCGTTGCTAAACATATTTACAGCTTTGGCCACCAGTGGGGCCATTTATTATTCCTGGTAATCCCAATTCTATTATTGCGGTTGGTTAAAAGTTTGAAACAACTCAATAATTTTTTCTTTAACTACAGGTTTTATTATAAAGTCAGACACTACCGAAATGTTTTTTGCTCTTTCAATATCGTGCGGCGATATCGAAGAAGACACCAGGTAGAGGATCACTTTTTTTTCTATCTTAGGTTTCAATAAAATGAACTCTTCGAGAAATTCCCAGCCGTCCATTATAGGCATGCTCAGGTCAAGGCAAATAATGTCGGGTAATAGTTCAATAGTTTGTGATGCTTCTCTTAAATAATCAATTGCCTCCTCTCCATCGCCAAATACCCTAACCTCGGTTTTTATGCCGGTTGACTCAATAGTTTTCTTTGTTAGGAAAACAAAGATTTGATCATCATCTATCAGAAAAATTTTTATTGGAGGCATTAAATTTGATTTTTGAATTCAATAAAAAATGTAGAGCCTACATCAGGAGTGCTGTCAACCCATATAGTTCCTCCCATGGCGTCGACTTGTGTTTTCGTCATATACAAACCAAATCCTTTTGCATTAGGATTTCGATGAAATACTTTTCCTATCTTGAAAAAGTTGTGTTTGTTTTTTGCCATGTCGATGCCTAAGCCGTTATCGTTTACTGAAAAAATGATATTTCCGTTTACCTTTTTGGTTTTAAGTTTAATAATGGGTTTCCTTGCGGGAGATTGATATTTTAAAGCGTTGCTGATGAGGTTGTGAAATATGCTGTATAAATATTTCGGGGGATAATGTATTACCGGTGCCGCTTCAAAGTCAACTTCAATTACTGCTTCTGATGCTTTTATTTCCAGTTCTAAACCTTCGATCGTTCTTTTCAGGCAATCGTCTAACACGATATTTTCTGATTCTATTTCCAGGTCGTGTTTTATTTGAATAGATTCTACCAGTTCGTTAAAAGTAGTATGAAGGTTTTCAATAACGGGATTGAGCATCGTTATCATTACCTTTTGTTCTGCGGCGTCGTCACTCTCTTCAATGAACTTTACAAGCATCGACATATTAACCAATGGAGCCCGAAGGTTATGCGAAACGATATTGCAGAAATCGACCAGCTGTTTGTTTTGACTCGAAAGCTGGTTTACCAGGACTGTTTGTTTTTCTTCCATTAACTTACGTTCGGTGATATCGGTAATATCAATACCAAACCCGATAACCATCGTTAATTCTCCTTCCTCGTCGAGTACCGGAAATAGCCTGCGTAAATGTGTAATTGTATTTCCGTCTGCATCTTTCAAACTATCTTCCCATCGTATTTCCTTTTTAGAATTTTTTACTTCTAAAAATTTCTCTCTTCGCATTTCTGCAATCGACTTATCCCGGTTTCTGAATTCTGCATATTCAAAGTCGTCCTTCCCGATTATGTACTTACGCAATTCTTCATTTTTAATTGCGCCGGGGTTAACGAACAGGTATTTGTGCTGCGGATCAAAAACGGCGATGTCTGTAGGAATTTTATTTAAGATGCTTTCGTAAAATTCTTTCTGCTTATCAAGCTTCGACCTTATCAACTTGCGGTCAGTAATATCTCTTATAAAACAGATAAAAAAAAGCTCGCCTTTTACAGTAGATGAAGAAATGCCTAAGGCTATATCAATCTCAACATTGTCTTTACAAATAGCAGAAATTTCGATTGTTCTATTTAATATTTCTTCTTCACCTGTTTGCTCGTACTGCTTTATCTTTTTCCAGTGCTCTTCACGAAAACGCTCGGCAATGATCGTATCATGAAAGCATTTTCCAATGGCATCTTCTGTTGTCCAGCCAAAAATAGTTTCAGCTTTTTCATTCAACTGAAGAATGACACCGCGGCTGTTTGTTACAACAACTGCATCGAAGCCGTTATGAAAAATAGCTTCTTTTCGTGCCGAAATACTTTTATCATCCTGTTCTTTTAACCGGTGTAAACGTAGTTTGAGCAGCTTTTCACATTGCCTGCCGAGAGTGCGGAGCGCAGCGAGTTGTTTTGTCGAAAGCGTTCTCTCTTTGTGGTCCATTACGCATAAATGTCCAACTGTAAGGCCTTCCTCTGTTTTTAAAGGTAAAGCGACAAAAAAGCGAATTCGTGGTTTGCCGGTAACTAACGGGTTATTGTGAAAACGCTCATCCGCATGGGTGTCTGTTACAATTGTTAAGTTGTCCTCCTGCGAATGGTTTTCAAAAAACACTAATTCCCTCGGGATCTCTATAGTGTCTACCCCGAATTTTGCTTTTACCCACCATCTTTTCTTATCAAGGAAAGCAATAATCGAAATGGGTGTATCACAAATTTGGGCAACGAGTTCGACTATGTCGTCAAACTCTTCTTCAGGTGCTGAATCAATTATTTGTAGCTGCTTTAAAGCTGCCAATCTCTCCCCTTCGTTTTTAGGAGCAGAGTATGCTTTAAATTTATTACAAACAGTAGAATGGTTAGTGGGTTCGTAAACACGCATAACGTAGAAACGTAAAGAACGCTTGTTTATTATCTAATTAGTTGTAGGTACAACTAATTTTGTTTTTACGCTGACCACAGGGGTGGTATAATCAAGATATACAAAAATTAAACGTTGTATTGGAGGAGTTGCAAACGAAGAACCTTCTGTTATTAATAGGTGGTAGTTTAATGGGGCGATAAGAGTATGGAAAGAATAAACAGGTTTTTATTTGATCTGCTTTTTTACCGTCATAATCGTAGTGTTTGCTAGTAATACAATTCTAACCGCGAGTTATTATTTGGGATACCGACTTCTGGTTTTGGTGGCGTCATGTTGGCTGCGATGCACCCGAGCGATCACAAGTAGTTTTTTCGCAGCATCGTGGCAGTTAACCCCGAGCCTGTCGAAGGGTGGCAATCGCTTTAACTGTAACACAATTTACATCGGGAGGCTTTATTGTAAACACTTCTGAAAATGGCGACCAGCCTGTGTTAAGTTTTGTTTTATACATCTTATTCGTATTACTTCACCTTATTCTGCTCCCTGCATCGCTGTAAAAAGCGATAAAGCGCTTTTAGATTCAGTTTATACGTTGCCTATTTTATGCGGTTTTTAGCTACATATTTTTATTGTTGCGCTGTTTTTGTACTTCTTGGCCCACCAATAAAACATCAGTATAAGTGTGCGACGCAACAGTGTTAAATCGTTATTCTATGCCGGGTTCAAAAATAGACTTCCATTTGCAAGGCATTATTTTCCGGCTAAATATTCCTTACCTATATGACGTCAATGACCGATATTTGCAGTCATTAAAATAACGGTTGTTATCACTGAAAAATATTCAACTACATGAAGGACTTTTCATACATCACCAACTCGCACCCAAACTATATAGAGAGTTTATACAACGATTTTGTTGCCAATCCTGAAAGCGTAGACCCTGAAATGAGGAAGTTTTTTGAAGGATTTGATTTTGCCGTCAGCAAAGTTGTTCCTCCAACAAATGGTGAAGCGGTAAATGGCAAACAGGTAGATGCACAAAGCCTGCAAAAGGAATTTAGCGTGTTCCAGTTAATTAGGGCTTATCGTAAAAAGGGACACCTGGTAGCTAAAACCAATCCCATCCGCGAAAGAAAGGACAGGAGGGCTAACCTCGCATTATCTAATTTTGGATTGACTGAAGCCGACTTGAACACCACTTTTGAAGCCGGCAAGTTTTTGGGCTTGCAAAGCGCTCCTTTAAAAGACATTATTTCGTTTTTGCAGAAATGTTATACCTCTTCGGTGGGGGTTGAGTTTTCGGGGCTGAACGACCAGGAAAAGATAGAATGGCTTGGAAACGAGGTTGAAAAAGAATTTCACAAACCTTTTACTGCCGACGAGAAAAAGCGCATCCTGGAGAAACTTAACCAGGGTGTTATGTTCGAAAAATTTCTCCATACAAAATATATAGGTCAAAAGCGTTTTTCACTCGAAGGTGGCGAAACGACTATTGCCGCATTGGATGCTATAATAAATACCGCTGCTGAATTTGGTGTACAGGAAGTAGTATTAGGAATGGCGCACCGGGGCCGCTTGAACGTGTTGGCAAACATTCTCGGAAAAACGTACGAACAGATCTTCACTGAATTTGAAGGAACCTCTGTACCTGATACAACAATGGGCAGTGGCGATGTAAAATATCATATGGGCTTTAGGGGTGAACATACTACTAAAGACGGTAAAAAAGTAAACCTGCAGTTGTGCCCCAACCCTTCGCATCTTGAGGCAGTTGACCCGGTAGTGATTGGTTTTGCAAGAAGCAAGGCCGACGTTATTTATGAAAGTGAGTACGATAAAATTTTACCGATACTTATACACGGCGATGCATCTGTTGCAGGCCAGGGAATTGTGTACGAGGTAGTGCAAATGAGTGGATTGAAAGGGTATTACACCGGTGGTACCATCCACTTTGTAATTAATAACCAGATTGGTTTTACCACCGATTTCGACGATGCACGTACTGCTGATTACTCAACGTCAGTGGCGGCAATGATACAGGCACCGGTATTACATGTTAACGGCGACGACCCCGAAGCCGTTGTAAAATGTGTAAATATTGCCACCCGCTACAGGCAGAAATTTAATGTGGACGTATTTATTGATATGGTTTGTTACCGTCGTCACGGTCATAACGAAGGCGACGATCCAAAATACACCCAGCCCAGGTTATACGCGCTAATTGAAAAACATGCAAATCCACGTGAAGTATATAACCAGAAATTAATTGAGAGCGGATCAATAGATGCTGACCTGGCTAAGGAGATGGAGAAAAAGTTCTGGAGCGATCTGCAGGAAAGGCTTGATGACATTAAGCAACATCCATTGCCATATACGTATCAAAAACCGGAATTATGGTGGCAGAATTTGCGGAAGTCTACTAAAGATGATTTTGACAAATCACCGGTAACAGCGATTACCGAAGAGCAGTTTAAAACGGTTTTTGACAGCCTTATGCAGTGGCCCGAAGGATTTCAGCCGTTACGAAAAGTCGAAAAATTGTTGCAGGATAAAATAAAGCTTTTTGAAACTGAAAAGGCGGTGGACTGGGCAACCGGTGAGTTAATGGCTTACGGAACATTATTGCTTGACGGCCACGATGTAAGAATGAGTGGGCAGGATGTTCGCCGCGGTACTTTCTCTCATCGACATGCAGTGTTACGTGACGAAAATAACGATGAAAGTTATAACCGCCTTAGCCGCATTCCCGGTGCTGACGGAAAGTTTCGTATCTACAATTCCTTCTTAAGTGAATTTGGCGTATTAGGTTTTGAGTATGGTTATTCCATCGCCAATCCAAATGCGCTTGTTTTGTGGGAAGCGCAATTCGGCGATTTCTTTAATACTGCCCAGGCTATGGTTGACCAGTTTATTTCAAGTGGTGAAACCAAGTGGAGGCAAATGAGTGGACTGGTCATGTTGTTGCCCCATGGCTATGAAGGGCAGGGGCCCGAGCACAGCAGTGCCCGCCTGGAACGTTTCCTTCAAATGTCTGCAGAGTTAAACTGGATTATTGCCGATATAACAACTGCTGCTAACTTTTTCCATTCATTGCGTCGACAACTTGCCTGGCCTTTCAGGAAGCCGATGGTTGTATTTACACCAAAAGCCAACCTCCGCCTTCCTGCCAGTTTTAGTAAAATGGATGAGTTCTTAAATGGAGGTTTTAAGGAGGTGATAGATGATAGTTTTGTACAGAATGCAGCCGAAGTAAAAAAGGTTTTGTTCTGTAGCGGAAAAATATATTTTGACCTTGCCGATCGCCAGCAAAAAGAAAACAGGCAGGATGTTGCCATTGTACGAGTAGAGCAGATCTATCCTTTACCTACCAGGCAACTGGAGCAGTTGTATCTTAAATACAGCAAGGCAATCTGGTTCTGGGTCCAGGAAGAACCATTGAATATGGGCGCTGCAAGCTTTTTGCAAATGAATTTAAAAGGAATTAATTATGCAGTTATTACCCGCCCGCCAAGTGCTTCAACGGCTACAGGTTATTCAAAAGTGCATGCGCAGGAACAGGCAGAAATTATAAATACAGCATTTACTATTTAAATAATTACAATGAACCAGGAAGTCTTTTTACAAAAAATAAAAAGCCCCGGGTATTACAGGAGCATGAAAATGCTTCTGTAATACTTTTTGGTTCAAGAGCAAGAGGAGATTATCGGGAAGACAGTGATTGGTATTGGGTTGTGACAAATAAGGAATTAGGTTTTCAAACAAAAAGAAAGATACGAGACGACATATATGATGTAGAATTGGAATATCCGCAGGCAGTATCTGCGACAATATTTTGACAAGGATAAATGGACGTCTATGTCTATTACACCATTATATCAAAATATAGCTGATGAGGGTAAGGTATTATGAACAATGAGATAAATGCCTTGATTGCTTTTCGGTTAGCTAAAGCAAATGAGGCATTTGAGTTGGCAAAAATGGCTATTGAAAAAGAATTTTGGTTCTGCTGCAAGCAGATTGTATTACAGTTGTTTTTACACTTTAACAGCTCTATTGGCAAAACATAATATTCGTACGCATACTCACTCTGGCGTTAAAGCTATTTTTGGAGCCCGGATTTATTAAAGAAGGTAGAAGAATTTCGGTCCGTTATTAAAAAAATTGCTCGAAGAATAATATTGCATATTATGTAGCCGACGGTGGTTTTTCAGTTTGTCGGCCGTTGCGTCGCACTCTTGTACCGGATATTAACATTGAACGGCTTTGCATACTTTTTAATACCTACAACGATTTATAGCGAGACTAAGAGGTGGAGGGAAAAGATTTAAGGAGTTAATGTAGGATTGCTTCTCTCGTTTAACCTCGCATCTAACTTGTATCCAGTCGGTTTTTCGCTCAATTTAACCTGCATGTTGTCTGAAACATATGTTTCTTCTTGTTCTATAAATTTCCTTAGAAAAACAACTTATTTCCCCGAAATTTGCAAAACTTAAAATCAAGGTATGATCGACATAAAAGTTCCAACGATTGGCGAATCTATTACTGAAGTAACACTTATAAAATGGATAAAGAAAGACGGTGATTATGTAGAAAGAGATGAGGTGATTGCGGAATTTGAAAGTGAAAAAGCAACTTTTGAAGTAAATGCAGAAAAAGCAGGAATACTTACAACAAAGGCGGGTGAAGGAGATACTTTGAATATAGGCGCTACGCTGGCACAAATAGATGAAACAGCACAAAAAGTTGCAGGTGCTGCGGCACCTGAGCCAGCTCAGTCTACAACGCCTACTGCCCCACCAGAAGCAGCAACTCCAGCTCCGTCTGCCGCTCCACAGGCAGTTGCGGCTGGAAAGGGTATGATAGATATTAAGATCCCAACAGTTGGAGAATCGATCACAGAAGTTAGTTTGGTAAAGTGGCTTAGAAAAGAAGGTGACCTTGTTAAACGTGATGAAGTGATAGCCGAACTCGAAAGTGAAAAGGCAACCTTTGAATTAAATGCCGAAGAAGCAGGAAAATTAGCCCAGAAAGCAAAAGAAGGCGATACTTTAAAAATCGGCGACGTTATAGCTACCATTGACAGTGATGTTGCCGTAGGAAGTGCACCACAGGAAACTAAACCTGAAGGAAAACCTGCTGCCCCGGCCCCGGCCCAACCTGCTGCACAACAAGCTCCGGTTACATCTATACCTAACGATTTAAAAGCTTCACCGGTAGCTGCAGCAATGATTGCAGATAAAAAAGTGCAGGCTTCTTCTATCACGCCGTCTGGCAGTAACGGTAGAATAATGAAGAATGACGTGTTGCAGGCACTCGCTAATCCTGGTAAAAAAGCGGTAGAAGGGCAGGAGCTGTTTACCCGCAACGAACGCCGCGAAAAAATGAGCAACCTGCGCAAAACAGTTAGCCGCCGTTTGGTTGAAGCGAAGAACACCACTGCTATGTTGACTACATTCAACGAAGCGGATATGAGTAAGGTCATGGCTTTACGTACGCAGTTTAAAGATAAGTTCAAAGAAAAACACGGCGTAAACCTTGGCTTCATGAGCTTTTTCACGAAAGCCGTTTGTTATGCTTTGCAGGAGTGGCCTTCTGTAAATGCTTACATCGACGGAGATTCGCTTGTTTACCATGACTACTGCGATATTTCAATTGCGGTGTCGGCACCCAAAGGATTGGTAGTTCCGGTTATAAGAAATGCAGAAAGCCTGAGCATGGCAGAGATTGAAAAGGAAGTGGTTAAACTCGCCGGTAAAGCAAGGGACAACAAGCTATCAATGGCTGAAATGCAGGGAGGAACATTTACCCTTACCAACGGTGGTGTGTTTGGTTCATTGTTAAGTACGCCAATTATCAATATTCCACAGAGTGCGATCCTGGGAATGCATAAGATCCAGGAAAGACCGATGGCAATAAACGGGCAGGTTGTTATAAAACCGATGATGTACCTGGCCTTAAGTTATGACCACCGGATTATTGACGGACGTGAGAGCGTGAGCTTCCTCGTAAGGGTAAAAGAATTATTGGAAACACCCGAACTGTTGTTATTCGGAAAAGACCCGGTAAAGACTTTATTGGAATTGTAATAATTACGCTAAAAATATTTTTAAAAGCCGCCGTATTGGTGGCTTTTTTAGTAAGAACCGGGATTGAAAGATTAAATGGATGCGTGCGGAAATAAATGGCTAAAGGGCTGCCAGTTGTAGTAAAATGTTCAGTATTGGTCTGCCGACCAGTGAGCCGGGGCGGTGGCGTGGATGATGTTGAATGCATCGATAAATGCTGGTAAACCAAAATAACTCGTGAGAAAAACTGAAATTGATGTGGAAGATCAAATGGTTGGAACTTCTATTAAGTACCGCTCATTCGCCTTTAGGAGAAGGAGATGGAGGATGAGGCTGGAGGATAAGGTCTAAAAGAAAACGAGTGACATTTCAGCCACTCGTCTTGTTGAGTCACTTCCCTTCGTAAGGGTTATGCAATCTTATTATATTCTTTCCATAAAAGATGGTACGATGACATTCTCTTTTTTATAGCAGGAATAAATACGGGGTTATTAATTCTCTCTTTAATTGCTTCGCCGCTAATACCTTTCCTTATTCCTCTTCTTACACTTTTCTTCATCACAATTGTAACAATCTCTTTGCGCGCTTCGCCGGCTTCTTTTATTTTTTTCACAAGGCGAACAGCGAATAATGCCAGAATTGCACTGATCAGGAAGAAAAAGTTCCAGTTCTGCAATTCAAGCAAGTGCAAGGTGGAAATCCCATCTGGTCCCTTCCATTCAATATTCCACGATAAGTGATGAGTAGCAAAAAAGTCAGCTAATAAACCACCTACCATTGGTGCTATTGAGGCGAATATAGCTATAACAAAATTTCTTGCAACTATATAAGCGATTGCTTCATTTTTTGGTGCAAGCTTTATAGCTAAGTTGCTAATGGAGAGATCTATGCCTGCTGCGGAAATACCGCTTACAATATGAATTACGATAAGCAAAAGGATGCTTAAGGTCTTGCTTTCAATCATACTTACAAAAGTCCAGCTAAGAATGCACGTGATGAACGTAGGTGCACATATGCGTATGATTGTTTTGTTGCTATACTTATCTGAAAATTTCCCCCAAAATTTTAGCGACACAATGCTTCCGAATTTAGCCATTAATCCAAGAGCAATAATCCATGCAAATGATAGCCCAATCGTTTTCATCATATACACAACGAAAAAAGGAAGTGCAAAGCTTGTTGCAAATGCATAAGCCGAGTGAAAAGTTAACAGGCTGCGGAAGTTTTTATCCTTTAAAGGCTTCCTGATAAGGCTGAATAATTTTTCATCCACAAGCGTTGTTTTTGGCTCCGGTGCACGCGAAAGAAAGTAAACCCCAACCATACCTGCAGTGCCACCAATAAAAAACATGACAGCGTAAGCAGTTAATTCATGCTGAGGGTAATTAATTTTAATGTAATCAATACACATCGCTACCGTCAGGCTCAGGGTAACATTCAAAATCTGTATCATGCGTGTACGTCTTGAAAAATATGCCCCAAGATTATCTGCCGGAACAAGGTCTTTAACCCAGGAGTTCCAACTTGGACCCGAAATAGAACCACACAAATAATGGAAAAACAGGAAGAACAAGAGCACATTTACGCTTGCACCCGTCGAAAACAAAAATGGTAAGGATGCAATTACAAAAAGCGGTATCCGGGCCAGGAATAAACAGGTAACGCTGATAGCTCTCCTGTTTTTATATTTCTGCACCAGCCAGATAGAAAGTAGTTGAAATATGTTGGTAATAGTTGGTAATGCTGCAAATAAGCCGATCTGGAAGTTAGAGGCTTTCAATAAAACAGCCATTGCTACAAGAAAGGTTCCACCTGTAAATGTAGCCATGGCCTCGGCAGCGAGGCCTTCCTGAACAAATTTGTTTAAACCAGATTGCACCTGTTTATCGGTAAGGTTATCTAAAGGGCGGAGTTTCATAGTCGGGGTAGGTAATACTTAGGTTAGCTGATAATTCTCAGATATTGGAAATGTAAAGTTGGTACTTAATTTTTTTTAAATATGCGTGATTAGTTGTTGGGTGAGTAAAAATAATGTTGGAGATGATTTTTGCAGTTTGTTCTACATTCGGTCTTTTGGCATCATTTTAGTTTGCGCAACTAAAAAGCTTTCTTCTTCTTTAATCCCTGAAAATTGTATTTTTTTATTCTTTTTTGTGGAGAATGTTTCGCAAAGCTAGTTCCACGTTTTCTAAAAGTTTCGGCTTTAATAAAATTTTATAGGTTCGATCTGTAATTGTAACGCACCTTTAAGAAACTTCCAAACCCTTACATTTATTGTATAACAAAAGGTAAAACGGAAAAAATTTTGAATGTTTTTTGAAGGCGCTAAAAAGCGTGTAATAAGGAATAAGGAAGAAGTTATTTTGGAGCCGACATTTGAACCGGCAGGATGCCCTGGTTGCGACGCTCCGTTCAACTGAATATTTACAATTAAATATCTTTGAACTTAAGCTGATATAATGTCCGGGCGAAGCCCTGTAGTAGCGTTATGACGATAGGAGTAATTAGATACCCTTCGGCAAGCTCAGAATGACAAACGGTAAGTAAATGAGGTTGATTTTTCAATTGTTCATTTGTGTTTATCTAAAACAATTCACGAAACTCTCTTTCCCAAAATTTTTAGAGTTCTTTCAACGCCGTCCAGTATTGCTACATTGGGGAAGGTTGCCCAATCCTCAAATCCAAAATGACGGAACAATTTCAGGCTGGGTTCATTGTGTTCGAATATGAAGCCCAGGAGCGTCTTTACTCCATATTTTGGTGAAGCTTCTATACAATGTTGCAAGATCTTTTTGCCAAGTCCTTTGCCCCTTTGTAATGGCTCCAGGTAGATGCTGATCTCAACAGTAGCGTTATAAGCAGGCCGTCCGTAAAATGACTGGAAGCTGGCCCAGCCAAGCAATTTATTATTTTCATCCTCAATCACCCATAAAGGTCTTTTGTCCGCCGAATGTTCATCAAACCATCGTATTTTGCTTTCCACAGTTACAGGTTCGGTATCCGCGGTAACCATTCGTGATGCAACAGTTGAATTGTAAATTGCAACTATTGTTGGCAGGTCGTTCAATGTTGCATCCCGGTATAGGAGTTCAGGCATAGTTTCAGTTATAATAGCAAATATTTGCATGTAAGTTGAATAACAAGGCATCTCACTTCAACTTATTAACAAGTAATAATAAAGGTACTGTAGCTAACAATATTTTATTGTTAGAATTAGTTTTATATGTTACAATAAAAATAAGGCAGGCAACAAAAGGCTTTAATTTTCAGTGTAACTATGATTATATTGTTTTACTTAACAAGAAATTCAACAGATAAAAGTTTTGCCGGTTAATAAATGAAACACTTTCAGCAAACGATTGAGTTACTTGAAAACTCCAATTTTTATTATATCATTACGACCAACATGGCTGGAAACTATAGCTATGTAAACAGTCATTATGCAAAGGCCTTTTCTTATATAAGTAATGAAATTGTCGGAAAACCATTCCAGATAACTATGCATCCTGATGACATAAGAGTGTGTGAAGAAGTAGCCGTAAAGTGTTTTGCCAATCCTACACAAATGTTTCCCGCGACAATCAGGAAACATGATGGGAAGGGAGGTTATGTAATTACGCAATGGGAGTACCGGGCTATGTATAAAGATAACGGGGAACGGGAAGGCATTTTTTGCCTCGGCTACGACATTACCCGGTATGTTGCCGAACAGGAGCAACTGAAAGAGGCAGAATCAGAGATCGAGAAGAAGAAAGATATTTTAAAGGAAATTGCCTTTCAACATGCTCATCTCATAAGAAGCCCTTTATCGAATATTATGGGATTAGCAGATATTTTAGATAAAATGGAAATTGACGAAAATGTAAAAAATATCTGTAAGATGATCATCGAGAGTTCTAACCAGTTGGATTTAATCGTGCGGGAAGTTGTGGGAAAATCATATAAATAGGATGCAGATTTCGTCAGATAATAAGGCTAACGGTTCAGGAAGCAAGTCCTAAATTCTTACATGTCCCGGTAGTTCTGTTTCGATGTATTTACTGGGCAGCTTTTCCTCCACTTGTTTGCTTAATGCAGATATCCCTTCATCAATCAAACGCAGTCCTTCGAGGTAAGAAGGACATAGTCAAAAAGAAACCCGTCAAGGCTGGAAGGGCGCCGTATGTCCCGGTAAACAAAGCCTCTCTTATGCAATTCTTTTAGCTCATCTTCGAAAACCTCCCGCCATAACTCCCGTTTTTCAATCTCATATGCACGGTAATCAATGGGAAAGACCCTTGCCATTACCAGCAGCCCGGAGTGTCTCATCACAATCAAGCCTGATAAAACGAGCTACGAGGCCATTTGCTGAATTTCGAAATTTAATTTTCTCTGCTTCAGAGCCTATTTCTGATCTTGTATCTTCAACAAACAGCTTTGCCACTTCTGTCTCCGATAAGGCTACTACCGCGTTATTTGCAGCGGAAGGCAGTTGCCGTGGATGCCTCCTATAGGAAATTTATCTGTAATTGTAATAAACGGTAAAGGCGGTTCTAATGAGTGTCAAATTAAAAATGCCGCTACTCATAAGCAGCATTTTTGTGCAATTTATTTACTCCATCTGAACAACCGTCATCTGTCAGCCTTCTTCACGCTCCTTTCAACTTTTTAACTTCTTCAGTAAGTTTCGGCAATATTTCAAAAACATCGCCTACAACTCCATAATCGGCAGCTTTAAAAAACGGTGCTTCGGAGTCTTTGTTTATTACCACAATTACTTTACTACGGTTTACACCTGCTAAATGTTGAATGGCTCCTGAAATTCCTGCTGCCACATATAAGTTGGGAGCAATGGCAATACCAGTTTGACCAACGTGTTCATGATGCGGTCGCCAGCCTGCATCTGCAACGGGGCGGCTGCAAGCCAAAGCAGCATCTAATGAATGCGCCAGGTCTTCAACTATTTTCCAGTTTTCTGGCCCTTTTAGTCCGCGTCCGCCGCTCACTACCCGGGTAGCTTCGGTTAATGGTATTTCACCTGTTACCTTATTGGTAGCGGTCACTTTTATCTTCGACACATCTACAGGTACATTTAGTTCACTTACTTGAGCGGTTCCTTCTCCCGCCAAAATTTTGTGAGCATTCATGTTCAGCGAAATAATCTTAATGTCTGTATTGAGAGAAACATTGGCAAATGCCTTTCCGCTGAATACCACTTTTTTAACGACAAAACCATCGGCAGTATCTGGTAAACCGACTGCTGCCGGAACCATTGCCGCTTTCAATCGTGCAGACAATCTTCCCGCAATGGCACGACCGGTATTGTTATGCGAAAGCACCAACACCTTTGCCTCGGTTGATTGTACGGCCGCTGCAATTACTTTTGTATAAACCTGCGCGTCAAAAATGTTTAGGGCATCATTTGAAACGTGGTGAACTTTTGTAACTCCATATTTTCCTAAAGACGCTACATCCTCATTGACACTTCCCAGCACTAAAGCTTCTGCAGATGTGCCCGATTGTTCTGCAACCTTAGCTCCATAAGAGAGTGCTTCAAATGCTGTCTTTTTAAAATGGCCATCTGTTTGATCTGCTAATATTAGAACCATATTAACCCCTCCAACTCCCCTGCAGGGGAGGGTTTTTTTAAAACGTTTTCAAAAAATGTTTGAAAAAGAACAAAAAATCGAAGTGTGCCACTCTTCGGCAAGCTCGGTTTAAACCGCTACACTGCTATGTAAAGCTACCTTTGACGCGCTCCAATATATCGGAGGCAACGATGAAAAATAGAATTAAGAATGCCCGGCTCAAAAAAATGTTCTTCTGTCAACTTAAATTAAATCACCTTTGCTTCCTCGTGCAGCAGCCTGACCAGTTCCGCTATATTATCCGGGCTTATCATTTTTACACCTGCTTTTGGCGGTGGTAATTCAAAACTGCTGATGCTGGTGAGCTCCTCAACTTCAACAGGTTCTACTGCTTTTAACGGCTTTGTGCGAGCCGACATAATACCACGCATATTCGGAATACGTGCTTCAGCCACGCCTTTCTGGCAACTAACAACAACTGGAAGCGTCACTTCATTCACTTCTTCGCCACCTTCAATTTCGCGTGTAACGGTTGCCGTTGTACCATTTATTTCAAATTTTGTTGCTAGCGAAATATAAGGAAGGTCGAGCAACTCTGCAACCATTCCGCCTATTGACGACCCGTTATAATCAATCGTCTCTTTACCTGTAAATATTAAATCATATCCACCGTTTTTAGCGACTTCCGCGATTTGAGAAGCTACATAAAAACTATCCTGAAGTTTAGTCGTGTTTACCCGTATCGCTTCATCGCCACCTAAGGCCAGCGCTTTACGTATAATCGGTTCAGCATCCGCTCCGCCTACCGTTACCAGGTGTAACACCACTGAAGCATCTTTTTCTTTTAGTTCAATTGCCCGCACCAGGGCATACCACTCGTCGTAAGGGTTAATGATCCATTGCACACCATTATCTTCGAATTGGGTATTGCCGTTTTTGAAGGCTATTTTTGCAGTGGTATCGGGAGTTTTGCTTATACAAACCAGTATTTTCATGTAAGCATTTTTATGAGTAAGCGTAAAGTTGTTTATGCAACTAATTCTCTTACAAATATAGGCGTCCTGTATTTTACAAACGTTTTTTGAATTAAATATTTAAAAATTTTATGGATAGGATCAATAAGATTCAGGAATACCTTAAAGCTTCTCCAACCGATAGTTTTCTACAGCATGCTCTTGCCCTTGAATACATTAAAATTGGTGACGATCCCTCAGCAAGAAAACTGTTTGAGAACATTTTGGAGAGGGATCCAAAATATGTAGGGACTTACTATCACCTTTCTAAATTGCTGGAGCGACAGGGTGAAAACGAACTTGCTATTGAATGGTACGAAAAAGGAATGTCTGCTGCTAAAGAAGCAGGCGACCAGCATAGTTACAATGAGTTGCAGGCAGCTTACGAAGATTTGGTTTATTAAGCCCTAAATCCCTTGCCAACCACATCCATTCCTAAAAGGGACTTTGACGACAGTTTGTTTATTGAAGAATTTTTGTTAACCCGGCTTTTCAAAAGCATGGAACATGGTTCCCGCTAACGGCACAGGTAGTGTCACTCCGGTTCGAACGGCGTGAGCCGGGCGGGCACTTGTACGGCAAATCTTAGACAAGCTTTTTCCAACTCGTACAATTAAGTTGTTAGTGCTATCAACACTGACCTCACCGCGTCAATTGTTTTGATCCCTAAATGCCGGACAATAAAAAATTCTGACTTCTTTTTTATTCTTGCACCTGAAACAGCTATAACTGCAAACTGGGTGATCACTTCATTCATTGTTTAAATTTTGCTGCAAAACAACTCGATTCATAGACGAGGAAAAACGAAAAAAGTGACGAGTGGTGCTGATAAATGTGAGGGAGCATCACATCTTCAATATAATTTGTAACTTTTTGTTTTTGTTAAATGGAAACTCAAAATCGTAAATTCGCGGCCAATCCTTGAATAATGAGTGTAGAAAAAATTAAGAGTGAAGAAAAAAGCCTGAATTTTTTAGAAGAAATAATTGAGGCTGACCTGGCAAGTGGGAAATATAAAAGTGTTATTACCCGTTTTCCGCCTGAGCCAAACGGATACTTACATATTGGTCATGCAAAAAGTATCTGCCTGAATTTTGGACTGGGAATAAAATACGGCGGTAAAACAAATCTTCGTTTCGATGATACCAACCCGGTTAAAGAAGATGTTGAATATGTTGACAGTATTAAGGAAGATATAAAATGGCTGGGTTTTGAATGGTCGAACGAACTATATGCATCCGATTATTTTGAACAGCTTTATGAGTTTGCTACCAAGTTGATCAAGAAAGGTCTTGCTTATGTTGACGACAGCACCCCGGAAGAAATTGCAGCACAGAAAGGAACGCCAACGGAGCCCGGAAAAGGGAATAAATATAGAAACCGGAGTGTACAGGAAAATCTCGACCTGTTTGCCAGGATGAGGGCTGGTGAGTTTAAAGATGGTGAAAAGGTTTTAAGAGCTAAAATTGATTTGGCCAGCCCTAACATGCACATGCGGGACCCATTAATGTACCGCATAAAACGTGCGCATCATCACCGCACAGGAGATGAATGGTGTATTTACCCGATGTATGATTTTGCACACGGGCAAAGCGATAGTATTGAGAACGTGACACATTCGATTTGTACGCTTGAGTTTATTCCACACCGTGAACTGTATGATTGGTTTATAGAAAAGCTCGAAATTTTTCCAAGTCGCCAATACGAGTTTTCGAGGTTGAACATGACTTATACGGTTATGAGTAAACGTAAGTTGTTGGAACTGGTAAACGAGAAGATGGTGGATGGCTGGAATGACCCGAGAATGCCAACCATTTCGGCTTTCAGAAGGCGGGGCTACACACCGGATAGCATTAAAATGTTTTGCGATAAGATAGGGGTTCAAAAAAGGGAAAACTTGATAGACCTCAGCCTGCTGGAATTTTGTGTGCGGGAGGATCTGAATAAAAATGCGGTTCGTCGTATGGCTGTATTAGACCCGGTAAAACTCGTTCTTACAAACTACCCCGCTGGGGAGGTAGAAGAGCTAACGGGTGAGAACAATCCCGAAGCAGAAAATGGCGGAGGTAGCAGAACATTTCCATTTTCGAAAGAACTTTGGATAGAGCGGGAAGATTTCATGGAAGAACCACCTAAGAAATTCTTCAGGTTAGGTGTTGGATTACAGGTTCGGTTAAAAAATGCGTATATAGTAAAATGTACAGGTTTCAGGAAAGATGAAGCGGGAAATGTTACTGAAGTACATGCAGAATATATTCCGGAGAGCAAAAGTGGAAATGATACCAGCGGAATAAATGTGAAGGGGACCATTCATTGGGTGAGTGTACCACATGCTTTAACTGCCGAAGTCCGATTGTACGACAGGCTGTTTAAAGTGGAAGATCCTTCGAATGAAGAAGGTAATTTTAAAGAGTATATTAACCCGCACAGCCTGCAAATTTTACCAAAAGTGTTTATCGAGCCTGCATTAGCTAAAGCTGTTCCAGGTGAACCTTACCAGTTTTTAAGAAAAGGGTATTTCTGTTTAGATGTAAATAGTACTGAAGACAAGCTTGTTTTTAACAGGACGGTGGGTTTAAAGGATACATGGGCAAAGGAAGTGAAAAAGGGATAGGCATAACTTTTAAATGACCAGAATCGATACGACTAAAAATAGACGGATAGAATTAGTTAATTTTGGTTGGGTAAATCATTATAGATATGAGTTTCAGAAATGAAATTATATGAGTTACTGAAAGCTAAAATTGGTGAAAGAGAGGCGGAAGCTTTTATTGAAATACTTGAAAACATAGTAGAAACGAGGCTTAATAAAAAAACAGCAGTTTGGGTTGCCAACGAAGATTTTGATAAGTTCGATATTGGAGTAGCCAGATTTAAAGAATACATTATAAAATGGATGGTAGCTACAGCAACTGGAACAGTTTTATTGATTGTGGCTTTTGTAAAATTTACTTAATACTAAACTTTATACATGAAACCCGTTTGTTGTAAGAATACAGACGGGTTTTGTTTTAATATGAATTTGCAGGAAAAATTTATTCTACACCTGAAGCAATTTTCAATTGTTCAGAAACAGCACAAGCAATTGCTTGCGGTAAGCGGCGGAGTTGACAGTGTTGTTCTATGCCACCTGATGTTTACCGCAGGATATGATTTTGTTATTGCACACTGCAACTTCCAGCTACGAGGTGCAGAAAGTGAACGGGATGAACATTTGGTAAGAAGCTTAGGAGAGAAGTATGGTAAAGAGGTTTTGGTAAAAAAGTTTGACACGGAAGACTATGCCTCGAAAAACAAACTTTCGATACAGGTAGCAGCGAGGGAGCTTCGATATAGTTGGTTTAAGGCGGTGGTGAATGGTGAATCGGCAATGGGCAATGGGGAAGAAGCCATCCGCTCTGATATTCACCATCCACCATTCACCATTCAAAAAATTCACCATATCCTCACCGCCCATCATGCTAACGATAATATTGAAACGGTATTGATGAACTTTTTTAAAGGGACGGGGATCGCAGGACTTCATGGCATCTTACCGTTTCAGGGAAAAATCTTCCGGCCATTGTTATTTGCCAGGAAAGAAGAACTGGTGGCTTATTCAAAGGAAAACAACCTGCAGTTTGTTGAGGACAGCTCTAACCTGTCGGACAAGTACACGAGGAATTTTTTCCGGCACAACCTGTTTCCTTTGCTGAAAGAGATCTACCCGAATGTAGAAGATAACCTGTTAAAGAATATTGAGCGGTTTAGTGAGGTCGAAGAGTTGTACAGACAATCGGTTGACCAGCATAAGAAAAAATTGCTTGAATACAAAGGCAACGAAGTACATATACCGGTTTTGAAGCTGCAAAAAACTTCACCGCTTTCAACCATCACGTACGAAATTATTAAAGACTTTGGTTTTACTGCAAATCAAACACAAGAAGTTGTTGGGTTACTTGGAAGTGAAACAGGGAAATACGTTTCATCGTCGTCGCACAGGATAATAAAGAACAGGAACTGGCTGATTATTTCACCTCTTCAATCAACGGAAGCGGCAAATATTTTAATTGAGGAAGCGGATAAAAAAGTACTTTTTGAAGGGGGTGAATTGAGGTTGGAGTTAATTGAAAATAATTCCGCCTTTCAAATTCCTTTAGTTGCTGATATCGCTGCAGTTGATTATGACGAAATAACTTTTCCGCTACTTTTAAGAAAATGGAAACAAGGGGATTATTTTTACCCACTTGGAATGAACAAGAAGAAAAAGCTCAGCCGGTTCTTTACTGATCAAAAATTGTCTAAAACAGCCAAAGAAAATGTTTGGGTAATTGAGATGAATAAAAAGATTGTGTGGATCGTTGGTCACCGGGTTGATAACAGGTTTAAAATAAAACCTTCAACAAAACGGGTTTTGAAAATTAGCGTAGCGTGAATGTATTGACGGGTATTTTTTTAACGCAAAGAGCGCACAGACACCCAGCACGGTGGCACGAAAAGAAAGGGGAGTAACCTTCGGAGTATCCAATGAGCTTAAGATTGCTGCCAACTCCTCCCATGATAAATCTTTCGGGATTGATAGAAAGCTTTTAATCAGCTTACTTTTCTTACTCATTAATAATTGGTATTTCGACCACTGTTCTTACACTGCCGGTCTTTCTTTAATTTTCATTATTAGTTTTGCAACTACAATTTAGTTGCAGAAATAGAAAAAACTGTTTTTCCTACAATTTTTTTCACACTTCAAACTGCATAAAAGAAGCCAGGACAGCATCGCAACAGATGAACGGAATGTGCCCTTGGGCTTCGCTCAGGGTGCCCTTCGGCTTCGCTCAGGTGCGCTTCGGCAAACTTCGGGTACCCGTTCGGCAAGCGCAGGGTGAAAACTGGTACGCAAAGTTCAATTAGAAATTAAATGTTGAACTGAGCGTAGCAACGATGAACAACCAGGGAACTGCGGTTTGTTCCCAAAAAACATCCACCTACCGTGCCGCCACTGCGATCACCGTCTCGCCACTACCGTTCCTCACTACCACTTTGCTATCAATTTTAAATTTACCAAACGGGGCGTAAGACGGTTTGGCATTGTAAACACATTGTTTGCAAAGTCTTTAATGAGGAGGTAGCTGATCGTGTTGGGACGGTCGATCAAATTAAATAACTCGAGCGTTGCCCAGATATTATCGAACGATTTGAAGGGGCTGTGGCTGCGACGATTCGATTTATCAGTATCGAGCAACAGGGCGCTAAAGCCAATGTCAACACGAATATAGGGCTGTATAACAAGGGCGTTCCTGTACTTAACGCTCCCCGGGATGTTGTAGGGGAGATTGCTGCCGTAGAGCGTATTCAGGTAAACCCTGAAATTCTTATTGGTGCTTAAATAATCCTGGAAAAACATTCCAAAGGTTATCATTCGGTCGGTGGGACGACGGAGATTGCCGACTTCCACCAGTGTACTATCAACCGGTTTATTTTGATCGTCGAGCTTATAATTGTAATACCGGTCGTTTTGCAGATTTTCACGGGTACGCATAAAGCCAAGACTGACCCAGCTTTCTGCATCTTTCACCAGTTCGCCAAACAACCTTGCCTCTGCACCAGCTGCGTAAGCCTTCGCCATATTGTCTCCGAAGTAGCGAATCCTTACATTATCAATGTCGTAAGGAACAACATCGGTCATTGCTTTATAATACAACTCGGTGGTTATTCTCGCCGGCCTTTGCAGGAGTTTCAGGTTATAATCGAAGCCGCCGCTCACCTGCCAGCTTTTTTGCGCTTTCAGACTTTCGTTAATCGTACCGTTGTACCTGCGCAATTCGCGGTAAAAGGGCGGTTGGTTGTATATTCCCGCCGAAGCACGAAAGATGATATCTTTTTGCCAGTTTTTAGGCTTAAAGGAAATGCCGCCCCGCGGCGATAAAAGCAATTCTTTATTTAAAGTATTGTAGTTGTACCGTAACCCGACTTGCAAAGTAACAGCACTGGAATCGCGGAACTGGATGTTATCCTGGACAAACCCGCTAAACCTGTCTATCGTTAAATCGGCTTTGTTTTTAAGCACTTTATTCAATCGTAAAACATCCGCGGAGTAGGGGAGTGAATAGCCGGCCGAGTCGTTGTATTCCCACTCGTTTAGCTTGTCGTTGATCGTTTGCCTTTCTACACTAGTGCCAAACTGCATAAAATGTTTCCCTTTATCGATGCTTCCTTTTATTGCCGCATTGTGCACCCTGATGTTAAGCGTGTTCCTTGCGAAGTTCTGAAAGATCCCCGCGCCGAGCGGGTTTACAATTAGTCCATAGGTGGACTGGCTTTTATCAAAATTTCTTTCACCGAAAAGGTAAGCGCCGGTAATATCAATATTTTCAGTTTCGTTGTTTTCAAAACGGCTCACCATCGCTTTAAGCCTGAAGTTTTTTCGGGGCTGCCACGTGGTCGACAATCCTACCATATTTGTTGAATACGCATCTTTTTCCTGGCCGGCAAAAGCAATGTCGACAGCTAAATTGGCAGTAAACAACGGTGAAAAAACGGAAGATGTAAGTTTACTCTCTTCAGGAAATAAGGTGAATTTACTTTTTGATACGTTCGCCAATACTTCAAACAACCATTTGCCTGAAGACTGGTAAGTGATCAAAGCCTGCACGTCGGAGGAAGACGGGATATAATTTCCCTTGGTATCCTGGCTGCTTAAAAGGTTGCGGTTACTCCTGTTCCTAAACCCTGCTAAATAAGTTACTTTACCATTTTTTGAAGTTCCTTCCAGGTGAAGCCCCTGTTCAAGAAGACCGATATAAGCGGAGCCGGCAAATTTCTTCGGTCGTTTATAAGTAATATCGAGCACACTACTCATTTTATCGCCGTACTTTGCCTGGAAGCCACCGTTGTAAAATTTTACGTTGGCCGTCATTTCAGGGTTAATAAAGCTAAGTCCTTCCTGTTGGCCACTTCTAACCAGGTAAGGCCTGAAAACCTCGAAGTCATTTACATAAACCAGGTTCTCATCGTAACTACCGCCGCGAACATTGTATTGGCTGGTTAACTCGTTATTACTCCCGGTAAAAATTTTAATGAGGCTTTCAATATTTCCCAGGGGCGAGGGGTTTAGCAAAGCCGCTTCAGGGTCAATATTTATTCTTCCGGCTTCAGTGCGGGGACGGTTGTCTTTTACTGTAACATCCTGCAGCACGTTTTGAAGCGACGGTAGCTGAACGGTAATATTTTCCTGTTCACCTTGCAGCAGGTTAAAATTGCGCTGAACCGTTTTATAACCGGTATAAGAAAAAACCAGTGCAATTGGTCGCCCTGAGGTCACGGTAATTAAAAACCTTCCCGAGTCATTTGTTTTTGTTCCCTTTTCCTTACCTAAAATACTGATGCTTACTTGCAACAACGGCCGATCGTTTTCATCCACAACTTTACCCGAAATAGTAGCCTGGTTCTTCTGCGAATAAACCGTATGAAAGTAAAAAAAAGATAATAGCAGTAGAATTAGTTTATTAAGAGTCATTATTTTTTTCTAAAGAAAATTGAAGATACAAATTGACTTGTATTGGGTTTTAGGAAATTTGCAGGCGCCGTAGTAAAATAGGAGTCGATACAAAGGCAGTTTGGGAAGGCTTTTTGGTAGCCGGCATTTAATTATCGTGCAACAGCCGTTGCGTCGCACACTTATACGGTAGATACAGTTGGCGAAAATCAAGAGGCAGTAAAAGCGGTTGTTATTAGAATTTATTCTACTTTGGTATTACTATTCGAACACGTTTTAGTACCTGCTTATTTTACTTTCTTCTTCTTACTTTTTGCTGCCCGTTCTGTATTTTCTTTCACCCTGAATTGTACAATTCTACTTATTAAATCATAAGGAATTTCTTCGTCAATGGGAAATTGAACCGAACCTTTTGCTCCTTTGTACGCAGATAATTCTTCTTTAAATTTTTCGATACCCGAAGGTGTCGGATAAAAGCCTATATGGGTTTTATAACCGGCAAAATGAACCAAATTTGCCTGGAGAACGAATGTTGGAATGCCATAATTAATCGTTTCTTCCGCCCCTGGTGCAGATTGTTTAATTGTTTCCCTCACTTTTTGTAGCAGTTGCTGAGTTTCAACAGGAAATCCTGCTATATAACTATCGGTGGTATCAATTTTCTTCTGCTCCATAGCTAAGTCATTTTATTGCTTGTCCAATAAACATAAGAGTTTTTGTATGTGGAATGATAATATGCATTTCTCTCATTCCATATTCTCTGTCAAAAGCTTCTTTTACCTTAATTTCTCCAGGTTCGTCTTTCATTAAGTTCCATACTTGTTGAAGGTCATCCACTTCCAGGTAGAACTCCATTTCACCGATATCTGCACCTGCCCGTAAGATATGAATAGTGTGGTTATCCTTTCATAAGATAGAATGGGTTTCTTCGTCCATCACCATTTTGAAGCCCAGAAAGTTTTGAAAAAATGACGCTGTCTCCTTTATTCCGAAGGAAGGTATCATCGGGCTTAGATGTATTGCTTTATACATTTTTGTGTTTATGTTTCCGGGTAACAGGTTCTTTAAAATATAGTTCTGGACGCACAACTTGTACAAGATGAAATGCTGCCATTTTTTCTCTCTCATATATACGGAAGCGACAGTTAAACGCTTATTATTGATTTTACAAAGTCCCCAGGTATACCGTCAAGTACAAGTGGGTCACTTCTACCAGGTGGGGTAAACTGCCAGGTCGAAGAAAGCGTTACAGTACAAGCGAGCGTGGCAACGACTGTTTAATACTTGTTCCTCCGCCTGGTCCATAAAAAGATTCTTATATTCGGCATATTCAACAGCAACCACAATAACTTAACAGGGGATTTAATGCCGTTTACTTAACGTTTGTCGTCCTGGTTTCCCGGCGGTGTTCTAATTACTCTCGTCGTAATAAGGCTTCCGCAGGGTCACCCCGACATCGTATTATAGCTTACGACAACCATATTTATACGGGATTAACAAAAACAATGTTATTTAGCGTAAAATTAAAGGTATGCAACACGACAGGAGGCATTTTCTAAAACTTGCGTTAACAGGCGCTGCCTGGATAGGTGCTGGTAATACTTTACAAGCTTTTACAGCTAATGACCGGCTGCCCCCGAGAGATAAGGTGAGACTTCGTGTTGCTATTGCATCAGACGGGCATTTCGGCCAGCCTAAAACCCTGTTTGTGGAACACCATGCTGAAATGGTATCGTGGATAAAGGCCGAAAAAAAGGAAAGGGGTGTTGATTTTGCTTTTATAAACGGAGACCTGTATCATGATGATGTTGCATTTTTAGAGCCTGTAAAAAAGTTATGGGACACGCTAGACATGCCTTACTACGTATCGCACGGCAACCACGACCAAACTGATGAAGAGAACTGGACAAAAACATTTAGAAATAGCTGGCATTATGGCTTTGAGAAAAAAGATATCGGCTTTGTTGTATTAAATACTGCTGACGAAAAAGGAGCTTACATCAGCCCCGATGTTGATAAGACCAGGCAGTTATTAAAGCAATACGAGCAGCATAAGCAACTGTTTGTATTTATGCATATCACGCCAATTAAATGGACCGGCAATGGTATTGATGCTGCTGAGGTCGTGAAGATGTTCAATAACCAGGCAAACCTCAAAGCCATTTTTCACGGGCACGATCACGACCAGGATAATGTAAAGGAAAAAGACGGGCGGTTCTACTTTTTCGACTCGCATGTTGCCGGAAGTTGGGGAACGGCGTATCGCGGATACCGTATACTCGAGGTGATGAGAAATGGTGATATTCTTACGTATCAAATGAACCCGGCAAATAAAGAACATATCAACAGGCGGGAACTGAGATGAGACATTCAAACCATCGTTTTGAGTATCAAAAAAAGGCGGAGTTCAATCTTGAATTAAACGTAAAATTCGTTTTGCAGTTCCTCGACAAACTAAGTTAAACTTCCCTGGCTGCATAATTATTACTCGTCTTACAACTGCCTTGTATATGTACTGTTCTATACCATACCCGGCTGGCTAAATTGCTGTTTTTGTTTGCCTTTTTATTTCACGAATGTTTAAGTTTGCAGTCTTAAGCCTTAAGAAACGGTAAACCGAAATTATTACTATGCTCAGTAACTGCGAAATGTTTCTTCAGGCTGTTGAAGATTACGCCTTCATTATGCTCGACCGCCAGGGTTTGATACAATCCTGCAATAAAGCCGCATTTACCATTACCGGTTATTCCTGCAGCGAATTACCTGGTCAGACTTTTTCTATCTTATACACCGCCGAAGACAAAACAAGGAAAAGGAGTGAAGACGACTTGTCGCTGACGATGAAAGTTGGCAAGCTGTCGGTAGAATCGTGGAAATCAAAAAAAGACGGATCGAAATACTGGGCTGTTACGTCCATATCCCCTATATACAGCCAGGAAGAGGATCACGTGGGTTATGCAGTGGTAATAAAAGATACAACAGCAAAAAAGCAGGCCGAGCTAGAGGTCAGGCAGCGTGAGGAACGATACAGGCTGATGATAGAAGGGGTGAAAGATTATAGTATTTTTATGCTCGATCCGAAGGGCAATATACTTACCTGGAATGACGGAGCCAAGATTATAAAAGGTTATTCAGCTTCTGAAATCATAGGTAAACACTTTTCCATATTTTATCAAAAAGAGGATCTTGAGAGCGGAAAGCCAAAAAAGGAGTTGGAGATAGCAGTAGCAACGGGCAAATACGAAGAAGAAGGTTGGCGCGTTCGCAAGAATGGATCCCTGTTCTGGTCTAATGTTGTAATCACCCCGCTTTATAACGAGTATAATGAGTTTATAGGTTTTTCCAAGGTTACCAGGGATCTTTCTCAAAAAAAACAAGCAGAAGAATTGTTGCGGCAGAGCGAGGAGCGTTATAGACTACTGGTGGGCCAGGTAAAGGATTACGGTATATTCATGCTTGATGAAAAGGGTAGAATAATATCGTGGAACGAGGGTGCTAAAAGAATAAAGGGATATAAGGCCGAGGAGATTTTAGGCAAGTATTTCTCCATTTTTTACCCGGAAGAAGACAAGCTGAATGAAAGACCAGCCGAGGAGTTAAAGGTGGCAATTAAGGAAGGCAAATACGAAGAGGAGGGGTGGCGTGTACGCAAAGACGGTACTATGTTTTGGGCCAATGTAGTAATAACCGCAATATATAGCGAACAGGGTGCTTTTTTAGGCTTTGCCAAGGTTACCCGTGATCTTACCGAAAGGAAGGAAGCTGAGGTTGCTGTAAAGGAAAGTGGGGAACGGTATAGAGTACTGGCGGATCAATTGAAAGAAGCCAACAAAAACCTGGAAGAAGCCAACAAAGAACTCGAGGAGTTTACTTCTATTGTCTCGCACGACCTGCAGGAGCCGGTTCGAACTACTAAAAGCTTCCTGGTTTTAATTGAGAAAAAACTGGCAGATCCAAAGCTGGATATAGAAGAGTTAAAAAAGTATATTCAAAAGGCGATCAATGCAACCAACCGCATGAGAGAACTGATAACCAACCTGCTGGAATATGCGCAGTTAAGCAAAGAGCAGGTTACTTACCAGGAGGTAAATGTTCATGAAATGGTGGGAGAGGTGCTGCAAAATTTAAAGACGGAAATTGATGCGTCCGGTGCAACCATAACAGTTAACGCCGAAGCCGAACTTATAAGAGGTGACCGCATACAATTAATGCAGTTAATTCAAAACCTGTTAACAAACGCTCTTAAATTTGTAAAGGGTAGAAAACCGGAAATTCATGTAGAATGCCGAAATGAAAGGGAGCATGTACTGTTCTCAGTAGGCGACAACGGTATTGGTATTGCTAAGGAAAGCCAAACAAAAATATTCCAGATCTTCCGCCGCGAACATACAGCAAAGGAATTCCCGGGAACGGGCATAGGTCTTTCGATTTGTAAAAAAATAGTTGAGAGGCACAATGGAAAGATCTGGCCTGAATCGGAGTTGGGTAAGGGGACCACTTTTTATTTTACGCTCAACGACAATAATGTCGCTTTTAACGCCTAAACATGAAAAAAATTAAGATCTTGATTGCGGAAAACGATGAGGATGAGCAAACTTTTATGAAAGATGGATTTGAGGGGAGCGGGTATTTTGAGGTGATTGGATTTGCAGAAAGTGGCGACCAGCTGCTAACATTACTCAACGAAAATGAAGCCTGCCGGCCTGATGTTATCTTGTCGGACCTGAACATGCCGGGCAAAACGGGCTACGATATTCTAACAGAGCTAAGAGCTGACGACCGGTTTTATGACCTCCCTATTGTTATCACATCTACTTCGTCAGTAAAGTCGGTTATCGAAACATGCATGCGGCTTGGTGCTACCTCCTTCATTCAAAAACCCGACACTTTTGTTGAATATGCCAGCTTTGCTAAAGCGCTTGCCGTTAAACTACAAGAGCAAAAGACGGAAGGTTAAGATGCAGCAGTTTCCGTTCTGCTTTTCCCAATAAAGTCTTTACCAATAAGCCCATATTTTTTGTAGCCGGCAAAGTAATACTATTAAGAATTGTTGTGTCACTCACTTATACCGCATACCAATATGCGCCGAAATACCGTATGAGAACGTTATATATCTTTTTCATCACCTTTTTTGGTAGGCTGAACATTGTTTTCCACTTCAAGTTTTTCCCGCACTTTCCGGTTTCCCGACCTTAAAACCGGCCACTGCATCGGGCTGCGTGCCGGACGTTCATCGCCAAGGAGTACACCCCATTGTTTGAGGTTTGTAGTGCGGTCGAACACCACTTTTAAAACGGCGATCATGGGTAACGACAAGAACATTCCCGACACTCCTGCAAGAGCACCTGCTATAATAACTCCTACAATGGTAGCCAGTGCGTTGATCTTTACCTTGGAACCAACAATCTTAGGCATGAGGATGTTGTTATCTAAAAATTGGACAAATGCAATTGTACCGAGCACAATAAATATGGGTAATATTTCCTGGGTAGAAGAAATGGTCAGCACTACGCCAATCAGGTTGCCAACAAGTGCTCCTACATAAGGTATGAGGTTCAAAACAGCAAAGATGGCTCCGATGAGTATGGCGTGTTTAATGCCAAATAAAAATAAGATGCCTCCCAGTAAAATGGTGATATAAGTAATTTGTATCAGTAGTCCAACCAGGTAACTTTTTATGATCACTTCTGTTTCCTTCATTACATCTTCTAAGTTGGTATGGGTGTCTTTGGGAAACCATAGGAATATGAAGCGAAGAAGCAGGTTTTTGTAAAACAGCAACAGGAAGATGTAAATAGGCAGTAAGCCGATAAAAACCAATATGCCGGAAACTGAAGATGCAGCCCCGCCAAGCATATTTCCTGCATAGTTCAGCACCTTTTCATTTTGATCGTTGATCAACTTGGTTTGCTGTGCAGTGGAAAAACCGGTTTTTGTATCTATCCATCTACCGATCGAACTGATATGCGCCTGCACATTTCTTTTTATTGCCGGAAAATCAGAAACGAGGTTACTGATCTGCGAGGAAAAAAACCATATAAGTAATCCCATAACGGTTACCAGGAACAGAAGCGAGATAAAGATTGAAAGTGTTTCTGGGAATTTTCTTCGCAAGAAGAACCGGTGCAAAGGCAAGAGCATGATAGATAGAAAAAACGCCATTACCAGCGGGGTAATTACATCTTTCCCAACAATAATGATCATTCCCAGGAAATAAAGACCCATGAGCTCTATAGCTCGTCGGACGGTTAAAGGCAGAGTTGACATGTTGAAAATTGTTACGTCTTACTGTAACAAAAAATTATACCATTCCAGCTACCCGGGAAACCGGCGTGAGAGGGAAAGACGAAATCTGCCAGGAATATAATTATTTTACGACTTCAATAATTTCTACAGCTGCGATGCCTGGTGGAAGTGCCTTGAGTAGGATTGGTGAGTAACGAATTACTGCGAAGGGTTAATTCTACGATTACGAAGGGTATTTCTTTATCAGCCTTTTGGCTTCCGTTTGAAAACAGAGAGATAGTTGGAGCTTATAACTCACTGAGAAATTCATCAAATGTTTTTAGTTTTATTTTGCCCTCTTTGGCAAGCTCAAACATGATAGATGGGTCGTTGTTCGTCATGAAGCTTTAAACTTGCCGGAGGTTGTTACGCCAAATACATTTATCATGTTATTTCCAGTTGCGTAAAGATTAATTGTACAAGTGTGCGACGCAAGTGTGATGCACAATTATTCTTGTGCCGGCTACATAAAAAATTCCCCTTACTTTTGCGGCATGACACAAGAACAAATTAAGGAAATGAGGGACCGCGTAATTGTCCTAAGGAGGTTTCTTTGACGTCGATAACCGACAGGCTAAAATAGATAATGATAAGCAACTTTCTCTTTCGCCCGGCTTTTGGGATGATAATGCAAGGGCTACCGGCATTCTTAAGGAAATAAAACTGAGTGAATTCTGGACAAAGCTTTACCATGCTGTTGAAACGGCGGTGGAAGATTTTGCAGTGCTTTTCGAATACTGGAAAGCAGGGGAGGCGAGCGAAGAGGAGGCTAAAGAAGCTTATACAACTGCTATAGCAGCCATAGAAGAAGCAGAGTTTAAAAGCACATTGAATCAGCCCGAAGATGAACTGACGGCAGTAATGCAAATTAACCCCGGTGCCGGTGGTACAGAAAGCCAGGATTGGGCGGAAATGCTGATGCGGATGTACCGCATGTATGGACAGAAGCAAGGCTGGAACGTAACCGAGCTCGACCTGCAGGAAGGTGATGGTGCCGGCATCAAGAGTGCCACCCTGCAATTTGAAGGAGCTTTTGCGTACGGGTTTTTGAAGGCTGAAAGCGGTGTTCACCGGCTGGTACGTATTTCTCCGTTCGATAGTAATGCCCGACGACATACTTCTTTTGCCAGCGTATATGTTTACCCGTTAATTGATGACACCATTGAAATTGAAGTTAATCCTGCTGATGTGGAATGGGCTTTCTTCAGAAGTGGCGGCGCAGGTGGACAAAACGTAAACAAGGTGGAAACAGCCGTGAGGTTAACGCACAAACCTTCGGGAATTATAGTAGAATGCCAGCAGGCCCGTACTCAGGGTGAGAACCGTGAAAAGGCAATGAAGATGCTGAAGAGCCGCCTTCACGAAGAAGAAATGCGCAAACGCGAAGCCATTAAAAATGCCAATAACGCCAGCAAGAAAAAGATTGAGTGGGGCAGCCAGATCCGCAGTTACGTTTTCCACCCGTACAAGATGATTAAGGACCACCGTACCGATTACGAGGTTGGCAACGTAGGACCGGTAATGGACGGAGAACTCGACGGCTTTATTAAAGCTTACCTAATGATGCAAAAGGAAGTGGAAGCAAGCTAAACCCGATCCCCTAAATCACCCTAAAGGGCGGCTTAAAGCACCCGAAGCTTTGTAGAGTGTTTTAAATGTAACAGGCTATTAATATTTTTAAAGGTCGAGCGCAGCTCGACCTTCTTTTGTTTCAACCCGATTTGGTATTAGCCTTGTTATACCTGCCAAAAAATCGTTTGGGTATTGCGAGTTCCCCTTTACGGGCATTTAGAGGGTTTTTTTATTCCTCTCAACCAAATACTCCAGCAACAACGTCTTGTTATAGGCCGGGCAGAAATAATGGTAATTCAGCATGTTGAAGTGAAGGAAAGGTCGCTTGAATGGATTGGGGAAAAGGATAGCTGCGCGTGCCTGGTAAAACACAAATTCATCCTGGTTGCTTTCTTTAAAATCAGTGAGGCTTTCAATAGGTAATGGAGGAGCCTGACCGGCCAGCCGCAATAGCGAAGTACTCAAGATAATGTCGGTCATTATATTGGTTGATTTCTTCAATTCGTTTTTTATATCAGCAATTAATTGCGGCTTGTAGAGTTCTAATTCCGGAATTGTAAATCTTCCCATTAACCGCGCAATATGGTATAGCAGTATTGGGGTGTGAACGTAATAGGGGGAGATGTAAACAGGGTCGCTCACATATTTCCTGTCTTTGATCATGTCTTGCAATAAAAAAATCGTAGCCGAGTCGATTTTATTAAGCGGCAATTGTTTCTCCTTTAAAAAGTAAACAATATTGCAGTGAACAGCAAAGTCAAAGTCGGAGAGCATGTTCTTTCCAAAGTAGGTAGTATGCGCCGGTAAGTATTTGTACTTTTTATAAGTCGTCTTTGTAAAGCGCCGCTTTCCGTTGCTGGCTGCATCCATTAATTGTTTTACCATTTTTATCGTAGTATCTTTTTGATCACTGGTCATCATGATCATTACAGTATCATCGAGATCTTCTGAAACAGCAATTTTTTTCCCCGAACGGGCAATCCAATAACTGTGTGGCATGACCGGGTAGCCCTTGTGCCAGAAATAATAAATAGGAAGACTATCCGGGTTTATAAAATGCGGGTATGTTTTAGCGGCCTTTGCTATTATACTTTTGCAGGTGTCCTGGTTGCTGACGCTTAAGTAAGGCAGCATATTTTTCAGTGCAAAAGAAAGTATGGTAGTAAAAAAAACGTTTTCATCAGGTGTTATTCTTTGAGGGTAGCCTGCAAACTTCCGGTAGCTATAAAACATTCCGTCAATAAAGTCTCCCTGTTTTGTCATCTGCTCCCGGGCAATTTCTTTTACCAATTGGTTAATCAGGGTTGAGTCAGGAACATTAGCCTTAACAACATGGGTTAAAAGAAAAAAGAAAAGCAACAACTGGCAAATTTTCCGAATCATATAGTTTAAATAGCTTTTATTGAGTTTAAGTTAGATGCGGAACTTTATAGGCATAATACAGCCAGCGGAGTGTGTTCGATGGTAGTTCCATATCGCAAATCAATTGTTTGCGGGTTAGTTTTTCGAAGGGCAACGGTTTGCCATATTGTTTCTCAAGGCGCATCAACTGGTCGAAAGCAACGTAACCCCTGCTGATAACCTGGCTCATGGCAATACTGAATTCCATTTTCTTCTTTTGCTTGAAAGGAAGCGTATAAATTAAACGATTGCACTCTCTTACCCTTGCTTCAAACAGGGCTCTTAATTTTTTAAAATCGGTACACCTATCAGGGAGTGTAATAATGCCATCGCGACGATCTTTGTGAATATCAAAAAGATCATTACAAAACTGCATCAGGCTGCCAACATAAAATAAGACTTTCCACATAGCCTCGCTTGCCGGCCGGTCCATTATCTGGTGATAAATAATTACAGAATAACCACCTTTTGCATAGGTAATCCGTTCAAGTTCTTCATCGGTTATCGATGCGTCGGTTTGCTTAATCGTCTCTAGTTGAATTTCAAAAACATTTTTTGCGGCTTCAAGGTATTCGTCTTTAAAGGGCACGTCGCTGAGCATGAATGACTGGATATCCTTAGCAACTTTTGCTGAAAAATTTTTCGCGTCATACCGTTCAGGATGATACGTGATTTCTTTGATAGCGTCAGCTTCAAGTTTATCAATATCAAAAAGGTCATCGCCAACCGGCGTTAGTATGCCGAATAGCGTCGCTCTTTTTCTTTCAGCTTCAGTAAAAGATTGTTTATATAATTGCTTGTAGCTCGAACAAAGAATGGTTGGAATAAATAAGCCGTAATACTTTCTTATTTTTTTCAATTGCTCGTCCTGGAAACTGCCGTCATGATTTTTTTGCAGGTCGTTCAGGTACGGATTGAGAAATGTATTAATGTAAGCCTGTTGTTTTTTCAATTCTTTCTGCAGCCTGTATAACGTGCTAACGTACGTGAAAAGAGCCATTCTTCTAAAGTCGTTTTAGCGGTAAAGATATTAGAATATTCATCAGCAGCTATTAATACAACAGCCTTTTTAACAGGAGAAGAAAAGAGGGAATTGAAAATTAAATGAAAAGATGAAGGTAGCCTGGAAGCAGGAGTAGCTTAGTAATAATCTGCACATGCGAAAGGATGGCCGATGCTATTTAAGTAAAGCAATGATTAAGCTAACTTGAAGTAACAAAAACGTGAGAATGAGAATACTTAACAGGTTTTGAACTCGTTTAAGCCGGGCTCTTTCTACAGTTGAAGTGAGTTTAATATTTAGGTGATCAAAGAACAGGAATTGTCCGAATGTCCAGGTTTTGTTTTTGTGTTTTATAAATATAAAAATTTTAATTATCAGTAACGCGGCAGAAATCAAATAACCATATTTTAATAAAAAGATAATTAGCGAATCGATCATAAGTTGTTGGTAATGATGAACTAAAATGCGAGTTAAATGTATAAAAAAGTTTAGTGCTAAACGAATTTGGTAGTTTATGAAGGAAAAAGGGAATATATACCGAACGGTACTTTAGCAAATGGCGCACATAGAAAATTAAATGATTAAATCGTGTGTTATGACGACTTTTTTTAGAGATTTGGTTAAAAATTAGATACAACTGCCAGAAAACAGGGTAATAATAACGTAAAAGAAAGGAGGTACAGGCATGATTATAGCAATCAGTAAACCGATGTATTTGAATAACCAGACACTAATTTGCAATACAAACAGTAACACGCATCTTCTTTCTAATAAAAAGAGAATGCTGCCCGTAATTGCCGTTTTACTTTTTCTATTACACTCTCTTCAGGCCAGGTCGCAACAGATTAATAACGTGGCCAACGACATCGATACTACCGATAAAAAGGACCTTATTGATGTATACCAGAAATTCTTTAAAGTAAAACCTACGAAGATGGCGAAGCGTGGTAAAAAGAAAGTTTACTTTTCCCTGCTGCCAACTTCTTCTTCAGTTCCGGGTGGTGGCAGAGCACTAATAACCTCTACCAGGGCAGGTTTTTACCTTGGCGAACGACGGAATACATTTTTATCGAGTGTTTCTTTTTCTCCATACTTAAATTTCAAGGGCCGGTATTCAATTGCATTCCGTTCAGATATTTACACCAGTAAAAACAGGTATAATATACAGGGTGATACACGTTTTTCGAGGTATCCGGAATATGTATACGGCACCAGCACCAACCGAAGGGGTGAAAGACTGCTTATAACCTATAATTATATTCGACTGTACCAAACTGTTTTAAAGCGGTTAAAGCCTTATTTTCTTGCAGGTATTGGTTACAATCTCGATTACCATATGGGCATTAATTCTGTGAACGATACAATTGGTTTTGCAAAATTTACCGGTTATGAACACGGGACAGGTGTTGATCAGAATACGGTATCGTCCGGCATAACCTTTAACCTGCTGTACGATTCGCGAAACAATTCTATCAATCCTTTACCGGGCGGTTATGTGAATCTCATATATAGGCTAAACCCTTCTTTTTTAGGCAACCGGCGCAGTTCATGGAAATCTATTTATCTCGACACAAGAAAGTACATCGACTTAAAAGGTCGGAAACGACATGTTCTTGCATTATGGAACTACATCTGGACCGCCCTTGATAATGACGTGCCATATTTAGATTTGCCCGGAATTGGGTATGAGCCTTACCAAAGGTCGGGAAGAGGAATTGAGATGAACCGGTACAGGGGTAAAAGCCTGGTTTATTTCGAAGGCGAATATAGAAGCGATATCACCGCTAATGGATTACTTGGTTTTGTTGTATTTGCAAATGTAAACACCGTTACGGGTCCTGCTAACGGACGTTTTAGTGCTCCTCATCCCGCAGCAGGCGCCGGGTTACGCATCAAATTCAATAAACGTGCAAATACAAATATTGCTGTTGATTTTGGCGTAAGTAAAGGGCGTTCTGCTGTTACACTCAATCTTGGAGAAGTTTTCTAAATGCCACACTTTTATAGCGATTATAAAGCGGATGAAAACTTTTTGGCCGCCAGCTTCAGCTCTTTCTTCTGCATCGTTGTGTCACTCGCTTGTACGCCTTGTTCTTTAGGCGACTATACATTTAAAATACTGGTTATAGAATATATTATAATTTAATTATTGTAACCTTTGACACAGTAAACAAAACCCAAATAGAAAAAGGTTGCTACAATTTGCCGTTCATAAGTAAGAATGCCAGGCAAAATACGCATGAAAACAAATGCAGAATCCACAGTAGCAGTACAGTTTAATCAAGGAACAACGAAAGGTATGGGCTGTTTCATTCCTTTCGTTGTTCCTTGGGTTACTTTCTTTTCATCAAGGAAATGGGAAGCATTCATCGAAACCAATAAAAACATAAACATTTTTGAGAAAAAAGAAAGTAAGAACACTGCATTAGGAAAGGTTTTAAAAAATGGAAGCTCTGCAAAGTGCCTTAACCTAAATAAGAGTTCGAATTAGCGAGTTATATCATGTCATCTTCAAAAAGAACTGTTCGGGAACCAAAACTTAGCAACCGGGAATAACAAATGCGTCGGAATGACAAATCCGTTGGAATGAAAAATGTGCCACACGATGACACATTATTTATGATAGCATTGCCCTACACTTCCGCGTGTGTATTTTTATTACATGGGTGTGGAATGTAACCCAATGCGGTTTCCTTCAGTATCTATTATTGCAGCCATGTACCCATATTCAGGTGTAATCAGTGTTTTTTGAACTATGATCGTTCCGCCTGCGTCTTCCACTTTATCAAGTACGTTTTGAACATCAGGATTCCCGTTGAGATAAATGAGGGTACCGTCGGTCGAGGAAGGGTGATAAAAATGGGTGTGGCTGCATAAAGCACCACCAATTCCATTAAAATCCTCTAACGGAAACATACGCATTTTCAATTCCGGCAATTCCATTGGGATCATTTCAATTCCAAAGATTGCTTCGTAAAACTTTTGCGCCCTGTCAAGATCTACGGCAGGAATTTCGAACCAGCTTATTGCATTTTTAAAAGTCATAGTACTAAATATTATCTTGAATAATGGTTTCTAAATTAATACGGTTTCGATGAATTGCACAATTATAATTTATCCTGTCCGCAGAGTTTGCTATGACTGCAAGATACGAAGAGCCGATATTGGTTTTTTGAAACAACGGATACCGCCATCGTCATTGCCCGGATTAACCGGGGCGTAGCTTGATGAAGCAATCTGCCGGCTAAAGCTTAAATGCCAATTAAATAGTAAGAGCAGATTGCTTCCTTCCTGCAAATGACACATTGCCCAAGTAATTGTGACGTTATCTTCAAACAAACTATTTTAATAACCAAGAATCAATCACTGGAGGTCACGAGGATTTAGGTGACTAATGGGTTATTATAGCAGCCATTTGGGCGTTTATAGCTTTAGCTGAAACAGCATGAAAAACAAATGCTGAAGTCACAGTAGTTCAAAAGCTTAATCAGGGAACAACGAAAGCAAAAGGATGTAATCTTTCCTTTCTTGATTTTTCGCCGCCTGTCCCGATTTTTCGTTGGGTTACTTTCTATTCATCAAGGAAATGCGAAGCATTCATCGAAACCAATAAAAAAATAAACATTTCTGCGATAAAAGAAACTAACAACACTGCATTGGATGGAAGATGAAAAACTAATGACGCTCTTATTCTATCATGTCATATCCAAAGAACTTTTTTGGTTGTAAAAATTAACCAGCCGCAATCGCCGCATCGTTTAACTGTGATACGGGCTTCTTGCCATGTCATTTCGAGGTACCCTTTGCAGACCACATTTGGAACTCGCAATAACGAAAGACTTATTGCTTGTTATTACATCACTTACAGATACGAAGACGTGGTTTCATCGTCGCTCAACGGTTTGCCGTACAAGTGAGTGACACAACCAATGTTTAATATCTATTCAATTGTTTGTCCCCAAAAAATGCTTTTGAACCACCTGGTTTTTGCCGTAACGTTTATGCTTAATCAGCCACGAGGCAACCTGGTAATACGCAATTGCTTTTTTAGCCAGTGAATCATTTAACGGAACTTCGGTTGCAGAGCCTGTGGTGAAGTCGGGTACGAATTCTTTCACTTTTCGTACCGGCGACTGTAAGATCAAACGGCCGTTTTGAATAAAGCCAAGACCCTGGTATGTGCTGATAAATGCCTTCTCTTTTCCGGCAGGGAGGTTGAAAATATCCTGGCCGAAAAACTTTGATTTATAATCAAAATGAAGCATTCCAAGAATGGTAGGAGGCACGTCGATCTGTGCCATCAGCCGGTCGACTACCTGCGGCTGTTTTATAATGCCGGGGGCAAAAATAAGCAGGGGAATGTGATAGCCGGTTACAGGTAATTGAACATTACCGGCGCTGCCGGCACAATGGTCGGCTACGATCACAAAAATCGTATTGTTATACCAAGGCTTGGCCGACGATTCCTTTAAAAAGCGACCGATTGCATAATCAGTATATTTTACCGCTCCCTCCCTTGTATGGGTATCGGGCGAAATGTCTATGCGACCTTCGGGATAGGTAAAAGGACGATGATTCGATACCGTCATGATCTGCGAAAAGAAAGGTTTCTTTTTAGCGTAATTATTATCGAGGGTGCGTCCTGCAAGCGTAAAAAGATCTTCATCTGCAACACCCCAGATGTTTTGATAATGAACATCTTTTGCAGGAATTGCATCGCGGTCAATAACTTCATAGTCGTTATTGCCGAAGAAGTGTTTCATGTTATCGAAATAGCTGTAGCCTCCGTAAATATATTGGGTAATATAACCTTTTGACCTAAAGACAGTTCCCAGCGAAAAAAGATTTTCATTTCCCGGCCTCTTTACAATGCTTTGACCCGAAGAAGGTGGCAGTGCCAATGATAAGGCCTCTAGTCCCCTGACAGTTCGTGTACCCGACGCGTAAACACTTTTGAAGAATATACTGTGGTTGGCAAGAGAGTCGAGGTGTGGGGTAATATTTTGCGTGTTGCCGAAAGCCTTCATAAAATTGGCACTATAACTTTCGATACTTATCATAACCACGTTATGCTTTAGCTCTGGTTCTGCATATGTTATTTCGCGTTCAATGTTGAACAAATCGTTGCTGGTAAACCTGCTGTTTGGAGTAAGTAAATCTTCTCTTACAATGCTAAAAGCTTCCTGGTCGGGCAGCGTTTTGTAAAACTTGAAAAAATCCAATTCGTTGTGCCAGAAAGCGTTTGCAAACTGGAAAACACCGTTTCCGGCAAGTTCGTTTGCATATTCGTTTTTACTAAAGTTCCTCCATTCTTCTTTTACGCCAAGGTAATTGAGCGCACAAATGGCAAAAAGTACCAGCGCGACAATAGTTCGTGAAAGAAAAGAGGAGGGAGCATATACTGACCTTTTTATAATGGGTCTTATTAAAAGAAAAATAGCAGTGGTGAGTATAAGTATTACTGTAACAATAACCGGTATGGGATAAGACTCTTTGATGTTGCCTAAAACCTCGTTGGTGTAAACAAGATAGTCTACTGCAATGAAATTATAACGGACCGAAAATTCATCCCAGAAAAACCATTCGCTAATAGCATTAAACAAGAGCAGGAACGTAACCAGGAAAAAATCGAAATACAAAACACCCGTTCTCCACTTTTGCCTGAACCTGCTGTTGGTAAGCGCCAGGAAGACAAAGATGATGAACCGTAGAATAATATAAGCCGTTACTCCTTTTTTAAGGTCTGCATTGAAGTCGGCGGGTACCAGCCCTGTGAAAAGGAAAATACCTATAACGATTAGGAAACAGGCGATAGCTATCCATCTCCATTTACGCTTGTACATTTTTTCGTTTGTGAGCCAAATCTGGAATACAAATGGAACGATGAGATAGGTGGCCATTGCAAGGTCGAAAAAAGCACCTATTGCAAAGGATCCGGTAATATTTTTAAAACTGAAATCGAAACTTCTACCGGTCTTGAACAGCAGTGCAAGCCTTGTGATGAATGAGATAACCAGTACTAAGACAATTAATAAAAAAACCGGCGAAAACCTGCCCGAAAAGAAACTCCGGGAAATCTTCCTGGTAGAGTTGTAACTCGTTTCTTTGTTGTTCGGGGAAGTTTTAGTTGAAGTTTTATTATTGAACATTGAAAAAGGGGTAGTTGAAACTTAAAATATAAACGGGCTAAAGTTAAACTAAAAAGTTGCGGCGAATAATTGAATAAGGAGGAGATTTTCGTTTTATAAGTGTTAAAGCATCACTTTGAATCCACTCATTAACCATCTTCCCGGCATTCTAGAACCAAGGAGATCACTGTATTGCTTATCGAATATATTATCCAATTGGGTAAAAAGACTGAACTTGTTTTTGTATAGAAATACCTGTAGTTGTGCATTTAATACAAAATAGTCTTTTGAAATAGTAGCATTAATAGGGGTAGAGTTTAATACTTTACGTTGCTTGTATAATCCATTTATACTTACCGAAAAACACTTTTTCGAGTATTGAAGGTTGAAGTTGGTTAAAAACTTTGCATGCGAAGAAACGTAGAACGACGGGGAAGCATTATCGCCTTTGCTATCTATCCAGGTAAATCCAAAAGTGGCCCACAACTGTTGCTTGTTTTCAAACTGCTTGCTGTATTGTATATCTGTTTCAACACCGGTTGAGTTTACGTTGGCTATATTTTTAGCCAAAGCATATGTTCCGGTAGGTAGAAGGTTGTCTTTTCTGGGCATGTCAGCATAAGGTGTCGGAACATAGTCAATTAACTGGTTAAAACGCTGTTGGAAAAAAGTGGCGGCAATTTTCACATTCCTGATCCCGAAAAAATCTGCACCGGCTTCATAGCTGAAAGAATGTTCCGATACCAGGTCCGGGTTTCCGATGCTTCCGCTGGTCACTAAGGCCTTGTTGTAGTTATTAAACCGTTCTGTAAAATCTGCATCGCGTGTGGTTTTACCAGCGCTTCCCCGTATTTGCCAAAAAGGTAGCTTGTACGATAAATTCATTTGCGGAACCAACTCCCATCCGCTTCTTTCGTTCCATTCTAATCTTGCAGCAGGGTTTAGGTAAAAATGTTCTCCCAGTTTTTGATTCAGAATAACAAAAGTTCCAGCCTGGTTAAGCGTATGATTACCGCGGTCGTTTGACTCCATTTGTTTATTTACCCATTGTGCGCCGGTAGTAAAACTCGTTTTATCGCCGGCTTCCCATTTATACACGGCAAGGCTTTGCAAAAGATCACTTTTATTTAAATTAGCGGTGCCCGCAGAATTGAATTTGTATTGATCCTTTACTTTTTTGTAACCCACGTCGAAGGTGAAGTTGTGATGTTCTTTTTCATACGACAGCTTGAGCTGGTTCCAAAAAGAAGTAACTTTTTCTGAGGCAGTGTCGGATGAGAAAGTGGTATAAAAATTTTGGGCAGCAAAGTCCCTTTTGTCGTAAGCCGACCTGGCAGATATGCTCCAGTTTTTATTGATAAACTGGTTGAATGACAAGGATGCGGTGGTATTATGGAAAAAACCATGGGTTCCACGTTGAGGCTGGCCAGTAGCATTATTTGAAATTAGACCGGCTGCAACGGAGGTGTTTTTATTTTGATAAAATGCACCCAGCTGCCCGTTCAATAAACCATATTCTCCCGCGGCTCCCTGTGCTGTTAATTGCTGTTTTTTTTGATCCCTTTTTGCAGCGAAAGTTTTAGTGATTACGTGGATTACGCCACCAACAGCTTCAGAACCATAAATGGCAGAAGAGGCGCCTTTTAATATTTCAATGCGTTCAATTTCAAAAGGAGCTATGGGAATATAACTATTAAAATGCCCGGTGTTTGGATCGTTGATACGAATTCCGTCTACAATCACCAATACCTGTTGAAAAGTGCCACCACGTAAAACAATGTCGCTTTGTGCACCCATTGGTCCGCGCATTTGAACTTCTATTCCAGGTAAATAGCGTAACAATTCATCTATGGAATTAACGGGCAGCTTTGAAAACTGTTCTCCTTTAATAACCAGGATATTACGGCCGGTAACAGACGATGTAACAGGTTGTAATGAAGCAGTAACTGTAATAGGATCGAGTTCTACCTGCTGCCCGTTTAATACACCTGATATAAAATAGCTAACTATAGCGAAAATAAATCTCTTCTTTGATTTCATAAAAACAGTTGAACTAAAGTGTTAAGTCAATTAAAACTGCAAATATGTGGTTATAGTTGATGCCGTTCTATTTTTTTTATCCAGCATTTTTACTCCGGTTTGAAATCGTTGCTACGCTCAGTTCAACTTTTAGTTGTAACGTGAACCGTCCGGAGCAGTTCACGCGGAGCATAGCCGAAGGGTCGCATTACGTTCACCGGCAGTTACCATGGTATTGCTTTTTACATTTTTTGTTCATGAAAGTCGTTACAAGAAGCATTTAAAGATCGTATATGAAGACCATCAATTGCTGCATTAATTGCAACACCGGAAGTGAGTTGATAACAGCAAGAATTTTACGGTCTATTTTTGATTTTTCTCCGAGATTATATGAATATTTTAAACGGGTATTATTGGTAATCCCCGTAATGCAATTACAAATATTACAGTTACTATCGTTGCGTACATAATACCAAACAATATCGTCCATAACGATTTTTTAAACAGGAAGTAGCCTGCAATGGGTAATAGCTGTAACGCATGCATCCCGAGGAAATGCGCTATTCGCAAGTCGCCATGTTTTTTGCTCCAGTTTACCAGGGCATATCCTTCTCCGCCGTCTGCAGCCCCAACTGTATGTGCTAATCTTGAAGCCATTAGCCCGCCTTCGAATGAAAAGATAACAAAGAAAAGTATCCCTAACCTTATTCCCCACAGGTACGATTCCTCTAATTCTAGCGGCTTCAATTTAAAGAAAAGATACCCGATATATCCGGTCCACACACCTAAAATTGTGATGGAAATGCCCATAATGGTGAAGAGGATTCCATACAAAGGCGAGGATTCATTGAAGTGCGATAAACGGCCGTTGGCTGCCTGCCACGTAATTATTACCATCTCAATTGACATGGCTACAATTACCATAATACTGTAACTTCTTTCTTTTACCGGCTGCTTCAGATAAGGCAGGAAGCAGGCCATAGTCCAGCAGAAGATCCAGATGGAGACATAAAATTTCATCGGCTTGATCCATGCATTAATACCAAGCACTATAGTATTATCAAGTTGCGTAAACATTACGCAGATAACGGCAGCGGTAAGCATTAACGAGCCAAACCAGTAAAGCAGTGAGTTGCGTTCTTTTAGTGTTTGTAAAAATTTCATTATTAAAAGTTTTGACTGAAGTAGTTTTTAGTAATCATCCACCTCAATAGAAAGTACAGGAGCAATCCAACAGGGCCGAGCATAAAAGTTAGAAAGAGGCAGGGGAGGATGAGCCAGAAATTGATATTGTTTTTTCTTGCATTATTTACAATAAAACAACCTGTCAGTAAATCGAAAGCGAGATAGTGCACCCAACCGGCAAGAAGTACACGGTCGTTACTGAACAATTGCTTAACCCCGGCTAAAGTTGAAAAGCCGTCCAGTTCGGCGGGTTGAAAATTGGAAAAAATAAGGTAAGTATACACCATCGCCAGCAGGGTGATAATTACAGCGGGAATATATTTTTGCAGTCGGTTAACCCAATTCGAAGCAATAAGAAATAGCCAGCCGGTTACGGCAATAAGATTGAGTATTTTGAAAATAGCTTCAGGCGACATAACGTGTACATTTTGTTATGCCAAAGAGAATAAATGCTGGTGTTAATCTTGTTGATATTTATCAAGAAGATTTTTGGGAGAGCTTTTTCCTTATCCTGCTCAAATGTTCTGGTGAAACTCCAACGAAAGAAGCAACCATATATTGAGGCACCCTTTGTATAACATACGGTTGTGTATCTACAATTATCCTGTACCGGTCTTCGGGCGTTAGCGCAAGTAATCTTGTATTGTAATTTGATAAGGTGATAAAAAGTTGTTCTGCAATCTTTCTTCCAAACTGCTCAAAAACGGGGTGGGTTTTGTAAAGTGCCTGCATATTTGTAAACGACAAGTTGATAACCTCACAATCTTCCAAAGCTTCTATATTTTCCGTGCTGGGTTGCTGGGTAAGAAAACTGGTATACTCAGAGATGTAATCGTTTTCGCGAACAAAGCCCGTGCAGATTTCTTTTCCATCTTCTATCGAAAACAGCCTTAACAAGCCGCTGTTTATGAAAGAAACATAACGGCAGATTTGGCCCTGCTTCACTAAATAATCTCCTTTTTTGAGGTGCTGGGCAGTGAGCATTTCTTCAAGCGCCTGCAAGTCTTCACTTGTTAATGCAGGAACTAATTTTTTGAAATATTTTTTTATTTTTCCAAACATTGGAGTTATTGTAAACCGTGCCGAGAAAAGTTGAATTATGATTTGCCGTACAAGTGAGTGACACAACGATGTTTAATGTGGGTTGGGAAGCTGGAACCAAAAATACAAGTTGCCGGTTTCAAGTTGCCAGTTACCGGTGCGAGGTGCACGGCACTACATAACAGGTAACCAGCAACCGGCATCCGGCTCTCAATCTGTTGCTCCTACGGCCTTTAAGGCTTCAATAATTCGTTGTTCGGTTTCCTGGTCGGTTAAGTTTTCAGGAACAAACTTTTCGCCAATCAATTGTTCGTATAGTTCGATGTATCGGTTACTAATTGTTTGGATCCAATCATCGCCCATTTCGGGTACTGTTTGGCCTGCTTTGCCCATAAAATTATTTGCTATCAACCATTCCCGAACAAACTCTTTACTAAGTTGTTGCTGTGGTTGATCGTTTGCAAGTCTTTCTTCAAAGCCATCGGCGTAAAAATACCGCGATGAGTCGGGTGTATGGATCTCATCCATCAAATAAATGGTATCGCCAATCTTTCCAAATTCATACTTCGTGTCAACCAAAATTAATCCTCTCTTTGCCGCAAGTTCTTTGCCTCTTTGAAAGAGTGCCCTTGTGTATTCTTCCAGTATTTGGTAGTCTTCTTCACTTACAATTCCTTTCGAAATAATTTCCTCCCTTGAAATGTCCTCATCATGTCCCTCTTCAGCTTTTGTAGAGGGCGTAATTAATGGGGAGTGAAAGTAGTTGTTTTCTTTCAGTCCTTCCGGAAGCGGAACGCCACAAAGTATCCTCTTTCCTTCTTTATAAGTGCGCCACGCGTGCCCTGTTAAGTTACCACGAATGACCATTTCCACTTTAAAAGGCACACAACGTTTTCCAATTGCAGCATTAGGAGCAGGAGTAGATACAAGCCAGTTGGGGCATATATCGGCCGTTTTGTTTAACATGTAAGCAGCAACCTGGTTTAATACCTGTCCTTTATAAGGAATTGGTTTTGGTAAAATAACGTCGAAAGCTGAAATGCGGTTGCTTGCTATCATTACCAGCCATTCGTTACCAATCGAGTATACATCTCTTACTTTGCCGCTATAAAAATTGCTTTGTTGGGGAAGTTGAAGGTTGGTCATGGGTCAAAAATAATATGGTTTGTCTATAAATTTTATTTTTATTACTGAATACACTGGTGAGAAGAAATTAAATTTTTATACGAAAGAAAGTATATCTAATTTGTCGTTCCAACTATCAAAAACTGCTTTAATATGAAAAAAAACTACGCTGGTATAACAGGCTTTTTTTCTTGTGCCTTGTTTTCTATTACCGTGTCCGCTCAAACTACGAATACATTAAGTGGAAATGTAAAAAGCAGCATTAACAACGAAAACCTTTCTGCTGTTTCCATTTCAATTAAGGGTAGTAACCTGGGAACTTTTACTGATGATAAGGGGAATTTCAAAATTACCAGCAAACTAAGTTTTCCGGTTACACTGGTATTTTCTTCAATTGGTTTTGCCAGTAGAGAAGTAGAGGTTACAAGTGCTTCACAGTCAATAGTTGTTATATTAGATCCTGTTAAAGCCCTCGCCCAGGAGGTGGTGGTTTCTGCATCTCGTATGCCTGAGCGTATTCTCGAATCGCCGGTAACTATCGAGAGGGTTAGTGCAGCCAATATCCGCAATACGGCTGCAACCAATTATTATGATATGGTAGCAAATTTAAAAGGTGTAGACCTGGTTACGTCGAGCCTTAATTTTAAAACGCCCAGTACCCGCGGGTTCAACGGCAGCGGAAACCTGCGGCTCAACCAGTTGGTAGACGGAATGGACAACCAGGCCCCGGGTTTGAATTTCCCGGTGGGAAGTATGATTGGGTTAACCGAACTCGATGTGGAGAGTATGGAACTTCTTGGTGGAGCTTCTTCAGCCTTATACGGTCCCGGCGGCATGAATGGCACGTTGATAATAAACAGTAAAAATCCGTTCAAGTACCAGGGACTGAGTGTGCAGGTAAAGGAAGGAATTATGCACATTGCCGATGATGCACGTGAAGCATCAGGTTACCATGATATTAGTTTCCGTTACGGACGAAAATTGTCTGAGAAGTTCGCTTTTAAATTAGGAGGTCAATATATACGCGCAAAAGATTGGGTTGCACAAGACTACCGCAACTTTAACCGTGGTAATAATCCTGCAACCGGGAAAATTACAGCAGGAGAGCGGGCGAACGACCCAAATTTCCAGGGGGTGAATGTTTATGGTGACGAAACATCACTAGACATTCGTAACCCACAAGCTACTCCTTTTCTGCAGGGAGTAATTGCGCAGGCTGCAGGAGGCGATCCCGCACGTCAGCAACAACTGACTGCTATAATGTCTCCCTATCTCTCATCAGCCTTAAATGTTTCACGTACGGGCTATAGAGAGCAGGACATCATAGATCCCACAACAAAAAACCTGCGTTTATCCGGAGGTCTTTATTATAATTTGACACCCGGTCTTGAAGGATCATTAACTGCCAACTGGGGTTCAGGTACAACCGTTTATACCGGCAGTGACAGGTATAGTCTGAAGGATTTCAAAATGGCTCAATATAAAGTTGAATTGAGGCATAAAAACTGGTTCTGGAGAGCGTACACCACGCAGGAAGATGCAGGAAAGTCTTTTAATGCCACCGCGACAAGCCAGTTGTTTAACGAAGGTTGGAAACGCAGTTATAATCCTGCCAACGCTGCAGGAAGCTGGTACCCGCAATATACTGCTGCGTTCGCAACCGGAGCAATTACTACTTTTCAACAGGCATTTGCAGCAGCAATGGCGGCGGGACAAACACAGCAACAGGCAGCAGCTACTGCACAGGGAGTAATGATAAATAATACGAGTGCATATCATACCGCTGCCCGAAATTTAGCAGACGGCGGAAGACCGGAGGCAGGAACGCCACAATTTCAACGCATTTTTGATTCAGTTGCAGCAAGACCAATCTCGAATGGTGGTGGATTATTTGTAGATAAGAGCTCTTTGTACATGACCGAAGGGCAATACAATCTGACAGATAAAATAAAATTTGCAGAAGTATTGGTGGGAGCAAATTATAAGCAATATGTCTTGAACTCAAATGGAACCATTTTTGCCGATACCGCAGGCCGTATTAACATCCAGGAATTTGGCGCTTATGCCCTGGCGTCAAAGAAGCTTTTCAACGATGTTCTGAAATTAACCGTTTCGGGCCGATATGATAAAAACGAAAACTTTAAAGGAAGGGTCACCCCGCGTTTTTCTGCCGTGATAAAAGTCGCCAAAGACAATAATCTTCGACTTAGCTACCAAACTGCCTATCGTTTTCCTTCCACCCAAAATCAGTGGATCAACCTCGTTATTGGTGGAGGAATACGTTTGATTGGTGGACTGCCGCAGCTTCGCCAACATTATAATTTTGATAAAGACCCTGTATATACTGTTGAAAGTGTGCAGGCATTTGGGGCAAGTATAGCAGCAGGAACGCCAAATCCGGGCTTACTTAAGCAGCAAACTTTTGCAGAATACAAGCCCGAAATTGCGAGGTCTTATGAAGCAGGATACAAAACATTAATCGGCGGAAGACTGTTGATTGATGTCTATGGATACTTGTCGGAATATGAAAATTTTATCGGCCGTAAAACAGCTTTACAATCATCAAACGGAACTTTAGCTGGACTGGCTAATTATAAGATCTATTCAGTATCAGCAAACAGCACCGAAAAAGTAAACACGCACGGCTGGGGAGCATCTGCTGAATACCTGTTGCCAAACAATTTTTCCGTAAACGGAAATCTTTATTCCGATGTAATAACAAATGTTCCTGCCAATTTCATTACGTATTTTAATACACCTAAATACCGCTCAAATTTCGGACTTTCCAACACAGGTTTTCTTTATAAAAAGAGGGTAGGATTTACGATCCAATACAAGTTCCAGGATGCTTTTTATTACGAAAATGATTTTGGTGCCGGTGATGTGCCTGCTTTTCATACAGTTGATGCACAGGTGAATTATAAATTCCCATCCATTAAATCAATGATTAAGCTCGGTGGAACCAACATAACCAACCATTATTATACTACCGCATTTGGTAACCCCTCTATTGGGGCGTTATACTATGTAAGCGTAGCCTATAATGTTTTCTAACCCTCACTATAGCAACTAAAGCTGGTCCCGCTAATATGATTAGCGGGATTTTTTATTAAATGTGTAGTGATGATTGAACAGGAAGTGTGAAGCCGGAGGCAGGAGAAATAATTTGGAATGATTTATTCCTTTAACACCCCTTAAAGAGTTTTAAAGTGCCTTAATTGCTTGTGGGGCAGTTTTTTGGGATTGTAATCTATAATCTTATATTTTTGCGATGCTTTTAATAAAGCAACCCTTTATTATACCAAATAATTCCATCAAAAATATGCGCACGATACTGTATAGAGAAGCTCTTAGAGAAGCCATGAGTGAAGAAATGAGAAAAGATGAAAAAATCTTTTTGATGGGTGAGGAAGTGGCGGAATATAATGGTGCTTATAAAGTTAGCCAGGGAATGCTGGCAGAATTTGGTCCGAAACGAGTGATTGATACGCCGATTGCAGAATTAGGTTTTACAGCAATTGCGGTAGGTGCGGCGCAAAACGGTCTTCGTCCTATTGTTGAATATATGACCTGGAACTTCGCAGTACTGGCGCTGGACCAGATCTTAAATACGGCCAGTAAAATGTTGGCCATGAGTGGTGGACAAGTTGGTTGTCCTATTGTTTTTCGTGGAGCTACCGGAAGTGCAGGTCAATTGGGTGCGCAGCACTCTACCTCTTTTGAAAGCCTGTACGCAAATATTCCTGGTTTAAAAGTTATATCTGTTTCTAATCCATACGATGCAAAAGGATTGTTGAAAAGTGCTATTATCGACAACGACCCGGTGGTATTTATGGAAAGTGAAGTAATGTATGGTGAGAAAGGTGAAGTGCCTGAAGAGACCTATTATATCCCGATTGGAAAGGCTGATATTAAAAGACCCGGAAAGGATGTAACCATCGTTTCTTTTAATAAAATGATGAAAGTGGCATTAGGTGCTGCAGAAGAACTGGCGAAAGAAGGCGTGGAGGCAGAAGTAATTGATCTTAGAACCATTCGTCCTTTGGATTGGTATACTATCCTGGAAAGTGTTAAGAAAACAAACCGGCTGGTAATTGTTGAAGAGCAATGGCCTTTTGCCTCTGTAAGCTCAGAAATTGCCTACCGCATTCAGAAAGAAGGATTTGATTATTTGGATGCGCCTATCCGCCGTATTACCAGTGCCGACGCACCAATGCACTATGCTCCAAACCTGGTAGCGGCCTATCTTCCTGATATTCCAAGAACGGTGAAATTGGTGAAGGAAGTGATGTATATGAAGAAATAGTCCATAGTCCATAGTTAGGACGTCATCAAGTCAATTAGATTGAAAATTATTCCCGGAGCTTAACTCCGGGTTTTTTTT
>JAQBNO010000064.1 GCA_028288485.1 Segetibacter sp.
CGTTTTTTCGACCTTCTTCTTTTCTTCTTTTGCACCGCAACTCTCGAGGATCAGCATACATGCAGGTAAGGCCAATAAAAGTAAACGGAAGTCAGTAGCCTCCGGCTTGCACGTAACATGCAAAGAAACGTGCCTCATTTTTCTAACAGCGGCAGGATGCCGCTTTTTAATCATCACCAGCCGGAGGCCGGCGATTGCTAAAGGAATGTGTTGCATAGCGAACAACACGTACAAGAGTGCGACGCAAGAAAAGATCAATAGTAGCAATGTAGCCGGGATCATAAAAATAAAAATATCTTATTTTGAAATATGGTTAGCATTTACCGGTGGTGCGGGGTGCTCGTACAACGAAGCTATATAATGTTTGCTTTCAGGATCTTCGGGATCAAGTGAAACAGATTCGGTGCTTGTTTTACCTTGTACCCATGCGAATACCAATGGCAGGATCAATAAAGCCGCAAATGTTGATGCCACCAATCCACCAATGACGGCGCGCCCTAAGGGTGCCGACTGGTCTCCGGCCTCACCCAGGCCCAATGCCATCGGCATCATGCCCACTACCATTGCAACGCTGGTCATTAAAACCGGCCGTAAACGTACAGAGGCCGACTCTTTTGCCGATAGTAAAGCATTGCCATTTCGCAGCCGCAACTCTTCGGCATTGGTTACGAGTAAAACTGAGTTAGAAATAGATACCCCGACTGACATGATCATTCCCATATAAGACTGCAGGTTGAGCGTGGAACCGGTGAGTAATAACAGGCCTAAAGAACCGGCTATAACGGCCGGAACTGTACACAACACGACTAACGACACTTTAAACGACTGAAAGTTAGCCGCGAGCATTAAAAATATAACGCTGATAGCGACGAGCAATCCTGACTGAAGACTGTCTAAGGTCTCGGTAAGTACCTGTACCAAACCCCTTGTTTCTATGTTTAATCCGCGCGGCAGCTCACCGATCGATTTGATGGCTTGATCTACGTCCTTCGTTGCAGTTCCAAGGTCTTTTTTAAACAAGTTCGCCGTTACCGATAATACAGGCATACTTCCTATATTATCATTCTGGCCATAAATGGTATCCATTGTTATCGTGGCAACATCTCCCAGAACTGGTCGCGCCGAGTTCGGAGTTACAGGTATCTCGTTGATGTCGTTAATGCTGGTCATTTCATTTATGGGAACCTGTACCTGCACATTATAACTTAACGATACTTTTGGATCAATCCAGATATTTCTTTCGGTGTAGCGGGAAGAAGAAGTCGCGGCCACCAAAGAGCGGGAAATTTCAGTGAGGTTGGTGCCAAGCTGCGCCGCCTTTACCCGGTCGATGTTTATACTGATTGCAGGAGAGTGAATCGCAGATCCAAGCTTAACGTCTCGCAGGTATGGTATCTGTTTTAATTTATCAATTACCTTATACGCATATTCTTCGTTCTGCTTTTTGTTCTTGCTTAAAACTTTTACCTCTATTGGCGTAGGAGAGCCCTGGCTCAGGATTTTGTCGGTGAGTTCTATAGGCTCAAAAGACAATGCAACGTGGGGCAGCGCCTTTTTCATTTTCGCCCTGAATTCATCTTTCAACTCATCCATATTTACATTATAATCTTCCCTGAATGCTACCTGCAACAGCGCGTCCTGCGGCCCCGCCATAAACAGGTAAATAGGGTTGGTTGAAAACTGCGATCCATGCATGCCTACCATTGTACTGCTGATAGATACATTTTCTTTCCCTACCAACTCATACAATACATCCAGCGTTTTCAATACATCCTGCTCGGTTTTTTCAATCCTTGTTCCATCAGCATCGCTTATGCGCACCTGGAACTGCCCCGCGTTTGATCTCGGTAACACATCTCTTCCAATGATGGTAATAAAGAATGCAGCTAAAGCAACGGTGCAAACAAGGTAAATCAACACTATTGGCCTTCTTACCGGCATCATCCGGCTGATAGACCTGTCGAAGCGTAACCTGAACTTGTCGAACCTGCTAATCTTTTTACCATGATACCCCATTTGGTACTGCTCTAATTCCCGCTGCTGCCACGTGTTTTTTTCCGATTCTTCACTAATCCCCGATTCTATAAAAATCCCGTCATCCTCATTCTTTGCTTTCTTAAACATTTGCCCGTTACTCTTTGCGTGCTCCTTGTTGTGTTCTTTCATCATCCAGTTGGCCAAAACAGGCACAAAGGTTTGCGACAAAAGATAAGAAGTGATCATTGAAAAGCTGATAGCAAGTGCAAGCGGCAAGAATAAGGAACCCGGAATACCACCCATTGTAAATGCCGGCGCAAATACCGCGAGGATACACAAAAGGATCAGCAATTTGGAAAAGGCAATTTCTTTACAGGCGTCCCAGATTGCCAACGCCTTCGGTTTACCCATACCCATGTGCTGGTGAATGTTTTCAATCGTTACCGTGCTTTCATCTACAAGTATCCCGATGGCCAAAGCAAGGCCGCTGAGAGTCATGATGTTAATGGTTTGACCGAACAGGTTCAAAAACAAAACACCGGAAATTATACAGGTAGGGATAGTCAGGATCACAATTACTGCACCCCTCCAATCGCCTAAAAAAAGCAATACCATTAATCCCGTAAGTATGGCGCCAATAATCCCTTCTGTCAGCAGGCTTTCTACAGAGTTAATAACATATACCGATTGGTCGAATTCATAATTCAGCTTTACGTCGGGCGGCAATAATGCTTCAAAGCGCGGTATCGCCTTTTTAAGCGCCTTCACAACTTCCCAGGTAGATGCCGAAGATGATTTGGTGATAGGTAAATACACCGATCGCTTCCCGTTCACCAATACATAACCGCTGGTTACGTCGGCTCCATCTTCAACGGTAGCTACGTCCCTCAGGTATAAATTCTGAACGCCACCTGTGAACAAAGGAATATCCTCAAAATCCTTGACGTTTTTAATGGTGGTGTTTGTAGGAGTAAAATAGTTTTTATCGCCGATACGAACGTTACCTGCGGGGGTCGTTTGGTTGTTGATCCTCAAAGCTGCCACTAACTGGTCGGGCGACATATTATGAGAACGCAGCAGGTCGGGATCTGCTTTAATAAGAATAGTCCGCGAATTACCGCCAAACGGCGCAGGCGAAACCAACCCGGGAATAGAACTAAAACCAGACCTGATATACACGTTTGCCAGGTCCTGCAGTTCGTTATTGGTCCTTATCGGGCTGCTTAAAATCAGTTGTCCTACCGGCAATGTCGATGCATCAAAGCGAATGATAAAGGGCGGCGAAGTTCCCGGAGGAAAAATGGTTTGTGCACGGTTACTGAATGCAGAAACCTCTGCGGCCGCCTGCGCCATGTTCGTACCCTCATAAAAGGTAAGCTTCATTAACGTAAGCGATTGTATGTTTTTGGTTTCAATGCTTTTGACTCCCGACACGTACAACATCAGGTTCACATAGTTCTTACCAAAATAGGCTTCCATCTGATCGGGAGTAAGGCCGCCATAAGGATGAGAAATATAAATAACCGGCAGGTCAATATTTGGAAAAATATCAATCTTAATATCACTTACCGCCTTTATACCGAAGAAAAATAAACCTGCAACAAGCACCAGGATGCTAATAGGTTTCCGTAATGCAAAACGTATTAAATTCATTCATTTTATTTTATGGACCCGGCTATTGTACTACTATGTGACCTCCGTTGCGTCGCACTCTTCAGCGTCCCGTTCATTATCGAGCATATAAAATTTCTACTGCAGTGCTGAAAGTCAAACGTGAAACGTGAAACGACAAAAATGAAACGTCAAACTTCAAACGTACATCAATTTGGCCTGTCGCGTTTGAAAAAATTTCCCCTAACCGCCAGCGTGTACCGGTGATTTCTAACAGCCGCATCCTGCAGCTATTTAAAAAGTTTACTTCTCTTCAGGAATGTAAGCCGGGGGCTAAAAAATATGATCACCAAACAGGGTCGGCCACTGTGGCGCGTAAACCTACAACCTGTCACTGGCATTTGGTTACAGCCCTGTCAACTTTCAACCAACAACTGGAAACCGGCATCCGGTAACTTGGAACCTGCAACTCCTGTAACCAAAACTCTCCTCCCCTACCTCACCTGCCTCATAAATAAATCAAAATCACCCGAGGCTGCCGCCTTTTGCAACAAAGCCTGCCATACGTTGATATAAGAAATGCTCACATCAGTTTCTGCCCTGTTCAATGCAAATAAAGCCTGTTGAACGTCTGTTATATCCGTCAGGCCGTTTTTATACAGCACACTTTTTTGAAGGTAGGCATCAGAGGCGGCTTTGCGTTGCACCGGAACTTCTCTAAATCGTAACATCGTATTTTCTATCCGCTCATCTGCAAGTACCAACTGGTCTTTTAATTGGGTAGTTATGAGGTTATATTCTTCAGTAAATCCTTTTGATAAAAAGTTCTGCGATGCTACCTGGTGCTTCATCCTGGCAATACTTGTAATGTTCCAGGCAAAAGAAACGCCCGTTACATAGTTGCTTCTCGAAGGGTTGAGCCCGGCAAGAATACTTTTTGAATAGTTACCGTTGTCAGCCGGATTATAATCTCTCTTGAAGCCCGAACCTCTTGATTGAAAGATGCTGAAAAGATTAACCCCCGGAAGAATGCTTTTCTTTAATAATTCTGCATTAGCGTCGCTTTGCAAAATGCGTGCTTTATAAAACTGCACCTGCGGATTTTTTTCGATTGCAGCTTCCACGCTAAATTCGACCGGTATATTTTTAAAGAAGAAAGAAGTGTCGAGTTCGTACGGTACAGGTGCGGCGTTCATTAACTGCGCAAACTGGTTACGTGTTTCCTGCTGCCTGCCAATAGCATCAATTACCGCAATTCTTGCACTTGAAACCTGTGCGTTTGCAATCGACGAATCTACACCTGCAATAAGTCCTGATTTAGCTTTGGCTATCACAACCGTTTGTATGCCCGTTGCCCTTTCCAAATTAGCCTGCGCATCTTTAATTAACCTTTGGGTTATCAGCAGGTTCAGGTAAGCATCTGCTATTTTTACACCTTGTATAAACTGCTCCTGAAAAACATCGGCAGAGTCGGTATTTGCCCTTGCCTGCGCAAAATTTATTCTTGATTTCAGCCGGCCGAAAGTAAATACTTCCCAATTTGCATTTAATACGTATTGAGAACCAAAAGCAGCAATCCAGTTCTGTGTTGCTCCAAACGGTCCTGACGAAGACAAACCTTGTACACTACCTGGCCCCAGGGCGCCAAACTGGGCGTTTACAGTACCATAAGCCACCTGCATACCACCAATAATATTCGGAAGATATTCGTTGCGTGCATTTAACACCAGCTCTTTCGAAGAATTGAAATAATTACGTTTGGCACGAATACTTTGATAATTCGACAGGCCGTTATTGATTGCTTCAGAAATCAGCAATGGTTGTTGGGCATAAGAAAAACCTGTTGTTATCAGCATAACAACAGCAACACAAAATGGGCGTACGGAACTATGGTTTATCATTAAAAATAAATTCAGTTAATGGCATTCAACCGTAAGGGAAGCAGGTTATAGTAAGGCCGACTACCTTTGAGGAGTAAAAATGGAAATTTATTGAAAACCTATTGGAAATAAAAAAATTGTTTTTTACTCAATGCAATAAATGAAGAGAAAGCGTTCTCAATTTCGGCTTATTTGCTCTTTTAAGCTCAGTTAATTCGAGGACCAGTTAAAAGTCTCCGGTTAACGGTTATCTAAAAATTAATTTAGATTCCGGGTCCGCGAAACGTGGTATTAATACCATAGCTTTTAAAGTTCTTAACAAGTCTTGCTTATCCCTCCAAACGCTTTCTTGTTTATACGTATACTGCTTCTAACTCTCGACGAATAGGCAATGATATCTTACTGTCTTTAACTTAGGCTTACAACCCGGAGGGGTTTAAGATCGGTAGAAGAATGGCGAGGGGAAAATTATCGTGCCTGGGTGCGAACAATATCGGGTACCTACGGCACGCTTCATCTGGTGTTGCGTTGGTTTCTACCAACATTTTGCTCTACGGAGCAATAAGATATGTTGCTGGTACGCGATATTAAATAAATCAACGAATGCTAGCTTCAGGCCGGCAGACGTCGATTTGAATAGCCGGCTGTGAAACAGGTGGAATAATCAAGCAATCGAACACCAACTTTCAAAGGGTTGAATCTTTAGAAGATACCTGTACTCGAAAAGATCAGGAGCTTCTGGTAAAGCCCCTTTAGCGGTTTGCGATTTATTGTTTCAATATTTTCTTTGTAATCACCCTGTCAGTAAATACAGCTCTGACAATATACATTCCTGCGGGCTGGTTTGCGATATTAATACTATAAAGGTTATTAGCCTGGCCATTGGTTAGTACTTCTGCAATTTTTTGCCCGGCAGTATTATAAACTTGCACGCCCCTGAGGTTAGCAGGTTGCGGATAAAATTGAACGGTTATTACTCCACGTGTAGGATTAGGAGTGACCAAAAAACCCTGGCTTTTTAAATTAGGATTTATTTTTACCGTCCTCACATTAATATCGTCGAGATAAATATTGTTTTCATAACCATTGGTGTTTCGGAAGGCAAGTAGAACATTATTGGTACCGATATAATTTGTGAGATCGACTGAATCCTTTCTCCACTCGTTTGCAGCAGGTCTAAACTCGTTCGTGGTAGAGCTGATCCTGGTTACCAGGTTACTTCCGAATTTTTTATACAATGTTGTATAATTTTGCCCGCAATCGGTACTTATTAATACTTCCAAAGTATCCCACTCATTGTCGCCTGAAGAAAGTGTAGTGTACGCCGCAGCCGCAACCTGGAACGAAAGGAAAGCAGAGTCCATACCTGTAAGTGTAACCTCGGGCAACCTTAAGTCATCTTTCTCGCCTTTGTTGGTATAGTCATAATTGTTAACCACAACGCTGGCATTACCGGTTTTTGCATAACCTGTTACACGTTTCCATGAAATAGAATTATCAGGGTTTACAATATCCCATGCCGCCGGTACAAATGAAGTAGTCTCAAAACTTTCTGAAACAGTCTCAACGGGAACATAATACTGGTAAGCTATACTAAATGTATCATTTGTAACATCTTCGTCTGGGTTGCTATTTGGATTAGTTATATAAACAGTGAGTATATGATTGCCGGCGGTTGTAGTTAAACTATTTAAATTAACGTCGGTAGACGCCAGTTTAGAAAGTGAACCCTTCCAGTTATAAGTTGAAATACTGCCATTATCAATTTTGCTACTGATGACCAGGGAAGTAAGCGTTTG
>JAQBNO010000089.1 GCA_028288485.1 Segetibacter sp.
GTATGCATTTCAGTGCAAAAAAGCTGCTGTAAGATGCATTTTCTTTACAGGCATTTTTTTTATAACAGCCACATCCAATGCGCAGCAGCGAACACAAAATGAATGGACAGATACTACCTTCCCATCCTTTATAAAACGGATGAATTACTTTGGAGAAAGGCCCGATTGGTCTCCTGATGGAAAAAAGTTTTTGTTTGTTGCGAGATCATTTGGAGATGTTTATGAAATGGATGTAGCAACTAAGGAAGTACGTCCTTTAACGCACCACTATTATCACGGCGGATATTTAAGAGCCTTATACCTGAGCAATGGCGATATAGCGCTAATTGGTCCTAAAAGTTTCCCCTCCGAGAACTGGCAGGAAGCAAGGTTTAAACTTTCTGAACTATGGATACTAAACAAAAAGCTGACAACCCCTCCCGTTCGTTTAGGTGAATACGTATGGGAAGGTCCTGCCGTGTCGAGAACACAGCTAAAAATTTCATGGGCAGAACATCATGGTACTTACCCCAGTCAAAAAAGGTTCTGGCAGATATGGTTAGCTGATATTGATTACTCGTCGGGAACTCCGAAGCTAATGAACCAACGTGTAGTTTTGGATAATTCGAAGGAAGAAGTCAAGGATGCGGTGTTGGAGCCGCAGAATTTCCGGCCGGGAAATGAAGATGAGCTTACCGTTCAATCAAGCGGACGCGGAGTTGGCAATAACAGTACAGAAGTGCTGGGGTTAAATCTAAAAACAGGTAAATTAAGCAGCTATTCAAAATCTTCCGGATCGTATAACGAGCCGGAGGGCATTTTCCCTGACGGCCAATACACCTTAGTTGAATCGAGCAGGCACCGTACTACTGAAAGCACTGCCCGAAACATCGATCTCTATAAGCTAAAGCTGGACAACAGCTCTACATGGGAACGCATTACTCACTTTAATGACGGCGGGAAGTTTAAGGCTACTAACCCGGTCGTTAGTGATGATGGAAAATTTATCGCTTTTATGGTTGCCCGTTGTGACGAGATGGCGGGTATAGGCCATGGAATATACATCCTTGATCTGGAGGAATTTGAGAAGATTGGGAATACAGGGAAATTGAAAAAATAACCATTTGTACAACGAGCAAATGTGGTTGATGAAATGAAAACCGTGCTTTTGTACCAAAAACCTTTTTTAAGAACGTTGGTATGCTTACCGAGGGAAGATCCGTTCAAATATTCCGCGAAATAGGTGGCTAGGCCATGCCGGAACAAAGTGAAAAACAAACAATCAAACAATCAAAAAATTATCAAACTTTTTTATTCACTAATTAATGTTACACTTATGAAATCTATCATCGCTATCCTTGTGTTTATCCTGCCTTTTTCTTCTTTTGCTCAACAAGCAAAGCAGCAAAGGAAGTCGGGAAATCCCCTTGATCATTTACCGGCCAATATTAAACTGGTTACTCACTTTGGAGAACGGGCCGATTTTTCTCCTGATAATAAACATATTGCTTTCATGGCAAAGAGTTTTGGCGACGCCATGGTCTACGATATCGAAACTGGTGTTATCAGGTGTTTAACCTGCAATGTTCCAGGCGGTGCTTTCCTTCGTGTAATGCATCTTCCTACCGGTGACTATGTACTTATAGGACCTGAAAAATTTGAGAATATAAATATCAGCCGGTCGAGGGATAATGAACTTTGGTTCCTGAGCAAGGAGAAAGGTTCAAAACCTGTAAAGTTTGGAGTAAAGATGAGCGAAGGAATGGCCATTTCAAAGAAAGGTATGAAAATTTCGTTTTCACAGGTTCATGCCCAGGTGCCGGAAATTCCTGAAGGAGCATCGAGGCTGGTGGTAGCAGACCTGGATGTTACCGGAGGAACGCCAAAATTGCTGAACATGAAGACAGTGCATGAAAGCCCCGATAGAAATTGCACTTTGGAAGCCGCTGATTTTTACGACAACGATACTAAAATGACCTTCGTGTGCTACGAGCCCAACCACATGGCTTCTGTAATGACCATAGATCTTAAAACGAGCGCAATAGTTAACCATTCAAAAAAACCAGAAACATACAATGAATGCGAAGGTATTTTCCCGGATGGAAAGTATACGCTGGTGGAAGCAGACAGGCAGTGCGACTGGCTCGGAGGAAGACGCGGTCCATGGAACATTGACATCTGGAAGCTGAAACTCGATGGAACAGGAAAAGATTATGTTCGCCTCACCAGTTTCAACGACTATGATGGCGGGAAAGCTTCTAATCCCGTTGTTTCTACTGATGGAAAATATATGGCCTTTCAATCTGCAAACACAAACGACCCTGCCGGAGTCGGCTACGGTATCCTCCTTTATAAATTTTGACAATAGGACGGCAAATCTTTCTAATTGTTCTAATATTGTTTCGTTAACGGTTAAAAATTTATCCTTGATTATATGAAGTTTCCCCTCAGGTTTTTTAGAGTGGCCGCATTGCTAATGCTTGTTTTTTGCCTGGCTGATTGTTCCTCAACTCAATCTTCTTCAAATGCAGTTTCCGGCTCAGGCAGTAGTGCAACTGACGACTGGTTTAAAAGTAAGCAGTGGTTAGGCGGTTTAAAAGTTACTCCCCATACATCTATCGACCAGGATGAATTTGCCAAACAGTACAGGAGCAACCAAAAAAGGTGGGATATAGGATTTGCATATTTAAAGAACACTAAACTTGCGGGTCTTACCGCAGGTAAACACCTTATAGATGGCGAAAACGTTTATGCACTTGTTACAGAGGGGCCATTAAAAGAGTTAGATAAAACCCTTTTTGAAGCTCACCAGAAATACAGTGATATTCATTTAATGGTCAAAGGCAAGGAGAAGATAGGAGTAGCTCCGTTTTCTTCAGCTACCCTTGTAACGCCTTACGACCCGGTACGTGATATTGGCTTTTATAATGCAGAAGGCCAGTATCATACAGGAGATACAGAAACAATTTTCATTTTGTTCCCTAAAGATGCACACAGGCCCAATTTGAAATTGGAAGGGTATGACCTTGTAAAAAAGGTTGTTATTAAGATAAGACGTGCTGAAAGCAATTAGCGATACATAATTAAACAATGCAACTTACTTTTTTTGTACGTATTGCTTCTTTTTTAGTAGGAATAGGCGTAATAGTACTGCAGTCTGGAAAATAACGGCTTGAGCAGTGAACTTGCAATTCACAGTTCCTGCAAATAAAAGCACTAGAAAAAAATTAAACGAAAGCCATATGAATTGGACTCAAATAGTCGACCCCTTACAAAACATTGCCTTTTCGGCCCTCGCCGCAGCGATCCCCATTTTTTTTATTTTCCTGGCTTTGATAATAATGAAAATGAAAGGCTACAAAGCCAGTGTACTAACAGTAGTGGTGGCCATATTAGTGGCAATATTGTTATACGGAATGCCGGCAAAGCTTGCAGTTTTATCTACAGTTCATGGAATGTTATACGGCTTGTTTCCTATCTGCTGGATCATTATCAGCGCAGTTTTCCTTTTTAATATTACGGTTAAAAGTGGCCGCTTCGAAATAATCAAAAATTTCATGGCTTCTATTACAACCGACAGGAGGCTGCAGGCGCTTCTAATTGCTTTTTCTTTTGGTGCATTCCTCGAAGGCGCTACAGGCTTTGGCGCGCCCATAGCAATCAGCGCGGCAATGCTGGTAGGGCTTGGATTTAATCCATTGTATGCTGCAGGAATCTGCCTGATTGCCAATACAGCCCCAGTCGCTTTTGGTGCTATCGGCACGCCAATCATCATTGCCGCTAAAGTATCTGACATACCGGAGTTGGCGATCTCGCAAATGGTAGGAAGAACACTTCCGATCCTGTCAATCATAGTTCCTTTATACCTGGTATTGTTGATGTGTGGCTTCAAAAAATCTATGGAAGTCTTACCTGCCGTATTGGTCTCCGGGGTATCATTCGCATTCTTTCAATGGTTTTGTTCAAATTATATGGGACCGATGCTTCCCGATGTAATCGCCGGCCTCGCTTCGATTATTTCTCTGATGGTACTTTTGAAATATTGGAAGCCAAAAACGATCTGGCGCTTTAAAGAAGAACCGCAACAAACGATCGACACCGAACTAAAATATTCGGCAGGAGAGGTTATCGGAGCCTGGTCTCCTTTTATCATCCTCACCATCATGGTAATAGCCTGGGGTCTCGAACCTGTTAAGGCAAGCCTCAACTCTATTGGTCATATAAAGTTTGATGTACCAGGATTACAAAATTCAATGCTAAAAGCCGACGGAACTCCGCTTGTTATAAAACCTTTCGAATTCAATTATCTCTCCAGTCCTGGTACCGCGTTGCTCATTGCTGCATTTATTTCGTTGCCATTAATCGGACTGAGCTTTAAAGAAGGCGCGAAAGCCTACTTTGCAACATTAAACCAGTTAAAATTTCCGATAGTGACTGTCGCATCAGTTGTAGGGTTTGCTTTCCTTGCAAATAACTCCGGCATGTCGAATACAATGGCGATGGCCTTGGCAAGTACCGGGGCTTTATTCCCCTTCTTCTCACCTATACTGGGATGGTTGGGGGTTTTTCTGACAGGCTCCGACACTTCATCAAATGCATTATTCTGCAAACTTCAATATTCATCTGCTAACGCAATAGGAGTTGATCCGTTAGTAACGGTGGGGGCAAACGCTTCAGGTGGAGTGACAGGTAAAATGATTTCCCCGCAATCCATAGCAATCGGGGCTGCTGCGGTAGGCCTGGTCGGTAAAGAATCAGAGCTTTTCCGATTTACAGTGAAACACAGCTTCATTATGCTTTTTGTTGTTTGTATCCTAACCGTTTTACAGGCATACGTTATAACATGGATAATACCGACATATAAAATGATGGAGACAGCCGCAACCACTGCCCTACCTGATGTTTCTACCGGTTTTATTTATATCGCCATTTTAGCCGTCGCAATCGTTTTAATTGCTTCCTTTGTTTTCGGAGTGAACAGGAGAAAAGCAAGGATTGCAGTCCCAGGGATATAATGATCTTTGTTGTAAGGGATGGGCGCTACCGTCCGTTACAACCTTTAATTTTACAAAATTTACATCCAACCGAACACACTTCCTATAACATGACAAGCAAAATTACGATCAACGGAAACCTGCAGGAAACCTATAGTGATATTTATACGCCGGAAGCGCTTGCCGCCCTTTCTGCATTAGCCGATTTTAATAAAGAAATTAAAGAGGCAATGCAGGCCCGTATAAAACGAAGAGCAGAAAGGGAACAACAGAAAAAAAGGATCACCTTCCTGGACCCTGGAAGTTATATTCCCAGAACAAATATAAAGGTACAGGATGCACGGGATGGTAAGTTTGAAGGTGCTGTTATTCCTGCTGACCTGCAAAGACAATGGATACAGGGAACCGGTCCGGCCGCAAAACCAAACGCGCCAATTGAAAGCAGTATCCGCAATGTTGCCTACGCCTTGCTTTCTGGTGCCGATGGGTGGATGTTCGACGCAGAAGACGCACTCGGACAAGTTCAGACAATGTCGCTTGATAACCAGCGCAACCTTAAGCTGGCTATTAGCAAAGACCCGGTGTTTTTGAAGGCAGCAGAGGTTGTAGCTGCTGAAATGAACAGGTGGGCAATGAGCTTCTTTGGACAGAGTATTGTAACAGATTGGAGACAGCAGCTCGATTTTACCACCAAACTCTTTCGTGCCCGTGGTCTACATCTCGATGACCGTCATATGATCGATGCCGACGGGGTAGCCATGGCGGCGTCCATTGTGGACATGAGTTTATACGTTGTGAACAACTACCAGGAGCTGCAGAAAGCAGGTTCATCAATCGTATTGTATTTGCCGAAAATTCAAACAGCAGGAGAAGCGGCGCTTTGGAACGATATGATCACTGCTCTTGAAAATCATCTTAACCTGCCTGTTGGAACTATTAAAGTTTACCTGCTTGTCGAGCAGCTTGAAGCAACGCACCAGTTAATGGAAATCCGGGCTTCCCTTGGAAAACATTTCGTAGGTTATAATACCGGCCGTTGGGATTACATTAATAGCGTAGCAGATGCGATGGCCTGGGATAATAGCTTCATCAACCCCGATATCGAAGCCATTACAATGACTTACGGCTATATGCGAAACTACGAAAATCGGGTAAGATGTGCTGTTAACACGCCTGATCTTAACGGCAACTTTGCCCTTTGGCAAGGCGGAATGGAGCCAAACATTCCCGTCGGTTCGGAGGAAGGTGTAACTGCAAGTATGAAAAAAGCTGTTGCCGGTGCAGAGCGGGAACAGCGCGAAGGAGCCAGCGGAAAATGGGTAGCACACTGGAAAATGGTAAATATAGTCAGGCCTGTATGGGAAAAAGCAGGTCAGCCAAACCAGTTAGGAAGAGAATTTCCAAGGCTTACCTATACCCAGCAGGATGCTGACGGGCTTATTCTTATTGAAGCCGCGCCAACAACTATTCGCGGTGCCCGCAACCTTTTAAGTGTGGCTATCCAGTATGGAAATGCTTTCGGCCAGGGAATGCAGGCTGCAGCTCTTAAGCCTGCTGACTTTTTTGGAAACGATGACATATTATACCTGATGGAAGATATGGCAACCGGGGAAATCAGGCTGAGCATTTTATGGGAATGGGTACACAAAGGAGCCAAATTAACTGACGACGACCCACAAACCGGGGTAAAGGCAGGAGATGCTTTTACCATGAAGCTGTTTGAAGAATTATTGCAACAAGAGTATGATAAGCTATTGAAAGCCAGCAACAAAGACGTGTTTGATACTTCGAAAACTACCACTTTGCCAATCGCAAGAGAGATAGCGGTGGCTTATATCAACAGTGAAGTAAAACTACCATGGTTCATCGATCTATTGAATATCAACCTTAATAATACCAATCTTGAAGTTGCTAAAGAGAGGATCAGGATATACGTCGAAACATTTAAAAAAGACGGTACCCGCATTACAGGAAACTTAGATTTTAAAGCCTAACTGGGATAAGTGATTACATACATTAATACAGAGAGGAATTAAAGTTGGAAAATTATTCATTTTTCAGGGCGCCGGGAACAATCGTTTACGGAGGCAATTCTTTCGAAAGAGTTGGACCAGAAGCAGCTTTAAGAGGAAAAAAGGCCTTAATTATTAGCGACAGCATAATGCAAGGCCTTGGAAATATAGATTCTTGCAAAAAGTATTTGCAAAAAGAAGGCATTGAAACTACTGTATATGTCGGCGTAAATTCAGAACCAACTGATAAACATGTTAGCGGGGCGTTGGAGAAATATCATAATGAAAGCTGCGATCTCATTATTTCGCTGGGTGGCGGAAGTTGTATTGATACAGCAAAAGCGGTCTCGGTTTTAGCCTCAAATAGCGGTTATATCGGCGAATATATGGGAGGTAAAAAGAAAGCTTCCGCAATGCCTGTACCTCATATAGCTATTCCAACTACTGCAGGTACCGGTTCTGAAGCAACCGATGTGACTGTCATCATCAATTCACAGAACGATGAAAAAATGATGATAAAGCAACCAGCCTTTATGCCTGAAGTTGCTATTGTAGATTCGTTGTTATCTGTATCGTCTCCAAAAGCCGTGACGGCAGCTACGGGTGTCGACGCTTTAACCCACGCAATTGAAGCCTATCTATCAAGGAAATCACATCCGCTTACCGATACACTTGCCTTGTCTGCTATGAAATTGATTGTTCAGAACATCCGTCGTGCTTATAATAATGGAAATGATCTTCAGGCAAGAGAGGCGATGTCGTTAGGTTCGTTAGAGGCAGGGATGGCTTTTACGAATGCTTCGGTTGCCCTGGTTCACGGAATGTCTCGCCCTATCGGCGCTTTATTTCATGTACCGCATGGTATTTCAAATGCCATGCTTTTACCCGCTGTATTAGAATTTAACAAAGAAAATTGCATGACACAGCTGGCAGACCTGGGAAGAATATTTACAGGCGAAACAGAATTTAGTTCGGACCAGGAGGCCGCATCTTTTGCTATTGACGAAGTGAAAAAATTATGTTCGGATCTAAATATCCCCAACCTTAAAAATTATGGGATAGACCACGAAAAGTTTGAGAGCCTTTTAGAAAAGATGTCGTCGGATGCTTTAAAGAGTGGCAGTCCGGCTAATAACCCCAGGGTTCCAACGCAGCAGGAAATAGTAAGCCTTTATCGTGTTTGCTACAACTATAGCTTTTTACCCCAGGCTTCTCAGGCTAACATGCAGTAGGCGGGCGATTGGACTGAATTTACCGAGGTTGTCCGTCTCATTTCTGTTATTAACATTAACTTGTGCCGACCATGAAAAGTGGTTGCTGTTTTTGATACCAGCAGTAGTTTTTTATAGGATCATCGTTGCTACGCTCAGTTCAACTCTTCGTTATGAATTGAACAGAGCGGAGGAGTTTTTTATCGTGCGCCTGTTAAAAGGGTACCCTGAGCGAAGCCGAATGGCGAATCACTTTATCGGCAAACCGGTGAGCATCTTTGGTTTCAATTTCAATTATTCCTTTTACCAGAAAAACTAGCTCTTATAAAAAAAGGTGATGCAAATTCAACAAACCGTACAAGAGTGCGACGCAACAATGACGCAACGGTGCATTTAGCCGGAACAATAAAAAAGAGTGACTTTTCACCGGCAAGGTGGGCTAATTTTGAAACTCCGGGAGGAGCTAGTTTTAATAAATAGTAACATATATGAAGATTGTAATACTGGATGGCTACACATTAAATCCCGGTGATTTAAGCTGGGATGAGTTGAAAAAAGCAGGAGACGTAGTTATTTACGACCGAACGCCGGTTGATAAAGTTGTTGAACGTGCAACAGGTGCAGAAGCGATATTCACCAATAAAACGCCGGTAGGAGAGGAAGCGTTAAACAATCTACCTGGTTTAAAATACATAGGCGTTCTTGCCACAGGATATAATATCGTAAATACAGATGTTGCAAAAGCAAAAGGCATCATTGTTTCTAATGTACCCGGTTATGGAACCACATCGGTCGTTCAAATGACTTTTGCTTTATTGTTGGAATTATGCCTGCACGTACAAAGGCATAGCGATACGGTTATGGAAGGGAAATGGGCAGATTCCGCTGACTGGTGTTATTGGAATTATCCATTGATTGAACTTGCAAACAAAACAATAGGCATTATTGGATTCGGGAGAATTGGCCAGCAGGTAGGCGATGTAGCAACTGCATTCGGCATGAATATTATCGGGAACAGCCGTCATTGGAATGACCAGTCTCATCGCTCCAATTTTAAATGGGCAGAAATACCAGAACTTTTAGCCAAATCTGATGTAGTAAGTATTCATTGCCCGTTATTCCCTGAAACAAAAGGACTGATCAATAAAAAGAGCCTCGAAAGCATGAAAAGATCCGCGTTCCTTTTAAATACCTCCAGGGGGCCGATTATCGTAGATGAAGACCTCGCTGATGCATTAAACAACAATGTAATTGCAGGAGCGGGAATAGATGTTCTTTCTCAGGAGCCGCCTGCCAAAGACAACCCGCTTTTCCGGGCAAAAAATTGCATTATCACTCCTCACATCGCCTGGGCTACAAAAGAAGCCAGGGCAAGATTAATGAAAATTGCGGTGGATAACCTGGCAGCCTTTATGAACGGAAACCCGGTTAACATAGTAAACAAATAATTTCTGAGATATGGGTATGTAGTACAACTTCGACGTTTTACGTTGACCTTTGACCTTTCACCTTTACCCATTCACCCGGTCCCATGCACATTCTCATTGCACCCAATGCTTTCAAACACAGTCTCACTGCTGATGCGGCTGCATCAGCAATTATGGAAGGCTTTATGCAAAGCAGTCTTAACTGTACCTGCGAATGTTTTCCAATTGGAGACGGGGGAGATGGTACCGGTGAATTGATTATAAAAAAATGTGGAGGCGAGCTGGTTAACGCAGAAGTACACGATCCGTTAGGTAGAAAAATCACTGCATCTTTTGGTCTGATTGATGATGGCAAAACTGCAGTTATAGAAATGGCAGATGCATCTGGTATTCGACTATTACAACCAGGAGAATTAAAGCCATTAAAGGCGACATCTTTTGGAACAGGAGAACAAATAAAAATTGCACTTGATAAAGGCGCTAAAAAAATAATAATAGGAATGGGAGGCTCTGCTACCGTAGACGGGGGCAGTGGAATATTAAAAGCCCTCGGTATTTGCTTCATCGATATTACCGGTAAAGAATTGAATGACCTGCCCGCCGATCTTACCGACCTTGCTGCGGTTGACGTTTCAAAACTTGACAACAGAATAAAGGAAGCTGAAGTAATCGTTCTTTGCGATGTCGACAATCTGCTATTGGGTGAACACGGGTCGGCGGCCATATTTGGTCCACAAAAAGGCGCATCAATTGAAGATGTTCGGCAATTAGATACAGCCCTCGCGAAGCTTGCAGCAGTTGCTTTGCAAGAAACCGGTAGAGATATGTCGGCTGTAAAATATGGGGGCACGGCCGGCGGTGCAGCGGCAGGATTATATGCTTTTCTCAATGCCCGGCTTGTAAATGGAATAGACCATTTTCTTCAGCTTACAGGTTTTAATGATGCTTTAGAAAAAACCGACCTCGTGATAACCGGGGAAGGCAGTATCGATGAACAAACATTACAGGGCAAAGGACCTTTTGGTGTTGCTTACCAGGCTAAATTGAAACGGCTTCCGGTTATCGGGCTGGCGGGAAAGGTGCCGTTAGAATCAAATAGCAACCTCAAAGAATACTTCGACGTATTACTGCCTATTGGCCATCAGCCTTCCGACCTGCAAACTGCATTAGCCAGTACCGCTAATAACTTAACGCGAACATCGTGCGGGTTAGGAAATTTGCTGGCAATTGCTAAGTAAGTGCCTAATACCGGCAACGAACAGGAATTTTCAATTGGGTGTAGTAGTAAATATTAACTGAAGGCAGGAACTTTAAATAAGGCTTCTTATAAAAACAATTCCAATATTAAGCAGTACGAATGCAATAGTTAGCTGGTTCTGTGTCTTTTTCACTTTGGCTCCAACCAATGTACTGCTCGACATAATGTCTTTGTTGGGGAAGTAGATAAGATGGATTGCTCTCCATTCATTGGTTTTGTATTTAACAAACATGAAATATTTGAGCAGCAATACTACTTTAACCAGGATTAGAAAAGTTGCCTGTACTTTGAATAAGGATAAAAAGATATCACCGGACATTACATAGGATTTTATGTTTTAGAAACGAAAGAAGCGGTGGAAATATTTTAAAAAGCAGGTTGAATATTATTATCGTTAGCTACTAATATTAGAATTCATATTTAAATTATTAATAGAAACGTTAAAAAAAATTCGTAAACTTTGATTAAAATTAAAAGCCATGAAAAAAGTAATTGTACAATGTTTCGCCGGCGCTATTTTTTTTACTCTTCTTACGAGTTGTGGCAAAGACGTGAAAGCACCTGAAGTGGTTTTTGCCTCTTCTGCAAAAACCACTTCTTCTCCACCTACAAGTACAACTGCCTCCAGTTCAACACAGCAAAGCCAGGATCAGTCAAGCCAGGGCTGCGGGAGCCGCTCAATGCCTGAGAGTAATGGAGGTTATTAGTTAAAGCCGCGGCTATTGAAGGATTAATTTTAGCAGCAAACGATCCCTTTACACGGTTCGCCTTCGTTGTTTTTTGCATGTCTGATAAAGTGTCGCAATATATGACCGGGAGATGAACTTATAAAAAGCTGAAGCTGTATAAAAAATATCTTAGGCGCTTCCCTTAGCTCCGTTTTATACCATAATCCCCGGTTTACTTTAATACCGGCAGAATAATTTTACTGGCAGCGTGCTGGTTATTAAATATCTTGATAACACACTTTTGAAAGTCTGTTTCTTTCGCATGATAGATATCTACAAATGTTTGCGGGTTCCTGTCCACCAAAGGAAACCAGGTGCTTTGAATTTGTATCATTAAACGGTGTCCTTTTTTGAATGTGTGTGCAATGTCTCCTAATTTGTATTTTACTTCTTCCACTTTTCCCGGTATAAAAGGCGCAGGTTTTTCGTAACTGTTCCTGAACCTCCCACGAAAGATCTCGCCATGAACCAGCATCTGGTACCCACCCATGGGATAAATCTTTTCGGGATCTTTGTCTGCATAGATATCTACAGGAACATAAGATAAATAATCAGGAAAAACGTCTATAACTTTTACTACGAAATCAGCATCCGTTGTGGAGATGCTTGTCATTAAATCTGCAACTACGTTTCCTGCCACAGTCAGGTCCTCCGTTAAAGTATCTGTCTGATAAACCAACACATCGGGCCTTCTGGAAGCAAAACGCTGGTCGTCCGTCATGTAATTCCTGCTGCGATTGAAATGAACATCTTCAGTATAAGGAACCGGCTTTGCAGGATCGCTTGTATACTCAGTAAAATGGTTGTCGCCGCCGGGTTTGCTCCAGTCAAGCCTTCCATTTGCCTGAAGAAAAAGTTCTTTGTCCTGTTTTGCTGCCGGCGGCCACTGATCAAATTTTTTCCACTTGTTTTCACCTGTTATAAAAATATTGGATTCAGCAATTCTGGAAATGTCACCCTTGCCTTTAAGGAAATAATTGAAAAAAGGCACCTCGAAATTTTGTTGGTAGTATTTCGAAGTATTGCTTTCAAACTGCACGTTTCCCAAATGCGTTCCGTCATTATTCGCCCACTGCCCATGATACCACGGACCCATAATTAATTTATTAAACCGTTTGCCCGGGTTGTTTTCTTCTGCGGCCTTGTATGCGTTCCAGGCACCCCAGTTGTCTTCTGCATCGAAAAGGCCTCCCACCCATAACATGGCAGGCTTTAAATTATGGGTTGCATTTCGTGCGTCCCTGGCCTTCCAGAATTCATCATAATTCGGATGGTTCATTACGTCTTTCCAGAATGGAACAGAGTCGCCCAGCAATTTGGTGAGATTTGGAACAGCGCCGGTTTCGAGGTAAAATTTATAATTATCATGAATTTTATAGCCAACACTATTAGCCGGCAAAGGTGTTGGTTTAGGATGTGGCTGGCCAAATCCGAAGCCTAAGGCTGAATAAAAATCAAAAGCATCCATTTGAAAAAATGCGCCGTTATGATGAAAATCGTCTCCAATAAACCAGTTGGTAACAGGTGCCTGCGGACTAACCGCTTTTAACGCAGGATGATTGCTTGCAGCCGCCATGGTAGAATAAAAACCGGGGTACGAAATGCCAAAAACACCAACGCTGCCATTATTGTTAGCTATGTTTTTTATCAGCCAGTCAATGGTATCATAAGTATCGGAAGATTCATCTATTTCCCCCGTTTTCTTTGCCGGGTTGAAAGGACGAACATTCACAAAATCCCCTTCGCTCATCCACCTGCCACGAACATCCTGTTTAACTAAAATGTAACCTTCCCTGGTATAGCTCTTTTTATAACCCGTCCAGTATTCCGTTAAAAATTTATCTTTTCCATAAGGCATGCACGAGTAGGGGGTTCGGGTTATTAAGATCGGGTGCTTTTCTTTCTGGTCTTTTGGAATATATATCGAAGTAAAAAGTTTAACACCATCACGCATTGGTATCGACACTTCTTTTTTTATATAATGTTGAACAAACCATAACGAGTCTGCTTTTTGAGCTTTTGATACGAGGGGAGCAATAAAGATTACAAAACAAATAATTCTTCTCATATTATAAAATGTATAGCGGCTTTAGAAATATTTACGAAAAACGAAGTAGCGTCTGTTGCTTACTGGTAATAGTGTAATTAATTTTTCTGGCTAACCAGCAAAAGAATTTATCTGCAACCGTCCCGGCCAGGCGGGCTCGCTTGTACTAGGGTGTTCTTTTTCGGGCAAAAAAAGACAGGCGACCTTGTTATAATGCTGAAACATAAGGCCGTTGTAAATTACGAAACGTTAGGTACTGAAAGATATAAAAAAAGTAAAGCGCCGCCTGTTCTAATACCAAATGTTACTTTTTTCTGTATTCATATTCGGAACTCGGTATATTTACGTTCGAAAACAGTAGGCCGATTTTTTGGATTACTGTTTGATAGAGTTAAAATGATGATGTTTGAGACGAATAGTTTAAATTATGAAACAGCCTATTCATCTTAGTGTTTAATTTTATGTGACTTTTATACCGGAAAAGTTTTCTTAATAAGGGTCATACTTTTTACCGATTTAGCAAACAGTTAAAATAGCCATATGAAAAAGGCCTCCCTTTTATTCTTCAGTTTAGTAATTTGTTGTGCAACCAATTATTATTCTATTTCGCAAACCAAAAAGCCGGCAGCAAAAAGTAAAGCAAAATCATCTGCTGCCCCGGCAAAAAGTAGTTCTTCAAAAGCCGAGATAGAACAAGGTAAAAACCTGATTTCCAAATCAGATTGCCTGGCTTGCCACCAGGTACAGGTAAAAGTAGTTGGGCCTGCCTATAGTGCAGTAGCTGAAAAATATCCTTCAACCGAAGCTAACATAGCTAAGTTATCAGAAAAAATTATAAAGGGTGGAAGTGGAGTATGGGGACCAATCCCGATGAGTCCTCATCCTACTATTCCTGTTGCTGACGCGAAAAAAATGGCAAAGTATATTCTGTCGTTAAAATCAAAATAAAACTTCGGATACACGGCTTGTTACTTTGTACGAATTGAATAAGAAATCGTACGAAATAACCTAAAATTTGTTCAATTAGAACATTGAAATGCGCCTATCAGCGAATAAAGCACTGCAACTAAATGGGTTGCAGTTGAATAACCAGTAACTACAACGACTTTCGATCATAAAAACGATTGCTATAAAATATGAAAAGAAATATACAACAGATATTTCCAATACTGTTTGTGGTTGCCTCATTATTAATATGCGGGCAGGTTTCAGCCAAACAAAAGAAAATACTTGTCTTCAGTAAAACAGCCGGCTTTCGCCACCATTCAGCTATTCAGTCGGGCAAAAAAGCTATTCTACAACTTGGCAGCACAAATAAGTTTGCCGTAGATACCACTGAAAATGCCCAGGTATTCACGCCTGAGAATTTGAAACAGTATACCGCAGTAGTCTTCCTTTGCACAACAGGCAATATTTTTAATGACGAGCAACAAGAAGCTTTTCAAAAATTTATACAGGCAGGAGGCGGGTTTGTTGGGTTACATTCTGCGGCCGACACTGAATATGACTGGCCCTGGTTTGGTGAGTTGAATGGTGCGTACTTTAAAAGTCACCCCAAACAACAAGAGGCCGTATTTAATATTGTTGACGCTAATAATATTGCCACTGCCCATTTGCCCAAGGTTTGGAAACGGTTTGATGAATTGTACAATTTTAAATGGATAGGTAGTGATCTGCACTTCCTGATCACCATTGATGAAAACAGTTATACAGGCGGTGGTAATGGCGAATTTCATCCTATGAGCTGGTACCATGCATTTGATGGTGGCCGGGCTTTTTATACTGCATTGGGTCACGATAATAAGTCTTACGAAGATCCTTTATATCTACAACATGTTCTCGGCGGTATTAAATATGCCATGGGAGCAAATCCCGAACCGAAGGGTGGAACTGCAAAAAAATAATAACCGTTTCATTTAATTTCATGAAAAGAATACTTTCAATCACCGGGTTGCTGGCTTTATGTATGCTCGGCTACGAATGCTCGGTAACAAAGAATACTGCGTCCAGCAAGACCGGACGACCTTATCCAAGTCGTTCATTCAATCCGAATCCCTCTGTTGATTATTTATCTCCGGAAGAAAGTCTTAAAACTTTTAACCTGCCTCCCGGCTACCACCTCGAACTTGTGGCAAGTGAACCAATGGTAAAAGAGCCAGTAGCAATTGCATGGGATGGTAATGCGAAAATGTATGTTGCAGAAATGCTTACATATATGCAGGACGCGGATGCTACAGGCGAACAGTTAAACATAAGCCAGATAAAGCTGTTGGAAGATACCGACAATGACGGTAAAATGGATAAGAGCAGCGTTTTTATTGATAGTCTCCTGCTGCCAAGAATGATCTTGTGCGTAAACCATGAACTACTGGTGAACGAAACGAATACTATAACAATCAACAGTTATAAAGATACCAATGGTGACGGAAAAGCAGATGTAAAAAGAACAGTGTTTGAAAAGGAAGGCTATGTGCTAACTGATAGAAATATGGAGCACCAGAGGAGCGGATTAGACTGGAACCTCGATAATTTCATTTATTTAACCTACGATCCCGTTAGGTTTCGATACACAAATGGAATGTTGAAAGCAGATTCAATTCCAAGTGGGGCCGGCGGACAATGGGGAGTAACACATGACAATTACGGCCGCTTATTTATGACAAGTGCAGGTGGTGAAAGCCCGTTGGTAAGGTCGCAAATTAACCCTCAGTATGGCGCCCTCGATTTACCTGACCAGTTTAGCCCTGAATTCCAGGAGGTGTGGCCTGTTATTGCAACCGCCGATGTACAGGGAGGTCCAATCAGGTTGAGACCCGACAGCACACTTAACCATTTTACGGGGGCCTGCGGTCAATCTATCTACCGCGGCAACACGCTTCCCGGCGATCTTGTGGGAGATTATATCGTTTGCGAGCCGGTCGCAAGAATCATTCGCCGTGCAAAAGTGCTAAATTTAAAAGGAAAGACAGTAGTTCAAAATGCCTATTATCGCCAGGAATTCGTTGCTTCTACTGATATGAATTTCCGGCCGGTAAATAGTTATACAGGGCCTGATGGTAACCTGTATATTGTAGACATGCATCGTGGTATTATTCAACAGGGTAACTGGACCAAGCCTGGCTCATTTCTTCGTAAAGCCATTGATGCTAAAGGGCTCGATAAGAACACGGGTCATGGTCGCATTTATCGATTGGTTCATGACGGGTATAAACCGGGACCAAAGCCGCAGATGTTAAATGAATCAGCGAGCAAACTGGTAACTTATTTAGATCATAAGAATGGCTGGTGGAGGGATAATGCCCAAAAACAAATCATTCTTTTAGGAGATAAATCTGTAGTTCCTGTACTAAAGCAAATCGTATCTGGAGACCAGGCAAGCCTGGCAGAGAAGCCTTCGCATCTTGCAAGGTTACATGCTCTTTGGACACTTGAGGGATTAGATGCTATTGATAAGGACGTGTTGTTTACAGCAATGAAGGATGAACATCCACAGCTGCGCAAAGCTGCGGTATGGATCAGTGAAAGATTTATTAACAAAAATGACCAGCAAATCATTAACGGGCTGGCCCAGATGGAAAGTGATGCAAGTGCAGATGTACGTTTACAACTGTTATTATCAATGTATACCGGCAAATCATCTACAGCTGCAGCAATTGCACAAAGGCTGCAGGTGAAAAATGCAGACAATGATGTGTTTGCCGCGGCGCGCAAAGCGATGGACCGGAACACAGATGTAAAGACATATGGAATGCGCCTTGCCTATATGCCGGAAGCAGACAGGAAGATGATCTTAAGTGGCTCTGCAACTTTTTCTTCGCTTTGCGTAACATGTCACGGGCCTGCTGGTAAAGGAATTGCGGTTGCAGGAACCTCTGATTTTGCAGCACCGCCACTGGCAGGAGCTTCAAAAAGGATTGGAGGGGATAAAAATAACCTGGTGAAGATCATACTGCATGGTTTAACCGGGCCGATAGATGGTAAAACATATCCTTCAATAATGCCTCCATTAGGGGCAAACTCCGATGAGTGGGTTGCTTCAGTAGTAAATTACGTTAGGTATGAGTTTGGAAATATAAACTACCGTCGCAGGTCCACTGACACGATCTCTCCAATTGTAACACCTGCCGAAGTAAAGCTGGTGAGAGCAAAAAATGCGACAAGGACTAAACCCTGGACCATGGCCGAACTGGAAAAGCAGGATATCGCGGTAAAGGCAAGCAATTAATGTAAGTACCAGTTGGAGACAAGCCTTACGGCGTCTTCAAGATTTCATATTCCAATGGCTTCGTTTTCTATGAGCGTTGTGATAAGTGCCATAAAGAAAATAACGTACAAGTGAGTGACACAACGATGTTGAAACATGGTTGGCTGCCGGTCGCAAAAAGTACGTACTTTTTTGAGGAAGAAATTAAATAAAAGTTTTCGAAATCGGAGATGGACCAAAGCTGCTGCGAACAAGCTTTTAGTACCATTAACTATACTTTTCCCTGTCTTTTTGTTTTAAACTAACAATTTAAGACGGGGTCATTGCAAACTTTTTTTGAAAAGTTCTTCCAAAAACGGTTTGGGAGGTGAAGCCAACCATTTCCGAGATCTGGTTAATGCTGTAAACGCCTTCAACCAGTAATTCGGCAGCTTTTCTTAAGCGTGTTATATTAATGATCTCATTTGGTGTTACATCAGAAATCTCTTTTTTCCGGTACAATGTTGGTCGGCTCATGTTCATGATTTCGGCAACCTGTACCACATCTAATTCTGTGTTTTTTATGTTCTGATTTATTGCATCATTTAGCTCTGCAAGAAAATTTGCATCGGCTTTAGTATGGGCCATCCCTTTTGTATGCACCAGCGGACAATTGGCAAAATACTCTTTGATTTTATTACGGCTGGTAAGCAGGTTTGAAATCTGTACCTGCAGGTGATGTGGAGAAAACGGCTTTTCAATATATGCGTCGGCGCCAATCTCAAGCCCTTCGATCTTTGATTGAAAAGTGTTTTTTGAAGTAAGCAAAATAACCGGGATGTGACGATATGCAATGTCACTTTTTATTTTCCCGCATAGTTCATAGCCGTCGATGACCGGCATCATAATATCGCTGATAATAAGTTGAACAGATCCTGTTGTAAAACCTGTAACGCTTCGTGGCCGTTCAGCGCCTTTACAGTTGTATATTTTTCATCCAGGAAATCAGCAATAAATTCCAGTATTTCGCTGTTGTCGTCAACTAATAAAATTACTGGTTTCATTTTTTTTTTGAACTTTTTACACAGAACCTTTTTTCAAACACTAACAATTTCAGTTCCTTTTACTGATATACCGGTAAATGGGTATACGAAGTAGTAGGGCTAAATCATCCACACGTATTCCTCAAAAAATGTATTTGAACCCCGTTCCACAAACGGTAATTGATCAAAATAAAAAAATCAAGCAGAACCCTGGTTATTAATTTTTATCATTTTAGTTATTGTGCAGGTTTCCTTTGTTACAAGCTTCGATTCCCGTATTATACATCGTTGTGTCACTCCCTTGTACCATATTTTCTCTATGCATCATCCTTTAAAAGCAGCTACTTGCATAACTATGCCCGAAGTACCAAGCAATATGACCTGCAAAAATAACCAACTTGAAATATAGAAACAGAATGCACGGTGGCATCGTTCTCGGTAAGGAGAAGGACCGGGGATGAGGTCAAAGCATACTGTTAAATCCCTGACTTCATAAAAGATTATTTGTTCATAATCATAATCCTGCATACTTTTGCTAACGCTGTTAGGTAATATAGCAATTATTAATGGGAATAGTAGAAAGAAAAATAAGGCAAAAAGAAGAAATCCGCTCTTCCATCCTCAAAGCTGCTTGGCAGCTGGTTATAGAGGAAGGATGGCAGGCACTTTCTATCCGTAAGATTGCCGAAGCTATTGAGTACAGCGTTCCTGTTATCTACGACCATTTTGCCAATAAAGAAGCTATCCTTTTAGAATTGACAAAGCAGGGTTTTCGCATTTTGAACGACGAACTGGTAAAAGCTAAAAAGCGTTCATCTATTCCGGAAAAACAGATAGAAGCAATGGCTTATTCATACTGGGAATTCGCTTTCGAAAATAAAGCGTATTACCAGGTGATGTATGGATTGGGAATGCCGTCGTGTGAAATCGTTAACCAAATTCCGGAGCTAAGCACTTTTAGCGCCCTGATTTTACAACCTATAAAGGATTTAATCGCCGCCAGTAAAAATACCGCCGCCGATCCTTTTTTGAAGCTGCACACATTCTGGTCGATGTTACATGGACTGATCTCCATTAATATGATGAACAACAACCAGGGCAAAGAAGAATTAAACCAGATGGTCATACACGATTTTATCACCGGATTTATTTCCGGCATAAAAGGTTAGTTTTTTTTAACTGGTAAGTTAACAGTGTTAGGATTAATAATAGTAATAAAAAATAAATAAAGTGAAATTAATAGATGCTTTAAACTGGCGTTACGCCGCCAAAAGAATGAACGGTGAAAAAGTTCCGCAAGATAAGATTGAGAACATCCTCGAAGCAACCCGCCTTTCCGCTTCCTCGATGGGATTGCAACCTTATAGCATTATAAACGTTGAAAATAATGAAGTAAAGAAGAAGCTTCAACCAGCTGCCTATAACCAGCCGCAGATCGTTGAAAGTTCAAACTTGCTCATTTTTGCTGCGTGGGAAAATGTTACCGAAGAAAATGTAAATGACTACATAACAAACATCACTCAAACCCGCGGTGTAACTGCAGCAAGCCTTGCTGGTTTCAGGGCATCGTTAATGGGCATAGTGGATGGTCGCACCCAGGAACAAAAACACCAGTGGTCAGCACGCCAGGCATATATCGCCTTTGGGACAGCGATTGCCGCCGCGGCGATTGAAGAAGTAGATGCAACACCAATGGAAGGATTTATCCCCGAAGCAGTCGACGAAATTCTCGGATTAAAAGAAAAGGGTTTACGTAGTGTAACCATTCTTGCTCTTGGTTACCGGGACAGTGAAAATGACTCACTCGCAAACGCAAAAAAAGTACGCCGCGACCGGGAAAAACTTATTCTAAAAGTCGCTTAACCCTTACAACCTGCAGGCGAAGAACACATTACAATTCCATAAAACAATAACATACAATCTCTCTCCTCCCTTCAGGGTTGGGGTTTCAAACAACAATTATTATGACAACTACAAAATGGTCACTAGACCCAACACACAGCGAAATAGGCTTTAAAATTAAGCACTTAATGATCTCTAATGTTTCAGGTAACTTCAACAAGTTTGATGTACAGGTTGAAACAAATGGCGAAGACTTTTCGGATGCAAAAGTGATAGCAAACATTGAGGTTGCTTCTATCAACACCAATAACGAACAACGCGACGCTCACTTACGTACTGCAGATTTTTTTGAAGCAGAAACTCATCCCAACATTACTTTTCAATCTGCAAAAGTGGAAAGAGTGGAGGAGGATTCTTTCCATCTCTACGGTGATCTGACGATAAAAAATATTACAAAGCCCGTTAAAATTTTAGTGGAATACAGTGGTATAGCAAAAGATCCATGGGGTAATATTAAAGCCGGATTTACCATCAGCGGAAAAATTAACCGTAAAGAATGGGGAGTTAATTATAATGCAGTAATGGAAACTGGTGGGTTGATGTTAGGCGAAGAGCTGAAACTTAATGGTGAAATTCAATTGGTAAAACAAGCTGAGTTACAACCCGCCTAGCTTGGTGATTGAATTTAAACTTCGGAAGAGGCTGCCCCAAAAATCATGGCAGCCTCTTTTTATTTGTAGCACTAAATAGTAGCTTTAGATAAATATTCTCGTTGTCTTCGCCTCCGCTCAGGCAACGACAGACGATCCGTGGTTGAGCGGAGCCGAAACCATCGGTGTTGAGGCCGCACCATTGCCTTCGGCTCCGCTCAGGCAACGACAAACCGGTGGTTGAGCGGAGCCGAAACCATCGGTTTGTGTCGTTGCGGAACACCCCATATATTGCTAAAACTTATTTAGAAAATCCGGAAGCATGACTGGATATATGTACATTTTAGAATGTGTAGACGGAAGCTACTATACAGGAAGTACAAATAATCTTGAATTAAGACTTGCGCAACATCAAAACGGAGAAGGAGCGAATCATACGAAAAAGAGGCTTCCCCTTAGATTAGTGTATTTTGAGAAATTTCAAAGAATTGATGAAGCTTTTTATAGAGAAAAGCAAGTGCAGGGGTGGAGCCGGAAGAAAAAGGAGGCATTAATTGCCGGAATGCCGGCAGAATTGCACAAGCTCGCTACCTGCATGAATGAGACACATTTTAAGAATTTGGTGAAAAAGTGAATGCAGTAGGGTGTTGTGCTAGGTTGCCTTCGGCTCCGCTCAGGCAACGACAGACGATCGGTGGTTGAGCGGAGCCGAAACCAAAGGCATTTTTAGGCAGGTTGGCACGTGGCATAAGAAGCCGGCTTTCAGAAGGAATGAAAGATGTGCAGAATGAAATGGCACCATATCCTTTACAGCGTGCATTTATCCGTTCGTTAACTGCCGCTGCACTTGATCAAAACAAAGAGGGCCTCGTCACTTTCTGGTCAGGACAAAGTGCGCCCATGCTGACACATAAAAAAGCAGCAGAATTATTTAATTCACTCTGACAGGAAACGCAAAGTATTTTAGATAACCTGGCAAAAAGGTGAAAAAAGTCGTGATGTGAGTAGTGGAAGAAAAAACACAAAAAAAGTTGGTAAAAAGTTGTATAAAATCGTAAAAAGAAGTTACTCTGTACAAGTGTGCGACGCAACGATGTTAAATTGAAAAATTGCTGCCGGGCCCATAAAAATCTCTCATAATACACTAAGCTTCCTTCTCACTCTTAGTCAAGACCTTTTCTATTGCAGCTCCCGCAATGACAGCCATGTCATTATCTATAACAGAAAAGTAGTCAGCCTTACAAACCCATGAAACAGTGCCATCAGGGTTGATGTTTCGCAACAGCTTCATGATCGATTTATTGGTGTTTTCAATATTGTTTTTGAAAAATAATTTATAGATCGTTTCACTCCCTTCGACTACTTTATGCACGTGAACTTTAAATAATTTTTGGTTGTATTCAAAAGCGACCTCGTTTCGAAAGGGAATGTCGGGATTTTGATTTTGGAATAATACAGACGCCATAGAATGTTTTCGTAAAAATAAATAATTGTAAAATATATTGCCAACTTTCTTCAAACGTTGGGCTTTTGCCAACAGGAATATTCAGATAGTCGTTTATGCCGCCAAACGGTTTTAATGCAACGACAGCACCAGGGATTCCAGGGGCAGCAATGTTACTTTTACCACGCCGAGCCCATCAGCTACCTGCATAGCTACGTTGTTTTTTCCATAAAGTTCATCCTTTAACGAAAAGTGTCCGTCCGCTAGCTTCCACGACCTGATAATATCAGCCGGAACGTGCAAATCGCCGCTAAATGAATGATCGCTACTAAAGTTACACAATACAACCAGTTTTTGATCGTTGCTCCAGCGCGCAAACGAATAGAGCTTGTCGTTATAACCATTACTGTGCTTACGGTTCCACTCGTGCAGGTCGGCAAACCGGCCCATCAGTGCCGGGCTGGTGATGGTAAAGTTCAGCAGGCGCTTGTAGAAATCGCGTAATGAAAGCTCGGAAGCTGTTAAATGTGCGCCATTAAACTTGCCATGGTTCATCCACCGCTGGTGATGCGGAACGCCTGTATAATCGAAAATGCTTGTCCGGGTCGCACTTCCAAAACCTGCATTTTCAGCCCCGGGTTCGCCAACTTCCTGCCCAAAATAAATGAGGGTAGGCGAAGTACTGATGGTAGCTGACACCACCATAGCCGGCTTTGCTTTTTCCGCACTGCCGGCAAAAGCCGGGCTGGCAATACGTTGCTCGTCGTGGTTTTCCAGGAAATGCAGCATGTGGTGCTCAATATCTGCCATTCCTCTTTGAATAGCCCAAATGTTATCCGTACTTCCCTGTCCTTGTATGATGTGTTTCAACGTATCATAAAGCTCCACTTTATCGTACAGGTAATCCATTTTACCTAATTGAATATAATTCCGGTATTCTTTGGGATTGTAAACTTCAGCCACTAATTCTGCAGCAGGCTTCCTTGTTTTTATAGCCGAATTCATATAGCTCCAAAACTCTACCGGCACCATTTCAGCCATATCGAAACGAAAGCCGTCAACCCCGTTGTCGAGCCAGAACAAGGCGATGTCACGGAATTTTTTCCAGGAGGAGGGAACCGACTTTCCCTGCCAGAAAGCGTAGTGATCTTCTATTGGTCTTGTTGCATACGAAGGGGGCAATGTTTCAAAATCTTTACTTCCATCGGGCCTGATACCATAATTGATCTTCACTGTTTCGTACCAGTCATCAAAATTTGGCTGAGCTAAACGACTGCCGTTTCCTGTCCATTTTGCAGGTTGCTCATCAAACTTTCCGTCGCTAAGTGGGTGATTTTCGCCACCCAGCGGTTTGTAACCGTTGTGAGGAATTGGTGTTTGAAAGTTTTGACCAGGAATATAGTAGAAATTATTTTCCCGCTGATATTCTACGGTCTTAATATCCGTCGCTCCAAAGTCCTGCACACTGTCGGGCTTCTGAAGCGAAACATATTGGCGAGCGACGTGGTTTGGTACGATGTCGATGATCACCTTTAGCCCGTGGTGGTGTGTACGCTGTACCAAAGCCCTGAATTCTTCCAGGCGATTTACAGGATTTGTTGCCAGGTCAGGGTTGACATTGTAATAGTCTTTAACTGCATATGGCGAGCCAGCACGGCCTTTTACAACATCGGGGTCGTCGTTGCTGATGCCGAAAGCTGTATAATCACGAATAACGGCATGATGTGGAACGCCTGTATACCAGATATGAGTAACACCAAGGGCTTTTATTTCTTCCAAAGCCTTATCAGTAAAATCGTTGAACTTGCCAACACCATTTTCTTCAATAGTACCCCATGGTTTATTCGTAATATTTGTATTTCCAAAAAGCCGGGTAAATACCTGGTAAATCACTTCTTTACGGGGTTCGCCAGGTTTATTCGTTTGTTCCATTATTTTGCCTGTTGTTTTACATGCTGCAAAGGCTGCGGGCAGCAAAAGTGTAAGCCAGAATTTTTTCATACGATTGCTTTGTGTCGCCGCCACCTTGCCGGCATCGCGCCTGTTTTTACAAATGTACATGAAGCTGCTTGAGTGAAACCGCCCGACGAATTTTCTTACCGCATTTTTTATTTACCCTGCTTGTCCTTCGATAGCAAATCATTAATCAATTAATTTTACCGGGTTATGGGGTTAGGTTTTTTTGAACCGGTCATTATACCAAAAATTAAGCTTTCCTTGCGTCGCACTCTTGTACAACCTTACCGTTTGCCGTTAAGAATCAAAGCCTAAGATATATCATCTATGATAATAGAAAGCCCTCTCTATGCAGCCTCTTGCTTTAGCTGCTTCAGGGCAAGCTTGAGGTAAGCGATCTTAGCCTGTTTGTGTTTTTGTTGATATTCGGTCAGGTAGATGGGTTTGAACTCTTCTTTATTGCGGATCATTTTATAGTAAATCGTAGCTATTTTACCTGCTGTTGCCAGCACTGCATATTTGTTACCACCCTTTGCTTTTTTTGTCTGAAATAGGCACCAACTGGTTTTATTTCTCTTGTTACATCACCCGGAAGTTGAAAATATTTGAAGAGTGCAAGGTGAGCCCGGCCGGGCATTCGTACCGGCAAGAAAAGTTTTAAGTATAACTGCAGCGCGAAACAAAAACATCGCTCACAACACTGGTAATCTACTGCTAAATGACGATGTACTGCCATTACCAACAAGATTAATTATACTTTTGTCGCAATTATTTAATGTAACTTAT
>JAQBNO010000107.1 GCA_028288485.1 Segetibacter sp.
TAAGGCGCCGGACACTCATACAGACCCAGGGGTATATCGCCGGTTAACTTCAACATTTTATCAAAGTTCTTCAGCAACACATCATCACTGTCTTCGAAGTTAGCATAGTGGCCGGTTATCAATATAACGGCATCAACGCCTGTCTTATAAATTCGCCTGGTAAACTCTGCTTTGTCTTCAATTGTCAAACCAAACGAGCCTGTTGCAACAACCGGCACACGTCCTTTTACATACCTTACAATATGCCTGGTAAGTTCAAGCCTTTCATCTTCGCTGATGCTATACATTTCACTGCTGAGGCAGTTGGCAAAAAAACCTTTTACTCCTGCAGCCAGGTAAAAATCTACCAACCTTGATACCGCATCAAAATCAACCTTAGCTTTCAGGTTGAACGGAGTGATCATTACCGGGACAAATTTCTTTTCACTGTTACTCATACAATTATTTTTATTTTTTTTGTGACCAGCATTTGTTATTTAATGTAACGTTCGTTGCGTCGCACACTTGTACTGTTCATACGTTAATCGCCGTTTTTACAAGTTTTAATCGTCAATCGCCAGTTTTTAATCGTCGATCGCCAGTTTTAGTCGTTAGTCGCAAGTAGCAATGCAATGCAAGTCTCAATACCGTTCTGTTAGTCAGCCAACCGGCCAAATAGCCCTTGCGATTTCCGTTTACTTGCTATTAGCGGCCTTTCCCTAAAGCCAAATTAATGAAATGCCGATGCAGTGAGTGACACAACGATGTTAGTTACAGAACAGCAGCTCGTAACAAACATCTATAAACGCTTCACTATTTATCAATCATCATTCACCATTGCCCGTTCCAATTCTCTATTGACCCTACCACCGCCAATTACAGCTTTTATCATTGTTCAACTATCCCGTACTATCACGATTATACCCGGCTAAGTTCTCTCCTTCCATCAACTTAGATCTAAATACCCTGAAATTTATATTTTATACGTATTCGTCAACAGCCGCTTTTACCGGCTCATTTCCTGGCAAGTTTAAGCTAACCTTTCTTTTCCTTGCGGTCAATAATAAACCTGCGAAAAATATGGTAAGGGTGCCTACAATAATTACCATATTAACATGTAATGGATTTCGCAGGAAACCGTATTTCGCAGGCAGGTATTTTGAAAATGTCATCCACAGAATAACTACGATGCCGATTAGTGTTGCTGTAAATGCTTCAGGGCTTTTTGTTCGCCGGCTGATAATTCCCAATAAAAATAATCCCAGCATTCCGCCGGCAAAAATTCCTGACAGTTCCCACCAAACGTCTAACAGGCTTTTTACACCGATCATTGCTATGCCTGTACCTAAACCTAACAATCCAAAAACAATGGTAGCAGCATGAAGTGTAAATAGCTTGCTTCTATCGGACAAGTTTGGCCTGAAATATCGCTTGTAGATGTCCATGGTAAATACGGTTGCTGAAGCGTTCATGCCTGAACTTATTGTGCTCATGGCTGCAGAAAGAATCGCTGAAACAATTAAGCCAACTAAGCCGGTTGGGATCTTGGTGACCATAAAATGGGGCATCACCTTATCGCCATAATCAGCGGGGTTAAGTGTTGCGGCAAATGTAGAAATGTCGCCAGCAGAAGCACTGGCTCCGAGCCGTTCAGCGGCTACCTGTAACTTAACAGTTTCAATTAACTCAGGATGTACCTGGTAATAGGCGAAAAGGCACGAGCCAATTATAAAAAACAACAACGAAGCAGGAACATATAAAGCAACACAAAACCATACTGATCGCGACGCCTGTTTGGAAGATTTTGCAGTATGGTATCGCTGGATGTAATTCTGGTCCATGCCGAAATTGTTCAGGTTAATGAAGAAGCCGTAGAACAGAACCACCCAGAAAGTCGATTCGGTGAGGTCGGGAGAAAGGCTACCTAAACTAAACTTTTGGTTGCTTTTGCCTATTTCCAGTATTTCATTTACACCACCCGGCATTTCAGCAACTACCAGGTACAGTATCAGCAGGGCACCCAACGTTTTTATGATGCCCTGTACAACTTCGGTCCAGATCACCGCTTCCATTCCACCTAAAACAGTGTATAGAATAATACAGGCACCCATTACGATCATAATTGCTGCCATCGGGAAACCGATCAACGCTTGTAAGCTAAGCGCAATACCGAAGAAAATGGAACCCATTCTCGCCAACTGGGTAAGGAGAAAACAAATGACAGTATATGTGCGTGCCCAGGGACCAAAGCGATTTTCAAGATGCGTATAAGCAGAAATCTCTCCTGTACCCCGGTAAAAGGGAACAAAGTATTTTGATGCTACCCATGCAGCAAAAGGCATCGAAATACTAAAAACAAAGGCGTTCCAGTTGCTGCCGAAAGCTTTGCCCGGAACACCTAAAAAAGTGTTACTGCTTAAAAATGTTGCATAAATAGATAACCCGATAGCCCAACCGGGAATGGAGCCTGAAGCCTTTGTAAACTGGTCGGAGTTTTTATTCTTCCTCGAAAAATAAAAACCTACCAGCACCATCGACAACAGGTAAATGAAGATGATCACCAGGTCCAAAATTGGAAGATTTCTCATTAGCTATAATTCAGCAATCGAAGATTTTATGTTTACTACCAATCAGTATTTAGACAATTGCAGGCATAACCTGCCGGCCTTGCAACAAACACCGGCGACTAACACAGAAAATGGCAACCTGCTACCGGTAACCAGAAACCGGCAATTTAATACGGCCACATACCGTTCTTTATTTCCTTCCCCTCTAATTTCTTCAAATCAATTTTTACGTATTTCACTTTTTGCCTTCTCCACGTATACACAATGTGCACCATTCCATCATTCGATTGAATAACCGAAGGATAAGAATATTCTTTAATTGGCGAGTCCTCAAGAACAACAGCTGCAAACCAGGTTTTGCCGTCGGCCGAATAAGATACATTCAAAGGTGAGCGAACGCCGCCTCCATCATTACGAGGACCTGAAATGTGATTATAAACAATGAGCTGCCTTCCATCCTTCAGCGTAACAGCATCAATTCCCGAGTTATTGTTAGGTAAAGATGTTTTAGCTAAAGGAGTCCATGTCTCTCCCTTGTCAGATGACCACGATTCCAATATAGACCTGTTTTGGCTACGAGCCAAAATCTGTAATCTTCCATCTTTATGAATTAACACACTAGGTTGAATTGCACTGATCGTTTTGCCATCATTTATAGGCCCAACCATCTTCCAGGTTTTACCGAGATCGTTCGATATTTCAAAATGCACCTGCCAGCCCGTATCTTCTTTACTTGAGGGAGCTATAAGTCGTTGGTCTCCGACTAACACAGGTTTATTCTTTACTGGCCCTATATAGCCTTCTGGTAAAGCCTTAGCTTCCGACCACGTTAAACCGTTGTCTTTCGATGTCTTCATCCACCCTTTCCATGTTGAGGGGCTTGGGCCCACTTTATAAAACAGCAATAAGTCTCCACCCGGCACCTGGTACAGTACAGGATTCCAGGTTGGATAACGAAGGGTATTATTTTGAATTCCGTCGGCTACAGATACGGGCTTTGTCCACGCCTTCCCTTCTTGCCTGCAAAGGTAGATTTCTACGTCGGCGTTTCTTTCGTGAGTACCACCGAAAAACGCAGTGACCAGGCCTTTAGGGGTTTCAGCAATGGTTGCAGCATGACACTGCGGGAAGGGAGCAATATCGTAAATAAATTCATCTTCAATAATCGCGCTTTTAAAAGGCGGAGTTTGAGCTGAAAGTTCTTTACTTTCAAAACACAGGAGGGCTAAGGCAAGCAATACTTTTTTCATAATGGTTCTTTGTTTACATTTCCGTGCAGTATTTATGGTGTAAAAAGGCAAATAATTGCCCCTGCTGCAGGACAACCTTACTGCGTTCTTTTTGACGTTTGCATTCCAGATTCAGGCAGTTTAGTAAACACCTTTTTAAATTGCGGGATAAGATATAAAATTACAAGCAAAGAAAAATGTTTTATCAACGGTAATACTTCGATAACAGTAAAGTCGTGCTCTGTCTCCTTCAATATTTTTCGATTCAGCTTTACATTAAGAACAAACACTAATATTATTGCTGATAAGACAAATGAGTTAACTTTATATCTAAAAAACTTATCTCATCATGAAAACATTATTGCTTATTGCGATCTCATCTTTCTTCCTGGCCGGTACCGATATTTATAATTTTAAAGTAACCGGACTAAGTGGCGATACTATAGATTTTTCGAAATTTAAAGGGAAGAAAATAATGATCGTAAATACAGCGTCTAAGTGTGGCAATACACCGCAATACGGCGAATTGGAGCAGTTGTACGAAAAATATAAGGATAAGCTGGTGATCGTAGGCTTCCCGGCAAATAATTTCAGGGAACAGGAACCAGGAACAAATGCCGAGATCGAGGAATTTTGTAAGAAAAACTATGGCGTTACTTTTCCAATGGCTGAAAAAGTTTCTGTGAAAGGAGATGATATCGCTCCCCTGTATAAATATTTGACAGAAGAAGCAAGCAAAATGGGTATAGAGGACCCGGTTAAGTGGAATTTCACCAAATTCCTGCTCGACGAAAATGGTAAGCTGATTACGGTGATCCACAACAAAACGAAGCCTATGAGCGAAGAGGTTTTGAAATATTTCAATTAACTAAACAGGTTTGAAAAATAAAAAATAAAGAGCCGCCACTTTCATTAAAAAGTGGCGGCTCTTTATTTTTATGATCCTTTATTTCTTTTCGTCCCGGTCAATAGAATCCAGGCTTTGAAGGGTGCGACGCAAGAAACCTTAGGGGGCGGCCCAGGACTATCCAAATGAACTTTTGGTTCGATCATTTATAGCTCAGGCCGGTGGCTTCTTATTGCAACGGGACTTTACCCGCTTGTTTCTGAAACCGCTTTGCTGGTTTCAGAATGCCTTCGCCTTCGCCGGCCACCCAACCAGCTAATGTCACTTATGCAATAACTGTTGCGAGAAGCGAATATTATAACACCAATCTAAAAAAACAGACACCAACTTTATTCTTTTGTTGTCACTAGCAATGCAGCCGAATCGTACCCTTCGGCTCCGCTCAGGGTACGGTTCGGCTCCGCTCAGGGCACGGTTCGGCTCCGCTCAAGGTGCGGTTCGGCTCCGCTCAAGGTGCGGTTCGGCTTCGCTTAGGGTACGGTTCGGCAGGCTCAGGGTACCCTTCGGCTTCGCTTAGGGTAAAAAAAAACTGCTACGCTAAGTTCTACCAAAGAATTAAAAGTTGAACTGAGCGTAGCAACGATGATTCTTATAGTACAAAAAGCCGGTATCAAAAAAAATTAAAAAATCAAGACAGCAAAAACGAGTTCATTAGTAGCAAAGCCGCATTCAGGTACCAGGATGACTAACAAAAAACATAACACAAAGGTGTTAGTTTTTAAAAGATCAGCACCAGCGTTCCGGCAATAATCATTAAAGCGCCTATTGCAGTCTTAATGGTTAATGGCTCTCCTAAGAAAGCAACGGATAAGATGATCGCTATTGCCACGCTCATTTTATCAACCGGTGCCACTTGCGACACTTTTCCTACCTGCAAGGCTTTAAAATAAAAAATCCATGAAAGACCTGTTGCGATACCTGACAGGCAAAGAAAAATAAGGTTTTGCTTTGACAAAGTATGAATGGTAGAAACGCCGCCGCGGAAGAAAGCTATGCCCCACGCAAGGATTAAAATCACAACAGTTCTTATAGCCGTTGCCAAATCTGTATCTACTCCTTTGATCCCCACCTTTGCAAAGATCGCTGTTAAAGCTGCAAACAAGGCTGAAAGTAAAGCATACATCCACCACATGCTGTTTATTTTAATGATTAATTTATTGAACTCATAGTACCCCGCTTTTGTTCTTCTTATTTTTTTGCGCCTAACTCAATTACTACTATTAGTATTTACTGCCCGCCCTATTGGGTCTCTTGTACATTTTTTCTTAACTCGACAAAGAATAAGAGCGCTAAATTAATCTGTTAACGATGATCTGCAGAACGTGCTTAAATTAGATATTAGTAATTCAATTTGAGATTTTAAAACTTCTCCTGCTTTCCGAAGAGTCACTTTACCTATTCACTCCCCCGTCTCTTCTTTCATGAGCTTTATGATTAAGTTCTTTAATTGTATGCTCGTTGTTATTGCTTTCAGCAAATTTAGAAACCGCTATTCTTTGCGAGCCATAAATACCGGTGTGGCCGCTGAAATAATAAGCGGTGAAGCAGGCCACCGCATAATACAACACATTTTCAGATCCAAACAATTCGACCCCCATTATTGTGCAAGCTAACGGAGTATTTGTTGCACCGGCAAAGACAGCAATGAAACCAAGCCCTGCAAATAAGTCAACAGGCGAACCGCTGACAGCCGCCAATGTATTACCTAATGTAGCGCCAATAAAAAACAGGGGTGTTACTTCTCCACCTTTGAAGCCGGTACTCAGTGTTATTGCCGTTAGCAGCAATTTCCACAACCAGCTCCAGGTAGCAGCTCCGTTTGGTTCAAAAGCAGAGACAATGCTTACGCCACCGCCAGGATTGGTAACCCCTAAGCCGAGATAATCAAAGGTGCCGAGTGCATAGCTTATAGCAATTACTGCAATTCCTCCAAATACAGGAGCAAGCCATTTATTTTGTATGTAGTTAGCTAAAGTACTTTTTATGAAATGCGATGTTTGCGCAAAAAGGTATCCTGCCAGTCCAAACGCTGCACCTGCTATAATCACCTTCAACAAAAGCCACAAATCAAAAGTTATAAGAGGCATTGACGGTACTGCATTTCCGGCAAAAGCAATACTATAATGCGTATGATGAATGCCCCACGAAGAACAGGTGATATCGGCTATAACACTTGCAATAAAGCAAGGGATAAGCGCATCATATTTTATTCTGCCTATTGCCAGCACTTCCATTGCGAATATTGCACCAGCGACCGGTGTTCCGAAGACTGCACCAAAGCCCGCCGCCATACCACACATTAGCAGTATTCGTTTGTCCCGATGCTTTAGCTTGTACCATCCGGAAAATAAAGAGGCCACGCTTCCGCCCATTTGAACCGCTGTTCCTTCACGGCCTGCCGAGCCACCAAACAAGTGTGTAATGATAGTGCTTATTAAAACGAGGGGCGCCATACGTGTTGGTATACCCCCACCAGGTTTATGAATTTCATCGAGGATCAGGTTATTACCAGCTTCTGCATTCTTACCCCAGGTTCTATATAGAAAGGTGATCAGTAAGCCAGCCAAAGGAAGCAGGAAAATAAGCCAAAGGTTTTGCCACCTGGCAACAGTTGCGAAATCTAAAAGCCATAGAAAAAGAGCAACCAAAGAACCTACAGAAACCGATACGGGAACAATCAGTGTGGTCCAATACAATAAATGCTTTGCAATTTTTACCTGTTCAAAAGAATAGCGGTATTTATTCATCCTACAAATAGATTTATTGAGTAATACGATTACTATTTGTAGGCGCCATTAGTCCCGGAAGGTCGCGGGGCGGTTGGGTCAGGAAGACACCATTTCCTGTTGATGTTGCAAACTTAGTTTTTATTTATAAATCCAAAAACACGAATTTTTATTCCACCTACACTAAGCGTGGTTGCAAAGTGCTTTAGCTGCTTACAGCTCGGTAGTAATCATTAGTTGTGCAACATTACTGATTGCAGTGCCGTCTTTCTCTTTCTGTCTCCAATGCATATACCCGATCTCCGTATCTATCTTTTTACTCCACCTATATCCTAAAGAAATATAAGACCTGTTTTGGTCGAAAAAGTGGTTGTTCACTTTCTCTTTATGTTGAATGTTTACGAATAACTCATTTTGCAGGTTGGTGTAGAGGCCTTTGCTAAAATCTTTATTTGCATATAAAGGAATTTGAAAACCCAGGAGACCACGAAAACGTTGCGAAAAATCAAAAGCCGCCTCTTCCTTTACAAACCGCTGCTCTAACCTCAACCTTGCAGTTAATTCTGTTCGTTTCAAGTTGCGGTTGTAGCGGTATTGCTGATAGATCCTATGTTCAAGCTGAAAATCGAATTTACTGATTGCCTCCTCCCAATCACCTTTATACGCATAGCCGAGGGCGACAGCATGTTCATCATTAATATTATACGCTAATGCGCCCCGTAACAAAACCGTTTCAATCCGTTTCCATTCGTTAGATGAACGGAACTGAATATCAGCTAAGCCATCCCATTTCTTTGAAAGCTTCTGGGTGTGTGTCAAAAACAACCAGCCTTTATTTTCGGTTGATTGAGCATTGCCACTTGAATGAAGAATCAAAGAGGCAAGTATGATCAAAACATGGTTCTCCCTCATCTATTGCTTCTGGTTTGCGCTTACTCTCCAAATCGTATTACCTGCATCGTCTGCAACCAGCATTGCATCGCTTGTAAATGCAACACCCACTGGCCTGCCATACGCGTCTGTTTCATGGCCGGTTAAAAACCCGGTTAAAAAGTCTTCCTCTTTGCCCGACGGTTTGCCATTGCTGAAAGGCACAAATCCAACTTTATAACCTACAAAACTTGACCTGTTCCAGGAGCCGTGTTCGCCAATAAAAGCACCCCCTTTAAACTTGCCGGGAAAGATGTTTTGTGCATCGAAGGCAAGGCCAAGCGCAGCTGCATGGGCCGACAAAGCAACGTCGGGAACGATCGCACTTTTTACTAACTCAGGCCGTTGCTGGTCTTTCATGCGCGGGTCTTCGTGCTGCCCGAAATAAGAATAAGGCCAGCCATAGAAACCTCCATCCTTTACACTGGTTATATAATCAGGAACCAGGTCATCGCCTAACTGATCTCTTTCATTCACAGCTACCCAAAGCGTATTTGTGCCGGGAGCATAACCCATTCCCTGTGGATTTCGTAAACCGCCTGCATAAATCCTTTCTCCGGAGCCGTCGGGATTTATTTCTAAGATGGCCGCTCTTTTTACTTCATGTTCCATTCCATTCTCACCCACATTACTACCAGATCCTACTGTTACAAATATCTTCTTACCATCCTTAGACGCAAAAAGATTTCTTGTCCAATGATTATTATAACCTCCTGCAGGTAACGGCAGTATTTGTTTTCCCTGTGCAGTCATTTTAGTTTGTCCCGGCTGGTAAGGGTATGCAAGCACACCATCTGTGTTGGCTACATAAAAAGTATTTCCGATAATGGTCATACCAAAAGGTTGATTCAGGTCTTCCAGAAAGACCGTTTTTAGTTCAGGCGTGCCATCATGATCGGCATCTCTTAACAAGGTGATCCTGTCAGCACTTCCATTGGTATTGCCGGCTTTCGACTTGCCCGTCACTACTGATTTTATTTGCTTTTTCAGGTTTTTTTCTGTGCTCGCTTCTGAAACAAAGATGTCGCCGTTTGGGGCAACGTAGATCCAGCGGGGATTATCTAAATCACCGGCAAACTTAGTGACCGTAAAACCTGCAGGAGCTATTGGCGTTTTGCCGTCGGGCCAACCAATAACATTGCTAAGTTTTGTAGATGACCTGGAAGCAAAGGGAGCAGGTAAATCTACTGTTTGCCCGGTGCCAGTAGCTATTGTAGCTTCCTTGCCTGCGTTTTCTGCTTTTTTTTCTTCTTCTGACGGTCCGTTTTTGCACGCTGATATGGTACAAACAGAGAGGATAATTGTGGTAAATAACTTCATGTTCATTTTAATTGTTTTTGGTCCGGAATTCAAATTCCTGTATTGCGGTTATTACTAACAACTTGTTGCTGTATTTTGTTTTAGAAAAATTGCTGCCACGAGAATCAATTGTACAAGGGAGTGACACAACGATGACGCCATGAAAAACATTTGCGGGCAACCAAAAGGCTGGTAACAATACTTCAGCGATTAACTGTTTAAGGCGACTTTAAATTGAGATGGACTGAAGTATTGGCTTGTTGATTAACAAACAAAAGTATTGTCGGTTACCGAAACATTGATCTCTTCGTAACCATGAAGTGGGACAATCGCCGTGTTGCGCTAACCTTTACCGACTGTTGTAGCAAGGGTGAGAATTTTCAGCATTGCAGAAAAACAAGCAGTGCAAAGAAGAACAAAACCGTGTGGGTGGTAACCAATAAAAGCTTTAATCTTTGAACCTTTTTTAAGAGCCGGGAAAGATTTGTTGTTCCGGCATTTGTTTTTTATTTCGTCGTCGTTGCGTCGCACTCTTGTACTGTAGCAATTGGCGGAACCGGGAGTGTGGGAGGTTTGCGATTACCGGATGTTGAGATATAACCGTTGCCTAATTACTGCAACAAAGAGAACGTTTAAAATCCTATTCCTTACTTCAAAATCTTTTCCTTGGCAAGCCTGAATTCCTCGTCTGTCAATCTCCCCTTTTCATTTAGTAAGGCGAGCTTTTCAAGTTCATCTGCCAATGAACCTGTTACCTTATATTCTGCGGATGGTTCGTTTACTATACTCTCCTTGTATATTTCGTTGTAAATTCCTATTTCCAGAATTTTTTCAAGTTCCCTGATTTGTTTCGTTTTATATTTTGGGAAGTGCCCCGCTTCTATATTTTGATATTGCCTTAATCCTATGCCGATCTTTTCTGCAACCTGTGTTTGAGTTAATTGCTTCCGCTCCCTTGCACTTTTAATTTTTTCTAATAATTCAAACATTTCTTGAAAAATTTTCAATGAAACAAATAAAAATTTTCTTAAATAATTTCATATATAATTTCACATTACGAATAAATAGTTCGTAGATTTACAGTACAATACAAACAAATATAATCGTTCAGGGCGATAGAATTTTCGATGCGTTGTGATTAAGGTGTAAACGTATTAAATTAGGCCATGAATTAAAAGCTGTGTTTCACAGATCGTCGAAAATTTATTTCAGTGACATGTACTATTAAATACGACCGCTACCCCCGTTGCTGCAGGTGAAGTGCATGTACTTGCTTAAGACATTGATACAGTAAAACCCCGGTAATTAAACTCGTCATCAACAGCTCACTTTATGACAGATAAAAAGTTTAGTTCGACCAAACAGTTCCTTAAAAGGAACAGGAAGCACCTTAAATTTCTAAAGAAAGCACCAACGGCTTTGCTGGCAAAAATGGCAACAGGCGAACTGGATGTAGTAAGACTATCGACGATAGTACTTGCCGGGAGAATGCAGTTAAGAGTGACAAGCCAGGGCGATACAAAAGTAAAAGCAACGGGATAGTTTTGATCCTTCAGGGTAGGAGTTCAATTCCGGCACCTCCTTTTCAACCCTTTCGTAAATTAGCCCCAGGCCGTCCGGGGCTGCTTTCCCCGGCTATTTAACTGCTATCATCATTTACATCGAGGATAAACTTCTATCTCCTGGCCGTTTTGCCGGAGGTATTTTGCAGTTTAATTCTTGCTTTAAAAAGATTTGATTTTGATGTACCTACGGCAATAACTGACTGGCTATTTCCTGGTGGTCATATCCATCTGTCACACACAGGTTAAATACAGCACGAGATGCAGGTGGCAGTTTTTTTATTAGAAGAATGAGCTCCTTGTGCAAAAGCAACTGGTCCGATGATCGGCTACGGTCTTCAATCCACCTACTTTCACTAATATGCCCTATCCCAGCTAAAAAATTATCTCTTCTTAACCTGTCAATCGCGGTATTGATCATAATTGTCTTCATCCAGCCATCAAGATAATTACTATCGTGTGAGGTTGATTGCATTGAAACGGGTCAAGTTTAGAAAAGACCTTTACAAAACCACCGACCAACATCTACTGCTTTACATACTGCACGCCTGTCCTACTGGATTTCTCCCTTTAGGGTCATCGCTTCATTTTAGTCTGTCCTGCCAATTTTTAGCCTTAAAATATACTATTGGTCACTCATAAGCGTCCATTGGTCAAACTAATTACGTCACCGTTATATGCTGCTATAGTTTTATGACAAAATCAAAACTATGCAACAAAACAACCGCCAGAGTTATTTAGACTGGTTACGCATGCTGGCTATTATTGGTGTTTTATTTTTTCATTCGGCACAGCCTTTTGCAAGCGAAAACGATTGGCATATCATGAATAACAAAACGAGTGATCTCTTTGCCGAGTTCACTTTCTGGCTCAGCCGGTTCCGTATGCCGCTGTTATTCTTTATTTCAGGTGCTGTTACTTATTTCATTTTAAAAAAGAAAACGGCTACCCAATTTGTTGGCCTGCGTTTTCAAAGGTTGATCATACCGCTCATCTTTGGCATGCTGGTAATTGTTCCTCCTCAAATTTACCTCGAACGGCTGAACCAGGATTTCAAGGGAAACTTTTTTGATTTCTACCCATCCATATTTTCCGGTGAGGCGTATCCCAAAGGCAATACCAGCTGGCACCACCTATGGTTCATTGTTTACCTTTTTGTTTATGATCTTGTAGCCGTTCCATTATTTAGTTGGTTGACGACAGCAAAAGCCGCAGGTTTTATTAAAAATCTGGAATGGCTTGCTAAAGGAAAACGCATATACTTACTTACATTGCCATCTATTATCGTGTTCTCGTCGCTGATACTTTCCTATCCCCAGACCAACGACCTCGTGCATGATCTTACGTACCTGCCCTATTTCTTTATGTTTTTTGTACCGGGTTTCATTTGCATCTGCAATCCCAAGTTGATGGATTCGATAGAGCGTCTTCGTCGTACTTCTTTATTGATCGCATTACTATCCATCATACTGATGAACTACCGTCGCTGGAACGATATTGATATGCAGAACGTCATCAGTAATTGGGGCACTAATCCGCTCACCTACCTGTATCTGTCCATTTATCCCATTATCGCCTGGGCGTGGGTGCTTGCTCTTGTGGGATATGGCAAAAAATATCTTAACAAGACGCACAAGGCGCTGTCTTATATAAACCAGGTTGTTTATCCCTTTTATATTTTGCATCAAACAGTTATTGTTATCCTGGCTTATTATGTCGTAAAAACTACTGACACTATCGAATCGAAATATTTCTTTATTGTTACTGTTACTTTTATCATTTGTATCGCAGTGTTTCACTTACTCATTCGTCCGTATAAGATACTGAGGTTCCTGTTTGGAATGAAAGAACAAAAAGAAGTAGCGGCTAAGAAAATAATTACACCTGTTAACTCAACTTCCAAAAAGGAAAGTTTAATAGAATCGACGGTTTGAAACAACAGCTACGAGAAAGATTTTTTGGGTACCAGCATTTGTCTTTCAATGAAGCTTCCGTTGCCACGCTCGCTTGTACTGTAACGCATTATTCGGTGTGGCAGTTTTTACCGTGGGCGTTGTCGAAGGGCACCCTGGGCTCCCCGAAGGGTAACACTCTTGTACTGATTGAAGATAGCACCGGCTTGCACTTTACAACTATTAATTGACCGGCATCAATTTATTCAATAAAATCATTTAGCTTATACTGAGCAACCACTAAATGTGTGACAACAAAATTTATATAAACGACATATATCGCATCTGCCTGCTGCATGGTAGAGGGAATGAGAGTTGGATCTTAAAATCGGCGTGAAGAACTAAAATTACAAGAGCGCCACCCTTCGACAGGCCCACGATACCCTTCGGCGAGCTTAGGGTAAAAACTGCCAGGCCGCTATGAAAAACTGAATTTGAACCGAGCGTGGCAACGGCTGTCTCTTCGTAGCAATACGCCGGCTCAAAAAAAAATAAAATAATATTTTGCCAACGTGCATTGTTACAATAGCCTTTTGCTGAAAAAATTATTTACTATGAAACAATATTGGAAATACATCTTCCCTATTCTATTTGGCCTCATCGTGTACGCAACTGTAAGGTTAGTAAACGACACTACCGATGGGGGCAAATTCTGGGAACGTAAATGGCAAACGAATGCTATTGAAATAATTTGCGCCATAGCGGTTACTTATCTTTTACAGTTTGTATTAGACGCCTTTATAAAAAAGTTTAATGCAGAACAAAAAGGACAAATTAACAGCAAATCAATTTTAAAAGAGTTTGCCACCGTTTTCATCACCTGCTTTATTATTATCAACGCAACCGTAATACCGATGGCAGCTTTAACTGACGATGGCCTGCAGTTAAACGACTTTGTAATTTGTAATATTATTCCTGCACTGTACGTGCTGCTTTACTTTGCTATTGCACGTGGCAACAATTATTTAAATGCTTATGTAAACCAGCGCTTAAAATTAGAGAAGATTACCAACGATCAGCTACAGACGGAATTGAAATTCTTAAAGGCTCAATACCATCCGCACTTTCTTTTCAATGCATTAAATACAATCTATTTTCAAATGGACGAAAATGTGCAGGAGGCAAAGAAAAGCGTTGAGAAGTTTTCGGAATTATTGCGCTACCAGTTGTACGACCAGCAACAAACGGTGCCGATCGGCCAGGAAATACACTACTTGCAAAACTTTATAGAACTGCAAAAAATACGAAGTTCGGAAAAGCTTCAATCAACAGTTGACTTTGATCGAAAACTTAATGGGCAACACGTATACCCGTTGCTATTTTTACCCCTGGTTGAGAACGCTTTTAAATATGTAGGCGGAGATTATAAATTGTGCATTACGGCCAGGCAAGAGGCAAACAATATTATCTTTAAAGTGGTCAATAGTATTCCGGTTACAATCCCATTGATAAAAGAAGGAGGGTTAGGGTTAGAAAATCTTAAGAGAAGGCTTGAATTGTTATACCCGAAGCAACACATATTACAGACCGAAAAAGTCGGAAACAGTTTTATAGCCGAATTAAAAATTTCGCTTTCATAATGACTTCCATTAAATGTATAATAACTGATGACGAACCTTTTGCCCGCAAAGGCCTGCAGAGTTATTTAGAAAAGATAGATTTTCTTGAATTGGTTGCTGTATGCGAAGACGCGGTTCAGTTAAATACAAATATTAAGCAACATGCCGTAGACCTGATTTTCCTCGATATTGAGATGCCTTATATGACTGGCATTGATTTTTTAAAATCTGCCGGCAATCCTCCAAAAGTTATTTTCACAACTGCTTACGAGCAATATGCGTTACAAGGCTACGAGCTTGATGTATTGGACTATTTACTTAAACCCATTTCTTTTGACCGTTTCTTAAAAGCAGCAAATAAGGCATTTGATTATTTTAAATCGAAGCAAACAGGTGCGGATGACTTTATGTTTATAAAAGCAGGCAATAAATTAGAAAAAATACGTTTTAACGAGATCTACTTCATTGAAGCAATGGAGAATTATGTTTCCATCTATTTAGGGGATAAAAAACTGGTAGCCCATTCCACATTAAGAAACATTCAGCAGCAATTGCCTGTATCATCATTTATTCAGCCTCATAAGTCTTACCTGGTTAATATCAACGCTATTCAATCTATCGAGGGCAATATCTTAAATATCCATCAATACCAGGTTCCAATAAGCAAATACCAAAAAGAGGAAGTAATGGAAAGAATCGTCAATAACAAACTGTTGGACAAGTAATTTGAGTATTCCAACAATGCTTGCTTTAAGGAGTTCAGGATCAAATTTTACGGAAGACAATGAAACAGATCAGTTGTTGTTTGAGGAAGCCTTCTACCTGGCCAAAATCATTAATCAGAATGAGGTAGATACTCCTTTTTACTTTTTCACCTTCAAGGCATCGAATAAAATACGAAGTGCGTTTCAGATTATAGGGACTTGCTAGAATCTATATAGCAGTTCCTGGTGGTCTCCGAGGAGCACGAAGAACACGAAGTACCACGATGGGCACTAAGATTACTTATTCTGTTTGCTGTTTACGGCAACATTATCAAATCGAATTGTTGTAGAAATGTTTTCAATTCCTGAAGATGCCGACAAGCCTACGAAAACATTTTTCTTTAGACTTACGTCAGCACTTCCAACCGCTGTCCACTCCTCGCCATCATACGAAGTAAAGCCTGTGAAGGCGTTGCCTTTACGCTGAAGTTTTAGCCAGTGGTGGCCTGTTATACGTCCAAATGTTACTGAAGGTTCTTTGATAACCGGACCAACAGTACTTATCACAGTTTTATCACCCGTTACAGTTCTTGTCAATAATCTTACATGCCAGTCTGGTGCTTCAATCTGAGTAGTCTTACCGGGGTAAATTAATAAGGAGGCATGAGGCGCATCCGGGGTAAGCGTTTCACGAAACATTACGCCAAACCTTGAAAACTGTGCGCTCGGTTGCGGAACAAACCTTACTGTAATTATACCATCCCCATTTAAAGGCATATAGGCATAGTGTAACGCATCATGTGTGCTATCTATGCCCATTCCTGCTGCCTCCAGTTTGTATTCTTTACCATCAAAAGCTGTTGTACCTTTTACTTTTACAGCACCTATGTCTTGTTGTTTCCATGAGCCTGGTAAACCGGATGCAATGCCCGCTTCATAAGCATTCGCGCTTTCACCTTTAGCGTTAGAAGCAGATACGGTATAATAATAAAGTGCTCCCGGCTTTACCTTTGAATCGGTATAATTTGCCCTCGTTACATTAATGGCTATGGGGGCATAAGGTCCTCCACTTTTCAAAGCCCTTTTTACTGTATACCTCGTTGCGCCAACAGGTTCAACCCACGATAACAAATTTCCTTTTGCAGAACCAGTAGCTATAATTGCCCCTGGAGGAGCCGGCACAGACGTAAGTAAGTCTTCTGCTGTTTGGGCTGGCTTTGTATAAAACAGAGTTCCATATCCGGGGTGGTCAGCTCCCGGCCTTCCCGGTCCTTCAGGTCGTATTTTTTCTGCAGCCTGTAGAGTGAAAGGAGTGGTTAAACCCATACGTTTTACATAATGATTATACACCTGCTCATACACTGCACGCAATGGCCCCCGGTCTTGCCTGGCAATTTTTGTATGATGATATTTGCCTGTTCTGTCTAACCATTCAGTAAATGAAACTTCATTACCTACGTTAAACTTAGCAACATATTCGAAGCCTTTCAATAACCGGTTATTAGCATAGCCATATAGGTTCAAGCCCTGATGCCATGTTATTTCAGAACATTCAGCGAGCATTCCTATGCCTAATTGTGTATGTCCCTGGTCGCGACCACTTTCCTGTATTTGGCCTTCTTCATTTATTACATAATGGGTGAGCCTACCATTACCATGACCGCTTACATAATACCTTAACGCCCGTTCAAAAATGTTCCTGTCGTTACAAAAAACGCCAATAGACATCACAGTTTTAATAGCGGCAGCATCCCAGTTACCATTGGCAAAAGGAGCAAAATCTTTTAATACAGGATAGATAACCTCTTTAAAATGTTTTTCCGTTTGTTTTATATCAGCTTCACCCCAACCTGCATTTGAGTACCTTAATATTTCAGCAGCAAGCACCATCTTAAAAGGCCCGAGACCAGCCATCAAAACTGCATCACGACCTGTGATCGATTTCAGCGTTGATGACCACGCGTTGAGTATTTCAATAGCTTTCTGTGCATGAGCCTTCTCTCCTGTTATAGCCCACATTACCGCGTTTTGATGTGCTGCATTTGCATCGCTGTCATACGTTCCTTGTCCTACAGTAGGGTTTCTTCCTACCATAGCCATTGGTCCTTGCATCTGGTATGTATGTTGTGATACCGGATTTTGTACAAATACCAGGTATCCCGAATAGATCGGCTCTTCTTTATTAGCAACAGCTTTTTTCATACGTTCTAAATCATCCTTTGAATGAAGCAGTCCGGGATGCACAAACGATTGAGCAAAGCCAATATCCACTAATAAGATTAACAACAGCATTACAACTGTTCTTATAAAAATGATTCTCGTTATCATAATACATTATTCAAATAGTGATCGTTTCCCTTTCGTTCCTTGTTATACTATGCCTGTTAAATAAGTAATATTCTTTTAGGTTATCAGCATTTGCACTTTACTCAACATCCTTGTGTCACTCCCTTGTACTGACAGTCCTGATATCGGCAGCTTTTAATTATATTCCTCGCCTGAATTATCGAAACTATTATTGTTTTGCTTTAATAACATCTCTTACCATCATTGGCAAAACCGGACTTGCATAAAACGAGCTAAAGCCATTTTTAAAATTTGAAATCCGGGTAAGAAAAAAGCCGTAAACCCCATTCGTTTTATCGATCCAGGGGTAAGCACCAGCCCAACCTGGGCTGCTGATTAAAACCGCTTCACCTTTTGTACTTACTTCTTCTCTCCATTCACCCAATCCATAAATATCCTTTCGATTAGAACCCCTTGAACACTCTACGTATTCACCAGGATTAACAACAGCATTACCTACCTGGTCTGCCTGCATTTCTTTGATGGCTTTGATTGATAATATTCTCTTTCCTTTATACACTCCATTATTAAATATCATTGAAAGAAAATTTGCATAACCTTGTAAGTCTGTTCTTGCACCACCGCCGAGCATAGGAGCATGACCGCCCTCAATAGTATCAACAGGAGTAAAATGAGTGTGTGGCATAGCAAGAGGCTTCGCAATCTTTTCCTGGAAGATTGTTTCCCAATCTTTTCCTGTTGCCAGTTCTGCCATTCGCCCTGCAACCTGCATGGCTAATCCACCATATTTAAACTTTGTTCCAGGCAATGTATCTGCAGGAAGATCTGCTATATGTTGAACAGATTCTTTTAGCGTTTGATAATTATCTGTATGAGCACCTTTAGGTTGATAATCGGGATAACCAGCAGTGTGCGAAAACAATTGTCTTAATGTTGCCTGTCCTTTTACATCTGTAAATCCAGGCAACCACTTAATTACCTTATCATCCCATGAAAGTTTACCTTCATCAACAAGCACAGCAATAGTTGCTGCTGCCAACCATTTTCCCGCTGATGCTATATATGCAACTGTTCCTCGTTTATAATCACCGAAGTAATTTTTATAAATCACCTTGTTATCTTTTACAATAATAATGCTGGCCCCGTTATAGTGTCCACTATCAACCCAACCCTGTATCTTGTTTGACACCGACGTTAAATCGTACAATAATTTTTGGTTACCATCTTGCGCATTTATAGCTGTTACAAGAAGACAGGCAGTAATTATTAGTAGGTATGCTTTAATTATTCTCACTGTGTTTTTATTACTACAAAATATTCAATCGCTTCAAAATTCATTGGCTTTTGCCCGCTGATTTAAATGGTAAGAGTACAAGAGTGCGACGCAACGGCAGATGAATAAAGAACATTTGCCGGCTACATAAAAAGAACAACCTTCATCTACTTTGTTACTCTGAAAATACTATTCAATCCCCGGTTCTTTTTGAATTTTTCCAATGACTAAGTAAATGTTAGTTTGCTCCCTTAATCCAAATCGCCTGTCCACCTGAAGGTTGTAATTGTACGTCTAAAATGGTAGCGGCATCGACTGTTTTCCGGTCGACTTTCACTTTTGTGTTTGTAACTACATTTGGGTCGTCTGAATAAATAGTAGCGGTATATTTCTTCCCTTTGGATAAAAAGCTCAAGGGGATTTTTACTGAACGTGCATCATTGTTGGTCAGGGTTCCTACAAACCAATCATTTCCTTTCCTTCGAGCTGTTGTAATGAATTGTCCAGGCTCTCCCTGGAGCACTTTTGTATCATCCCATGAAGTAGGGATTTTGTCCCAAAACTCAAGTTCCGGTTCGTTGTTTGACATCGATGGTTTATCGTACCAGTACAAGGTTTGTAAAGGACTATAATATACGGCAGCCATTGCCAGCTGATGAGCATGTGTTGTTTTAATACGTTTGTCGTAGTAACAAATGGTATAATCAGCAGCGCCAGCAATAAATCTCGTAAAAGGTAGCACGGTATTATGTGTTGCATCAGGCATTTCTTCGTTACCACGGATGCCTTCCGCCGTCATTAGGTTAGGCCATGTTCGTTGCTCGCCTGTCGGTCTCCAGTCGTCATGTACATTAACCATTATTTTATTTTCTGCAGCCTTCTTAAACATCTCTTCTATCCAGGTTGTCCAGCGATGCGAGCCCGCCTGTACAAAGCCAAACTTCACTCCCTTTACACCCCACTTATTATAAACTCTGAATAAAGAATCTGATTGGGAATAAAGCCCCTGCAGGTTACAATACAACCACACACCTACTCCTCTTTCTTTTCCATATTTAATGATACCGGGTAAATCAAAATTTGGTATAGCAACTTTAGTAGCATCTGAACTGAAGCTGAATGCAGGGCCATACCACTTCCAGTCGAATAGAATGTATTGCAGGTTATGCTTGACTGCAAAGTCTATATTCTCTTGTGCATCTGCCGTTGTTTGGGTCATTACCCGCATAATCTTGCCTGGTTTAATCCAGCTTACATCTTTAATTTTTGACGGTGGATTCAGGTTTAAAATAAGGTGGTTATTTTCAATTAGATCTCCGGCTTTCTCTGCTACCATTATTACTCGCCAGGGTGTGCCAACGGGGGATATTAAATCAGCAGGTGTATACATGGATGTAACAATAGTATTAGGTTTAGTATCACTCAGCTTAAACTTTGTTCGTGCATAATCAACTAAGGCTGCTTCTGCAAGGCAGGCATATAGTCCATTGCTTAACTTTAATGTCAATGGTCGTTCTGCTTCGTTAGGCCAGTTGTTCAATGGCAGTTCATTATATTTTGCCTGTGCCCATAATGCATGCCATGCTTTGGTTCCTTCAGGCAGGGTGAATTCTGTGCTTTCAGATTTTACCCGGTAATAAGTACCCTTTTCATTTTCGGGAAAGAAATACCTTATTGCAACTCCTTCATCATACACCCTTATTTCTACATTCACCAGGTAAATGGCATTGCTCTCTTTTACCAATTCAATAGTAGCTGCATTATAATAATCACGAATTATAGAACGCTCGCCGACAACAGGTTTCCACACTCCATCTTTGGTAAATTGATTTATCCTTTTAACGGTTAAATCAGATGTCCAGCGGGATAAGGTGTCAACCTTTAATGCCATTGCACTTTCGGAAAGGCGGTTGTCGAGTTGAATATCTAAAGCTGATTGTTCAATTACTTTTTTTTCTTTGAACTTAACCTCGTAATACAGCATTCTTCTGCCATCTGCATCCTTTGCCTGGTAAAAATCAAGGGTTAGATTTTTGTTCGGGGATTGGATTGTTACTGATGTTCCTTCGATTTTTGATTGGGCATTTGCCTTAGAACCAAGCAATATCAAAAGAAAGGAGAGAATATATTTTAATGTTTTATGCATTTTATTTGGTTTATTTTTTTGAAGAAGGAACACAAAGGGCATTAAGAACCACGAAGGACACAAAGACCTTTCTTCGTGTTCTTTGTGTATCCTTTGTGTTCTTTGTGTTCCTAATTATCCTAAAGCTTTTCAAATCCATTAATTACTCTTTTAATTCCATCTTTCAGCAACACTGAATTAAAGTTTAAAATCAATCCAAATCGTAAATTGAGAAATCGTAAATAGGTAAGTATTTGTGCTACTTGTAATGGACCGATAGCTTCAATGTTCTTGGTGTCTACAACTACACGTTTTTCAACAACTATATCTGCCCGATATCCGCATTCCATTCTTATTTCTTCGAAAATTACCGCTACGGCTTTTTCGGTTTCTACAAAAAGACCTCTTTGTCTTAGCCGATAAGCAAGGCAAGTTTTATATACACTTTCCAACATTCCAGGTCCAATTGACTTATGGATATGGAAGGCTTCGTCAAGAATTACTTTTATAATTTCTTCTTCTGTCATTTTTTACTTTTCGCTTAAGAGATAAGGAACACAAAGGGCATTAAGAACCACGAAGGACACAACGACCTTTCTTCGTGTACTTTGTGTATCCTTTGTGTTCTTTGTGTTCCCTTTGTGTTCTTTGTGTTCCATCAAACTCATAAAATTCAAAGTTTTCCGTAGATACTTTTCCCTTCTTTTAGTTTTTTAGCTCTCAGCAAAGCCTCTACATAATAGTAGTCTGCATAAATTATGGAGGCATTTATTTCACTACCGGCGGGCTTATGCCCTGTAGAGTGCAAAAGGAAAGCATTGTTAACTGAGCCGCTTTGATAAGCGGGCGAAGAAAGCGACTGCAGCATCTGCCTGGCCTTGGTTCTATACATATTTGCTTTTGCTTTGTCTTGCACAAAGGTCGACAACTCAAGCAATGCAGAGGCAACAACACATGCAGCAGAAGCATCTCGCGGAGCATTCGGAATATCAGGTGCATTAAAATCCCAATAAGGAATTAAATCTGCAGGAAGGTCTTTAAGATATACATCAGTAATCTTTTGAGCAAAGTCCAAAAACTCCTGGTTTTTGCTTTCACGATAACACATCGTAAAACCATAAATAGCCCATGACTGACCCCGTGCCCACATACTGTTATCTGAATATCCCTGGTGAGTAATGCCTTTTACTTTTTTACCGGTAGCTGTATCATATACCACTACGTGATAAGAAGTATTATCTGGTCTGAAGTGGTTGTTCATCGTTGTTGTTGCATGACTAACGGCCATGTCGTATAACTTTTTGCTGCCTCCATTCTTCGACGCCCAGAACAACAGTTCCAGATTGATCATGTTATCCATTATCGTGTTGTGGCGTAAGGGCCAATCAACACCCGGCACTGGTCGTGGCCACGAAAGTATAGTGCCTACTTTAGGATTAAATAGTGTAGCCAGTGAATCTGCAGCTCTTAACAGAATTCTTTTATAATCACTATTATTTGTTAACCTGTAGCCATTACCAAAACTGCAGTACAACATAAAGCCAAGATCATGATCAATTGGAGAGGAATCTACAAGTGGAGTTAATAGGCGTGAAGTAATATCCGCTCTAGCTTTCCAGTTATCGTCTTTGGAGTACTCATACACATACCATTCAACGCCCGGCCAAAATCCACTTGTCCAATCTCTGTAATCAACAGTTCTCCATCCTGTTTTACCATTGGCTATACTTCTTGGTATCCTGTTATTACCAGTTATTCCGGTAGCAGTTTTAGTGGCCTGGGCAACGCAGTAATCCAAAGCGGTAGTGTATTCATCACGTTGCAACTTTCTGTTTGCGCATGATAGGAATGCAAGTGATATGCATAATACCGTCGTGTTTATCTTTCCTGTATTCATCTGGATTTCTTTATAACTGTATGTATTTTTGTTACCAACTTTTGTTTATCAATTAAACATCGTTGTGTCACTCCCTGCATCTTTTATATCTATAGTCGTCATTTGGAAAAAAAGGTTCACAAAGAACACGATGAACCACAAAGAACACGACGAAAAGCTTTGTGTTCTTTGTGTCAACTCTGTGTTCTTTGTGCTCCTGCTTTAGCCCCTTTTATTATATGTACAACAGCGCGAACCCTTTGCCGTTGTGTTAAAAGCTTTGGGACCTTCAAGGGTTGGATGATTTTCATGACCGTCAAAAACGTGTGTTCCTTCATCTATTACTTTCATTCCATCAGCACTCAGCCGTTTTACAGTTATTACACCGTTAATCTGAGGAGTTGATATCAGTTTAGCGGGTGGCTATAGGAAGCTGCTGCAACCAGCAATAAAAAAACCATCCGATAAGTTTTTTACTAGTCATTTCTTATCACGTTTTTATAACTCAATTTCCGAATAAGACATCGCAGGAATAGCAAACGAAATCACTACTTTGCCATTTGCTGAGGCCTTTCTTCCGGCAATGTTTTTACCGCTCACTTTTATTGTTGTTTTTCCTACAAACATATCTGCAGGAAAAGTGACTGTCACATTTTGATCGGAGGTAAAGTACCACCCACCTTTTTCTCTTGATAAGGCTGCAGAAGCACTATCAGTCTTCGCTGTAATGCCATAATCACCTCTTGAAATCTTTCTTCCGTTCCCTAAAAACAGGTAATCCAGTTCATTTGCCCTCTCACTAACCACTCCATAAGTTCCGGCAAAAGTTTGTTGGTTATGTCGTATTTCATCTGTTACAACGGTAGTTGAAAAAAGAGTTTGCTTATACCCTGTTTTGCTTTCAATTTCAAGACCCACAAAACCTTCTTTGGCTTGTGAAGGAGTAAAGGAACTTATAGAAGTAACCGATCTTGGTTCAACAGATGTAGACGGCTCGAAAACTGCAACAAATGGACGCTTCCATGCTTCTCCTGATTGCCTTGCAACGATGGTTGGCATAGGAAGATTGGCAATGCTGTCGGGTATCATTGCATTATTTCCGAACGCTTTTGATTGCGGTGCTTTTACTGAAAATATTTCACGGTCAGGTGAACCTTTCATCCACATATTCATCAGTACATTTTCTCTGCCGGGAACACTTAATTTAAATGCAGCATTAAAATCATCTTTTGTTGCGATCGATTTTTTATCCCAGAAATAATCATAGGCAAAAAGGTGCCCGCCGGAAAAGGATAATTTGTCAGTAGGCTTTAAATCAAGGGCTGTACCGGTATTATTGGTAAGTTCTACCTGCTGTCCAAGGTTGTGATAAAAGTAATCGTGCATTTTATCCTTGCCATCTTTTCTTTTTGAGCGGAAAATATCTACATAGTAACCTGTTGAATCGCTTGTTCTTATAATGCTGACCAGCCTGTCCTGGTCGCTCATTGTTTCGGGCTCTATAAAATACATATCACCGTAACTCACCTTAGAAAAATAACCGCTGTTTACACCCGATTTGGGATAACTGCTTAACAAATCAAACCCATGATTGCTTTTCATTACAGGGTAATTAGAAATACCGTCAACACCTACTGTATTATGTGCCGGAAACTGCGAATAGTATTCGGCATAATCCTGTTGAAAGTAGGATGTGCCAATGCCACTTTCAGGTCCGAGCACCACACCTTTTCCAAATATTTCCATTGAGATACCACCTGCATGCATGTGGTTGCCTTTTGAGCCTGACATAGCCACCATTAAACCATCAACGGGGTGAAGACCATTTCGCAATGCCAGGTAACTTACTTTGTTTGAATACAGAACAGGAGTTATGTATTCTTCTGGTTTCCCTGCCGGAACACTTTCTTTTATATGTGTTTCATTTTCGCGGGATAACAAAGAAGCCAAACCACCTCTACGAGCACTGTGACCGTCCCCTGCCATAGTTGCTCCTCCAGTTTTTTTATTAAACTCTTCCATTGTTTTAATAAACCTTGTGAGTGTGTCTTCGAGTTGTGGCTTGTTGTTTTTTTGTGCATTAGCTAACAATTCCTCTGCAGCAGCTGTCGTGATCCGGCGGTAATGAGAATCGCCAAAGGAGCTAGTATAGCCATTGGGGAACAGGTATTGTGCAATAGTTATTGCAGCTTTACTTAACACCGGCATCTGGGGAAGAATATCGGTATCGAATTGTTTATCAAACTGTGTAACAAAACCAGTGAAGTCGCCAAGCACACCTAACGAATAACCTGGTGATTCATTCCACAAACCAGTGACAGGATCATAACCTTCGTTCAATAGTTTTGTGATTGACCATTGCCTTTCCGAACTCTTGTTTATTACCTGGTCTATATAATATTGACGTCCCTTTTTATCATCGTATTCATTGTTATTATTTAGTATAGAGCCGATACTTAAAATATTTCTTGCCTGCATCAGGTTCCAGTTGTTAAACGCAACGCCATTTTGCACCTGAACATCAGCCCACTTTTTAAAAGTTGTAATATAAATGGGCATCTTTTCGGTCGCCCTTTTTTGCAGGTAATCAAACATGTAATCGTAAATACCAACCAGGTTGTTGATCATTGTTACTTCCTGTATCACTTCAAAAGTTGAAAGACTTGTAATAGTTTGATGATGCCCGTGGTTTAGATCAAAAGGCAGTTTACGGTAATACATACCGGTCATGTAAGTATCAAAAAGGTCAAATGCAAAACGGGCATATTTCTCTTCTCCATTAACCCAGTACACCAAAGCTGCTGCATTCGCCAACTGCATAATCTGCGTGTTTATCGATTCGAGTATCCTTCCGGTTTTAGAAATCTCTGCCCACTCCATTGGCTGTCCGGGCTTCGTTTTGTTGATAAGATACGCCCCCCTCGGATCATCCATATACGGCATTACATCGGCAAGCTTTGGCGCAGTATAAATCGAAACATTATCTCTTGTGCCGGGAAAGCGAACGGTGGGCACCGGTGCCTCTCCTTCTGCATGATCATATACCCCTCCTTTAATAAATACATCCGTTGACTTTGTTTTCCAATACATCTGTAAACGCGAAACGATCCAGGTTGGATCAGTCTTGTGGCGATCCACCAGCGAATCAATATTGCGCTTCGTTTGTTCGTAAGCCTTACGAGCCAATTCATCTGAAGTTATTCGCTTTTGTATGGATGCTCTATCACCGTTTCCGGTAACCGCGCGTGGATGAGTGGTTTTTAGACCTGTCGGTAATTGCACCTGCGCTTTAACTACTATTGCCAGGAAGCAAATAACCATTGCTACTAAAACCGGCTTCACTTTATACGATTTAACCTTTCGCATGTTCCTTTTTTTATTAGCTGTTATTTTTATTTTGCACTTAGCCTTATAACCACGTTTAGCATAGTTGTGTCACTCACTTGTACTGTAAAATCAATAAGCAACAGTTTCTAAGTTGCTTTAACAGCATCGCTTTTCTATATTGCAATCATTTTTCGTCGGCCATTTCAGTTCATCTATTGTTTACTCTTCTTAAAGTACTTATCAATAAAATGTAAGTACTGTTCCCAATCATATTGAATGATACTATGACCACCGGGACGAATATGATAAGCAATTCTTCCTGGAATGGGTTCACTTAATGCCGGCATCTTTTTAGCCGGCAATCCTTCAGTGCCTAAAAAACGGTAAACGGGATCTGCAGCCAAAGCACTGTAAAATTCCCCTTCAGGATCTGAGTTTTTATCCTCTTCAGCACTAGCTATATAAACCGGTCTTGGTGCAATTAACGAAATCACCATATGCTGGTCGAAAGGAAGAATTGTATCCTTATCAATGTACTTTCTAAAATTTGAACAGAACCAATGGGGAAATACAGTGCAAAGACGGCGAATGTTTTCGCCCTTCCCCCGATGGAACAGCTTAGCTCCGCCAGCTCCTGATTGATTGCTTATAACTATAGCAAAACGTTCATCAGTAGCCCCTGCCCAAAGTGCGGCCTTACCTAAACGTGAAAAACCGAACAATGCTACCTTCTTAGCATCTATATCTTTATCCGTTTGTAAGTAATCCATTGCCCTGCTTAAACCCCATGCCCATGCACCTACTGTACTAAAATTATTTCCCCGGCCCTGTAATTCAGGGTAAAGGGAATGTACTCCATTCTTAAAACTGTCATTATAATCAGGGTCAATATCTCCTCTATAAATTGTTGCAAAGCCATAGCCACGTTCTAATATCATATCCACATCCCAACCACTCGAAGCATTACCCCTGCTGGCTTCCGTTGCCCTATTGTTAACTACACCGGTTGCTTTTGGTTCCATCCAGCTGGTTGAAAGTCTAATACCCGTATCACTGTTTATTCTATGGTTGCCGTCAAAATTTAGTTGTAAAATAACTGGGACAGGAGATGGTACATTATTAGGCAGATAGATAAGAACGTCCATTTGCGGCCCACCAGTTTTACCATTAAAATAAACAGTGACCTGTTTACGAGTAGCCCTTCCGTTTAATGCCTGTTTGTTTACATCAAACACTTTAAAGGTCATGTTTGCAGGGCGAGCGGGAGACGTTCCGTACATTTCATGTGAGAACAACTCAATCAACTCTTTCCGTCGCTTACTATACCATTGTTTAGAACCAGTTACCTTATTTCCATTATTCATCACTAACGGATCACGTAATGTGTAACTCTCCGTGGGCGGCGTTTCACCACCTTGAGCAGATATTTTTATTGAATTGGCAAACAATAAAAAGCCAACCAGTACAAAGGTTTTGAAGAAAGCGCCTACCGTTCTATATTTTTCAGATACTAACATGCTATGGGTTTATTTTGCTTTTGCCGTTCTGCCCTTTTTATATCTACGCTAGTGCTATAGATTAATTTTTAAAATTTATCCTTTACTAATATAAAATGTTCTCTCCACAGGTTCTGCCGATTGTAGCTTTGGTTCTGCGCTTCTTCCATATTGCCAGGCAACCACAGTAATTTTTACAGGGAACTTTGACTTAGGAGGTATCTTTGTAAAAGTTATCATTTCTCCATCTACCTCAGCCGGACCTTCCTTTATATAATAGTGAACGGCCTCATTTGCATCGGATGCAGCAATTAACTTTAATGATTGTATTCCTGCACTTTGGTTGGGTACAACAGGAAAAGTTATTGCCTGTTTTTTCCCTTCTTTATTCACCAAAGGAAAGCGCATATCAAGTTGCTGGACGGTGCTTTTATATACAGCATCTCCATCGTTAGAGGCAAGCAACCAAATATCATTTGATCGCTTGGGATTATTGAAACCCATCCTGTAAAAGCGAATTTGAAAAGTAGTATCATTTATTTTTGCAACAGGTCCGCAAATGCGATTAATAACTAATGGTGTACTTGCATGATTGTTTACAGGTTTTACTTTTGAAGTATCAGCAAAAAATGCTTTTAACCGGAAACTAATACCGTCACGCAGTGGTATGAATGGAATATTAAATTGTGCGTGCCCGCCTGCCGGCTTTACCATGTTTGCATGTTGAATAAATCCTAAATACTGGTTTTTCTTTCCTCGTGCCCTTGCATAAAATTGCTCTGTAGCGGATACCATTTCTTTATCAAAAACCCATGATGTTTCGTAGCTGTTACCGGCAAACTTTTGATAAGGTGCGGCCGTAGCAAGAGGCAAACTATCCTTTCTCCATCTATCCATTAACCAACCTCTTGATGGGTCTATTGGTTTAAGCTGAATAACTTTATCTGCCTTTATTTTGTCCGGCAAACGATACTTGGCTGCTTTACGAATGAACAAACTGATGTATTCGATCAGTGCATCTGAATAATCGAAATGACCATGCCCTGCATCTGCAAAAAAGGTAATGGGTGTTTTTGGATACTTACTTACATAATCTAAACCTGGCTTCATTCTATCTTCCCACCATTCGTATTCGCCCATCACAAACAACCCGGGAACGCCTTCAATAGTACGGCGGCCCCAATCAGGATTTGGTCTCCCGCTACCGGTTAATTTGGTAAGTGGTGCATCTCCATGAATGGAAATGGCTGCCAGTGTTCTGCCAGGACTCCAGGCAGCAAAATTCCAGGGATAACTTGCTAAAGCAGAGTGACCGATTGGTACAACAGGAGCGGTTGCAAGTTCTGAATAACCCGATGAGTCCGCTAGCTTTTTCATCATTGCATCAAAGTGATCTCCTGCTCTGTTATTAAAGTCAAAAGTGATAGAAAAATTAGGGCTTACCCAAACCACTGCAAAGTCAAGGTCGCTCATAGCTTTCCTAAATGAAGCATGTTCAAAAATCCCTTCTTCAATCATATTATGTTGCCCAACAACTACCGCCCTAACGTGCTTACAATTATCCGGAATCCATAAGAAAGCAGTTGGATGAGCGTTGGTCTCAGGTGATACAACACTATCAACAGCAATAGACCATTGCCATACCTGCGCACCCCCTTTCGCGAAAGAAAATGCGACTAAAACGAGTGAGGCAACAGAGATTTTTAAAAATTTGAACATGCTGTTTTTACACTTTTGCGGGTGAAGTAGATCCAATTATTTTATATCCCAATAAACAACATATCGTTCCCTGTGTGTATCGTATAGAGGCTTTAAAACCACTCCTTCTTTTACAGTTTTAAAGGTTAGCTTTTCTCCTGCAACCGGTTTTATAGTCGCCTCTAAATTTTTCACGTCTATACTCAATCCTTTTGTTATGTTTTCAGGAACATTATAGTTGTAGGTGTAATAATCATTGTACAGTTTAGGATTAGAATATGGAGCAGGATCTGCCATTCCTTCTGTTCCCATTGCTCCGGCCAATACAATTGGACCGTACGTAATAGCAACTTTATTAGGGTTATCATTCGTTTCGATGGTGCGTAGTGCCATAGCGTAAGTTATTTCTACGCGGTCGCCATTACCCCATTTTCTATTGATGGATATATAACTTCCAGGTGTTCCTTTAACCGGAAAATTTTTACCATTAACCTTAACCGAAACACCCGAACGAGCCCACGACGGATACCGTATATTCAGTGTAGTCTGTAAAGTTTTGTTTGTTTCAATCGTTAATTTTGTAGCACCGTCTTCAGGAAAACTCGTCTCTTGTTTAACCTTTACACCTTTATCTTTCCAGTTAAGCTCCGAAGGAATAAAAAGGTTGACAAAAAGGCCCTCCTGGTTATGGTAATATATTGCTTCACCATATTTTGCCTGGTTCTCGAAACCACTGCCTACACAACACCAGAACGAACTATCGGGCGTACTGTATACTTTATGCGCTCCAGGCAACATCGGAAGAAAATAGGAGATCATCCCTGTTGCCGGATCCTGTTGGCCAAGTATCTGGTTATACAAAGCTTTCTCATAATAATCAGCATACTTTACATTAGCAGTATGGGTAAACAAATGCCTCGAGAGTTTAAGCATATTGTACACATTGCAACTTTCTCCTGTGTAGCCAGTAAGGTGTTTCGACAACTCGTCCGGCTTAAAAAAATGCTCTTTATCACTATTACTCCCGGTAGCAAATGAATGATGATCCATTACGGTTTGCCAGAAAAAATCTGACATAACATGTCCGTCACCTTTACCCTCTATTTCATATTCACGGGTTAAGCCAAGAAGTTTGGGAATGAATGTATTGGCGTGTTTGGGATTTAAGATGTCCTTACCTTCTTTCAATGGGTCGAGCGTTTCGTTGTGATAAAAGAATTCCGCCAGCCATTTATACTCGACATTGGCCGTAATAGCATACAGGTTATAAAACGATTCATTGATTCCGCCAAACTCATTACGAAGCATCTTCGTGCGCTGCTCGGGAGTAACGGGCTGCAATTTTTTATAAGCCCATGAGGCCATTTTGGAAACAACATCAAGAGCCTGTTTGTTATTGCTGTACAGGTATTGGTCTATTAAACCAGAATAAATTTTATGTAGGGTATACCAGGGAGCCCAAACACGTTCACCCCGTAAATTGCGGTTAATCAATTCCTGGGGAAAGGCGCTTAAATAACCATCCTGGTTTAAAGCTTTTTGCACATCAGCTAAACCAGCCACAAGGCTGTCAGCTTTCATTTTATATTTTTCATCGCCTGTTGAAGCATACAACAAAGCAAGACCCGAGAGTATATGACCTGTCGAATGTCCGCGTAATTCACAATCAAGAGATTCCCATCCACCCAGTTTTTTCACGGTAAAATAACCGCCTTCACTACCCGCATACACCCCGGCGTTGGTGCGAAAGCTATGCAACAACTGGTTCACATGTATTGACATTAGCCATTGCTGTTCGCGCTCCATGTTTTGTTTAAAACGACTGTCCAGCAGTTTTACATCATGTAAGTCGAAACTATACACCGCCGGTTTCAGCTTATCCCCTATTGCAAACATACCAACTTGTTGCCCGGGGTAATGAGATTGTGCTGGCGAAATAACATGGATGAATAATAGAGCAACAAAAGCCGTATGCTTAAAACTTTGTAATACTTTCATATGTAGCACTTTTCAGAATTAATAACCTTTTTTTCTTATGTAGTCAGCGGTTGTTTTTCAGGTCGTCATCGTTGTGTCACTCCCTTGTACTGATGGTTCTCTGTGCATCCACCTTACCTCTCCGTCTCCCCACCTTTAAAGAAAGGAGACGGAGCGGCATTTATTTTATTTTAACCATTGTTCTAACAAATTCGCTTTCCAGCCTCGCGGGCACCAGAGAAAACTAGTAGATGTGGAAGAACAATTTGCTTGTACTAACGTAGTTGTACCGCTCCTTTTCCTTTAGCAGAAGTAGTTGGAGGATGAGGTTTTACCGGTTCAATTATCAGGGCCTGTCCGCCTTTTGCTTTTATATTAATTTGAAGCATATCTCCTTTTTTTAGCTGTTTAGTCCTTTTACGAATACTGCCATTATCATCATCTTCATAAATGGTTGCTGTATAACTTTTCCCTTTGGTCAGGAAGCTAAGCGCGATGGTGGCCTTCCAATCTTCTAATCCGGCTGCATTGCCTACATACCAGGTATTTCCTCTTCGCCGTGCAACACTTATGTTCTTACCTATATCACCAGCCAGGTAGTGGGTTTCGTTCCAGACAGTAGGCACATACTTAAAGAATTCTATCTCTTCCTCGTTTGTGTAATCGTTTGGCTGCCCGTACCAGAATATAGCCTGCAAAGGACTGAAATAGACCACCGAAAGTGCTAACTGTTGTCCCATACTTACTTTTAAATTTTTACTAAAACTATTTTTTGAATTCGGATAACAGAAAGTAAAATCAGCAGGACCAGCCAGGAAGCGGGTGAAAGGTAAAACAGTAGTATGAAAAGCATCCGGGCTATTTTCATCGCCTCTTATGCCTTCCTGAGTAAGTAGTGCAGGATAAGTTCTGCTTAAACCTGTAGGTTTATAGTTGTCGTGGATATCAAGGATAAAACCATAATCATTTACTTTCTTAATTGCCGAAGCAAGCCACGTAAGACCTCCTTGTGTTAATCCATCAACGAAGCCAAACTTCAGTCCGGCTACACCCCATTTTTTATAAAGGGGAAGAATAGTATCGAGCTTTTGTTTAAGTCCCACATAGTTTACGTACAGGATTACACCAATGCCTTTTTCTTTTCCATAAGCAAGTACTTTAGGCATGTCGATAGCAGGAATAACTTTAGTAGGATCGGAAGTATCACGAAATTCCGCACCATACCATCCTGCATCAAACATGATGTATTGGAAATTATGTCTGGCAGCAAAGTTTATACAATCAATTCCCGATTTTGTGTTGAGTTGAGATCTAATTAGCTTACCAGGTTTTATCCATGCTGGTATTGCATTTACGGGAGGTGGATTAAGTTTTAAGTAAAGCTGGCTATAGTTATGTAAACCAATTGCATTGTCAGATACACTGATTGTTCTCCAGGGAGTAAAAAAGGAACCTGAAACTTTTACTACTGAGTCTCTTACCAGAGCAACTGCAAGACTATGAGCATGAGTTCCTCTTTTTAATTCCGCCTTTGTATAATTTCTATTGTCAGCCTCACCTATACTGATATAAAATTTTCCATTGGTTAAGGTAGCAGGGAAGTCACAGGTTTTTGAAAAAGTATCTATTGAAACAGGGGTAAATATAGACTCCTGGTTGTATTGATATAATATATAAGATCCTGTAAAGTTAAACTGTGTAATCTCCTTTTTGATGCTATTAATTACAAGATTAGTTTGGGGAGGTATTTCATATCGAAAAGCAACACTACCATCATAAACTCTTGCTATAAGATTATAATTAAAGAAAGAATCCCTACACGATAGTTTAATTTCACTGTAGTTATTGGTAATGGTATCATCCTCACCTAAAGACCATGCAAATTTTCCCTTGTTACTTCTTTGAGTTTTACTTTTTATTACTGTTTTTTCTCCGGCTACAATATCATTTACAGCAAAGCCAAGTGGAGACCATTTTATAATTTCAGTGTTAGCATAAAAAGTGCGGTACATAAGCTTTCCCTTATCCAAACCAAATTCTAAAAAAGTTTTTTTGTTGGGAGACGCAACTTTATAATTGCTTCGTACGTGTGCAAAAGTGTTAGCAGAAATTACTAACATAATGAATAAAGCCAAAATTGAAAACCTGATAAATTTCATAACCCTTTTTTGTACAAATACATTTCGCTATACGTTACAGGATATAAGCTAATGGATAAGTATATGAATTGGACATAAAGCAATTGAACAACCGGTGCGCAAGAATAAAGTGTTTAAGTATTGAGTTCGATAACTTTAGACATAGTACCAACCCATTTTACTTTAATAGTCAATTTTAAAAATCCGGCCTTTTGAACGCGCCGCATCTCACACACATCTACGGATAATCTTTTCAACTTTTGTAATTTGTATCCCGCAGGTGAAGAGTGTTCAATTCCTTCTCTAAAGATGAACGGATTGCGCCCTTCGACTTTGCTCACTGTACCCTTCGGCAAGCGCAGGAAAAAAACTGCTTCGCTCAGTTCAATTGATAACTAAAAAGTTGAACTGAGCGTAGCAACGATGTTAAACCGAAGATGTTCAGCTGGCACCAAAAAAATACTAAAGCCGGCAACAGGATATCGACATATTATTTCTCTACGGGAATCAGCGGTTATTCAACCATTGCCTGCCGAATATGGCTGCCCGTAAAGAAATATAGGAAACAAAAGCTCGTTTTTTTTACCAGCCTGTATTTTGATTGATCTGTCGATTTAATGCTATTTGTTGTGTAGGAATGGGTAACAGGTAATGTTTTTCTGTCCATTGCCTTCCGCTACCTTCAATGGTAACAATACCATTCTGAAGCTGGCTTGAAGCGCCAGTCCATCTGGTCTGCCAGCGTGTACCAGTCCATACAACACCCTGTAAAGGCATCGGCATTTCTGTTTCAGCAGTTTTCCAGCGTTTCAAATCATCTAACCTGAAACCTTCATAATATAATTCAATGTTTCTTTCTCTTCTGATCTCTGTACGCATGTTCAGGCCGTTAGCTGTAACAAAGCCATTGCTAAGTTTAGGCATCGTTTTGTTCACTCTGCTCCTCACCAAATTTAGTGACTTATCAAGATCTGCATCGCTAATGGCATCGTTACGTTCGAAAACGGCTTCCGCATATGTCAGCAATACTTCAGCATAACGTATAACGGGATAATCGTAAGATTCTTCATTATCGTTTAACCTTCTTTCAGTTGCCCATTTCTGATTGTGATAACCTGTACCATAAGCTGCGTTATGACGACCTTTTGAATTAGCTATATCTGGCGCATCACCGATCCAGGTTGTTCGGGCGCCCGGATTTTCATTATCCCAATGATAGTTTGAGTCGATCATCAGGTTATATTTCATCCTGTTGTCTCTGTTCTCATACTCCGATCTTGTTCTTGCATACCCCGCGAAACCAGAATTCGGATGATCGATCGGCAGACCTTTTTGCGTTAAGTACATATCGGCAAGTTTCTTTGTTAACCAGTTTACATTTCCGTTACCGTGTACGCCTTGTGTAATATTAATCCGCGATTGCCTTAACGTAAAATCGTATTTGTTTGCTAATATATACTCCTTATTTCCTGCTTTTGTAATTCCTGCAGGATTAGATTTTTCATTTTCCAGTATGAACATGTATTTCTGGGCAGAGTCTCCTAATGCAGCAGGGGCAAATAACTGGAATTGGTTGCCTGTAATTACTGCATTGCTGTTTGCAATCGCTTTATCCAGAAGGGTATTAGCTCGGGCTGCATTATTCCTGAATTTTTGCCATGTACCCTCATATAAAGCCACCCTCGCTAAAAAGGCTTGTGCAGCCTCCTTACTTATTCTGCCTTTATTAGCGCCGGATATAGCACTTTCATTTGGAAGAACAGCAATCGCTTCTTCAAGATCTTTTATAATAAGGTCTGCTACTTCATCCCTGCTGTTTCTTGCTGCCTGCAATTCAGGAGATTCTGTACCAAGAGATTTAGTTACCAGAGGAACACCGCCGAATTGTTGTAATAAATCAAAGTAAATATATCCTCTGAAAAATTTCGACTCGGCAACATAGTGTGTAATTTCTGCAGGAGTTTGGTAAGCAGACGCCTTTTCCAACAGGTAATTTATTGACCTAAGTCTTGAGTAAGCTGTATTCCATCCGCCATCTGTTTGAGGGGCGGTATTAGTACCACTGCTGAATACGTTACGGTTTGCAGATGTTATAAAATCTGCACGAAGGTCCGAATGTGGGGCATCGCCTATCACATCACTAAATGTTCTTAAATAGGTATAAAATTCATTCGCCGCTAACTTGTACTGATCAGCGGTTTTCCAATAATCAACATCGGAAATTTCGTTCAGGGGTTTCATATCCAGAACCTTATTGCAGCCGAACAGCGAAAAACCAAATATTGCTGCAAGGACCGGTATATATTTTAGATGTATCTTCTTCATTTTTGTTTCGTTTTTTGAATTAGAAAGTAACGTTAACGCCAAAAGTGTAATACCGGTAGAATGGGAAACGCTGGCTGAAAGTTTGGATGTTACCATTGTTTGCATCTCCTGAATTTTCAACAGTTCTTGGAGCTTCAGGATCCCAGCCATCCCGGATCTTCTGGCTTTCCCATAAGTCATTTCCCGAGAAATAAACACGTAAGCGCTGGATTTTGGCTTTCTCAATCAGCTTCTGAGGAAGGCTATATCCTATTACCAGGTTTTTTAATCTTATGTAAGAGGCATCTTCTATCACCCAATCAGATGGGAAGTAGTTATAGTTGTTGATAGTACCTGTTGACGATATTCTTGGATAATAAGCATCGGTGCGGGTTGGTGCCCACCATTTGTTTAAAAATGCTTCGTTCTGCGCCTGGAAGATTACTGCTGACGGAATTCTCCAGTTACCAAGTCTTGCAAGATTTCTTTTACCTACACCCTGGAAGATAACGTTGAAATCGAAGCCGTTCCACTCTGCTCCTGCGTTGAGGCCGAAAGAATAACGCGGATCATCGGTTCCCAGGAATTTGGCATCTTCAGGGAAGGTAATTTTTCCGTCTCCGTTCAAATCCTTAAACATATTATCGCCGAGTTGTAACCCATTGTTACGTGCGGTGCCTTGTGGTATTACGTTAGATCCTGTAGCCAGCTTTTTATAATCGTCAATATCCTTTTGTGTTTGAAGACGTCCTGTATATTCGAGCCCGAAATACGAGTTGATGGGGTAGCCTTCAACAGCACTATTAAAGCCCTGGTTTGCACTTGAGAAAATAGTCTGGTTACCAAATGAAACTAACTGGTTTTTACTGTCTGAAATATTCCCACCGACATGATACGTTACATCTCCAATTTTGTCTCTCCAGTTTAACATTGCCTCCCATCCTTTTGCTTCGAGTACCCCGTTATTTCCTGCGGGAGCACCGGCACCTAAAACAGCAGGGAATGTTCGTGCGATCAACATATTGTCGTTGCGTTTGATAAAATAATCGAACGTACCGGAAAGGCGGTTTTTTAACAAAGCAAAGTCAAGACCTATATTTTTAGTAGACACTTCCTCCCAGGTTCTGTCGTATGCAACAAGACCGCCGGGAGCTACTCTTACAACCGGTGAACCACCGATTATAGGGAAACCACTGGCCGTAGGGCCGGTTGAGAAGTTGATGTTCATGAACTGTAAATAATCATATAAGCCAATACCGCTTTGGTTACCTACAGTACCGTACGATGCTCTTAACTTTAAGTCGTTAAGAAAACCGACCTCTTTCATAAAGTTCTCCTGCAAAATTCTCCAGCCTGCCGAAAATCCATAGAAAAATTTCCACCGGTCTTCCGCTCTAAACCTTGAAGATCCATCGTAACGGCCGCTGGCCTCGAACAGGTATTTGTTTTTATAGGTATAATTCAAACGGCTGAAATAACCGCCTAATGCGTAGTGGTTTGCCGCTTCTGAAACAGTTTTTGAAGTAGGATCACCAGTACTTAAATTCAGGGAATTGGGTGCATTAGGAATAGCATCTAAAGTTCTTCCCAGGTACCTGTTAAATTCGTTTCTTTCAAATTGGCTACCTGCCATAACTCTCAGTTCATGATCATCCTTTATCGTTTTGCTATATTCGAGGTAGCCATTAAGGTTATAATAAGCTTCCTGTCTTGTACCTCTTTGGTAGGCACTCCTGTTTCCGCCAAAAGGGCCGAGCGTAGCAATTAATTGAGTACCTGAATAATCATAAAAAGGAATTAGGTTTTCTGCTGTTCTATAATCTGCATTATGTAGATAATAGCCTGCGCTTCCCACTGCTCTGAAACCCTTTGCAATATTGTAGGTAACATTAAAATTGGTATTCACTCTTGTGTTATACTCTTTGTTTTCTCCCCCTAGTTCAGCTATAGCAGCAGTTGAGGCATTACCGATACCAGAACCCCAAACGTAAGCTTTACCGTTTTGGGCATAAGCAGGCTGACCAGGTTGAATACCGTTATTTAATATCGATCCAATACCGGTAGGTTGAAAGATGTCGTTCTTTTCGAGGGAGATGTTCGTTTCTAACTTAAGCCGGGAAGTGATTTGGTAATCGTGCGCAAGCCGAATGTTATACCGCCTGTTTGTATTTCTGCCATATTGTAACAAACTTCCATCATTCAGATAACCCAGAGAAAGTCGATAACCGCTTTTTTCGGCTCTGCCTGCAACACTTAGCTGGTGCTCAGTACTGGTAGCCGGCCCCCACAAAATATCCTGCATCGTTCCGTCGAAAAACGGGAAATCTCTCACATCGGTAAAACCTGCAAAACCTGCAGCCTGGTATTGCGCCAAAGTCATTACATCGATACCATTTTGTTTTGCATAGATAGCTGCTTTGGCAAGGTTGATAAACCCATCGGTAGAAGCAAACCCGTCTGATTCTCTTGCTTCCAGTGTCATTGGACCCCATCCGTTGATGTCGACGAGTTTTGGTTGTAAACCAATTGTTTTGCGTGAAACTGAGCCGCTGTATTCTATTGTAGCTTTTCCCGATCTTGCTCTTTTAGTGGTTACCAATACAACGCCACCTGCGGCTCTTGCCCCATAAATAGCGGCAGCAGCATCTTTTAAAAAGCTGATGTTGTCAATGTCATTAGGATTGAATGAGTTTAATGCAGCTAAGTTTGGCAATGGCAAACCATCAACAATAACCAGCGGCTCTGTACCATTAACAGAAGTAGCACCTCTTACCTGGAAGTTCCAGTTTTCACGGCCCGGTTGTGCAGAACTGCGGGTAACCATTACACCAGGAGCCTGGCCTTGTAAGGCCGCAAGAGGGCTAGCGAGCGGCCCCCTGTCTGCAAACGTTTTGGCACCTACGGTTGTAACCGAGCCAGTAAGGGTTGCTTTTCTTTGCGTACCATAACCAACAACAACAACATCCTGTGTAGTTCCTGCCACTTGCCTTAATATAACGTCAAGAGACTTTCTATTTCCGACAGGCAGCTCCTGTCTTTCGGAACCAACATAACTTACTACAAGTACATTGTTGTCTGAAGGCACTGCAATCGTAAACCTTCCGTCTGCCCCGGTAGCCGTTGCATTTTTTGCTCCTTTAACAGAAACTGATACACCTTGTACCGGCGCACCCGTTGAATCGGTAACGACACCTGTTACTGTTTTTCCCTGTCCATAGCTAACGTTTATGAAAGCAAGCGACAGCAGTAAAAACATGAAGAAAAAGAACCTCTTAAAGGCGCCCGTGCCTGCAGAACTTCTTTTCTTTTCGTTGCAGTACATAGTACTGCCTGAAAGCCTGTTTTTTTTCATTTTTGGCAATTTTGAATTATTATAAAAGTTGGGTTATATGGTGTAAGGGGGTGAGTACTAAATCGATTAAGTAATTATTGAAGATGTATGTGCTGGTTTCCAATTTTGTTTTCGGTTATTGCTGACTTAAATGTTGAATTAGGGAAATGCTGTACAAGTGAGTGACACAACGATGTTTATAGTAGTTCTCCTGTTTGTCAATAAAAAAAATATAAAAACAACCGGATTTCTTTTAAACAACAAGCCTTTTCTTGGTTTTCTTAGCTGAAGAATTTCTTATAATAAATTCCGTTTCTAAAACAATTGTTTCCGTTTTTGAGTTTGCTATCGGATCGTATAAACAAGTCATCAATCGTTTTATTACTGCCTCTGCTATATTTTCAATCGGTTGTGCAACCGCTGTAATTGTAGGTGAGATTAAACGGAAAATCGGGCTATCATCAAAACTAATCACCGCAATATCCTCAGGTACTTTAATTTGTAAAGCATTAATTGCTTCGAGGCCATTTGATGCCAGGTAATTTGTTCCAAATAACACGGCATCCAAAACGCTGTTTTTATTTAAAAAATCTTTGATATGGTTTAAAATGTCAGGGTCGGTAAGGGAATAAGGAACTTTTAAAACATAACTGGTTTGATTGTTCCCTTTGATCGCATCCAAATACCCTTTCATCCGGTCCTCCATCTGACTTTGAGAAGACTCCAATGTGACAAAGCCAATATTCACATATTTATTTTGCTGCAAATACCTTATTGCCTGGTAGGAGCCATCGTAATTATTTACTATTATATTATTGGTATTAACCGAAGGATAATACCTGTCGAAAAGTATTACAGGCGTTTCATCTTCAATTAACGACCGTATGTCATCTTCTATACCTGGCGGAGGCGCAATTATATATGCATCAACCTGTCTCTCCCTGAAAACCTTAATTAAATCCTTCGCTTTGTTGGTATCGTTATCGGTACTGGCAAAAAATATTTTATATCCCAGCTTGTACGCTCTATGTTCAATACCTTTTGCAATGGCAGCAAAAAAGGGATCTGAAATTCCTTCTACCAACATGCCTATTATCCTGGTCTTGCCTGTTCTTAAACTTTTTGCAACATGATTGGGTGTGTAGTTTACTTCCTTAACATAATCAAGAATTTTATCTGCTACTTCTTTCCTTATTTTGTTTTCACCTGCTTTATTGTTTAATACAAAAGAAACAGTGGTAGAGGAAACGTTGCAATGCCGCGCAATATCATGTATGGAGATCTTTTTCTTCATCTTACTTTATTTCTAAAAATACCTTTCAAACAGTAATACTAAATCGATTAAGTAATCCTGGTAAAAAAATCTGTCGTTATATAGATAAGGTCAGCGGAAAAACAACGGGAGTGTAAGGAGTTTAACATACAATCGTTTTTATATTTTTAAGTTTTAAAACAAGAAAGTTTTGCGTTTTCACAGGCGACATTAATAGCAGGAATTAATTAGATGATAAAACTAGGATTATTTAGTTAATCGATTTAGTAAACGCAATTATTTATTTGTGCAAACGTGTGCACACATTACTTACTAACTTTATTTTTACGGTTATAACCAACATTAAAAGCAAAATTTGAAAGCTGTAACGATTACGGATATTGCCAAAGCATTGAATTTGTCAACGTCAACTGTTTCAAGGGCTTTAAAAAGCAGTTATAAAATAAGCGAAGAAACCCAGCAAAAGGTAAAGGAATATGCGGCCAAATATAACTATAGACCTAACCTTTTAGCCCAGGGACTCAAAAGCATGGGAAGCCGAAGTATCGGCGTGATTTTGTGCGCCATTCCAAACAGTTTTTTTGCGGAAGTACTGAATGGCATCGAATTCATAGCAGCGAGTAATAATTATCATATTATCATAACCCAGAGCCATGAATCGTATGAAAAAGAATTAAACAACCTTGAACAATTGTTATGGAAATCGGTTGACGGACTATTGGTATCACTTTCGTGTGAAACATGCGATGTTGAACATTTCAGAAACGCCCAATCGGAAGGAACGCCTGTAGTATTTTTTGACCGTGTTACAAACTTAATAGACACACACACGGTGGTAGCAGATAACGCGAAAGGAACTTATGAAGGCACTGTACATTTAATTAAAAGCGGTTGCAAGAGAATAGCCCACATAACCAGTGCTCCTAATGTCTCGATATCAAAAGAAAGGCTGGCAGGATACATTCAGGCGCTCAAAGAGTTTCACTTGCCGGTAAGAGAAGAATATATAAAATACTGCAATCATGGTGGCATGATAAGCGACGAAGTGGAAAAGGCAGTAAATGAGTTATTGGTATTAGATGAAACACCTGATGCGATCCTAACTGCATCTGACAGGATAACAATTGAATGTTTCGCTATGTTGAAAAAGAGGAATATTAAAATTCCCGGCGATATTGCGCTTACCGGGTTCAGTAACTTCAGTGCTCCCCAATTATTTAATCCCGCTCTTACAACCTTAAAACAACCTGCATTTGAAATGGGGAAAGTGGCCACCGGGTTATTGCTGCAATTAATAGAAAATAAACGACTGCCGAAAGACTTTGAAAAACGGGTTTTGCCGATCGAGTTGCATATAAGGGAGTCTACCGTAAGGAGCCAAATGTAACCCTTCTGTATTTTAAAAATACAAGCTTGAATTTGCGTTGAACACGGCAAATTTAAGGTTGTTAAGTCAATCGTTTTTGGAGCCGGGCGATGGTTCTTCCAGCTTCTTTACTGCTAATTAACTCGTTTTTGCTGTCTTGATTTTTAATGTTTTTTAGTTACCGGCTTTTTATACTATAAGAATCATCGTTGCTACGCTCAGTTCAACTTTTAATTCTTTGATAGAACTTAGCGTACCAGTTTTTTTTCCCCTGAGCGAAGCCGAAGGGCACCCTGAGCGTGCCGAACCGCACCTTGAGCAGAGCCGAACCGTACCCTGAGCGGAGCCCAACCGTACCCTGAGCGGAGCCGAAGGGTACGGTTCGACGGCATTGCTGGTGGCAACAAAACAGTAGAGTGCTGTCTGTTTTTATGTATTGGTGTTATAATATTCGCTTCTGGCAACAGTTATTGCATAAGGGACATCAGCCGGTTGGCTGCCGCGCGAACAAGCAGGTGGAGTCCCGTAGCAATAACGAAGTCATACGGCTTGAGCTATAAATCATTGCATTAAAGGTTCATTTTGGATGGTTCGGGCACAACCCCTAAGGTTTCTTGCCTGGCACCCTTGTACTGAAGGTAATTCTACTCTAGCATAGCATTCTTGCTCGCCTAAACGGGTCAATGGGAACCACGTTTAGGTCCAACTCACCTTGAACACCTTCATTGATGAAAATATTATGCGTAGTGGCGATCAATACTTTTTTTCAAAGGTGACGCAGGCGATTTACCGGAAGCCAATTAAACTTCGCTTTTATCCAACCAAAATCTTTAAAAACGAAACGCATACCCGTATAATTCTGACTTTTAAAAAATTGTCCTTTTTTACCCTGTCTATAGTACTTGTTCCTTTCCTTGCTGTTTAAGGACGCCTCAAACCTGACCAAAATCATTACTGCGAATGACCCCGATACTTATTTTTACTTTTTCACCTTCATACTTTTGTTGTAATAATAATAAGTCTTTCAAAATCTGAATAGAGACAATATAAGCTATTAGCATATGAAAGTGGTTATCAATAACGATTATAAGACGCTTGAATATGGAAAATAATAGTAAAGAAATAACAATAGACAGGGATAGCCTTGTTATTAATATCCAAAAAGAATTTACCTTATTTTATCCCTTCCTCAAAATAGAATTTTCATCAAATACAAAAAGGTTTCATTCTTCCTCATTCGAAACCGAAAATCCAACTAACGTGAAATTAAATGTAAATGAAGATAGAACGATAGCTGAAATTGAAAAAGACTGCGTGGAATTGTTAGGACTATTTATACAAGTATTTCGAAAATCAGGAAATGTGTGGAACGTAATTTCTCTCACTAAAAGCTGGACATTACAAAGCCAGAACCTGGCTGGAGAATTTATAAGTACAGAGATGCAAAAAGCGTCGTGATATTCGTAAGAAACGGAATAATAAAAGAATAAACCATCATATCAATTTTAAACAGGACAATGACAATAACAGAAGTAATCAAACAACTTGAAACCGCTACACATCCAATAGCGAAAGTGTTGCATAAAGGAGAAAATTGTAAAGTATTGGTTCTTGGTTTTAAAAAAGGGATGAAGCTGAAAGAACACGCGGCACAGGTACAATCGAAAGTAACAGTGATAGCAGGAAAGGTCATTTACAAACAAGGAGAACAGGAAACTGAATTACACAAGTTCGATGAAATAGACATTCCAATTAATATCATTCACTCTGTTGAAGCCTTAGATGATAGCTTGTGTTTACTTACCCAAGGTTAAATACGGGGAGAAATTATACCTATGTAAAACATGGAAAGTATAAAATTCGTTTTTCCATGTTGCTTCTTCAACAACGCTGTCCAAACCGATCCTTTGGTGATGTCACCTACTTTTATTACTTGTGTGTATTCTGTTCACCAACAAAATATAGTGCAATTCACGTTTGAGGCAAACATGTTAATGTATGTTGCAACCGCCATTCAAATTAACATGATAGAAATCAGTTTTAAAGATACTTACGTGCTCCTACAAGATCAGCAGATGAACGGATCCGCCGCGGCCGGACCATGATGCCATGAAATGCTTCAGATGGTACCAAAATAAAAAATCAATAAGGAAGGATTCTTAATTTGTTTTCATCTAAAATAATCACTCTGCCAGTTTGAAGGTCAATCAGTTTTTCATCTTTAAAGTCGCCTAATGTTCTTATAAGCGACTCCGTG
>JAQBNO010000126.1 GCA_028288485.1 Segetibacter sp.
TTAAAAGTTGAACTGAGCGTAGCAACGATGATTCTTATAGTACAAAAAGCCGGTATCAAAAAAAACACTAAAAATCAAGACAGCAAAAACGAGTTCATTAGTAGAAAAGCCGAAGAAATACCTTCAGCCGTGTTCATAATACTTTTTAAAAATTCAATACGGTCTGTAATAAAAAAATCGACCAGGTAATATGTTCAATTGCAACTAACTATTACCAATGTTTTGCTTTCACTAATTTTACAATATGGAACTGACGGGTGAGCAATATAAGATCGTACAATCCACAGGCAATATAAAGATCAATGCTGTTGCGGGCTCGGGTAAAACGACCACTATTATTGAATACGCAAAAGCACGACCTGGCAATTCCAGGATCTTATACCTTGCCTTCAACCGGACGGTAAAACTGGAGGCGCAGAAAAAATTTGCAGAGAAAGGAATGACGAATGTGAAGGTTGAAACTGCTCATTCACTTGCTTACAAACACATCGTCTTTGCTCATAGATACACAGTAAGGAAACAGGAATACCGGTCGTATGAAATAGCAGAAATACTTGGCATAACGGGAACCGGGGAAAAACACGCTGAATATATTATAGCCAATCATATCAGCAAATTCATTGCGTTTTTTTGCAACAGTGATAAACTGCGGGTACAGGACCTCAATTACCTGGACGTAGTTACAGATCCTAAAGCGAGAACATTTGTAAAGAATTACTATCCCTATATCGAAAATCTTTCGCGTGTCTGCCTCGCTAAAATGGATAAGGGAGAGATTGAAATAACACACGATTTTTACCTCAAAAAATTCCAGCTTTCAAACCCCCAACTGTATTACGATTATATTTTGTTCGACGAGGGGCAGGACGCATCGTCGGCAATGCTCGACGTATTTTTAAAACAAAAAGCCACAAAAGTGATTGTAGGCGATACGCACCAACAAATATACGCCTGGCGTTATGCCGTAAACTCGCTTGAAAAGATTGATTTTCCAACCTATCACCTCTCAACCAGCTTTCGCTTTAGCCAAAACATAGCTAACCTTGCCAGGGAAATTTTACAGTGGAAAAGCCATTTAGGTAAACATACAGAAGTAAAAATAAGCGGCTTCGGTAAAAGCGAAGAAAAGAAGAGCAAAGCAGTTATTGGACGAACGAACCTTGGATTGCTTTTAAAAGCGATCGCTTACGTGACCGAAAGAAAAAGCCTGCAGCACATTTACTTTGAAGGCAATATCAACTCGTATACCTACGCCGACGATGGGGCATCTCTATACGACGTGCTCAATCTGCATAACGGTAAACGAGACCTGATAAAAGATACACTGATAAAAGGCATGAACAATATGGCTGAACTGGAAGATTACATAGAAAAAACAGAAGATGTTCAGCTTGGAATGATGGTGGAAATAGTGAATGAGTATGGGAATGAAATTCCGGCAATTATTAAGTCGATAAAAGACAGGCATGTAAAGGATGATGAAAAAGATAAAGCAGAAATTGTGTTCTCGACGGTGCATCGTTGTAAAGGAATGGAATACGACATCGTTCAGCTTGTAAATGATTTTATTACCGAGGAGAAACTGGAAAAACTAAAAAAGGAAGATCTTTCGAAGAGTAAATTGAATGAAGAGATCAACCTGCTGTACGTGGCAGTTACGCGGACAAAAAACAGCATTTATATTCCAGAATCGCTGATGCCTAAAGACTTTCCTGCCTGTCCTGAAATTCTTGTTCGTAAAACCGAGGCAAAAGAGGAGAAAGAAGAAGTGCACGATCATTACCAGCCATACTATGGAGCAAAACTGGTCAAAGGGGACATCAAAAAGAAATACAATCAATACGACAAGCAGCAGGAATCTAGAGAACCCTACAAACCATGGTTGCCTGATGACGACCTGGAACTTGAGGCAATGTTTAAAGTTGGAATGAGCGTATTCGAACTTGCACAATATTTTGAAAGAACAAATGGTGCGATCAGGTCTCGCCTGAAAAAGCTGCAACTGCTTCCGGCAAAGCCGGCGAAATAAGAATGTTTACTATTTTTACCTTTTTACAACCCCTTGATCTATGAAAAAATTGTTGGCATTTCTACTCCTTACCGGTAATACAATTTTTGCCCAGGATACCATAAAGCCCGGTGGCAACCTGGTAATGCAGGGAATTCCTGCCATTCCTGATACTATTGCACAAGGCGTACAGCGATATTTAGAATCAAGAAGTGCAGCGTTTTGCGATTGGCACCCAAAAAGAAAAGAATTAATCATCAGCACCCGATTTGCAAATGTTCCCCAACTGCATCGCGTCGGCCTGGCAATGGGAGCAAGAAAACAGTTAACCTTCTTTAATGAACCTATTACCAATGCTGCATTTGAGCCGGTAATTGGAGATTATTTTCTATTTACAAAAGACATCGGCGGGAACGAGTTTTCCCAAATTTATCGTTATGACCTGCTAAATGGAAAAATCACTCTATTAACCGATGGAAAACGTTCGCAAAATTTGGGAATAGCATGGAGCAACAAAGGAAAATGGATAGCGTACAATTCAACCAGTCGGAACGGGTCAGACAGGGATATTTACGTCATGGATCCAAAAGATGCCACTACAAACAAATTATTACTGCAATTAACCGGCGGCGGGTGGTTTGTATTGGATTGGTCGAAAGATGATAAACAAATCCTGGTTCACGAATACATTTCTTCCAACGAATCACATCTATGGCTGGCTGATGTAGCTACAGGGGCAAAGACAGAGCTAACGCTGCAGAGTGAAAAAGGTGTGGCTTATGGAGCTGCAAAGTTCAGTAAAGATGGCAAAGGCGTTTACTTACTTACCGACAAAGAAAATGAATTTGCAAGACTGGCTTACATGGATATAGCAACCCGACAGCTCACTTACCTTACCACCAACATCAAGTGGGATGTAGAAGAATTTGATTTGTCTAAAGACAATTCTCAACTTGTTTTTACAACAAACGAGGCGGGGGAATCAAAAATCTACCTCATGAATACGGGCAATAAGGTATACCGGCCAATCACCACGATTCCTCCCGGCGTATATTCTTCTGTAACATTTCATCGTAACAGAAGTGAGGTGGCAGTATCGGTAAATGCAGCCCAGTCACCCACCGATGTCTATGTTATTTCTACCTCTAACGGTAAAACCGAAAGGTGGACGGAAAGTGAAATGGGCGGCCTGGTTTCAGCCGAATTAAGCATGCCTCAATTGATTAAATGGAAGAGCTTTGACGATAATGAGATTAGTGGTTTTTATTACAAGCCTGGCAAAAGTTTTACCGGCAAACGCCCCGTTGTAATTAACATTCATGGCGGACCCGAAGGTCAGTCGTTGCCGATTTACCAGGGAGCCAACAATTATTACCTCAACGAATTGGGGGTAGCAATCATCTATCCGAATGTAAGGGGATCGTCGGGCTATGGGAAGGCGTTTATTGCGGCCGACAATGGGATGAAAAGAGAAGAATCGGTGAAAGATATTGGTGCGTTGCTCGACTGGATAGCGCAGCAACCCGATCTTGATGCAAGTCGTATTATGATAACCGGCGGAAGCTACGGCGGTTATATGACCTTGGCTGCGGCGGTGAATTATAACGATCGTATACGCTGCGCGGTTGATATTGTAGGCATTTCCAACTTCAATACTTTTTTGAAAAATACCGAAAGCTACCGGCGCGATTTAAGGAGGGTGGAGTATGGCGACGAACGCGATACTGCTATGGCGGCATTTTTCGAAAGAATAGCGCCGTTTAATAATGCCGGCAAGATCACGAAGCCTCTTTTCATCATACAGGGTGGTAACGACCCGCGGGTTCCCCGTACCGAGTCAGTTCAAATGGCTGATAAAGTAAGGGCGAATGGAACAGATGTGTGGTACCTCGAAGCAACCGACGAAGGACATGGCTTTCGCAAAAAAAACAACATCGACTTTCAACGGTATGCAACGATTTTATTTATGAAAAAGTACCTGCTCAATGGAATGTAATCAACGCCCATTTATTCCTGGTGGACGAGGTTTTGATATTTTTTTGGTTACCGGTATCTAGTTTTTATGCCCCGCCTGGATGTACCGGTTAAATTTGTTTTTTATGATACCAACCTTAGTACTGGCAGCATCATCGTTGCGTCGCATTACGTTTTGGCGGCATCGATTCGTGGTAACTTTTATCAAATCGTATTTCAATGTCGTTTACTTAAACTACTATTCGAAGACGTTGTTTAGTGTCAAGCCCTCTTACATGCAGAGTTTGTCACTTTCTTTGTCTTGAAACAAAGAAAGTAACCAAGTCGTTGAACATTTTTTAGTAAAAACCAGCCCAATGCAGTAGCGATCAATAAGCCTGATATTAAACTAATTTTACTTAACCTCCGCCATCCTCTTTTTAGCCTTAATAAAAGTAAAATACCCGCTAACTATTGCAGAAGCTCCAACAATAGCGTAAATATAAAAGGGAATGCCTTTACCAAAAATGATGAGATAAATGCTGGCTGCATTGAAAATAAAAATGGCAACAATCACCGGAATAACAATTGATCTTTTCTTCTTTTTGTTGTAAATGATCCACCACGCCGCAGTGGCAAAAAGATGCGTGGCAATAACATGAATGCCTGCAAATATAATTGGATCAACCTTCTACTTCTCTCCTATCCTGGTATAATAGTCTATTATGTTTTGCCAGATGTTCATCAATAAAATTAACCAGAACAAATTGCATACACGATTGTTTGAATTTATATGAAGCCAAACGACAATAATGCAAAACTACCGGTTGAAAAAAGACCGTTCAGAATATTGATTATTTCAGGTTCACAAAGAAGACAATACAATTGCCCCGGTGTTGACTCTAAGTCCAGGATGCTGATGTTGAAGATGGCTGACATGCTGCCGCAGGATTGGGAAATAGATTATGAAGACCTCGGCAATGTGTATGGAAGAGAGAAGATCCAATCCTGTAACGCCTGTGTTTCCACGTCGATGGCTTTATGCGTTTGGCCGTGCAACTGCTACAGCAAAAACAGCTGGAACGAAAAAGACCTGATGTGGAACTTAGACATGTATGCAAGGCTCGATATGGCCGATGCATGGGCTATCATTGCCCCAATTAACTGGTATAGTCCTACAAGCAATTTAAAGCTCATGTTCGATCGACTAGTGTGTATGACTGGCGGTAATCCTGATGAAAATACGATTGCACATAAAGATCCTGAAAAAGCGATGGCATTTGAGCATACCGAAGAATTCAAACAAATGTCGGTAAACCATTTGGAAGGAAGAACAGCGGCATTTTTCTGTTATGCCGATAAAGGCGGTGATGAAATAGATGAAAGCGGGAGACCAAAAATTCTACAACACAAACAATACTTCAACCCGGATGAAGAGCCATACGAAAATGAAAGAGAGGCTTATCGTCCTCTGGTATGGCAATGCCGGTATGGAGGCATTGAGGTTCCCGACCATTTATGGAGAAGTGAACTAACAGGTGTTGGCGTAAAATACAGTGAGAACCAGGCTGAAGATGCTATCCACGAAACTGCTTTTATGAATAGCTTCAGGGAATGGGTAACAGACTTTGAAATTTTCGTTCGGCAAAAAGGAAAAGTGCGGCCAGGAAAATACCGGGCGTTTGGTTTTAAACCACCCTTCAACCTTATAAAAGAACTAAAAACTGGCATCCGCTCCTGGAAGCTACGCTTTGGAATCACGCCAAAAGGTTCGTCAGTAGAAAAACAGCAACAACTCGCATTGAATAAAGACGCAACACTTCATCCTGGAAAAGGTGAAGGAAAGAAGTTGAGGGAATAATGTGCACCCCTTAACATATGATACTTTTAATTAAATTATTGTAACTTTTCTGCAAAATGAAACGTTCGTTCAGTGCCAGAACTTTACATTTTAGCAGGACCAAATGGGGCCGGAAAAACAACAGCTGCAAAGTCAGTTTTACGCGGAATTCTAAACTGTGACATCTTTTAAATGCAGATGAAATTGCAGCTCAACTAAATCCCTGAAATGTAGAAGCTGCAGCTCTGAAAGCGGGCAGAATGATGTTAGAACAAATCGAAACGCGCTTATCGCAAAAAGCATCTTATAGTATTGAAACCGCACTGCCAACCAAGAAGTTATTTGCAATTGGTAAAGAAGGTGCAGATGCAGGGTCACGAAGTAATTCTATTATTCTTTTCACTGCCATCGCCGGAAATGGCAAAGGAAAGGGTTGCATTAAGAGTTAGTAAAGGCCACCATAATATACCAGCGGAAGTTATTGAAAGAAGGTTTGCCCTGGGAATAAGCAATTTGTTGAATTTATTGAAATAGTAGATGAATGGCATCTCTATGAAAATCATGTAAGTCAGGCCGAAAAAATATCAGGGTGTGAAAGAGATGGCCCAGTAAAAATTCTTAATTTTTGAGGTATGGAAAAAACTGAAAAAGATGTAAACTTTTCAAAAAAGTTTATTGACAGAAGCAATGCTTTAGA
>JAQBNO010000163.1 GCA_028288485.1 Segetibacter sp.
GCCTGGATGACGAGCATGTCTGCACCACTTTTGGTAACAGCTCCTTTCTCCACTCCTTTTCTTAAAAAAATTGTTTCTGCCGGGTTATATACCAGGTCATATAAATAATGCTCATTCCCCAGGGCTTCGTAAGGAATGTCAGGAAAAGAATTAATGTCGGGGTACATTCCTAAAGGCGTAGTATTGATAATGAGCTTGTGCTCCTTAATTACAGCCTGAGTTACCTCGGAATAAGCAAGTTGATTCATACCGGGCCTGCTATTTCTCGAAACAAACAGGAAATCGATATTTAATTTTTGAAGCACGTATTCTACTGCCGCTGCGGCCCCGCCAGTGCCCAATACCAGCGCTTTTGTATGTTCTTTTGAAAGGTGAGGTAGCAAAGATTTTTCAAAACCGACCACGTCGGTGTTATAGCCTGATAAAGTACCATCCTTAATTTTAATGCAGTTACAAGCGGCCATTTTACTAACTGCGTCGGTACTTTTCGTTAATAAAGGAATTACCTGTTTTTTATACGGAATTGTTACATTAAGACCTTCTAACCCAGGGTTATTTTCAATAAGCGCGAAGAGGTGGTCAATGTTTTCTAATGGAAAGGCATCATAGGAACAATCAACATGTCCTTCCCGCGCAAATTTTTCGGCAAAGAAGGCAGGCGAAAAGGAATGTGATAAAGGATATCCAATTAATCCAAACTTTCGCATTACATCGTTATTTTATCAAGAAATAGGTCAAAAGTGTCTCCACGTAACCCGATGCGCATTGCCTCAAGAGGGATTATTTCGGTGGGAGCAATATTGCCTAGGTTAACGTTACAGCCTATTAGTTCAAGAAAGTACAATTGCTGATTTTTTTGCGGCGCTTCCCAGATGATCTTTTCTGCAGGTATTTGAGTAAGAATTTCCTGGACCAGACCTTCCCGTACTTCACCCGTTCCACGGTAGATACCTACGGTGCCTGCTTCCCTTGCCTCTGCAATTACATACGTAGATCCAGCTTCCAGTTCTGCACGCATTAGTTCAATCCATTTGTAAGGAGGAATAATATGTGCTGCATCTTTGCTTCCAACTTCACTTAGTACCGTTCCGAACTTTGTAAGTTTTTCGATGTAGCCGCATTTTTCAGCATGAGGGATATTCACAGAACCGTCGCTCACTTCCACATGTTTAATACCATAATCCCTCATCATGGCCACGTATGAGTCAAACTCATTCCTAATCAAAAAAGCTTCAAACAGAGTTCCGCCAAAATAAACAGGAATACCTGCTTCCTGGTACACCTCTATTTTAGCACGAAGATTTGGAGTAACGAAAGCGGTACCAAAACCAAGCTTTATAATATCAATATGAGGACTACCTACACTTAGAAGATTTTGAGCTTCAGCGATGCTTAAACCCTTATCCATAATCATCGTTATACCATGCTCTCTCGGCTTAGGTGTTCTTAAAGGTATCTGGCTTAAGTTAAAGTTCATTTTCTCCGCTAGTTATTATTTTGTGCACGCAAAAATAGGGATTGAAGGTGAAAGTATAATTTTAGGCTGTCAACCGGGTTACAGGCGTTTTGAAAAGATCAATGCTTTATTTTTGGTCGCATATTTGACAACGATTAATAAAATTTTTAATGAAACCATTGTTTTTTCTTCTGATCCTCGCGGTTTTTTCCTTCCCGGCAACGGCGCAACCCGGTACAGGCTCTACGTCAAATGATACATTGGCCCCTTATCAAAAATCTCCTTATATTCCGTCATTCACCATTCAACAGCCCGACAGTTCCTGGTTTTCGAAGCAGAATCTTGATACAAAAAAACCAACACTGATCCTATACTTCAGCCCCGATTGCGGCCATTGCCAGTTGGAAACAGAAGCAATTCTAACGAAAATGAAGGATTTAAGTAATCTGCAGATCGTAATGATCACCAGCAGGCCGTATCAAGACATGTTAAATTTTGCGAACAATTATAAAATTACCCGCTTTCATGGTATAAAAATCGGCAGTGATCCTGCGAGATTAATTACGAGGTTTTATGATGTAAAATTTACTCCGTTCTCTGCTTTGTACGATAAAAAAGGGAAACTGGTGAAAGTGTATAAAGACGGCATTAATATGGAAGAGTTAATTGCTTTACAAAAATAAACAGTATCAATAATAGTCTTATTCATTAGTTTTAACCCTAATTAATGAATAGTTAATTTGCCGTTCTCTGCTATAACTTTCGCCCGAATAAAATAAAGATTAGTGCTTTTCTCTCCGATATTGTTAATCGAGCGATACGAATCGTTCGAGCCAGGGTAATTAGTTTCTCTCCTTTTTCACTTCTCTGCCGACGAAAAAACCACAGGTACAAGGGAGCCCGGCCCGACGGGTACCATGTAGATAAAGTGTTTCTGCCGGAACATAAAGATTCCTGCAAAGTTGACGAAATGCGTCACCTGGAACGATTAGCAAGAAAAAGACAACTACTTGTTTCTTAAAATGTTATCACAATACAACGTAAATTACAAGTATAGTTTTTGCAGTAATGTTAGCCTTTGAAACTAGCGAGGAAGAAATATCACTAAAAGTGGTTATAATTGAACCAGCGTGCGTATAGCAGGTAATACAATTAGAATACATATGTTATTATTTTGTAGAATCCTATACGTTGTTGGTGCGGCAAATTCGTTTCTTTATTTTTACAAAAATCAAATTCGTCTTTCTGAAAAAATTTGTAATCATACTGGGTAGAACGGTTTTAAGCTTGATAGCACTGCTACTGCTGCTATGGTTAGTTATTCAAACAGTACCGGTGCAAAACTGGATTGTAAAAAAAGTTACGAAACGTTTGTCCAACGACCTTCATACCGAGGTAAAAATCAGGCAGGTGGGCTTTACGTTTTTTAACAGCATGAACCTTGAAGGCACCCTGGTAAAAGACCTGAATAAAGACACTCTTCTGTATGCCGAACAGGTTAAGCTGAGAATAACCGACTGGTTTTTTTTAAAAAATGAGTTGGTTTTGAAATATGTGGGCCTTGAAGATGCTTACGTAAATATGTACCGGAAAGATACGACCTGGAACTACCAGTTCCTCGTTGATTACTTTTCCCCGACGAAACCTAAAAAAGAGAAGAAAAAAAGCAACTTAAAATTCAACCTTAAAAAACTGGATTTTAAAAACATTGCATTCAAAAAAAATGATCTGTGGGTCGGCACCCTAATGGAGATCCGGTTAGGAAATATGCAGCTCGACGCCAATGACTTTAATCTTGATGAAAACAAGATCGACATTAAAGAACTTAATCTTGATAAACCTTACTTTTCACTATCCGATTTTCCCGGCTTGAGGCCCCCTGTTGTTAAGAAGAAAAAAGAGAAACCGGACACGGCAATGTATTTTAATGAGGGAGACTTGAAATTAACCGTTAATAGAGTTACTGTTAAAAACGGTTCTTATCAAAATTTAAAACCGTTAGACCGCGGTCCCTATCCATATTTTGATGCGCTTTATTTAAAGTTTGATAAGATCAATGGGTCGCTTTCAAATGTCAGCTTTCTAAAAGATACTATCAAAGCAAATATTGATCTTGCAGCAAAAGAAAGAAGTGGGTTAGATCTGCGTAAATTTAAAACCAGCTTCAAACTTACCCCGCAAATAATGGAGTTTGCAAAACTTTCATTAGTTACTCCAAAAAGCCGCCTTCAGAATTATTTTGCAATGAGGTTTTCCGACTTTAACGAAGATTTCAAAAACTTTGTTGAAAAGGTGTCGATGGATGTGAATTTTAATAATACCGAAATCAATAGCGACGACCTTGCTTATTTTGTTCCGGCCGCAAAAACCTGGAAGAAAAGCTTATCAATTTCAGGGCACGGGAAGGGAACGGTTGGAAACATTGCCGTAAAAAAACTTTTTGCCAGGGCGGGTAACAACACGGTGGTTAGCGGCGATATTTCGATGGTTGGCTTGCCCGATATTAATAAAACCCTGATCGATTTTCAATCAGGAAACATACAAACGACTTACCGGGATGCTGTGTTATTTATTCCGGCAATCGGTAAGGTAGAGGTTCCATCGTTATCAAGCCTGGGTGACGTGAAATTCAAAGGAAACTTTAAAGGCACCATTTCGAAGTTCGCCACCAATGGAAATTTCAGCACGAACCTTGGGGCAATTAGCGCTAACGTGCTAATGGAACTACCGGCTAAAGGGCCCTCGATATACAGCGGCCGTGTGGTTACACCCAAATTTAACCTCGGAAGATTCCTGGCAATAAAAGACATGGGCACCCTGTCGTTCGACGGGTCGGTTAAAGGCGTAGGATTAAGCCTAAGCACATTAAGAACTACCGTGACGGGCAACATCGGACAGTTAAACTTTAAAGATTATACCTATAAAATGATCAACGTTGAAGGAACATTTCAACGTAAACAATTTGATGGAACTGTAAAAATTGATGATGAAAACCTGAATTTTTTTACAACGGTAAAAATGGATTTCAGAAACGCCCAACCGCAGTACAATGTGTTGGGTGACCTTGCCAACAGCAACTTCCAGAAATTGAATTTATATAACAAACACCTGGAAATAAGCGGCTTGTTTGACCTTAACTTCAGCGGAAATAACATTGACCAGTTTCTTGGCTCTGTAAAAGTGTACAACGCAAACCTAGTGCAGGACAGTGTCCAACTAAACTTTGATTCTCTTAGTCTTCAATCCCACTTCGAAGGCAAACGCAGAACACTATCATTAACCAGTAACGAATTTGAAGCTTCAGTTGAAGGAGAATACAATATCCTGGGCTTGCCAAATACATTCCAGACTTTTTTACACAAATACTATCCTGCTTATATCAACAAACCCCGCCAGCTGGCAAAAGACCAGGAATTTAACTTTATCGTAAACACGAAAAATATTGAAGGCTATACGCTTCTTTTTAATAAGGATCTGAGAGGTTTCAGTAACAGTAGCATTACGGGAACTATCAATACCGTTGATACCGTTTTTGAACTCAATGCCGACGTTCCCGAATTTTCTTTAAAGAAAAACAGGTTTAATAATATCAGCTTTAACGGTAGAGGGAACCTGGATGTATTACAGTTGAATGGAACAATAGAGAACATCTGGATAAGTGACAGCTCAGGCTTTCCGAATACCACAATTAATATTCTATCTCAAAAAGACCTGTCGAGAATCAGTATTAAGACAAAGGCAAATAATACTTTGAATGAGCTCAACCTTAATGCTGATCTGACCACCTTTTCCGACGGTATAAAAATTAAATTCAATCCTTCTGATTTTGTCATTAATGACAAAAGATGGGTGCTGGAAAAAGAAGGAGAAATTGTGGTGCGGAAAAACTTTGTTTCTGCCGACAATGTACGGTTCAGACAAAACGATCAACTGATCGAAGTTAGAACCACCTATGACGAAGAGTTTGACAAAACAAATCTCCTCGTGAGTTTACAAAACCTGAATATTGGCGACTTCTCTCCGCTGGTTACAAAAAATCCTCGCCTGGAAGGTCTTGCTTCAGGCCAGGTTATTATGAGCGATTTTTTTGGAAAGTTTAAAATTGATGCAGACCTTAAAGCCGACCAGTTTAGGATAGACAACGATTCGGTAGGCCTGGTAAATATAAAAGGAAACTATAATAGCCTAAACGGGAAGATTGGCTTTAATGTAGTTTCAACAAATGATCTATACAATTTTATTGCCGACGGTAGTTACGATCTGAAAGACTCGCTAGGTACTCCCCTGCTAACTTCTATTAAATTAGATAACACTAAAATAAATATTGTAAACAAGTTCTTAAACACCATTTTCACCAATATCCAGGGACTGGCAACGGGTGAACTGCAAATAAACGGAAATCCTAAAAGCCCTGACCTTTTAGGAACGGTGAAATTAACGAAAGGAAGCCTGGTGGTGAATTTTACTAAAGTGGAATACCGTATTGATTCTGCCGTTTTTGTATTTTCTCCCACCGGTATTGATTTTGGCCGGTTTAACATTAGGGACAAATTTGGAAACACAGGTAATGTGTCGGGCAAACTGTTCCAGCGCCAGTTTAAAAACGTACGTTACGATTTTGATATCACTTCAAACCGGTTACTGGTAATAGATACAAAGGCCAACGACAATAGCCAGTTTTACGGAACTGCTACCTGTAAAGCTGCAATGAGTATTACTGGTCCCCAGGAAAACATGCACATGTCTATTGCGGCCGAACCTGTTGACAGTTCGCATATCTACATTCCGACAACTACAGCGCGTGAAAGCGCAGATGCCGATTTCATAGTTTTTAAGCAATATGGAACTGAAATGAAAGCACAGGCCCTTGCAAGTGAGTCAAATGTAGTTGTCGACCTGGACTTAACCGCAAACCCGCTAGCAAAAATTGATGTGATTTTAGACCCTGTAACGGGTGATATTATAAAGGCAAACGGAAACGGGCGGTTAAGAATTCATGCAGGAACAGTTGATGCGCTTACGATAAAAGGAAGATATGAAGTTCAAAAAGGAAGTTATGATTTCAATTTCCAGTCGTTTATTAAGAAGCCATTTATTTTAAGAGAAGAGGCGAATAGTTTTATAGAATGGAACGGTGATCCTTATGATGCAAAAATCCAGGTGGAAGCGTTATACATTGCAGAAAATGTACGACTCGGAGATCTGGTTGGCGGACAGAATTTAAGCGGAAATATACAGGGATACCAGGGAGATGTATATGTAATTGCAAACATCAGCGGCAACCTCACACATCCAAGTATTCATTTTCAGATCGATTTCCCTGCTGGCGAACAGGTAAAAAACGATGAAACTTTCAACCAGTTTTTAACCAAGCTGGAGAAGGATGATAATGAAATGCTGAAACAGGTAACTTACCTCATCGTTTTTGGCTCCTTTGCCCCATACGGTGAAGGAAGAAATATTGGAACTAACTTTACCACATTAGGTGTAAACACCATTTCTGAAATGATCTCGAAGCAGGTAGATAATCTGGTTTCAAATGTTTTATACAGGATCACCGGTGATCGAAGTTTACAGTTTGATGTTAGTACCACCTCTTATAACAGCAGTAATTTGTTTGCCGGAAATGTTACTGCAACTAATGCGATCGACCGCACCAAAGTAAACTTCAAACTTGGCAAAAGTCTCTTTAATAATAAGGTCGTGGTAACCTTTGGTGGTGATCTTGATTTTAGAATGGGCAGTAATACCGCCACCTCGCAACAATTAGGAAACCTTCAATGGCTGCCCGATTTAACGGTAGAAATCATTCTCACAAAAGATCGTAAAGTAAGAGCTATCGTTTTCAGCCGCAATAACCTCGATATTACTGCCGGTGCAGTTGGTCGCAGAAGCCGCCAGGGAGCAAGTATCTCTTACCGGAAAGATTTCGAAAGAATTCTTGGTAAACCAAAGGAGGAAAGTAACACGATCCCCGCCCCTGTTGCCTCTCCCGCTACACTTACCAAGAATGAAGAAGAAAAAACCAGGGAAGAATAATAAATCCTAAAAGGTAGCTTAGAACGCCGGTAAAAGATCTTACAGTTGAAGTGTGCGACGCAACACTGTCGAAAAAAGCATTCGAGCCCACCCCCAAAGCTTTTCCTTATTCTTAAGAAAAAGCTGGTGAAAGCATATTTTGTTACCAACAATATCGCTTCCACCAGCTTTGGTTGTGTCACTCACTTGTACAGGCCGTAAATATATTCAACAAAAACGCACAACAAACAGAATTCAATTTTCAATACTCAATTTCACATTCCTACCTCTTACTTCCTAAATCTTCCTTCCTAATTCCCAAATTTCTAAATTTCTTACTCTCCACTCACAAAATATCATTCAGGATCTCATGCCCCATCTTATCGCGCTTTGTCTGCAAATACTTCTCATTATGCGGGTTCGACTTTACTTCTATCGGAATAATGTCAACAATTTCAAGACCGTAACCTTTTAATCCTGCTCTTTTTTTCGGATTGTTACTCATTAACCTCATCCGGGTAACATCAAGATGTCGTAAAATTTGTGCACCTATGCCGTAGTCTCTTTCGTCGGTTCCAAAACCCAGGTGAATATTTGCCTGAACGGTGTCCATTCCTTCTTCCTGCAGTTTATATGCCTTCAGTTTATTTACGAGGCCAATTCCACGTCCTTCCTGGTTCATATACAAGATCACCCCCCTGCCCTCATCTTCTACCATCTTCATAGCTTTATGCAGTTGCTCGCCGCAATCGCAGCGAAGACTTCCCAAAATATCGCCGGTAAAACAACTACTATGAACCCGGGTAAGTATTGCATCTCCTTTTTGCCAATCTCCTTTAATTAATGCAAGGTGTTCCCTTTGTGTAGTTTTTTCTTTAAACGCCACCAGTTTAAAAGTCCCATATTTTGTCGGCATTTCAACCCTTACAATTTCCTCGATCAACGAATCTTTTTTGAGCCGATACTCTATCAGGTCTTTAATCGAAACAACTTTTAGATTAAACTTTTTCGCAATTTCCTCTAATTGCGGCAGTCGCGCCATTGTACCATCTTCATTCATTATTTCTACCAAAACCCCTGCAGGCTCAAACCCTGCCAAACGTGCAAGATCAATAGCAGCTTCAGTATGACCGGTCCTTCTTAATACCCCACCTTTTTTAGCTCTTAACGGGAAAATATGCCCCGGTCTTCCAAGGTCTTTAGGTTTGGTCTGCGGGTCAACCAAAGCCTGTATTGTTTTTGCCCTGTCGTGGGTAGAAATGCCCGTAGTGCATCCATGACCCAGCAGGTCGACCGAAACGGTAAAAGGAGTTTCATGGAGAGAAGTATTACTATTGACCATGAGTTCAAGTCCAAGTTCATCGCACCTGTCTTCAATAAGAGGTACGCAAATTAGTCCCCTTCCCTCCCTGCTCATAAAATTAATAACTTCAGGAGTAACCATTTTAGCTGCTATAATAAAGTCTCCTTCATTCTCTCTATCCTCGTCATCCACCACAATTACCATTTTACCCTGGCGGATGTCTTCAATTGCACTATCAATAGAATCTAACATAAATCGAATTTTAGCAAAATTACGTTCAAAGATTTTAAACTTTAAAATATAACAAGTTGGGATGAATAAGGGTTCACTTTTACATGTTTTTGCCTTTTTTAATGCAGCATTCCCCCGTTTGAAACTGCCTAAGCAGTTACAATTTGTTAACATACTGGTGAATGCGTTCAACTTTTATTTGTTTTCTTTGCACACGAAAAATTACTTTTTTATGCTAATCAGAAGAATTTTACCTATTATCCTGGTAATATTTGCGCCATTATATATGCTTGCGCAGGTAACTACCAGTAGTATTACAGGAACGGTCAGATCGACAAACGGACCGCTGGCTGGCGCTACCATTACTGCCACCCACACTCCTACCGGAACGGTTTACCGGACGGTAACCTTAACAAAAGGAGTTTATAACCTGGTTAACTTGCAGCCGGGAGGGCCATATAAAATAGAAGTTTCTTTTGTAGGCTACCAACCATTTACGCAAGACAGCGTTTCTTTAGCTCTTGGTGAAAACACAAGATTTGACGCGGATCTTAGCAGCACAAGTAGTACACTCGCTGAAGTTGTTGTAACAACAACCGGGTCGGGAGCAAGAAGAAAGACAGGTGCAGCTACCAGCATTAGCCGGGCCCAGATTAATGCACTTCCATCTTTAAACAGAAGTTTACAGGATTATACAAGACTAACACCACAAGCTAACGGCAATTCATTTGGCGGCGTTAGTAACAGGTTTAATAATATTACCATTGATGGAGCAGTTAATAACGATGTGTTTGGTTTGTCGGGTTCTGGTACACCCGGCGGCGGTGCAGGAACTACTCCGATTTCTTTAGACGCTATACAGGAAATACAAGTTGTTCTCGCTCCTTATGATATTACTTACGGCAATTTTACAGGGGGTGGTGTAAATGCAGTTACACGTTCAGGAACCAATAAGTTAGACGGTTCGGTTTATTATTTTCTGAGAAATCAAAATACAGTAGGCAAAGACCCTGTTTCAGGAGTAAAAACAACCGATTTTAGCGATAAGCAGTATGGCATACGGTTAGGCGGGCCCATTGTTAAGAATAAACTATTCTTTTTTGTAAACGGTGAATTGGCAAGAAGAACAGCACCTACATTATTTAATGCCGGAGAAACAGGAGCTTTAATTACAACTGCAGAAGCACAGGCACTTGCGGATACAGTACAGAGAAAATATGGATACAATGTTGGCGGCTATGATGCTTTTAGTGCTGCCACGCAGAGTGATAAATTGTTTGGCAGGTTAGATTGGAACATCAATGATAAGCACAGGTTAACGCTGCGCCATAATTATATCAAAGCTTTCGACGATAACATTTCCCGTTCGGCTACCTTATTCCGTTATGGTAATAACGCTTACCGTTTTAACAATACCCAGAATATAACCGTAGCAGAATTACGAAGCAGGTTTAGCAACAGGCTTTCAAATAATTTAATACTTGGCCTTCACAAAATCAGGGATTTCCGTTCAACTTATGGAACCTTATTTCCTTCTGTAGAAATAACGCAGGGTTCGGGCACCATTCAATTTGGGTCCGAAAGAAGTTCAACTGCAAACGAACTCGACCAGGACATTTTTGAGGTTACGAATAACCTGAAATATTTTAAAGGAAAACACACTTTTACTGTAGGAACACATAACGAGTTTTTTAAATTCAGGAACCTTTTCATTAATAACCTCAACGGAAGATGGTCGTTCAATAGTGTTGCAGATTTCTATGCTAACAGGCCCAGACAGGTTCAGGCTACGTACTCTAATGTTCCTGGTGAAACAAAACCTTCTGCAGCATTTAGCGCTGCTCAACTAGGTTTTTATGCACAGGACGAAATACAGGTTAATTCGAAATTCAGGGTTACAGCAGGTTTACGTGTAGACGTACCGGTTGTTGGAGACAGGCCTTCTTTTAATAAAATAGTTGACTCAACTTTCAAAAGCCAATATTCAACTTCAAACATTCCTAATAAGCAGTTGTTATGGTCTCCGAGACTTGGATTTAATTATGATGTTACAGGAAACAGAGATCTGATACTTAGAGGAGGCGCGGGCATATTTACCGGTCGTGTTCCGTTTGTGTGGATCTCGAACCAATTCTCAAACACCGGCTTGTTACTAAGTACAATAAGCAATACTACTATCCCCGGAGGCTTTCAACCTGATCCTACAAAACAAGGTACCCTTGGTACTGCAGGAAGAAATTTTGAAGTTAACCTGATTGATAAAGACTTTAAATTGCCGCAAGTTGCCCGTTTTAATCTTGCTTCAGATATAAAATTACCTGGCGGTATAAATGCAACTCTTGAAGCTATCTACTCTAAAACAATAAATAATGTTTTATATAAAGACATCAATCTTGCTCCACCTACTGGAATTGTAGATCAGACGTTTAATAACGGCGCAGATAAGAGAATAGCGTTTTCATCATCTACAAATGCCGGCGGCAGGAGAATAAATCCTGATATAACTAATGCTATCCTAATCTCAAATACGAACCAGGGTTATACATATAATCTTACAGCACAGTTAAGTAAAACCTGGAAAAATGTTTTTGCTTCCGTTGCATACAATTACAACGATGCAAGGGAGGTAAACAGTGGTGCCAGTTCTACTGCGTTATCTAACTGGGAATTTGTGCAGGTAGTTGGTGATCCTAACAATCCACCTTTGTCGCGTTCAAACTATGCATTACCTCATCGCATTACTGCTGTCTTGTCTACTAACTTAAATTACAGCAAATTCATGAAAACCTCGCTTTCATTCTTTTATGTAGGCAACTCAGGTACAAGACTTACCTACTTGGTGAATGGTGATTTAAACAGCGATGGCCGCTTTGGTAACGACCTGTTATATGTTCCAAAAAACACCAGCGAGATCACTTTTGCTGATTTCCTGAACGCAAACGGAACAGTGCGATATACTGCTGCTGTACAGGCTGCTGCTTTTGAAAAATACATCAGCAGTAACAAATATCTTAACAGCAGGAGAGGTACATATACCGAAAGAAATGGAAGCAGCACGCCCTGGGAGCATGTGATAGATATGAGGATCGCTCATGATTTCTTTATTACCCGCGGTGAAAACAAACACGCCCTTCAAATAACCTTCGACGTATTTAACTTCACAAACCTGATAAATCAAGACTGGGGCAGACAATATGCTGTTACAAACCAGGCCTACAATATTCTAAGCGTAGTAAACAGAACAAGTGGTGCTAATATCGGGAAAGGATATAATTTCAGTATAGGACAAGAGCCATGGAATACAACCTTTGGTTCAAGGTTCCAGGGACAATTGGGTTTGAGGTATTCTTTCAATTAATATTAAAAGATCAATTCTTTACATAAAAAGAGGCGGCTTTACAAGGCCGCCTCTTTTATTTTTGTTGAATAGTTGAAGTTATTCTCCCCAACCCCATTTTAAAAATGTTGGAAACGCTCTTCCCCAGGTTTCCATATCGTGCCTGCCATCTTCTAATTCAAGATACGCTATTTGTTTATCAGTATAACCAATGCCTTTAAGATCTTCTATCAGATCAGTTGTATCTTCAATAGAGTCAATTATTCCATTATTATTCCTGTCTGCGGTTTCATCTAACCGGCCACATTCAAAGAAAAATTTCAGACCCGGTTTGTAAGAACCCTTCTGTACCTGCAGATGCATAATGCGGTCTTTGTCACCGTCATAACCTTCTTCTTCATATCCACGCCTTCTCCACCACAAAGAGCCGCTGAAAACACCGACTTTTGAAAACTCATTGGGGTAGTTCCAGGCTAGGTCAATTGCACTTAACCCGCCCAGGGAAAAACCTGCAACAGATTTTTCCTTTATTGACCTAATCCCAAAGGCCAGTTTCAAAAAAGGCAACAGTTCGTCCAAAATAAATTTACAGTACAAACCGGCCTTTGCTCCCCTACCCTTGTAATCCGGTCTGCAAATGGTTCCATACTCATTCATTCTGTCGGCATTGCAATGAATACCAACACAGATTAAAAACTTCGGTGTTTTTGTTCCTAACGCTGAATTCAAAATTTCAGCAAAATTTATCTTTCTTAAATCCTGGCCGTCGTTGATTAGTAATAGTTCTGCCTCTTCACCAGGGTGAGATTGTTTTGGCAGGTAAACATCAATTATTACTTCCCTCTCAAGAAACTCAGAATAAATCATCTTCTGTTTTACACCGACAATAGAACTTTCTATACCCGCCATTACATCCTCTTCGTTCATAAATTTTAAAATATTTTCTGCCAGTACTGCTTTTTGTTTATACAAAAGATGACACATGAAACCTGTTAAAACTTTCGCTCTCCCGTCCCTCTGTAGCCTGGATCTCCCTTTTTAAAAAAGAAGGATTATTTATAATAATAAAAGGAAGGTCAGCTTCAGTTTGCGAATTGCATTTTGCAATAAACGGACCGCAAGGAAAAGAAATTGTTTAACTTTATTTGGACCGGTAAAATTGAGGAATGATATTTTTACCAAACGTAGTAGTTTGATTAAAAATTTGTAGGATTAAACCTACATTGATGACCATTGCAGCAGTTTTGTGTTTTTCATCTCCATTTTATGGTAGAGCGAAGGAAAAATTAGATCGTGCTGTAAATTTCCTCACATTAAACAATTTCGCTTATGAACAAAATTGGAATTCTTTTTGGAAAAGAACGAAGTTTCCCCCACGCATTAATTGAAAGGATTAACAGCAAAGGAATCGATGGCATTCTTGCAGAACCTGTTCATATAAATAAAGTGATGCAGGGTGAAACTACTGATTATGCCGTTATACTCGACCGCATCAGCCAGGATGTTCCGTTTTACCGCGCTTATCTTAAAAATGCAGCCCTTTGTGGTACGGCAGTAATTAATAATCCTTTTTGGTGGAGTGCTGATGAAAAGTTTTTCAACAATTGCCTTGCAACTAAAATAGGCGTTCCTGTTCCAAAAACAGTCATTCTACCTTCTTACCAGTTGCCGGCTGATACTTCAAATGAATCTTTCAGTAACCTTGATTACCCTTTAGATTGGGAAGCCATCTTTAATTACATCGGTTTCCCGGCTTATATGAAGCCTTTTGCCGGCGGCGGTTGGAAGAGTGTTTACAGGCTGGACGACATGCAAAAATTTTCCGAAACTCATCCCGAAACAGGTGAATTAGTGATGATGCTACAGGAAGAAATTATCTTCGAAGAATATTACCGCTGCTATTGCATCGGGGGGAAATATGTAAGGATTATGCCTTACGAACCTCGCAACCCTTTTCACCTTCGGTATGTCGCCGATTTTTCTCCTTCCGAAGAAAAGCTGAAGGAAATGGAGAGTATCGTGCTAAAGATCAATAAATACCTCGGTTATGATTTTAATACCGTCGAACTGGCTTTAAGGGATGGTGTTCCTTACGCCATCGACTTTTGTAACCCTGCACCAGATGCAGACATCAACAGCGTTGGACAAGAAAACTTTGACTGGGTTGTTGAAACAGCGGCCAATTTTGCTATTGAAAAAGCACAGTCCAACAAGCCCGGCAAAGACAACCTTACCTGGGGCGAATACGTAAAAAGAAGCAGTGGCGGTGCTGACTCTTTAATTTAATTATACTACTAAGAACTGTTGCCTGCCTTTATACTTTAATCTTAATAACCATACATGGCACCCTTTAACTACAAACATTTCACGCTCGGTATTGAAGAAGAATATATGGTAATTGACCCGAAAACGCGGGAATTAAAAAGCCACGAGCAAAAAATCGTCACTGAAGGTCAAAAGGTAATCAGGGATAAGGTTAAAGCAGAAATGCACCAGGCAGTTGTAGAAGTAGGAACCGACATCTGTGAAAATATTGAAGTAGCATACCGCGATGTATCAACGCTGAGAACTACAATTTCGCAAATAGCCGGAGACCTCGGCCTTTGGGTAGGAGCCTCAGGTACACACCCTTTCAGCCATTGGGAACGACAGTTGATAACCGACCATGCACGTTATAATGACATTGTAAACGAGTTACAGGAAGCAGCAAGAAGTAACCTTATTTTCGGTCTTCACGTTCACGTTGGTATGGAAAGCCGCGAAATGGCCATTCATATTGCTAATTCTGCCCGGTATTTTTTACCCCATGTGTACGCACTTAGTACCAACTCCCCTTTCTGGGAAGGCAGAACGACAGGCTACAAATCATTCCGGACCAAAGTTTTCGATAAGTTTCCGCGAACAGGTATCCCTGATTTTTTCGAAAGCATCGAGGCTTATGATAATTACATAAAACTGCTGGTAAAAACGAATTGTATTGATAATGCCAAAAAAATATGGTGGGATCTGCGGGTTCACCCTTTTTTCAATACAGTAGAATTCAGGATCTGCGACGTGCCAATGAATATTGATGAAACCATTGCTATTGCCGCCCTTTTCCAGGCAATTTGCGCCAAACTGTACCTGCTTCGAAGCAAAAACCTCAATTTCATGATGTATTCGCGGCTGTTGATCAACGAAAATAAATGGCGCGCCGGCCGTTACGGAATAGACGGAACGATGATAGACTTTGGCAAAGAATCGGAAGTAAATACCCGTGTACTAATTTATGAACTTCTCGATTTTGTAGATGACGTAGTGGACCATCTCGGGAGCAGGCCCGCCATTTCTTATGTTCATAAAATTCTTGAAAGAGGCACCGGTGCCGACCGGCAACTGGCGGTATTTAAAGAAACAAATGACCTGGTAGCCGTAGCAGATTACATTCATGATCAGTTCCTCGTGAAATAATTTCCGGGAAAAAGAATAGTCGTTTCGAAGGCAAAAAATTGACTAGCCGCTACGATGGAAGATCAACATAGAACAAAAAGACAAAACGGAGCGTCGCAACAATGCGTCATTACACTTAGATAGTTCGTTCAATAAATGTATTTAAATATTAATTCACGGCTATAGATGTAATAGTTGTTTTTGTTCTAAGCTTAAGTTATACCATTAAACATTGTTGTGTCACTCACTTGTACCGCTATTACTTCCTTGAGCCAGGAAGAAGTGGAGCTGTATTTATTTTAAAGAACCAAAGAACAGGAACAAAGTTTTACGACGAAAAACTTGTTAAAGCTATTCCTAAATTTATTTCATTTAATAGCCATTAATGATGGCACAACATCGTTTTAACCTGCCTAAAACACCCTATACCGGCAAAAGCAGCTAAATTTGCAAGCTATGAATTGGAATGAGGATCATAAAATAAGCATTGCCCTTCTCGATTTGAATGAAGGACGCGAGAACCAGGGAATGCGGTGCTTGCGGGAAATTGTGAAGCAGTGGGCCGAAATCAACAACTATAATGTGGATGTAAAAGAGTTTGATGTTCGGGTAAAAAATGAGGTTCCGGGTACTGGTTTCGACATATATATTTCTTCTGGAGGACCGGGTTCTCCTTTAGAAAGCATAGGAAGTGAATGGGAAGCCCGTTATTTTAACTGGCTTACTGAGATAGAAAACTGGAACAAGAGCGATAATTTTCCTAAAAAGCATGTTTTCTTTATTTGCCATAGTTTTCAGTTAGTGTGTCGTCATTATAATATTGGCGAGGTAGGTAAAAGAAAATCAACTTCTTTCGGGGTTTTCCCGATACACCTGATGCACGATGGAAGCGAAGAAGTGGTCTTTGAAGGATTGCATAATCCTTTTTACGCTGTTGACAGCCGCGACTTCCAGGTGATTGCGCCTAAGCATTCGAGGATTACTGAGATGGGTGGCAGAATATTAGCGCTGGAAAAAGAAAGGCCGCATGTTCCTTTTGAAAGAGCGATAATGGCGGTACGTTTCAACGATTATTTTATCGGTACCCAATTTCACCCTGAAGCAGACGCAAGAGGAATGAGCATGTTGTTGCAAAGAGAAGACAGGAAGAAAACGGTGATTGAAAACTTTGGCCAGGAAAAATGGAAGAGCATGCTCGAACACCTGGAAGATCCCGATAAAATATTATATACCTACAGCCATATCTTGCCTAACTTTTTGAATGAAGCGGTGAATGATTTAGTGGAGGCATAAAAACCAGTAATCCTGTTCTTCGGTCATAAGCCCTGCAACGGCTAACGCTGCATATTCAGCAGGGGTAAAAAAAGCTATCGCATCTTTTAACAAACCAGACTTCATTATATTTTAGTTTCTCACCATCGTTGCATCGTAGGTAATAACACCTGCGACGGCGTAAAGAAACAAACAAGCCACCGGCTCTTTACAGCCAATGGCTTCTTTAATCTTATCTTCTTGCTCACGCTACAGTTGTTGATCATAACACGCGACAACGGCGAAGCGGCGTACACCAACACGGGAACAGACACTGCAACGCCTGACTCTGCAACACCAACACAGGGGTACATTGCGATGGCCGACTCTGCAACATCAAACCCGGCAAAAAGGGCTTACGCCGCAACACCAACACGGGCAAAACACTGGCACAATACATCCCATTATTAACCTTTCCTATATTAGTTAATAAAGCAAGTCGAATTACAATTTTTTCTATTTTTTATTTTTCAAATTGCAGCTATCTACATACATATAGAAGGTCTGCTATATGTACCGACAATCAAAAGTTTGCTGTTTTACCAGGTGCTACATTAACTAACGGCAGGTCAATTTTTGGAACGCGAAGACCTGTTTTACAGTTCATCTGCCTTGAGAACGAAGCAAAGTCGTGCAACGGTGTTGGAGAAAAGTTTTAACTTACGATAGGTTTATACTGCAATAAAAACTAAGCCGACCAATGATCTTACAGTCAAAACGGAGCGTCGCAATCCCTGCCTCGGTAAGATGAAAGGCTGGCAACTAAAAATCCATCGCATAGTACGGGCAATTTCTTCTACCACTTATCCAGCCATTCTCTTTCCAACTTAATCCCGCTGCATGATTCGTGTACTCATAAGCAGGTTATATAAATTTTTAGAATCATAGCTTAAGTAAACGAGTTAAATATCCGATCCCTGTATGTTGGCAGGGATTTTTTGTTTTACATCATTATCAAAACAACTTGCATGGTTCCGTCAATAAGAAACCGGTTTAATGCTTCTTTTACCGAAAAAAAATACCAGGAATATCTACGGGAATTAAATGCTCCCCACGCTGGGCAGCTCGATTTCCGCGTTGCTGAAACTCCTGTATTTTGTGATAGGGCTTTTACGGCTAAGATGCTTTCGGCGTGTGAAAGTATTGTTGATGTAATTGTAAGTCAAGGCTTCAAGCAGGAGTCCGAAAAAGCTATTCCGCCCACTGTAAATGTTCGCGGTGAAAACGCTGTCAGCCATTTTATAGCATTCGACTTTGGCATTTGCGAAAATGAAAAGGGTGAGTTGGAGCCGCAACTAATAGAAATGCAGGGTTTCCCTACCCTGTTTGCTTTCCAGGTTTGGCAGGAGGAAGTAGCCCGTACAATTTTCTCAATTCCCGCTAATTATGACAGCTATTTAAACGGTTTTAATAAAGAAAGTTATAAGCAATTGTTGAAGGACATTATACTTAATGGACATGAGCCGGAAAATGTAATCTTGTTAGAGATTTTTCCCGAAAAGCAGAAAACCAGGATCGACTTTTTCTTTACAGAAGATTATACCGGTATTAAACAGGTTTGCATAACTGCTTTAATAAAAAAAGGCAAGAAGCTATATTATTCGAATAACGGGGTGGAAACAGAAATTAAGCGAATTTATAACCGGGTAATTTTCGATGACCTGCAACAACAAACCCCCGAGGTACAGGAGAAAGGTAAAGTTTTATTGGAAGAGCTCGAAGTGGAATGGGTTCCGCATCCCAACTGGTTTTTCCGTATTAGCAAATACACATTGCCCTTTATTAATCATCCTTACGTTCCGCAAACAAGGTTTTTAAGTGACCTGAAAGAAATTCCTGCAGATTTGGAAAATTACGTACTAAAGCCATTATTTTCTTTTGCCGGGCAGGGAGTTGTGATTGATGTAACCATGGAAGATATCGAAAACGTACAGGAACCGAAAAACTGGATCTTACAACGTAAGGTAAAATACGCAGATATTATTGAAACACCAGATGGGCCTGCAAAAGCAGAGATCCGTATTTTTTATTTTTGGAAAGACGGAGAGCCCAGACCCGTTGCTACTAACAACCTGGCAAGAATAAGTAAGGGAAAGATGATTGGTGTTCGATATAATAAAGATAAAAGCTGGGTTGGCGGTACATTAGCTTTTTTTGAGAAATAGTAGTCGGGCGGCGAGCTAGAGCATTCGCTTCAGCCATTTTTCCAGTTCGTCATGCTGCAGTCCACCAGCAACAATTCTTCCTTCCTTATCAATTAAAAATGTGGAAGGAATGTAACGAAGGTTCCAGGTTTGCGTTAATTCATTACCGTTCGCTGCTTTGGTGTCAATCACCTGCAGCCAAGATATGTTATCTTTCTTTACCGCGTTTGTCCAGGCCTTTTTATTTACGTCTATTGATACGGCATATACTTCGAGCCCCTTGTCTTTAAACTGTTGATAAACTTTGACCATTTCCCGGTTGCTGATGCGGCAGGGCCCGCACCACGACGCCCAGAAATCTAGAACTACTACCTTTCCTTTCAAAGACGAAAGTTGTACAACCTGGCCATTGGCGTTAGGAAGCGAAATATCAGGTGCGAAACTGCCGATGGGTGGTTGAGCATTCACCACAGACTGCAGCATTAAAAATCCAAGTATAAAAAAGAGTGTTTTCATTAATTTATTTATTGCAAACTAATTTTTGCCGCTTATGCGCGTACCTAACCGACAGCTGCTACTTAATTAATGCTCAACTACAAGCTTTTATTGCCTAAAGAAAGAAAAGTAAAATATTAATCACCAGCAAAACTAATTTTGGGCAAAACAATATGAATGAGCAAGTATTCCTGTTCATTCTCTCCACCTTAATTGCTTTTTACTTCAGTGGTTGTTGCTTTTCTATCGTACTGGCAACACTCGGGTAGTTTGTCATACGCCTCTTTGGTGCTGGTTTCATGTTCGGTATCATAACCACTTCCAGCAACAGATTTTTCAATTTTCGCTAAACTCCCCTTTGCAGGATTAAATGAAACAGTAAGAACTTTACTATCAACGTCCCATTTTGCTGAAGATGCGCCTGCACCCTTTGCCGCTTTTTCAATTCTCGATTGGCACATCTCGCAATTACCGTACACTTTTACAGTTTCTTTTTTATCTGTTTGCTTGTCTTGTGCAGAAACAGAGAAAGATATAGCTAAAAAAAAGGCTAGAAAAACGGGCAGTTTTTTCATTCGATCAGAAATTAAAATAATTTATGGAGTAAAAGATGTTTACAGAAACAAATGTACAATGCCCAAGATTTCTGTTATAAGAATTAACGAATTGATTTGTGGTTGAAATGAAAAAACAGAAGCGACGTAACGCCGAGGCCAAATGGAGACGATAATAATCCCTATTCAACAACGAAAACCGTCATCATTTTCGGTCCGTGTGCGCCTAAAACCAATGATTGTTCTATATCAGCAGTTTTTGACGGTCCAGCGATAAATACTGCAAAGCCATATTCTTCATCAGCAATTTTATCGTAGGCATCATGCATTGTTTCTACAATATTTTTTTTATTGATTACCAAAGCTATTTCCTGTGCTATAAAAGGAAGCACCCTTTCCGATAACTGCTTGTCTGTTATCCAGGCAGCTCCATTTTCCGCAACAGCAAGGTTGGAGGAAGTAATAAACAAGTCAACATCTTCGAGTAGGTGCGGATCTTCATACATTTTATTTATTTCAGCTATGGAAGCGAGTTCATCACAGGTGGAAACGATTCTTCTTGCATCAGCAAAATTCTCCTTGATGATACCGGCGATTTGGTCATAGCCTTCAACCACATACACCAACGAACCAATACCGCGTAACACTGTTATGAATTTTTCTGCAACATCATCATACTCTTGCTTAAAATTTACTATAGCCGGTAAGTCAGTAAAGTCGGGTTGGTTTTGCTTTACCAATGCTAAAATTCTTTCTTTGCTATCCCCAGCTCCTAAAGAGGTGTATCGATTGTTTGAAGAAGTATGGTGATCCATAAATAATAGGACAATTGTTGAAGTTAGTAAATGAGCTTTTTTATTCCCCCTTTAGAGAGTTAGGGGGTTGGTTTCCTGTTTTTTTTATACCATTCAGTAAATGAGTTTGCAGGAGGTTCAGGCATTTCACGCTGCTTAAACCACGGGTTCATTTTATTGCTTACAACAAAGGGAATATTTTTCATCATCCACCTCCCTGCCTTCCCGGCAATGTGATAAATTGATGGGTTTGATAACGTAAAGGTCATTCCCTGCATTCCCATCTTTTTTACTGCAGGCGCATGCCCCTCTTTTACCAACACCTGCCGCCATTTGTATAGCTGCTCGTGTATATCAATCTTCACCGGGCAAACATTGGTGCAAGAGCCGCACAGGGTAGATGCAAATGGAAGATCTGCATATTTGGTCATGTCTAAATTAGGTGCAAGGATAGAGCCTATTGGCCCGGCAATAGCAGTGTGATAACTATGACCGCCACTTCTTCTATAAACGGGGCAGGTATTCATACACGCACCGCAACGGATACATTTCAATGAATTCCTGAAATCTGCTCTTCCCAATTGACGACTTCTCCCGTTATCAACTAAAACAATGTGCAATTCCTGGCCCTTACGCGGCTGTTTAAAATGGCTTGAATAAGTGGTAATGGGCTGACCCGTTGCACTACGTGCAAGCAACCGTAGGAAGTACCCAAGATGTTTTCGCTGCGGAATTATTTTTTCGATTCCCATGCAGGCAATGTGTACGTCTGCGAGGTGTGCTCCCATATCTGCGTTGCCTTCGTTGGTACAAACGACGAATTCACCTGTTTCTGCGATGGCAAAGTTTACACCTGTTAGAGCAACCTTGCGGGTCAAAAATTTATCACGAAGATGAAGCCTTGCAGCATTGGTTAAAAACTGCGGATCAGCATTTCCCTTGGGCGTTCCCAAATGTTCATGAAACAATTCGCCGATCTCTTCTTTCTTTTTATGGATGCATGGTAAGACAATATGGCTCGGCGCTTCACCTGCCAGTTGAACAATCCGTTCTCCCAGGTCTGTATCAATCACCTCTACGCCTTGATGTTTAAAATATTCATTCAGGTGACACTCTTCGGTGAGCATTGATTTGCTCTTGATGATCTTATTGAGCCCATGCTTTTTTAAAATGGAATGAACAATTTGGTTATGTTCGTTTGCATCTGCGGCCCAGTGTACAATTACCCCATTTGCGATGGCCTTCTCTTCAAACTGCAATAAGTAAGCGGCCAAATTAGAGAGAACATTGTTCTTTATTTGCGAAGCCGCCTCCCTTAACTGTTCCCACTCGGCAATTCCGTTTGCCGCTTTGTCCCTTTTCTGCCGAACCCACCACAATGTTTCATCATGCCATTCAACACGCCGTTCATCTTTATTAAAATCTTCTGCAAGCCCTGCATGATCTTTTGATTCGTTATGCATAATGTTATTTTACCGTCAACCCTGACAGACGATTAGTTTTTATCTTTTACCAGCCTTAGAACCACTATTTAGCTCCCGTGTGTCACTCCCGTCGGAACGGTTAAGCTCACCGTGCACTTGTACTTTCAGCTCTCTTTGTGGGCGGGTTAGAATCACAAAGGCGGAAAGGCCTTAAAGAGTCACAAAGTTTTCGTGAAGCTTTGCTTTTTTCGTGTCTTTGTATTTAGAAAAAGCTCCCAAAAGATGTACAGTACAAGAGTGCGACGCAACGATGTTAGAAGGAGTTATATGGCTCACCTCCAAAAACCTGCTTTAAAATTAGTCCATAGTCCATAGTAAAAAGGTGAGACAGTAAAACATCTCGAAGTTTAAGGCTTTTACTATGGTCTCTGGCTATTGACCATGGACTTCCTCCTCAGCCGCCATTCAAAATCTCTGCAATATGCTTTACCTGCACCTTACTTTTTTGTCTTCGTAAAATTCCCTCCATGTGCATGAGGCAACTCATATCGCCACCGGTTATAAACTCGGCGCCATGTTGCAGATGATCGTTTACCCTGTCTTTTCCCATCTTCACGCTTACCGCTTCTTCAGCAACGCAGAAAGTGCCACCGAAACCGCAACATTCATCCTGACGTCCCAAATCGACCAATTCCAGGCCTTTTACCATATTTAGTAATCTGCCGGGCTTCGAAAAAGGTTCAGCTACCAGTTCGCTCATTTGTGATAACTTCAATCCTCTCTGGCCATGGCAACTCTGGTGCATTCCCACTTTATGGGGGAAAGTTGCATTTATATTTTCAACCATTAAGATATCGGTAAGGAACTCTGTCAATTCAAATACTTTCGTGCGGATCGATTTTGCTTCTTCCTCCCGCTTTTCATCATGAAGGTGATCTTTAATATGCAAAACGCAGCTTCCTGAAGGACAAACGATGTAATCGAAACCGGCAAAATTCTTTATAAAAAGCTCGTTGCACCCTTTGGTTAAATGCTCAAAACCAGAGTTTGCCATTGGTTGCCCGCAGCAGGTTTGCTTAAGGGGAAATACTACGTTCACACCCAGCTTTTCAAGAAGCTGTAAAGTAGCAATAGCCACATTGGGGTAAAACTGGTCGACATAACAAGGAATAAAAAGGCCAACTCTCATATGTGTTAAGTATGGTAAATCTTTTTTATCACAGCTGCTCTTTTTAATGCAACAATGGTTTTAATAGAAGAAATTGCAATATAAAGAAACCGCATCCTCGAACCATCCTGTAGTTACAGGAATAAAAAAAGGTTTACAATTAGATTACTTCAGCTTATAAACTTCGGTACCTGCAAGTAAAAAACAGCCCAATCCATAATCTTCAAAATCGGGCGTGCTGGTATAAGTAACAGGCTGACCGTCTTTAGGTTCTTTACCGGTTCCCTGTACATAGCCTAAAAATCCATTCGCATGAACTGCATCTTTTACCATCGCGTTCCAGGCCTTTACAATAATGGGTCGATATGTTTTTTTATCGAGCAAGCCCTTGCCGATACCCCATGCAAAACCATAGGTAAATAGGGCGGTTCCCGAAGTTTCCTTTCCACCGAAGTGTGTAGAGTCGTGAAGGCTCACATTCCAGAAGCCATCAGCCCTTTGCAATGGAACCAGTGCAGCGCACATATCCTTAAAGTCCTGTAAATACTCGTGGTAATGCGGATCTTTTTTGGGCAGCAGTTGCAAGGTTCTTACAAGTGCTGCGATCACCCAACCGTTACCCCGGCTCCAGTAACAGTCTTCGCCGTTTGGCTCTTTGTATGGCGGATCGAAATCTTTATCCCGCCACCATAAATGGTCAGCAGGATTGTACAAACCTTTTTCACCATGTTTGTACTTGGCAAAACTGTACAGGTCATACATCTTGCTGAAATAGCTGGTGTCCTTATATAACACGCCTAACTGGGTAAAAACGGGCATGGCCATCTGGATAGCATCGATCCAGTTCCAGTCATCGCTTTTATCACTGTTTACCATCAAGTCAACCGATGCCTTTATATCTTTAATCCGCTCCGGCTTTTTATCAATCAGGTAAAGGTCGATGTAAGTTTGGCCACAAGCCTGGTCGTCGGCATTACGGTTATTAACGCCATTTCTTAAACCCCATTTATGTTTCTCACCCCATTGTACAGCATAGTCGTAATATTCCTGCTGTTTATCGATATTATACAACGCCATGAGCCCTTCGTAGTACACGGCACGTGTCCAAATGTTGCTCGGCCTTTCCCTGTTGGTAATGATCGACTTACCCGCGTCAGGCCATTTATTCATAAAGTACTTGTTCGTTAGCCGAAGTGGTTTAAGTGTTTTGGTTTTAGAAGGTAACTTCTGCGCGGGAACGCTAGTTGAAAAAATCAGCACAAAAAGAAGAAGTAAAAAATACTTTGTATTCATAATACCAATTTTGGCGGTTTATGCCCTGGTTTAAATAAAGTAAAGAGTTACAAATAATAACAGAGAAAACTTATTTTGCTTCAAAACTCCTTCTAAGGCCCGCCTTACTTCAACCGTTCTTCCTGTTCTATACCAAGAGGTTTATTCGATGCAGGGGCAGGCTTGTTTGTAACATTTATAACCATATTATTGAACTTCCAGCCCTTAGTGTACTCCATGGTGCCGAATAATGCAGCGGAAACATTACTATTGGAGAAAATGAAATTTTCTAACAAAGATTGTTTCAACCCGCTTCCGACAAAAGCATTGGTGATATTTGTAGCAGTAACATTATTTACATAAATATTCTTAGCGTAAGGTGTACCTTTTTCAGCCGGTTCTACTTTATGTAACATCGACTTCCAGTGAGCAGGAAGAGAGTCATAAACATAACCGCGGGGAAGTTCGGAATAACTATAGGCCGGGTTCCAATTCAAGTTGAACTGGAAGGCATTGTTTACAGAGTCGAGGATGGTGTTTTGAAAGTAAATATCTTCGATAGTTCCACCGCGGGTTGTGGCAGACTTTATTCTCAATCCATTATCGGTATGCTTTGCCGAAAGACCAGTAGCTAATACATGTCGTATGCCTCCTGAAGTTTCACTTCCCAATGTAACAAGTCCGGCACCTCTGCGGGCAATTGAGTTTCTTATAACAACGTATTCTGTAGGAATATTCACGCGAAGTCCGTCCCAGTCGCGGCCTGATTTCAAGCAAAAATTATCGTCATTACAATCTATGTCACAATTTTCAATCAGCACCCAACTCGATGAATCAACATCAATTCCATCGGTACTTGGACCGCTGCCATCTTCATTGTTCCTGATCACAACACCGTTCACGGTAATTTTCTTTGAATATAACAATTGAACGGTCCAGAAACCCGCGTTTGAAAAGGTCAACCCCCTTAATGTAATATTGGAAGAGCGCTGGCAAAGAAAAGTTCTAACGCGTTCGGCGTCGTAATCCACGATCCAACGCAATCCTTTTTTCTCATACTCTTTTCGCATAGCCCAATATAGGTCCCAGCAAAATTTTCCCCGAGCATTTACTTTTCCGTGGCCAGTAACAGCAACATTGTCGTGCCCGATAATATTTATTAATGCAGCAGGCCACTTCATTTCAATTCCTGCAATACGTGTATCAATGCGGGGATAATCATCAAAGTTTTGGGAACCTAAAATAGTCACCCCTTTGTCGATTCTTAAATGCACCCCTGATTTTAAAAATATTGATCCGGTAACATAAGTGCCCGGATTGAAGACTACAATACCTCCGCCTTTAGCAGCACAGGCATCAATGGTTTGTTGAATAATAGTCGTGATGACTTTACCAGTATCGCTTGTTGCGTTAACCTTATAAATGGAAGAACCTGCGGGAAATTTGCCGGCGCCAACTTTCGATACCCACGCCAGAGAAGAAGAAACAGCCGCGGCTTTCTGGGCTTTACTATCGTGGAAAATAATAGTTGTTGCTATCGTCAGCAAAAGAGCTGTTCTTATTATTTTCATTTTTTACAATTATTACCGGTTTTTATTTTGTTCCTGCAACTCCTTATTTCAAAGGTGCAATAGTTACAGGGCCTAACAGTCCTGAAGGTAATGGTTCCCAGGCAGAAGCATCAAAAATGCCGTCCTTTACATTCTCCCGCTTTCTTGCCGACATGTTGATGTTATAAAACTTCTTCCATGGAATATTATTCTTATCCATATAAATGATCCTATTTGCCATCAGGTTCGACACTACAATTTCCAAAGCGTTCGTTTCCTTCAATTCCGCTGCAGGAATAACAACATGGAAAGATGGGCCGATAAGCGTTGCAAGCTTCTTTCCATTCAGAAAAACCTCTGCAGTTTCGTTTACTTTGCCAAGGTCCAATAACCAGCCGTTTGCATTTCCCGCGGGCCGGGCAAAAGAAAGTGAATATTTGGCCGAACCGGAAAAATGCTTATAAGTTTCTCCTTCGTGCCCTGTCCACGATCCTAATTGGCTTGTTGTAACCGTTGCAGGTAAAACCGGCCCCCCTTTAATGAAAGCGATTGTCCAGTTGCCTTTAAGCTCCTGTTCCTTTTTACTTGTTTGAATATATTGAAATTTGTTTCCGGTCTTTTTTGAATTGTATAGCTGTACAATTGTTGATTCATATGGTTGCAATTGTATCATTACTTCAACTTTTTCCTCTCCCGTTGTCTTGTAATTAGCTAACCCGCTTTTTCCCGTCATTGGATTAAACAATGCTGCTGAGGCTGCTTTTGCACTTAATGGAACCCATTCGTTAATTTCCTTATTACTTCGGTTTGCGATAAAGTAGGTTAGCCCCTCAATATTTTTTCTCCTGATTGATTGCAATCCTCCGGGCAAAGTTTCCACCCGTATTCTTCCCGCTTTTAGTAAAGCCTTCATATCATCAGCTATTATAAACGAACCTTTTCCAATCGATGCTTTCCTAATTCCTTCTCCCTCAATAAACTTTAGTTGCTTCAATAAATTTTGAAACAAACTTCTTCTTTCCGTAAGTCTGCCATACCCGGGCACATCTCCGGGAAGACTTTTATAAACAAGAATTTGTGCACCGTTTTTAGCAAGATCTACCAGCTTTCGAAATGACCTTTCGGTAATAAATTTATTAGCCGGCAATAAAATAGCCTGGTAGTTATTTCCGCCTGAAATTAAACCCTTACCCGCAGAAGTGAAGTTTTGCAATTGTTTGTCGGAGAAGAAATCAAAACTATATCCGTGCTCCTGCATCCATTCGGATACCTTTTCGAAATCGGTACCTTTGAACTCTCTACCGATTCCATCGAAATGCTGCAGCATTTCTTTTTCGGGAATTGAATAACGGTCGGCCAAAGGATAATAAACGAGAATGTCATTATCGGGCTTACCCGTTTGCAAGAAAGATTGAGCACGGGTTACATAGGTGTTTAACGCATGAAAATCTTTCCATTGCGGGTTAGTCTGTTGAAAATGTACGGCGGCATAAAATAACCATCCCGGCCATTGCTCATTTTTAGGAGAGTAATTTACACCATGATAAAAAATATGATTAACACCGCCTAAAATAAACAGGTCAAGCGCCTTTTTTACATCTGCCCATGAAGAAAGAAAATGTTCATTCAACCAGGTAGCAGATTCTGAAGAAGCTAACCTCTTACCTGTTACATGAGCAGCCGAGGTGGCAAACTTAAAACGAAGTATGTCATCGCCTTCAGTTTCCGGGATGTCAATAGCGGCATACAGGTCTAAAAGGTTAGCAGGCGATCCATGCGATTGGTTACGGATGGTAGCACCTTTAGTTGTACCCCATTTCTTCCATTCCTGTGTAAAATCCTCCAGGATTAGTTCGCCTATTGTGGTCCGGTAATCGTACAAGATCCTGCTATTGGTTTCGTCGTCGGCCTTTTGAAATAACGCCGGCAGGTAATTTTTCAAATCATAACCCCGCCGCGTCGTGAACTCCTCGAATAATTTTGGCGTCCAGTTCGATTGCCCTCTTGCATCGTCCACTTCGTACGAATCATTAAACAGCGCTCTTATATACGATAGATCATGGCCTTTAAAAGCGTCATTAAACCTTTTGAAATAATGTTGCAATGCTTCCGCCGAGAAATGATCGATTGCATACCCTTCTCCCCCCGGAGCCGCCCGTTCTACCATTTTTCCATGTAATCCGACGAAGAGCGCAAATAACTTCCAATTTCCCACAGGTGCCTTCCAGCTAAGTTTACCCTTAGAATTCACCTTATCGGTCAGGTTTACCACACTTCCTTTATCGCTGTAGGCCATCAGCACTTGCAATGGAAGCGCTCCTGCAAATTTTACCTGGTCAAGTGCAAAAGCCTGCAAATCTTTATTTTCAGCAATAACCGGTTGTACATCCGCTGGTTGTAATGGTTTATTGTTAGCTGTTCTTACAAATCCCTCCTGTTTAAAAATAATAGGCTCCTGCAATTCTTCGCCTTCCTTAAGCTCGTACGATTTATATTCTACGGTTTTGCTGGCATACTTGTCTGTAATTGTTGGACCACCAAAAGGCCAGCCGGTTCCATTTGCCAGGTCGATACCAAGTCCCAACCGCTTAGCTTCTTTGAGGGTATGATCAAGCATTTGCATCCATTGCGGCGAAAGGAAATCGATGAATTGCTTTTCATAACCGTAAGCACCGTAAATAGGAGTCACTTCCAGTCCACCCAGGCCGGCAGCTTTATATTCCTCCATGTTTGCCGTAAGGTCCTTTTTATTGACCGCGCTTCCCATCCACCACCATCGACCCCACGGTTTTGTTTCCTGTGTAACGGGGGGCCATTTTATTTGAGCATTCCCGGTTACAATTAAACAGCCTAATGATATTGAAAGTATTATTTTTCTTAGCATGCTTTTGTAGTATGATGAGGTATGAAGCAGGATTTTTTGAGCCGGGCAGCAGGATTCGTAAGTAACATTGTTGCCACGCTCGGTTCACATTCAGTTTTTCATAGCAGCGTGGCAGTTTATCCTGTGCCTGTCGAAAGATCGCACACTTGTACTATAACAAGGTGGAGGTGCAAATTATAACAACACATCATGCGTAACCGAATAAAATTTCAATTCAACAATATCGTTCGGTAACGGCTTGTCGTTCCACGAACGATGAATGGCCAAGGCAGTTCCCACGGCAGTTGCCTGGGCCATAGAAGCTGCAAAAACTTCCATTTCTGGAAAAAATGAAGCGAGTAAGTTCATATAGATCGCGTTCTTGCTAAATCCACCATCTACAAAAATGCGACGAGCATTTGTTCCCTTCAATACAAACTGGGTAGAAGTATATTGTTGTGTAACAATATCGTAAATGAGCTGGTGATAAGCTTCTTCTTCATTTGCAAAAGACGCCAGATCCCGCTGCTCAAAAAGTGAAGTCTTCAACATCTTAGTCTCTTTTGTCTCTGAAAACAAAGCATGCTTTTTCTTAAGCGCAGCAATTATTTCCTGGTTAAACTCCATACTTCTAAATCTCCCCGCGTTTTGATTAAAGTAATCGCCAATCCTCTTCACCTGTTGCTCGTGTTCATAACCGGCGAATAACCTTGAAGCCTTAACCGGCTTACCCTGGTAGCTCAGGAACGACAAACAATCGTTCTTAAGTTCTTCTTTGGTTAAAGGCGTATCGTTAAATGGATTTAATGAAATACACCAGGTTCCGGTAGATATTAAAACAAACGGGTCATGAAAATTTACGAGGTAAGGAATCAGAGCGGCTGAACTATCGTGAAGACCAACTCCGACGGAATAATTATTGCCCGGAAAAAATGCAGGAACAACTTCATTGGATGCAACAATTGGCGGAAGCTTTTCAAGAACGCCCTCCTGCCTTACCCAATCGTGGTAATCATTTTTTGTAAAATCCCAAAGATTTGTGTGGCAACCTATACTGGTAAGATCGCTGCATACATTACCAGTTATAAGGTAGCTTATATACTGCGGCAAGTGCAATGCATATTTTATCTGACTGAATAATTGTGGCTTTTCATATTTAAGCCTGTACAGTTGCATCCCCGAATTCAGGTTTCCTAAAACAGGTGAGGCAGTACGGGACGAAAATTCTTCTTCCCCGCCATAAGTATCATAAAACTGTTTTTGCAGTTCCGGAGAGTATTTTTTTAAATAATTGTATAAGGGACCAACAGTGCGACCATCCTCATCAATATAAACAAAACTAGCTCCGTACGCCGAGAAATTAACGGCCTTTATTTCAAACTCTTTCAGCCGCAGAACTTCGCGAAGCGAATCAAAGACAGATAAGCGAAGTGTGTCCACATTTTCGCATGGATCACCATCTTCATCCACCATTTCAGTAAAACGAGCTGAACGTTCATAAACCATCTTATAGTTCTGATCGAACAGGAACAGTTTCTTGTTGGTTTTACCAACATCAAATACGGCAATTACAGGTGTGGCAGACATGGTGAGTAGTGAGTGGTGAGTGGTGTGAATGGGCAATGGTAACGGGCTTCAGTCATACCCTTTTGTCACATAACATTTACAAACCTGTGGCAACCGTTTTTAAGCCTCTCCGGTTAATTAGGGTTTCTCTTACTTTCGCCTGGCGGAACACTTGTATTGGATTCAGTGCTCCACCGGCACGGATTCTTGCTTCAGCAACAAGCGGCCTTACATCGGTTCGGTACACTCCCTGGATTATTTCCTGCGCCTTCACCACGTCATTTTCCATGCGGGCTGCTTCCAGTTCTTTAGTGTCGACCAACAACGCTTGTGCGTATGCAATCTGGATTGCTTCAACAGACTGCAAAAGATCTTCAAGCGGGTCTTTTACGTTGTGAGATGCATCTATCATCCAACCGAGATCTGTTGCATGGTTCATTCCCCTTGCATCCATTCCTTCCACCAGTTCGTTAAAGATCAGGAACAATTTATAAGGGTCGATGCTGCCAACGGTAAGATCATCGTCACCATATTTCGAGTCGTTGAAATGGAAGCCTCCAAGCTTGCCTTCCATTAATAATAAAGAAACAATCTGCTCGATATTTGCATTGGGAAGATGGTGACCAAAGTCAACCAATGTAAAAGCTTTAGGTCCCAGTTTATTTGCCAGTAATAAAGATTGTCCCCAATCAGCTATGGTTGTTGAATAGAAATTAGGCTCGTAAGCTTTATACTCCACCAGCATTTTCCAGTTTTCGGGCAACGCTGCATAAATCTCTTCGAGGCTTTCAAGCACGTTCTGAAAGGCCTTCCTGAAATTTAACTGGCCGGGGAAGCTTGAGCCGTCTGCGAGCCACACGGTAAGTGCATCAGACCCTAATTCGATGCCCTGTTTAATAACCTCAATATTATGCTCGATCGCTTGTTTACGAATCGCTTTATCAACGTTTTGCAGCGAACCGAATTTATAGGTATGCTGTTGGTCGGGCTGGTCCTGGAAAGTATTTGAATTAACCGCATCGAAACGCAAACCGTGTTGGGCAGCCAGTGCTTTTATGGAAGCAACATTACCGGGGATATCCCATGGGATGTGCAAAGAAATGCCGCCACTTGACTGGTTCAACTGGTGAAGCAATCCTACGTCTTCAATTTTTTCTTCCAGGCTGCGTGGTTCTCCGCCACCCGAAAATCTTCCGAACCTTGTTCCACCGGTTCCTAAGGCCCAACTTGGAATCGCTATTTGAAAATCAATTAGCTTTTGTAAAACTTCCTCAACATTTTTTGCTGACGAAGCAATGAATTCGAATCTTCGCTGGTGTTCATCCCAGCCATTTTGATTGAATTCATCAATCTTATATTTTTCAATTAACATGACAAGCTTTTTAAAATTTAAGGTAAATAAAAAACCTCTTTTAATGGTATTTGTACCGGGGAATTATCAGGGTTGGCTTCCATGATATCGGCCATATACTTCCACCATTTTTGCATAACAGCGGTTGCCGGCAGATCGTCGAGCTTTGCAGGATCATCTGCTTTCATTACGCCAAAAAGGTTGTTGGTAGTTTCATCAAGAAAAATGGAATAATCGCTGATCCCCGCTTCTTTTAACAAGCTTTGCAGTTCGGGCCACAGCGCGTCGTGCCTTTTTTTGTACTCTTCTTCGAAGCCTTTGTATAACTGCATTTTAAAAGCGATTCGATACATAGAACCGGGATTTATTGGATTAGTTAGATTTTGATAAAATCAAATAATTTTCCTGGAAACACTAAGGCACGGAGGAACAAAATTGCACAAAGTATTTCGTGCTGCTTTGTGTTCTCTGTGTCTTTGTGGTTCAATTAGATGCTTAAAGAACTAAAAGTACAAGTGAGTGACACAACGATGTTGATTAAATAAATAAGGCTGGTACCAAAAGAACATCCTTATTTCTGCCCAATCAAATAAAAATTCAACAAATCCTGGTTCTATTATCTCATAAACGCGGCGGCTACACCACCATCAACATTCAGTACATTACCTGTAGATTTATTCAACAACCCGCCAACAAACGCATAACACGCGTTGGCAATGTCATCGGGAAGAATGCTTTCATTCATTAAAGTCCGTTTTGCATAATAGGCCGGCAATTCTTCAACGGTGATGCCATAAGCTTTGGCGCGACCTTCGGCCCAGCCACCTGCCCAAATGTTTGAGTCGGCAATTACAGCATCGGGATTAACGATGTTTACACGAATTCTATCAGGACCGAGTTCGGCAGCAAGCAGGCGGCTCATATGCGCCTGGGCGGCTTTTGCAGAACCATAACCGGCATTATTCGGACCGGCAACAACAGAATTTTTTGAAACGATGTTCACAATATCACCGCCCAAAGCCTGTTTGCGCATGACCTTGACACCCGCTTTAGAAACAAGGAACTGGCCCTTCACAAGAATATTATACAGTTTATCCCAATCTTCGATTGTGTGATCGACCAACGCCTTGGAAGTGCTGATACCGGCATTATTAACGACGATATCTACACCACCGAAAGCCAGGGCACTTGCATCGAAAGCCTTTTCTATTGTTTCTTCATTGGTTACATCGAGCAAGGTAGAAGCAGCAGTGTCGCGACCAAAAAGCTTGTTAAACTCGGCCATTGCGCCCTCCATTCTTTCGGTGTTTATATCGTTGATGATGACACAAGCACCTTCTTCGGCAAACTTTTTAGCGATTGCTTTACCAATTCCACCTGCACTCCCGGTAATTAAAGCGATGCGGCCGGAAAGAGATTTTGGCTTTGGCATTCGTTGCAGCTTGGCTTCTTCGAGCAACCAGTATTCAATATTGAAAGCTTCCTGCCGGGGCAATGAAGTGTATTCTGAAATGGCTTCAGAACCGCGCATTACATTAATAGCATTTATATAAAATTCAGAGGCAACACGGGCAGTTTGTTTGTCTTTGCTGAAAGTGAACATACCTACACCACGGAAGATAATTACAACAGGATTTGCATCCCTCATAGCAGGACTATTCGGGTGCTTACAGGTGTTATAATAATCGGCATACATTTTACGGTAAGCTTCGAACTGCGGCTGCAGTTTTTGTTTAATCGCATCGATATTGCTCAAATCGTCCTGAGCACCAATTTCTAAGACCAGCGGGCTTATTTTAGTACGCAAAAAATGGTCAGGACAACTGGTTCCCAAGGGCGCCAACCTGTCAAGATCGTTTGAATTGATGTATTGCAGAACACGGTCATCATCGGTAAAATGACCGATCATTTTTACCTTGCTTGAACAAAAACCACGCAGTACCGGAGCTAACGCCGCAGCTTTTGCAAGGCGCTGTTCTTTAGGCAACGATTCCATTTTTTGTCCACCAAATACATCCGGCTTTTTGCTTACAGAATCTTCGATATACTGCGCACACCGTTCAACTACTTCAAGGGTATTTATATAAGATTCGTAAGCGGTATCGCCCCAGGTAAACAAACCATGAGAACCCAGCATAATTCCACGAATTCCAGGATTTGCATCCAAACATTCTTTCAATTGCAGACCTAAATCAAAACCAGGTTTTTGCCAACCTACCCAACCAATCGTGCCGTTAAACAACTCTTCAGTTATCTTCTGACCGTCTTTAGCTGCTGCAATGGCAATCGCCGCATCAGGATGAAGGTGATCGATATGTTTAAATGGTAGAAATCCGTGTAATGGCGTATCGATAGACGGGGCTTTGGAAGCAAGATCATAGATGGTATGATTAAATAACTCCACCATTTCATCTTCATGCTCTAATCCACGGTAAACGTTCTTTAAACTGCGCAGCTTATCTACATATAAAGCAGCTAAGCCGCTTTTCTTTAAAGTACCAATATCGCCGCCCGATCCTTTTACCCACATCACTTCGGTTTCTTCGCCCGTCAACGGATCTTTCGCCATTGCCTTGCACGACGTGTTTCCTCCGCCATAATTCGTAAGTCGCAGATCAGCCCCTAACAAATTCGAGCGATAAATTAGCAAGGCCACCTCATCACCTTCAAGTTTTGCAGCTTCTTGTTCGTTCCACAAATAGCTTACATGTTTAAAGTCGGTTGACGTAGTTATTTCCATGATGGTAAGAATTTTAGATTTGATATTTATTTTATAGAATTTCCGTACCCGACTACGAATACGGATAGTATAATTATTAGTATACCTGCTACAACTGTAGAAAAAGTCTTCTTAGTAACGCCTTTCCATTCTTTTACAGCTATACCCCAAAAGTTAGCAATTAGTATAATGAAGGCCATGTGCAGTATCCACGAACTGGCTCCATTACCGAGTTTGCTCTCTCCCATTCCGTAAAAGAAGAACTGGAGAAACCAGGTAAGGCCGGCAAGGGCCGAAAAAAGATAGTTTTTTAGTAAGGGTGTATTTTTATTGGTATAGTCGCCAAAAGACTTGTTGCGTGCATTTAGTATCATACACCAGATGAGGTTGGTAGTTAAGCCGCCCCAAAGAATAATGATATAAGTTACATTGTTTTGAAAAAGAAATTCGCCTTGCCCGGGGTTAACACCTTTCCAGATCTCGTTGGCTTTATTAGCCATATCTTTTCCGGCGTCGATACCAAATGCAAAGCATGCACTAAGAACCCCTGAGATAACCGAAACAAAAAGACCGAGACCGATCTTAAAATCTTTGTTTTCTTCATCAGTTCTGTTAACAGCGAGGTCTTTTTCCTTCATAGCACCGGCCTTACCGCAAATGGCTATTCCGAATATACATATTGCTACACCCAGTAAAACTACCTGCCCCCAGCGATTTGAAATCAGATCGGTAAAAGAATCTTTACCAGCCTGTGGAAAGAAATTGTAATAGATGGATGGAACTAAGGCGCCGAAAACAGAGCAAAGACCTAATATGATTGAACTGCCTAAAGCTACTCCAAGGTACCGTACACCAAGGCCGTAGGTTAAGCCTCCAACGCCCCATAATAAACCGAAGAAAAAAGTGAGACCTAATATGTTTGCAGGTGTATTTCTAATGATTTCTGGAAAGCCGCTAATGGTTATCCAGGCAGCAAGAGGAGGAACAATCAACCACGAAAAAAGACCGCCAACGATCCAGTAGCTTTCCCAGTGCCAACCCTTAACTTTCTTATATGGAATGTAAAAACTACCGGAAGCAAAACCCCCAATAAAGTGAAAGATAACCCCAAGAATTACTTGCATTTAAATGATTTTCAATATGGAATGGCAATAAGTTCTAAAAGTAGAAGGAATGTATTTTCTTTCCGTCATGTACTATCATGCTTAAAAAAAATTTGAAAAAGAAATTGAATTATGTACGTTTGACCGCGACGACACACTTATATGAAAACTTCTCCATTTTACCGGCTCATAAATTTTGACGAATTTTCCGCGACCCCAAAATACCTTCAGTTGGCAAATTCCATTATCAATGCCATTGAAAACCGTAAGATCCAAATCGATGACGTTCTTCCCTCGATCAACGAATTAAGTTCCGAGTTTGAGATTTCCAGGGATACTGCCGAAAAAGGTTATAAGTATTTAAAAAGAATGGGAATCATTGCCTCTGTGCCCGGCAAAGGTTATTTTATAAAAAATGTAGATGTTGAAAGAAAGATCAAAATTTTTTTACTGGTCAATAAGTTAAGTGCCCATAAGAAGATCATCTACGATTCCTTAGTCGCCAAACTTGGCCAGGCGGCCGCCATCGATTTTTATATTTACAACAATAACTTTTCTCTCTTTAAAAAGCTCATCGAAAACTGCAAGAGCGATTACCATTATTACGTTATCATTCCTCACTTTTTAGAGAGGACAGAAAGTGCCTGTAATGTTATAAACACCTTGCCCAAGGAAAAACTTATTTTACTTGACAAGCTTGTACCGGGCGTTACCGGAAACTATGGAGCCATTTACGAGAATTTCGAAGATGACATATATAATGCGTTAGTGGAGGCGCTGCCGCAGCTGGCCAAATACAACACCATAAAAATCACTTTCCCCGAGTATACTTATCATCCCGATGAGATTTTAATTGGCTTTAAAAAGTTTTGCCAGGATTATGCCTTTCACTCGAAGGTGGTGCATAGAATAGAAAATGAACCCATCAAAAAAGGTGAAGTATATATCAACTTAATGGAAGATGACCTGGTAACGCTAATTGAAAAAATACTGGATACCGATCTTAAAATAGGTGAAGACGTAGGTGTGATCTCTTACAACGAGACAGCTTTAAAAAGAATCATACTGAATGGCATTACTACTATTTCAACCGACTTCCATATGATGGGTGAAAAAACTGCCGAACTTATTTTAAACAATTCTGTCGAACATATTGAAGCAAGGTTTTTCTTGACCTTGAGGAATTCGTTGTAGTGATAAAAGAAGGGGAATATTTTTGGTACCTGGCTTTTAAACTTTAATTTATCTGCCGTTGCGTCGCACTCTTGTACGTAAGGTTCTTTAAGGCTCTTTTTTACCTCATCCTCGGTCCTTCTCGATAGGAGAAGGAGGCCAGGCAGGATTGATAAACTGACTTTTGCATTATCCGGTCAGCTATTATTTAACCTTCTAAAAACGAATGAAAAGCTATTGGCATTATCTCTTTGCGTTTCTTTGCGGCTTCTTAGCGTCCTTTGCGGTGCTTTTCAGATCGATCCACCAATTTAAATAATTGGGAGGTTTTTTTGCAAAAGAACGCAACGAGAATTAAACCATGAAATTGAATTTGTAAAAAAATAAACAAATTAAAAATGAATAAACGTGTTTTGCTTTCCCTTTGTCTTGCCTTCTCATTATGTATAATCCTACCGTCACACTCGTTTGGCCAGGCAACTACAGGTTCTGCTGAGTCTTCAACATTTACCGTACAAAAACTATATGAAGATTTCAGTAATCCATGGGGCATGGCATGGCTTCCCGACGGAAGAATGCTGGTAACTGAAAGAGCCGGACAAATCCTTGTTTTTAAAAACGATAAGTATACCGGCCAGAAGCTCGTTGGGGTACCAAAGGTCTTCAGCCAGGGGCAAGGTGGCTTGCTCGATATCAAGCTTCACCCTGGTTACGCAAAAAACAAATGGATCTATATCTCGTATTCAAAACCGGTTGAAGGTGGAGCAACTACGGCTATTATGCGTTTTAAACTTGTTGGAAACGAATTAACAGAGAAAAAAGACATTTTTTTAGCCAGGCCATTCATTAAAGCTGATTACCATTTTGGAAGCAGGATCGTTTTTGATAAAGACAACTTCCTTTACTTCAGTTCAGGAGAAAGAGGTACACAGCCAAAAGTTCAGCAACTCGATAATGACCACGGCAAGATCCATAGGATCTATGACGACGGACGTATTCCTGAAGACAACCCGTTTGTAGGACAAAAAGATGCACATGGTTCTATCTGGACTTACGGACACCGTAATCCACAGGGAATGGTGTACGATGCCGAAAACAATACCATTTGGGCAGTCGAGCATGGCCCGAAAGGCGGAGACGAACTGAACCTGATCGAAAAAGGCAAGAATTACGGCTGGCCCAAAACCTCGTATGGAATAAACTACGACGGGTCCGTTCTTACGAAAGATAAAGAGCTGGAGGGTATTACCAATCCTGTCCGTTACTGGGTTCCTTCAATCGGCCCTTGTGGAATGGCGCTTGTAACGAGTGACCGATACCCTGAATGGAAGGGTAATTTGCTGGTGGCTGCGCTTGCCTTCCGCCATATTGCCCGTGTTCAACTCAATGGAACCACTTATGCAACAGAAGAAAAATTACTTCAGGATACAGGCCGTTTCAGATGCGTAGGGCAAAGCCCCGATGGTTATTTGTATGCGATAACAGAAGGCCCGGGATTATTGCTGAAGTTGATTCCAAAGCGTTAGAGCGAAAAAATCTTTTTTTTAAACAGGAACGGCTGACTTGCCTAAGTCAGCCGTTCCTGTTTAAAAAATACCGAAGTTTATGAAGCCTTTAATTTAATTGTTATTGCACCAATCATTATAACCCGATCATATTCGCAAAAAAGATAGCATTCATGAATATCTTGTTTGTACCAAACCAAAATGCCCTAAAGTTTACATTATCAACCATCGAAATAATACGACCGCGCCCCAACTGGTCGATATTTATATCAGCAGAATTCTTTATCAGGTCTTTATGACCCCGATACATATAACCACTTGTAAAGGATTACCTGTAAACATCACCGGAGAATCGTACGAATAGTTATTCTGATCCATGAACAACGTATTACTTTTAAAAATGCTGAGTGTTGGTGAAATATATCCATAACACAGAGGATGGGTAACATCGATACGGGCCTCAAATATAGAACCTCTCATATCCTTTGCACGTGTTTCATCCGACCGTAAATGGTACGCCATCATCGTGGTGGTATCCTTCTTGGCAGAGTCTGACTTAAAATGAACCTTTGTAAGTCCATTCGTGCTTAACCATTTTACTGCATCGTCGGTGGCCACTACAGCAGGAAAGTTATCTTTTTTTTATATAACAAAGATTACTTATTTATCTTCATACTTACAAGTACCCGCCCCGTTCCAATTAAAGTATTGTCGCCTTTATCTTATAGCAAAAAAATGTTAAGCGGAATATTTAATATCAGCTTCAAAGACCGTACAGTTGTCGGTCGTCATATATTCAATTGTACGCTTCTTTTAGCATTAACTGGTTAAGCAATAAATAACAGCTGTTCTAAATATCCCCGTTATCAACTCTCAATTACTGCCTTCCTTAATTATTGGTGGTTTGTCCTTCTTCCTCTTCATTTACTATTTCGTTTTGCTCCTGTTCATTTACAATATCCTCTTCATCTCCGGGCTTACCTAATACATTCGCCATTTCTGAAAGATGCATTCCAGTAAAATGCTCATCTTTTTCGGCTTTATTTGGGTGTTTATCGTTTTGCATAATTGTAATGTTGTAAGTTGAAATAAACGGTTTGGTTTTCTACAAAGTTCTGCATTTCCAGCATCCTTTACTGGTACTATTGCTAAAGCAGGGAAAAACGGGTCGTCGAATGTCTAATCAACGTTGTTGATTTAAGCCACTCTTGTAAGACATCATTTGTGTAACAGCCTCCTATATGCAAGGTTTGTTCCTTTCATTTCGTTGATGAAAAGAAGCTAACCCACAGTAAAAATCGGGTCGGGCGACGAAAATCCGGAAAGAAACGATAACATCGCGTTTCTTTCCTTGTAGCACCAGGCCAAATAATTCTGTAAGTAAACGATATTGGATGTCTAATGATTACTGATCCTGCCGAAATAGTTTGAGGTAAACTCCGGCCAACGAAAAAGGCTTCCATAAAATGGAAGCCTTAAATTAATTTTAGCAAAACAAACTTAACCGAGAGACCTGATCCAGGCAACAACTTCATCTTTTGTTTTTCCAAGTTTCTGCTGTAATCTTCCAAAAAATTCATCGTCTTTTCCTTCTTCGTACTCCACGTCGTCATCGGTTAGTCCACCGTGGGCTTGTTTCAATTTCCCTTTAAATTCATTGATATCGCCCTTAAATTCTAACTTGTCCATAATATTAAGTTTAGAAAATCAATAAAAAAACTGTGCCTTTATTTCCTCCTGAAGATTTTTTTCGCAATCTCAGAATACTTAGAATGAGGCACTTCTTTGGCCATAGCACCTGGATTATAAAGCACCTACACTTTCGCTTACTTCCATTTCGTTTGCTGAAATCGCATGAAAAACGCCTGCGCTGATCTCGGTTTTTTCAACAGGAAACGAATTACCTTTTGCTAAACTCCAGCATCCTTCACCATCCTTTTCTACTACAAGTAGCGCTGGATTTGCATTTAAATTTCTTACAAACACGTTATACCTTATCGGGTACAACAGTCTTTCAAATTCAATTTCATGTCCTTGAATTGTTTTTACGAAGGATTGTTTCATACTGTAAATATTAGAGTAAATAATTGGTACTGGTATGTTGGAACCCGCAATTCGAAATATGGTGCGGCAAGTATAAAAATTTGATATAGGAAAGTTAGACAACGAAGATCACCAACCAAAAAACATTCTGATAAATATTAATCTCTTAACATAGATCATTCTTTTATACTGTGTAACGCCTTCAAAGATTAAAAAGTTAGAATAAAAGCTAAAGGACGGATTAGACACCTCCTTATCGGCGCGAAAGGCAGAATTGCAATGTTTTGGAGCAGTTCCGCTATTTGCTGAACTGCTAAAAAGATTACAAAAAGTACAAGAGGGCCCTTCGACTTCGCTCAAGATCCGTGTTCAATAATGCGTTACAGTACAAGCGAGCGTGGCAAGGATGATGCTTTAAAAAACAAATGTTTGTAACAAAAAATAATTCAATTCTTTAATTCCTGGTTCTCTAATTCAATATCGTTTACTTAAGAATTATTTTCCTGTTCTCGTACTTGGCAACATTAGCCATAGTTGTTCATGTTTTACTGATCATGTTTTGTTTTTCTTTTTTTCTTCATAAAAAAAGAAACAAAAAAATCAAGACTGCATCGAAAAGGCTAAAAATTAGCAGAACAGGCTAAAATGAAATAAGTCACAACGGCAGAATATAATCGGGCTTTAGTAGGACTTACAGAGTAAGAACATTAGCAGGCATCTGGAACATCTATTTCATTTCTTAACGCCTGTCCCGCTAATTTTCTTAACGCCTTTTCGATGAGGTCGGGGGAAGAAAAAAAGTTTTTGTTTATAATTAAACTACGGCCAGTAATTATGCGTGTTCTGTTTGATTGGCTATCCGAACAGAACACGCATAAGAAACAAATGCTGAAGCCACAGTAGCACGCCAGCTTAATCAAGGAACAATGAAAGGAACGGGCTGTTTCGTTCCTTTCTTGAATTTTCTTTGGTTACTTTCTTTTTTTCAAGAAAAAGAAAGTGACAAACTTGGCATGTAAGCAGGCTTGAAATTAACTAGCGTCTTACAAAGTCGCTTAAGTAAACGAGATTCATTCCTAATTCCTAATTGCAATACCCTCCTACCCATTCACCAAACACCCCACAATAATCCCCGTTGCAATTGCCGCATTTAACGACTCCGCTTTGCCAACCTTTGGAATAGTAACCGGGTGCGTAATCTTCGAAATAAAAGGTTCGCGTATACCTTTTGACTCATTGCCGATTACCAGCAAACCCTCGTTAACTTTACCGACCGAATAAATATTTTTGCCATTTAGCAACGCTCCATAAACATTTATATCAACCCCCGGTTCCCAATGGTTCAAATCTTTATACCAGCAGTTCACCCTCATAATGCTTCCCATAGTAGATTGAACCACTTTAGCATTATATATGTCGACACAATCGTTGCTGCAAATAATTTGTTGTACGTTAAACCAGTCCGCAATTCTAATGATTGTTCCCATATTGCCCGGATCCTGGATCCCATCCAACACTATAGTCAGCTGATCGTTTAAAACCGGTTCACCTGGCGGTGTGCGTTGATTCGCAATTACCACCACTTCGTGTGGTGTTTGCAGCTGGCTGATACGACTTAATTCGACAGCAGAAATTTCGCTTACCGGAACTTTTACAGCGGTATTTTTTTCAATCCATTCACGAGTTGCGTATATATGCTGAACACCAGGTTGGTTGTGTAGCAGTTCTTCTGCAAGCTTTGGTCCTTCGGCTATAAAGAGCGACGCCTGGTCCCTTTCTTTTTTGTGGCCTAAAGATTGAATATATTTGAGTTCATTTTTAGTTAGCATATTAATATGTTTCATTTGTACGGGACGCCAAAAAACCCTTTTTTACTGCTTTTCATTGCAATCGTGCTGCTGGCATCGTGTACAACTGTAAAAAGCATCATGTTAGACGTAAAGGAATATCCCCCAAACACGCCTTTTGTTTTCAAAAATAACATTACTGTTACCGGCGAAGTATCGAAAGACGAAAAAAAACGACTTGAAACGGAATTGTATAATTACTGGGACGATAGCCTGAAAGTAAACGCCATACTTAAATTTGGTATTAGAACGGTTATAAAAAACCCCTACGTTTTCGACAGCGCGAACATTAACCGGAGTATTACTTTCATGAACTCGTACCTGAATACGCAGGGTTATTATAATGCTGAGATTACCCCCGCTCCCGTTATAATTGATACAGTAGGAGACGAACTCAGAACAACTGTACAAATGGATATTGATGTAAAAAAGAATTTAAAGATCGACTCCATTACTTATGATTCCTTAGCTACACCGGGATTACAGCAATTAACCGAAGAAAATAAAAAAGAAAGTTTATTAACCAGGGGCAAACCGTTTACGAAAGCAACTATATCGGGCGAATTAGACCGGCTGGTTTCGTTATATAGGAAAAATGGTTACTATAAATTTACCCGTGAAAATATTTATGCTGAAGTTGATACAACTAATGTTTCACTATTGGAGCTTACCCTCGATCCTTTTGAACAGGCAAGAAGGATTGCGGAAGCAGAGTCGAAGCGAAGAGCAAACCCAACCATTAATGTAGTTATTAAACAACGCTCCACTCCCGATAGTAATGCCTTTGCCAAGTATTATGTTGGCAAGATTTATTACTATCCCGAAACAAGGATAACCGATGTGCCGGATTCTCTGATCCGTACAACCTTTCCCCTGGTTGATACAGCCAGAGAGTTTACATTAAAGCAAAAAGTTCGCGACATAAAAATGAGGCCTTTACGCGAACATACCTATCTGAAAGAAGGCGTATTATACGACGAACAAAGTTATTTTAAAACAGTAAATGCCTTTTCACAGATGGGTCCGTGGAACCAGGTAGACATACGAACAATAAACAGGAAGGATCTTCGGCGTTTTGCAGGCACAGATTCAGTCAGCACAGATTCGACAAATATTCTTGACTTTCACTTTTTTCTTACCCCCGCCCCCAAGTATTCTTTCGGGTACGACCTGGAAGTGAGCCGCAATAGCGGGAGCATCATTACGGGCAATCTTTTAGGCGTTACAAACGTGGTAACACTGCGTAACCGAAATGTATGGAAACAGGCAATTCAGTCTGCAACCAACCTTAGGGCCGGTGTTGAACTTGGGTTTTCTGATACTCTTTTGCAAACTTTCCAAACCAGTGTTTCCCAAACATACAGCATACCCCGCTTCTTAACTCCCTGGAGAATCAGGGGTGTAAAACAATTAGACGATTATAAAACCGTAGTAAATTTTAATGCTTCATATACTGACCGCAGAAACTTTTTCAGGCTGCGTTCTGCCGTTGCATCATGGGGATATGAGTGGAAGAAAAAGAACCACGTATGGCTCTACCGGCCGCTGAATGTGGAGTTATACAGCCTCGATACCTTGCAGGGATTGCGCGAGGCTTTTGTCTCGAACCCGTTTTTACGAACTGCATTTAATACCGGGTATGTTGTTAGCCAAAACCTCACTTACAGCATCACTTTCCCCAACAAAAACCGTCCTAATATCATAAATAACTTTCGCATTTCAGGCGAGGAAGCAGGTGGACTTCTTGGTAGGTTTCCCGGGCTAAGAGACAAAATTTACCAATACTTAAAAGTGGAGGCCGAGTTCAGGCAACTTAGAAGCTGGACAAAAACCGCCTTTGCCTACCGCTTTTTTGGTGGAATTGGAATTAATTATGGAGACACATCAACCGCAATAGGTAAGTCACTACCTTTTTTTAAGCAATTTGTTGCAGGCGGCCCGTATAGCATGAGAGCCTGGGGGATTCGACAACTGGGATTAGGCTCGTCTTTGCGAAGCGATACCTCTACTACCTTTCGCGACCGGTTTGGAGATATACAACTGGAAATGAATTTCGAGTACCGTTTCCCAATCACAGCGATAGGTGGTGTAAAAATAAACAGCGCTTTATTTGCTGATATAGGCAATATCTGGAACCTTAAAAATGTTGTCGAGAACCCCGAAAACAGCAAGATTACCCTTAGCCGGTTCTACAGAGACATAGCTGTTGGGGCCGGGACCGGCCTTCGTTTCGACTTTAACTATTTCCTTGTACGGTTCGATTTTGCCTACAAAGTAAAAGACCCGGCTCGAACCCGCAACAACGGCTGGATGAGCATCCGCGACTTTGAATGGCGAAACCGTGAACATGAGGTCATGGATGGTAACGGGAGGTCGCTAAAAAGGAATAACTTTTCGTTCCAGCTAGGTATAGGCATGCCCTTCTGATAATGCCTCATTTTTTATTTTATGGGCCAGTTGTTCCATTCCCAGTGCGTCTTCAGCAGTAAATTCTCCAATTCTCGTACGCCGCAGGCTGCTTAAATACCCCCCGCACCCCAACTGTTTTCCATAGTCGTGTGCGAGGCTTCTTATGTAAGTACCTGTTGTACAAACCACTTTAAAATAAACAACGGGCAATTCTATCTTCTCAATCGTGAAACTTTTTATAGTGATCGTTCTTGCTTCAAGTTTTACATCCAGGCCTTTTCTTGCCATAAGATAAACCGGCTTACCATCTTGTTTTATTGCCGAATGAATAGGGGGAACCTGTTGAATTTCTCCTGTAAACGGCCCTGTTGCCGCATGTATTTGTTCTTCGGTAACATTCGAAAAGTCTTTAATTTCAACCGGTTCACTTTCCAGGTCGTACGTAGGCGTAACAGCGCCCAAAGTAAAAGTGCCGGTGTACTCCTTTTCCATGCCCATGTATTCGTTGATCTTCTTGGTAAACTTCCCCGTGCACACAATCAGCAAGCCGCTCGCCAACGGGTCAAGCGTTCCCGCATGTCCTACTTTCTTAATTTTTATAAGATTGCGAATTTTTCTAACCACGTCAAACGAAGTCCAGTCTAAAGGCTTATCCACCAAAATCACCTGCCCCGCTTCGTATTTATTCAGTTCCTTTTCCAACAGCTTTTTTGGCAAATGTAAATATTGCCGGGGAGTTGAGTGAGATTATGTAATTGCAGCGGTCGTAGTTACTGTGTTATGTGCCGGGCTCGAGTTTTTCATGACCCGAACGTGCCGTATATAAATTTGCTCTTTTGATACCCAGCGTTCGGTACGGCGGGCATCGGCCGTTGCGTCGCACAGCGTGTGCGGTATAACTTTTAGGAGCGGAATACCTTGCCACCAACCTTATGGTAAACCAACAGGTATAAGAGTAAGTACAAGAGCTATTAGGGCATAGCAATTTTAAAACTATACCCTATACCTATGTGAGTATAAGAAAGATCAGTAGCGTTGAAAGCGGCCCAAACCGCCTAATGGAATAAGAATACTATTACGGTATTGATGTTGGAAACAGTGCGCAATTAACCTTGAACAAATCGCGTTATTAGTGTTAGATACGCTGCTTAATTTGATATTGAAAACATTGGGTAATGATCTTGGATAAATTGTAGAATTTGAGTCGGTGGTTACTGAATAATTTTCCTTGTAAATTTTAAGAAACGGAATTTTGTATCTGTAAATATCTGAAAATTAACGGGTTATATTTTTCTTAAACGGCTATAATTGCATTAATATAGCCGTTAGCTGTAATTTAAGGCAAACGCCAACCTGTGTAGTAGAAGGAGTTTCCGGGATAACCAAAATTCATAGATTTGATAGGGAACCAGATCAGTCAGGCTCACTCGAACTTATTGGAGGAGGAATGGGAAGTGGAGGCTTTAGTGCAAGTGACCACAGTCTGACAGCTAACCTAACGCCTACTTTATTATTATTATTTTATATATACAATGCCGGGGACATAATGCAGAACGCAAGCAATATTCAGAGGGAGCCGAATTAATAACTCGTGAGGCCCAAGAAAAGGAAGTAGAAAAAAAGAAAAAGCGGAAGCGGAAAACAAGAAGTTGCCGATAAAAGAGAAGGCGAGCTCTTTTAAGTCGGTAACAAAATAAAATAGACGAACACACTTCAAATGATACAAGCTACCGCTAACAGTGTGTCTATACAATTGTGGCGGGACATTAAGTATTCAATTATAAATCACTATTCTGCTTCAATGGCTAATTGTTCAGCCGTTTTTCAATTGCCACAATTTCATAAACACTTTAACGTTGTTAGCAACCTTATACCTAACAAACCCTAAATTCGATAACACTAACATGAAATGTTTTATTTTCTTATTTATTATCTGTTGTGCATTCACAAGCAATGGTCAAACATCGGGGACCAGTTACATCAGTTCCATTGAATCCAAAGCCAATACCATCGCAAACCTGCAAAACTCAATAGCACAATTAGAAACCAGTTTAAAAAGATGGCGGCTCGAGCGCTTGGCCCAGGATGATTTGCTACAAAAAAAATTAGCCGAAAAACTAAACGAAATAGAAAATAGCCGGGTTTGGATCAACAGGCTAAAATCGGCGCAAAGCGGGTGGAAAGAATACAACCCCGGCTCATGTGGTGCCGGTGGACCGCCGCCAATTTGCCCGGTGAATCACTGGCACAAGGTATCGGTAAGTGATGCTATGAGAGAATACAACGAACTTAAAAATAAAGAACTGGAAAAAATACATGATGCCATAGACCAAGCTAAAAAAAATTACGACGAAAAAATTGACAAGGCAGAAAGAGACGTGCCTAAACTTTATGATGAGATTGATAAGCTAAAAGCCGAAATAGTGCAGATGAGCAAAGACTACAAAGAAGTGGTGGTTAAATCAGCTGGAAATGTACAAACAATTTATTTGGCGGAGTTAATGCGTATTGTAGCTGAAAAACATTTTATTGAAGACCGCCTTAATATTATCACTGCAAAAATTGCAGATCTTAACATAGAAGAAACAAAAGCATTAAATGAATCCGCCGAAAAAGTACGCCGGCAAAACGAAGAGGAGAAGCAAAAAATCAGCAGCCAGATTGAGGGTAATAAGTTAAAACTGCAACAGCTTTTGCAAAGACAGCTCTCCAAACTGGATCCTTTAAAACTTGAAGACGGGAATTTGAAGCAACAACTTTTTAATATTAATAAGCAGTTGCAGGATGTTTCGAAATTAACAGCTGACCAGGTAAAAACACTAGAGGCAGAAAGAACTACTCTTGAAGGCAGAATAGCGCAGATCCAAAAGAGCATAGAGTCTTATGAAAATGATTATACTACAAGTAAGGAACAAATTAACAACGAAAACAGGGCGTTGGAAGATAAAAAATGGAACCTCACCGTCAATCTTGCTAAAAGGCAACAAGAGACTTCGGAGTTATTAAAAAAAGCATTTACGTTAAGAAGGAAAATATTGGAAGATGCAAAAATTGCCCGGCAAACAAACCTACAGTCAACAGGAGAGCTTTTGCTAAGCAAAAAAGCAGCAGCCCGAAAAAAATTTATGGAGTATGCCACCGACGCAGACAATGAAAGAGTAAGATTAGTAAGAGCATGCCAAAAGGCAGGGTGCGGCTGTTATGGTATTGATACCCACGGTACAATTGTAGGTAACTGGAACAAGGCAGAAGGTTGCGTAGCCGAAATGGAAGCGGCACATTTTACCACCGACCCTATTTATGGATGTGTGGAAGAAACCGCCGTTTACAGGCAAAGTTATTCATCACTTATTAATGGCTTATCAGATGCTGATATCCAGGCATTGCAAAAACAATCCGGTAAAATCAGGTACGATTTAATATTGAAAAAGATATCCAACTAAAATTATACAAATGAAATTTTACTTATTCGTTGCACTTATGTTTTTTTCTGCGTTTGCATTTGGCCAAACCACCACATTTGATACTATTCAGGTTAAAGTAAATGAGTGTGTTACAAAATCGCAGTGGGACGAACTGCTAGTAACAGCACCTGAGTTAATAACTGCAGCCCCAACAAAACCCGATGGTTATTTTTTTACCGCCCTGGCATTTTCTAAACTCCAGGAAAATGAGAAGGCTTTGGAATATTTAACAATGGCCGAGCAACTTGCGGATGAATCTTTTAAGAAAAAAATTGCAGACTTGAAAGTTGAAATTTCGAATGGTACAAAAGCCAGTAAGATAGCAGCAACGATCAATAAAAATGGGGAAGATAAAAATGCAGCTGACGATTACAGAAAGCTATGGGAGATAGATAAAACAAAAATAGAGTTTGCCTTAAATGCTGTAGAGTTGTACGTAGAACAGGAAAATTATGTTGCCGCACTGGAAATACTCAACTCTCCTTCAATCGCAAGTGATCCCCAGGCCAAAATACTGATAACGAAAATTAATCAAAAACCAAAAATGATTGCGTTTAATGGATACAACAAAGCCATGAAGGAAGGTGATGAAAAATTTAAACAACAAGCTTATCAAACAGCTATCGATAAATTTGAAGAAGCAATGACATTTTATGCAAAAGATGCAAAGGCAGGTTCTTACAAGCGTAAAGCACAGGAAGAATTAGCGTGGCAGACTGCAAGTAATCTTAACTCTGTTGAATCTTACAAAAGTTATTTGGCAAAATATCCTTTAGGTAAATATAAAAATAATGCAGATGATATACTGCAACGGGCATATTTAAAATTTGCCAGGGATTATGTAAAAGAAAAAAAGTTTGCGGAAGCCGTAAATTTTTACCAGGTCTACCAAAACAGTTATCCTGAAGGCCCGCACATAAATACTGCAAATAAGGAACTGTGCGAATTGTATTTTGCCGAAGCACAAAGAAATGAAAAACTGAAACAGTCTTACAATATGACGCTGGCATTAGAACAGTATGGGCTGGCTAAAAAATGTGGTATAAACCGGGTTAGTAGTGCACATTTAAAATCGCTTAAGCGTAAAGAAGTAAGATGGAGCAGGGATGATATGGCTTTTTTGGGGTGGCATGCCGATGAGACAAATTTATTGGGTATGATGTCTGGCTCACTTAACAACAGAAAGCTGGGTATGTATGTGGCTTTAAGGGTAAGTGATGATATTTGGCAAACCGGAGATGCTTATTGGGAAACCAATAACAGCAATAGTTTGGTCGGGTCGCCTGATAAGAATAAAAAGTATAATGGAAAATCTTACGACCGTGTATTTTTTGGCACCATTGGAATTACTAAAAAAATTACATACCCTTTTTGGATTTATGCCGGTGCGGGTGTATGTATAAACTCACAGGTAAAAGAATTTGAACATAATACCACGGGCCAAATTGAGTATGTAAAAAACAAGGACCTTGATTATATAGCTGCTAATCCAGAAATTGGATTGCAGGTAAGGCTTGCTTTTTTAACTATAAGGTACGGTATTAATAAACCCATTACACCGTTATTTAAAGATCAGTTTATGGAGCACTTTGGAGTGGGAATTAAATTTTAGGATGTTTACCGGGTCGTAATAATTACATTTATAAACATAAGAGACAGACTAATGAATTGTGCCCTTAACAAATACTAAAGAGTCAGCCTACAAAATAAAGAGGAGTTGACGAAAAGCCCCAAAACGAAGCCCCGGTAAGAACCACTTACCGGGGCTTTTTGTTCTAATCGTGTTGACGTAGCCGACAAAACACAATTTATTTACAAGAAAATAACTCACTGACATGGGAAAGTATCGAAGAAATTAGAATAGCAGGAACAGTAAATTCCAAAGTAAGGAATTTTGCTACTCAACATGGATCAATTGATGCCACCCATTTGTCTGGGGACAAAAAAATTGGACGTAAAAAGCAGGTTCATATTCCTTGGGACGAAAGAAAAATGCTGCAACCTTCTCCCGAACCAACAACAACTAAAGTTGCGTCCAACATTAAGCGGAGTAGACGAAAAGCCGCTAAAACGAAGCCTCCGCAAGAACGATTTACCGGGGCTTTTTGTTGTATTCCATGTTGGCGTAGCCGTAATTGTTAGTGGGTTCAAAGTAGAGATTTGTTTATCTTACCAATTGAGAATCTAAACAAGCTTTTTAACTCATTTTATTAACCTTTTTCGCTATAGAAAAAGATGGTAATGTTATTTGTAGAACGTGCGGGTTAAAAAGATATGGTATGTTTTTTAACCAAAGCTTGATTGATAACTATAACGAAGTGAAAGGAAATTTTTGACATCCTTTTTTTACATATTCGGGTTTGATAATTGTCATTTTAATTGTCGTCTCAATCATTTTCGCTGCAATATCCTGACCTATTAAACACTATAAACACGCGGAAGCTTTCAAAATGACCAAAGAATTTCCTATAATAAAAACGGAAAGACTTTTACTTCGACAGTTTGTTGACAGCGACCTTGTAAACGTATTTCACGGTCTTTCACATCCAGAAGTTATAAAATATTATGGAGTAAGTTATAAGTCTTTGGAAGCGGCGAAAAAACAAATTAAGTTTTTTGCAGACCTTGAAAGAAATGAAAGAGGAATTTGGTGGGCTGTATGTTCATTAGACAATAAAGTGTTTTATGGTGCCGGTGGACTAAACAGCCTGAGTAAAGAGCATAAGAAAGCTGAAGTTGGCTTTTGGTTACTTTGCGAATATTGGAACCAGGGAATTATGACAGAAGCAATGCCGCTGATTTGCAATTATGGATTTGACAAATTAGGGCTACACAGAATAGAAGGTTTTGTAGAGACCGAAAATAAAAATTGTAAGAAGGCAATGCTCAAACTCAATTTTCAATACGAAGGAACAATGCATGACTGTGAAATCAAAAATGAACAATTCATTAGCATTGATATTTATGCGAAAATTAAAGTCCCCTAACATCAAATATTTAGGACAATTGCAAATTGTGGCTAAAAGAACAGTCGCTAAACGACATATCTTTAACAACCAAAACATCGGCTGAAGCATAAGCAACCAAATACTCAACCATGAGCGCGCCTGATTTGTTGCGGGATTTCATTTGACACAGTTCCTAAACGTCGTCGGGATAAATGAAGACCTAATAATAGTTTGTCTTTTTATAACTTCATCGAAGGCAACTGGTCAGAATAACATAAAGCCTAAAATCTATATTTTTGAACATACCTTCTAAAATATAACGCTCATTATGCTTAGCAACTGTTCTTTGCTAACCAAATCTTATCATCGAGAACTTCAAAGGGAATTATGAATCCCAATCCTTATATTGCCAGCTTCCTCGAGTTATTCTTGTAATTTTTGCAAGTTGCACGACTTCATCTTTCTTAATACTTAAACATCTTTACCCGGGCAACAAGAGCGGACAAGAGTTTTGCGAATAGGGGGATGCAACGTAAACAATAAGGGAGTCGGATTTGCCAGCCTCTCTCTTCGGTGGAAAGAACGCAAATAAGAGTGCCGTGTCGGACTTCCTGATTTTAGTTCTAAAACTAATTCAATAGCCTTTTCAAGTTTTAGCGAGAAAATTTAATGCTTCAAAAAAACTGTTTAACGCCTGATAAATGGGTGTTGTGTCGGCGGGTGAGAATGGCTTAAATAAAGTATGGGATACTAAAAATACAGATGGACTGTTCTTCCGATCAGTGAAAAAACCTGTGATGAAAAAAAATGGGAAACCGGTTTTAAACAACGGCTTAAAAAGATTTACTAAAAAAGAAGGCGACACTTAAATGACCTGTAAAACCGGGGCGGAAAATAAAAATTGAACTGATTATCTTTAATCTACCAGAAGTGCAAAAGGAAACATCAGGAAACAAAACGGATGTTCAAAGAGTCGAAACGCTACCAACAAATTATAATCATGAAAATAAGAAATGGAATTATAGTAATTGTCACAGTATTCATGTCTTGCAATTCAAAAACCGAAGGCAGTTTATCAAAGCCACAGGCGATGCCAATAGTGGGTACGTGGCAGCTTATTACAGGAACTTTAATAGAAAAGGGCGATACTGTAGTGACGGACTATACCAAAAAAATATCTTTCATTAAAATCATTAACGATACCCACTTTTCTTTTTTGCAGCATGATTTGAACAAAGGAAAGGACTCTGCCGCTGTTTTCGCTTCAGGTGGAGGAAGATATTCACTAGCAGACTCTTCGTATACCGAACATCTGGAATATTGCAGCGACAGGAACTGGGAGGGTAATGATTTCAAATTCGGTGTTGAAATAAAGAATGATACATTAATTCAACGGGGAGTCGAAAAAGTGGAAAGCGCAGGAGTAGACAGGGTAAATATTGAAAAGTACGTCAGGGTGAAGGCATAACTAGCGGCAATCTCATAGGGCTGGTACAAACGGGAAGAACTTAGAAAAATGTAACAATTACCTATAAATTTCATTTGTATGACAACTGCCAAACCTGCTACCATTGACGAGTATATTGCCGGTTTTCCCAGGCCTGTGCAGGAAGCCATGGAACAAATCCGGGCCACCATTAAGAAAGCTGCACCTGAAGCTGAAGAAATAATCAGTTATGCAATGCCCACTTTCACGCTTAATAAAACTTACCTGGTTTACTTTGCAGGCTACAAAAATCATATTGGGTTTTACCCAGCACCGGTAGAAAACGAAACATTTAAAGAAGAATTTTCTGCTTACAAAACAGGAAAAGGAACCGTTCAATTTCCGCTTGACAAGCCCATGCCTTTAGACCTGGTTACGCGGATTGTAGAATTCAGAATAAGGGAAAACTTAGCCCGCACAAACAAAAAAAGAAGTAGATCATAAATTGAACATTGGAAAACAGCACACCTGTAGATCAATTGGGAACTGTAATACCTGGACCCGAAAGATTACTTTTGAGTCAATTTACAGTTGAGTATCATACCACCACAGAGTTATTGGAAAGAATCGTACGTAGTATGAATTTACGTTTGTAAGTAAAGACACAAATGAGGAGGTTTTTATTTTACGGGAAGGATAACAATGAGAAAGCCCAATAATGCTTTGCCGTACAAGTGAGTGACACAACGATGTTGAAAAGAGATCTTAAGATGGTAGCCAAATCTCCCATATTGCTCAAACCCTACAAAATTTATCAATCGCGGTACTATCAATTTACTATCAATACCGGTATCTTCAACCTATGCCTTACCTGCTCCACAGTTTCACCATATAAGTAATCAAAAACGCCGCTATGCCGATGTGCGCCAAGTACCAGCATATTTGCATTCCCCTCTTCAACCAAACGTACAATTTCGGTTATACGATTTCGGTAGCCTAACCTGCCTTCAACATTGTATCCCTGTACCTGCAACTGCTGTATATACGAATCAAGATGTTGCTGATCTTTTCTTGTTTCGTAATCATCCGATGCTTCTCCAAGCATTTTTGCTGAAGCGCTTTCAACGATATGCACCAGCAAATATTTTGTTACGTGGTTTCCCTGGCTTAAGGCATGAGCAATAAGCTTTTCATCGTTTTTTGTAAACTCGAGCGCTACTGCAATGCAATCTACCCTGGGAATGGTAAATTGTTGCAGCACTGCAGGTTCTTTATGCATCCGAACATTGTCTTGCCGCTGCCTTTTCTTAATAACGGGCAGTATGGTCATCAGCAAAAACAAGACGGTGAACAATATGGCAGCGACAATTATGGTGGTTTTCCAAAGCCAGTTTCCGTCCTGGGCAAATACCGACCCTACTTCATTAGCAACCATTCTTACATTTAAATAAATAAGGACGCCTGCAATTAACCATGCAAGCATTTTTACATGCCATTTTATAGCAAAATTGCCCATTGTTTCTTTATCGCTTACGAAATGTATAAGTGGAATTACAGCGAAACCTAACTGCAGGCTAAGTACAACCTGGCTAAGAACCAAAAGACTGTCTACCCTTCCTTCGCCAAAAACGAGGATACAGATGACTGCAGGAACAATAGCAAGTAACCTCGTTATTAACCTTCGTATCCATGGATTAATTCGCAGGTTAAGGTAACCTTCCATTACTATTTGCCCGGCAAGCGTGCCCGTAACCGTAGAACTCTGCCCCGCAGCAATTAAGGCAATTGCAAACAATGTGGGGGCAAGTTTATTACCCAATAATCCGTCTAATAAATGATGCGCTTCTTTTAGCTCGGCAACACCGGTATTGCCCGTTTTAAAAAAAACGGATGCAGCGAGTATTAAGATGGCAGCATTTACAAAAAAGGCGGCATTCAATGCTATAGCGCTATCGAACATGTTATATTTCAGCGCCTTTTTTATGCTGTTATCGTCGTTTTTTATTTTCCTGGTTTGAACAAGAGCAGAATGCAGGTAAAGATTGTGCGGCATAACGGTAGCGCCAATAATAGCAATAGCAATATACAACGCTTCATCGTTTGGAATGGACGGTATAAAACCGGTTACAACTTCCCCTAAATTTGGCTGAGCCATAATTATCTCTGCTAAAAAAGAAAGTGCGATAATCGCTACCAAAGCAATAATGAAGGCTTCCATTTTTCGTATACCGAGCCTTTGCAGGTATAAGAGTAAAAATGTATCGAGTATAGTGATGGAGACGCCCCATATTAATGGTAACCCAAAAAGCAGTTGAATACCTATTGCCATTCCCAACACCTCTGCAAGGTCTGTTGCAGCAATAGCCAGCTCGGCAAGCAGGTACAAAGCAAAATTTATAAAGCGGGGATAGACTTCGCGATTCGCCTGGGCAAGATCTCTTCTTCGAACGATACCTAACCTTGCACTCAAGCCCTGTAGCAGCAAGGCCATAAGATTGCTCATGAGCAGCACCCATATAAGTGCATAACCAAAACGTGCGCCCCCGGCAAGGTCTGTAGCCCAGTTGCCTGGGTCCATATAGCCAACACTTATAAGATACGCCGGTCCTAAATATGCTAAAATTCTTTTCCAGCCTTTCCTGGGCTTTGTTACATCCACACTTTCGTGTACTTCACTAAGAGATGCTTCCGACGATTGTTGAACCATATACAGGATTTACAAATAAAGTTTGTGCCAACTGCTGGCTAATAGAAAAGGGAGGAAAATTTTTAATGCGTATCTCGATAGAATTATCGAAGGAGAACTTTCTTATTACTTCCAATACAGTTCCTATACCGATGTTTTTATGCCTTAATAATTCCAATAATTCGGTTGACTGGCTGCCCACGGCACTCACTTCCGCTTCACGGTTCAGTTCAAGGTCGATCAGGTTGATCTGTTTGGTGACCTCCATCTTACCGTTGATGTCAGGAATTGGATCGCCGTGCGGATCAAACTTTGGAAAGCTTAAATAAGCATCAAGCTTTTCAATAAGTATAGGGCTGTTGATGTGTTCTAGTTCTTCAGCTATTTCATGCACCTCATCCCAACCGAAACCCAGGTTCTGCACGAGGAAATACTCCCACAGCCGGTGCTTACGAACAATTCCAAGCGCTACCTTTCTTCCCTCCTCGCTTAAGGTAAACCCCTGGTAAGGCTCGTAATTCAGAATTTTTTTGGCTTTCAGCTTTTTCAACATGTCGGTTACCGACGCGGCTTTTGTCTGCAGTTCTGCTGCCAGTTCATTGGTGGTGACTAGTTCTGTTGAATGCTGAAGATGGTAAATTGCCTTGATATAATTTTCCTCGCTTGTTGAGAAGTTCATGCCAGCTGAAATTAAAATTTAGACAAATCTAAATATTTTTTCTATTTATTTCTTTTTTCCTGGAATTAATTTCATTAATCTGCATTGTGTTTAATGCGTAATTTTATTTTGCAATAAATTATTTTCATGAGGAAATACCTGGTTTCAGTAGTTTTAATAATCGCATTGTTCGCGTGTAAGGATGACAAAACATCGGGTGATGATAAACAAACTGAAGCCTCCGGATTTTACGCAGCTTACGGTAAGTTGAAATTGCCCTTTTCTGTAACCGATACCAGTATTATCGATGTTGCAGATACCAGTACGATCAGTTACCCAATTTTTACGAAGTTTATTCCTGACACTATTTTTAATCACCCTTTTGGAAAAGACCGGAAACTAACGATACATCCCATTGGCAAAATTGAGCAAAAGGGCAAGGAAACTTATCTCGTTACACTTGTTAAAAGCAAAAGCAGGTCGGCCATTTACCTTTCGGTAATCGACAAAGATAAATTCACGACGAGCATGCCATTGGCCATTAGTAATGAAGATGAGATTGTTCACTCTGCGGCCATAGATAAAAAACTTACTATCGTTATAAACGACGAATGGACGATAAAGAACGATATCTACTACGAAAGAACGATCTACGCATATAATAATGTAGGTATTTTCACGGTTGTTCTTACTGAAACCAACAAAGAAAGAAATACTGAAACTGCAATCCTAAACCCACTGGATACTTTTCCCAAAAAATATAAATACAGCGGCGACTATGCAAATGGAAGTAAAAAGGTATTATTTATTAGAGATGGACAACGACCCGACGAGTACCGGTTTTTCGTTCATTTTACCAATGAAAACCAGGATGACCCCTGCGGTGGAGAATTAAAAGGACAGTTTAAAATGGTTTCGGATAAAGCGGGTGTCTATAATGGTAACGGCGACCCTTGCGTACTTGATCTTAGCTTTTCAGGCAACGAAGTGAGAGTAAAGGAAACGGGCAGTTGTGGAAATTACCGCGGCATCCGGTGCTTCTTCAACGACACTTACACTAAAAAGAAAGAGCCAAAAACTTCAGCAAAAAAGAAAGTATAAGCTAAAGCGGTTATTTAATAACCGGCTGTTCTACATTTATGCTTCATGTTTTTTTGCCCGAGGCCGTAGTCTTATACCAGGCATTGTTGCTTCCGATACGCCGAACAGCTCAAATCTAGTTTTTCCGAGCATCGTAACCGTTTTTTGCCTGGCGCGGTTGAAGGTGCTGGGGCCGTCTAACAGTCCCACTCTTGTACTTATATAACATTGTGCGGCCAACAACAGGAAACAAACGGCATATTAATCTCCTAAATCTGCACATTAAATTAACGACACACTTCTTGCTTAGCTCAAAAAAAGGGCTTATTCAATTCTCTCCTTCACTCCTTTATGTACGTATCTTTTTAGCGCAATTTCCGGGAAAAAAGAAATTGTTGATATTTCCATATCTTGCAGCCCGTTTGAAAGAAAAAAACTACTATGAACTTCAGAAATTACTCGGTTCCTTACACGGTGGATGACCGTTATTCAAAACGTGTAGCTTATTTCTCAATGGAATTTGCTATTCACCAACCTTTAAAAATATATAGTGGGGGACTTGGATTTTTAGCAGGTTCGCATTTACGTAGTGCTTACGAATTGCGGCAGAATTTAATTGGTATCGGCATCTTATGGAAGTACGGTTATTACGACCAAACGCGTAACCAGGACCAAAGCCTTCAGCCGATGTGGATGGAAAAAATTTACAGTTATCTTGAAGATACAGGAATAAAATACCAGATCTTAATACACGATTCACCTGTTTGGGTTAAAGCATATTATTTGGCTCCTACCGTTTTTAACAGTGCGCCTCTCTTCCTGTTATCAACCGACTTGCCCGAGAACGACTATATCTCGCAAACCATTACTCACCGGTTGTACGACGGAAACGTATCAACAAAACTGGCACAATCTATCTTGTTAGGTGTCGGCGGCGCAAAATTAATTGACGAGTTAAACTTCAATCCGGAGAAATATCACCTGAACGAAGCGCACGGCGTTTCTGCAGCTTACTACTTGTTGAATAAATTTAAAAATCTCGAGCAGGTCAGGGAACACCTCGTATTTACAACCCATACTCCGGAAGAAGCAGGCAACGAAAAACACGACTTGTATCTTTGCCACAGCATGAGCTTTTTCTGCGGATTAAGCCTTGATGAAGTAAAAAGAGTAACCGGCATTGAAGACAGCGTATTCAACCATTCGCTTGCAGCCTTACGTTTTGCAAAAATTGCCAATGGTGTATCACAGTTACACGGTCATGTAAGTCGTGATATGTGGAAGCACTACGAAAACATTTGCCCCATTAAATCGATCACAAATGCGCAGAACTGGCTGTATTGGGCCGATAAGCAGTTGTACAATTACATGGAGCAAGGCAACGATGTGCTTTTCGACGACAGGAAAAAACACCTGAAGAAAAGAGCTTTTGAAATTGTTGCCGATCAAACCGGTAAACTTTTCGATCCAAATGTTCTCACCATTGTTTGGGCACGCCGCTTCGCAGGTTACAAAAGAGCCGACCTTATAACAAGAGATATTGAAAGGTTTAAAAAGTTAACGAGTAATACAAAATACCCGGTGCAAATTATTTGGGCAGGTAAGCCTTACCCACTCGATTACCCGGCAATCTCCGACTTCAATAACCTGGTACATTTAAGCAAAGGATATAAAAATGTAGCTGTACTGGTTGGTTACGAACTGGGATTAAGCAAACGTCTTAAGCAGGCAGCTGATATCTGGCTTAACAACCCGAGAGTGCCAAGAGAAGCTTCCGGAACAAGCGGCATGACTGCATGCATGAATGGAGCCGTTAACCTTAGCACCGATGATGGATGGATCCCGGAATTTGTAAATCACGGTAACAATGGATTTGTTGTTCCACAGGCTGACTACGAAAAACTGCATGTTCAGGAACAGGATGAACACGATTTAAACAAATTGTACGAAATCCTTGAAAATGAAATTCTGCCGGTTTATTACGCCAAAAAAGATACCTGGCGCCAGGTAACCAAAAATGGTATGAGAGACGTTCGTTTCCAATTCGACAGTAACAGGATGGCTGACGAGTATTACGAAATGATTTACAAATACTAATTAGTTTATAACATATCGGTTCAAAAAGCTCACTCAAAAGGTGGGCTTTTTGCTTTTAGACCTACGTTCATTGGAGTTGTGCCTGATAAAGTTTAAAGTATTTTTTGTAGCAAGCCGAAGAAAACTATGAAGCTTTTCTACTAATGAACTTGTTTTTACTGTCTTGATTTTTACTGTTTTTTTGATACCGGCTTTTTGTACTACAAGAATCATCGTTGCTACGCTCAGTTCAACTTTTCATTCTTTGATAGAACTTTGCGTAGCCTTTTTTTTAGCCTGAGCGAAGCCGAAGGGTACCTGAGCTAAGCCGAAGGGTCGCAATGCTTTCACCTGCATCGCTACTGGCAACAAAAGAGTAAAGTTGGTGCCTGTTTTTATGGATTGGTATTATAATATTCGCTTCTGGCAACAGTTATTGCATAAAGGAGATAAGCCGGTTGGGTGCCAGGCGAAGGAAGGCATGCTGAAACCAGCGGGCGGAGTCCCGTTGCAGTAACGAAGCCACGCGGCTTGAGCCATAGATGATCGCGCCAAAACTTTATTTTGCATGGTTTGTGGGCCGCCCAGTAAGGTTCCTTGCGTCGTACACTTGTACTGTATGGCATTGTTCTCCGGGGTGTGCTGTCTCAAACGGGAAACAAATGTAAGTTGCCAGCAGAGGTCGTCCGTCTAGTGCAGTTTTGTCTTAAGCCACAGCACCACGGTAATAATAATTAATGCATCGATTTGAGCTGGCATATCAATTGCCTTCGATTAGCGACGGTATACGTAATCTTGTTCACGCATTACTTTAAAAGAGTCCTTTATTAATCTTTTCTTTTTCTCAATATGTCTTCTTCCAATAAAACCGTTCGCTCAAAGCCGGTAGTTAAAAAACTGCAGGTTGATGACAGGCAAAAGTTCCAGCCATTGCCAAAGCCAACAGGGCAATATCCTTTTCGTTTTAAACCTGAAGAACTACAGGATGTTGCGGTAGGGGGAAAAATGGTTTTCCATATGGTAGGCGATACCGGTAGTGTTCGTCAACCCGAATTCCAGCGGATTGTAGCCAGGGAAATGATTAAGCAATACCAACAGGCAACATCATCACAAGACCGGCCGCTGTTTCTTTATCACCTGGGCGATGTGGTTTACAATTTTGGAGAAGCGGAACAATATTACCGGCAGTTTTTTGAGCCTTATAAAGATTATCCCGGCCCTGTATTTGCCATTCCCGGCAATCACGATAGCGATGTTAATCCCGACAGTCTTCATCCATATCGTAGTTTGGATGCATTTACCCAGGTTTTTTGTGATACCCGGTCGCGGGAAATTACTTTAGCCGGGGATACCGGCAGGAAAAGTATAACCCAACCCAATCTCTACTGGACGCTTCAAACACCACTTGCTGATTTTATCGGTCTCTATGGAAATGTACCAAAGTATGGAGTAATTACAGATGAGCAAAAAGATTGGTTCATTTCAGAACTGAAAGCGGCAGCAACCGAGCGGGCAGAAAAGGCGATTATCGTTTGTTTGCACCACGCGCCATATTCAGCCGACATAAACCATGGCGCAAGTATAGCAATGATACAATTTTTGGAGGCGGCCTATAAAGAAGCCGGTGTGAAGCCCGATATCGTTTTTAGTGGTCACGTGCACAGTTACCAGCGTTTTAGCAAACAGTATGATGATGGGCGCAAAATTCCTTACATAGTTGCCGGTGCCGGAGGTTTTGCCGACTTGCATGCTGTCGCAGCAGTAGACGATCCTGCTTTCCTTGACGATAGCAATTTGTTTGACAACGTTGTTCTCGATAATTACTGCGACGATAAACATGGATTTCTGAAAATAGCTATTGAAAAAACATCAACTGGGTTACTGATTTCAGGAGAGTATTATGCAATGCCCCATACTATGGATACCGGCGCCAGCTCAGCCGCATCCTTCTTTGACCAGTTTACGGTTAACCTGCCTCGTCTACGTGAATAACTAAGCTGCCGCGTTGCTATTGTTCTTCGAACTTTTAGTGCATTCCGTCTATAAAAATTTATTCATCTCATCACAAATACAGGTAGTAGTCTTCTACTGCTTCGAGATATGGTCCCGACTTTCTTACTTTTTGTTGTAATTTTAAAACTTACACCAATAATGATTGAGCTTGTAGCTTTTTTCGACAAATTAAAAATGAAACCTTGGTTGGTTAATTAAATGCATAACTATATGAATAAACGTCTTATTACTTTTTCTTTGCCTGTTATTATTGTAATTTTTTGCCTTACCCTAATGCAATGCAAGGTAAATTCAACCGCCGGAACAAAAGGGAATTCGAAAAGTACCCGGGTTCTGGTTGTTGGAGGTGGAAGCTCGCACGATTTCGACAAATGGTACCGGCAAGCTGACGTGGCAACACTCGAAAGGGACGGCTTTGCTACTGCAACATATACTACCAACATCGATTCGATACTCTATTTTTTGCCAAATGTCGACGTGCTATATATGGTCACCAACCAATCAATCAATAACCAGAATGTGCGAAAGGCAATTTTTGATCACGTAAATTCAGGGAAAGGACTGGTTATCGGTCACGCAGGTTTATGGTATAGTTGGAAAGACTGGCCCGAGTATAACCTGCAATTAGTAAGTGGGGGAGCCCGCGGTCATAACCGTTACGGACCATTTGATGTAACTGTTACAAACGACAATCACCCGGTTACTCAAGGTGTTGATAAAACATTTGGCCTAAAGGATGAGTTATATTATTACATCCCCGATCCGGCGGGTCCGGGCCTCGAAGTTCTGGCAACCGCCAAGGCTACCACTTCCGATAAGGTTTTCCCTTCAGTTGTTATTGTTAAGCATCCAAAGGCAAGGATCGTAGGCATAGCATTGGGCCACGATGGGGCAGCCCACGATTTTGCTCCTTATCAAACCCTATTACGTAATGCCATAAAATGGGCTGCACATAAATAGGAATCTTAGTGCTCCCTAATCTTGTTGTGATACATCTGACACTGCTTGTGCCCATGCCGTTAATAAAATTACAATTGAGACTGACAAAATAACTGTAGTTATTGTGAAGCTGTGACGAATAATGGTAAGAGAATCAATATTCGATTTTGACTGATACCACTATCAACCCTTTCAACTGCTTCAAATTTTAAAACGCGTGAAGCTTTTAGATTTAATTTTTAATACAGGCATTAGACTTTCATAGCCTCGTCGCTGCTTTCGATACATCGGAACAGTTCAAATTTTTATTATGAATTGAGCTAAGTGCAGCAGTTTTTACCCTGAGCTTGCCGAAGGGTACCCTAAGCAAAGCCGAAAGGTCGCAATCACTTCATCTGCAAAACAAGAAGCATCTTTAGCCTTAGTTGCCCCGATAATCAAATTGCCTTATGCGAAATACAATTATTCTATTTTTCCTTCTCCTCTGTTCTTGTTCCGATGCCCAGCAATTGGTCGATCTCTCAAAGTATAACGCAGAAAACGGAACAAAGGTGGCCGTGAATGGAAATATAATAACCATTACCTGGCCCGTGAGCAAAGCTGAAAATGGAAGACTCCTAATTGATCTTGAAAAGGATAAACCAATTTTTAAAAGCATAGAATTAAGCAATCAAGGATCTTTTAAAAAAATTTCTCAAAACCTTGATCCTGCTTTTATATTAACGATAGGCAAAAGGGACCTTGTTTCTCAAAACGGGTGGAACATATTTTTTGATAAGGTTCCCAGTAAACCGCATCAATCATATAACATCGAATTCAATAAAAAAAATGCTGCTGTAACATCTTCTGGTTCACGAACAATTGTTAGGATTGGAGAAATGCAGTCAGCATCTTTCAAAGGAGCACTGGAAATAACTTTATATAACAGGAGCCCTTTATTTAATATAGCCGCTGTAATGTCTACAGATATTGATTCCACCGCCATTTTGTACGATGCAGGCCTCACAACTAAAAGCGCCGATTGGAACAGTATTGCGTGGTCCGATACAAAAGACCGGTTGCAAACTACCAGGGCAAACCAAAATGATACAAGCAAAAATATTGAAGTCAAATACCGGGCTGTAATTGGTGAAACTGACGGGGGAAGCCTTGCCGTTTTTCCTGCACCTCATCAATATTTTTACCCGCTTGATGAAGCTTTTAACCTCAGGTTTGTTTGGTACGGAAGTAACTACAGGAAGATGATCCCGCAGTTCGGACTTGGGATCCGGCAAGACCTGTATGGCGACCGGCGTTTTGTTCCATGGTTTAACGCACCACCCCAAACCTCGCAACGCTTAAATTTCTTTTGCCTGTTAAGTAGCCACAAGGCAGCAACTGCTTTGGAAGAGGTGAAAAAATTTACGCATAGTGATAAATATGTTTCGCTTCCCGGTTATAAAACAATGTCGAGCCATTTTCACAACGAATATGTTATGAAACACCTCCTGGCCAAAAAGCCTGCAGAGGCAAACCCCGGCTTCATGAAAGTTTTTAAAGCCAGTGGTATTGATATCGTTCACCTGGGCGAGTTTCATTACACCGCCCATCCAAAGGGACCGGATTCGACTCGGTTACTCGAGCTTAAAACGCTATTCGACATGTGTAAACAGTATTCAGATAGCCGGTTCCTGTTACTGCCGGGGGAAGAGCCTAACGAGTTTTTCGGCGGTCATTGGCTTGAATTTTTTCCAAAGCCGGTTTATTGGATCATGTCGCGTAAGCCAGATATGCCTTTTGTATCCAACGATCCAAAATATGGGAAAGTTTACCGGGTGGGTAATAAGAACGAGATGCTACAGTTGCTGCAGTTGGAAGGTGGATTAGCGTGGACAGCACATGCGCGAACCAAAGGATCAACCGGTTTTCCTGATAAATATAAAGAGGAGGCGTTCTTTAAATCGGACCATTTTTTTGGTGCTGCCTGGAAATATATCCCTGCCGATCTTTCAACACCCCGACTAGGTCAGCGGGTGCTCGACCTGCTGGATGATATGTCGAACTGGGGTTATAAAAAGCACGTGATAGCCGAAGCCGATCTTTTTACAATTGAGCCGGAGAATGAAATGTACGCGCATTTGAATGTCAATTACCTGCAACTGGATAAGTTGCCGAAGTACGAGACAGGATGGAAACCGGTACTCGACGTAATGAAAAATGGTAAGTTCTTTGTTTCAACGGGAGAAGTTTTGCTTCCTTCATTTTCGGTAAACGGAAAAGGAGCAGGTGAAACTTTAAAGCTTGATCAAAGCGGGAAGGCGACGGTAACACTTGCTGTTAACTGGACCTTTCCGTTAAGTTTTGCAGAAATTATATCGGGCGATGGCAAACAGGTGTACAGGCAAAGAATTAACCTCGAAAATACAACCGCCTTTGGTAAGAAGACATTCAACTTTACCACCAACCTTTCGAACAGGAAATGGGTTAGGGTTGAAGTTTGGGACGCTGCAGTAAACGGTGCCTTTACACAACAGGTATGGCTTCAACAATAATTTAAAGTAGCGATCTTAATATCAGTGCATAGCTTCATGTAACGACCGTCTCGCCGAAGCGGCGGGAAACGGTACAAGTGTGCGACGCAACGATGATTCATAGCACCAATAATGACCGGTACAAAAGAAAATTATGTATTTCATTATTTGAAATCGAAGTAAAATCGAGGCGGAAAAAAGCAGTAAAACAAGGGGAGTGTTAAGGAAAAAGCCGGAGTTTCTCAGAAAGAAACGGGAAATTTAGAAGAAGTTTGATATTGAGATTTGAAACAGCATGATAATGACTGTTTCAAATCTCAATATTTTTATTAATAGGCAGGTAACAATGTAGGTGCTGCAGATATTAGGATAAGAGGTTTTGCCTCGCTAAGAATTCAAGCTTCTTGTTAACGTCTATTAACTTGTCGGTAAGCTCTAAATTCTCTTTTCTTAACCTGAACACTTCAAATGCCTTTTCTACAAATATCTTTACATCATCTTCGTTCCAGGGTTTTGACAGATATTTATAAACCTCGCCGCGGTTAATGGCATCAATAACGGCATTAATATCGGTATAACCGGTAATGAGGATACGGATAGGATCGGGAAATAAAGGCTGGATGTGTTCGAAAAATTCTATCCCTGTCATTTTTGGCATTCTCTGATCGCTTAAAATAACATGGATATCTTCTTTTTCTAAAATTTTGATTGCGTCCTCAGCAGATTCTGCCGTTGTTATATTGAATTCTCTTCTGAAAGTTGCCCTAAAAGAATTAAGGTTATCGACTTCATCATCAATATATAATACGTTGATATTTTTCTTTTCCATCTTATATTAGGGATAAATAATTTTTAGGGGAACAAATTCACTTTTTCATAAACGGTAAAAGGTAGAAATAATTGTAATTTATTAGTAAAGAAATTTTAAAATAATCGCGATTGTTTTTCGTTATAACATGATTGTAGAATTAGGTGTTTAAGTTGTGGGATATTTATGGTTGTTAAAAGAAGCAGAATGAACAAATTTGCAAGTATAAAAATTCCGCAGCATCATGGTGTATGTTAAAAAAGGTTTTCGATACATTCCCATATCTTTTTTTGCATTAAAATTTACTTGCAATTTAATACTAATCCTATAAAAACGCTTTAATCCATTCATTACCCTCTCCCAAATGACAACAGATATAAGAATAAGGGCATTCAGAGCAATAGACGACCCGGATACGTGCCTTAAATTTATAAATGGGCATCGAAGAGTGCTTTCAATATATGGTATCGAGAATATCACAACCAATACAGATGAATGGATGTATAATCCGTCTATTTTTGTGGTAGCGGTTGAATCGCTTGATGGTGAAAAATTATTTGGTGGATGCAGGCTGCAGGCTGCAGATGGAGTTCATCCATTACCAATGGAAGAAGCTGTAGGAAAACTAGATGGGCGAATTTACGACCTGGTTCAATGGAACGCCCAATACGGTACCGGGGAACTCTCCGGCTTATGGAACTCTAAAGAAGTTGCCGGCCTGGGAGTGGGAAGTTTGTTCCCGTCAAGAGTTATTGTAGCGATTGCTTCTCAAATTGGGATAAAAACGATGTTGTCTTTGTGTTCTCCCACGACCGTTAGGTTTAACCAGTGGTTAGGTAGCCGGGTGCTGACAGACATCGGCGACAACGGCACATTTTATTATCCGAAAATCGACCTCATTGCTACCGCTGTAATTTTAGATGATGTACAAAACCTTTCCAATACCCATCCCCGTGAAAGGGAAAAGATGATTTTCTTAAGAAATAACCCGAAGTGTGTAATTGAAGAAAAATCTCCATTCAAGAATGTTCATATTAAAGTACATTACGACCTGGAAATTAAATCGGCAAAACGCGGAGAGTTTATTATACCGATTGAAAAAAAACTATTAAGTAAGTAATGAAAAAATTAAAATTAGCTGTTGCTACGGTTGTTATTTCCCAGGTTATTCCGTTACTGAGCAGCCCGGAACTCATTTTTCATTATAAAAATTTGATCATCATTGCAGCAAATAGCTCCGTTTGGCTTTTTCAGCCGGCTCTTTCGGCCAGGGAAACATCGGAAAATAAAACCAACGACAAATATTCCGTCCTTCTTATTATTATGATGTCGCTGTTAAGTACAGTCATCCCGATTGTGGACTGGGCATATTTTTCAAATCCCGCAGAGTCAAATACAATTGCAACCGTTATTGGTTTTATATTGGTATGGAGTGGGGTAATATTGAGGAATTATTCTGTAAAGCTGCTTGGAAGATATTTTACCCCGACTATTCAACTTCAAAAAGGACACGAGTTGATTACTTCCGGTCCTTACCGAATTGTAAGGCATCCAAGTTATACCGGCGCCCTGTTGGCTATAGTAGGGAGCGCAGTTTTTTTTAACAGCATTGTCGGCACAATTTCGGCCATAATTGCTATGATGATTGCTTATGCTGTCAGGATTAAAGCTGAAGAAAAGGCATTAACCGTGGTGTTTGGAAATGTTTACCACCGCTACCAGAAAAGAACAAAAAAGCTAATACCTTTTTTTTGGTAGCATTGATGTTGGCCGCTGAAGCGAATTATTTTTTTGGTTCCCGGCAGCGGTAATCGAAACAGGCAATGGTTGCGTCGCACTCTTGTACTACATTGCAGAAATAAGCAATTTGTTTCGCGTGTCATTAATGCACCTATTGAGAGGTCCGAGTTCCCCGGTCATAATACCCTCGCCCGGGAATCACTTTCCCATGAGATGTTTGTCCCTTCGCGAGACATAACCCCGATCCTACATTGTACACAGCTACTAATTTACTTCAATGAATTTTAGATATTCGGTTCGAACAGTTGCTTTAAGCGTTGCCTTAATCATCTTAGCTGCAAATATTGCGGAAAGTAAGCCCATAATTTTTAGAGATAATTCGTCGAATAACACGGTAGGTAAACAGGTGGAATTATTAATAGATTCTTCCGGTTATTTCAATATCAATAACATTGTTACTGAAGGTAAGTTTAAGCAAAGTGAAAAAACAGCCCCTATATTTTTCTTAAAAAATCAAATATTGTGGGCCAGGTTTTCAGTAACAAACCTTACTGCAGATTCATCGGTTTTCTTCTGCATCGAGTACCCTCATATTTCGGAAATGGATTTGTATAAACTCGATGAAAACGGGCAGCTACAAACAATAGTTTCAACAGGAACGAATTATGATTTTAATCAAAGGTCGCACAACCATGTAAATTTTAATTTTAATCTTCATTTGCCTCAGGGTAAAACAGGCACCTACTATTTCAAGATCAATAGTCAGCACCCGGTAGAACTGAGAATGGCTTTAATGAATTTTAATGCAGTGGCACAAGTGCATTCGCTGCAATCTATGATTATGGCCGCTTACCTTGGTGTTATTATATCTATTTTGCTATATAATCTTTTTCTATATTTTGCAACAAGAGACCGCAGTTATATTGTTTATGTTATTTACCTGTTTACTTTGGCATTTGCCCAGCTTACACAGGCGGGCTGGTCCTTTAAATACTTTTGGCCATCAATGCCGACATTTAATAATGTTGGTGTAATATGGACAACCTGTTTTGCAGGAATTGCTGCTATTTGTTTTGCCATTTCATTCCTTCATACGGCAACGTATTCGCCGAAGGCGCACACGTTTTTGTGGTTGTTAATATGGGCTCATATTGTTGCTTTTCTCTTATCTTTTAGTTCTTTCAGGTTTGTCTCTTATCATATTTTAAATTTCAGTGTGCTGGTTTCAGGTGTGGTGCTTATTTATGTATCGGCTGCAATTTCTGCAAGGGGCTACCGGCCTGCACTTTATTATTTATTGGCCTGGTCGGCTTTTTTGGTAGGGTTGATTATACTGGTTTTACGTAACCTGGGATTTTTACCCGTAAATAATTTTACGACTTATGTATTATACGGAGGATCAGCTATCGAAGCAATACTGCTGTCTATAGCCCTTGCCGATAAGATCTCGATTTTACGAAGAGAAAAGGAAGTGTCGCAGGCAGCTGCCCTTCAAATCTCGCAGGAAAATGAACGGTTGGTGAAAGAACAGAATATTGTATTGGAAAGGAAAGTTGCGGGGCGAACTGAAGAACTGCAAAAGGCAAACCACCAGTTAACTGAAGCATTTAAAAATTTAAAAGGCGCACAGATACAATTGGTAGAATCTGAAAAAATGGCTTCACTCGGCCAGTTAACCGCCGGTATTGCCCATGAGATAAATAACCCCATAAACTTTGTAAAAAGCAACATAAAGCCGTTGCAACTTGATTTTAAAGACCTGATGGAGGTTATTAATGAGTATGAAAAGTTGCATGACTTCGAGATCCCTGAAATAAAGCCTCACTTAGAACAGATAGAAGCATTAAAGAAAAGCATTGACCTGGAATTTATTAAGAAAGAGGTTGAAAGCCTGATGAAAGGGATAGAAAATGGGGCAGAAAGAACGGCAGAGATTGTAAGAGGCCTTCGCACCTTCAGCCGCCTGGATGAGAGCGTAATCAAGACTGTTGACATTCATGAAGGCATTGATTCAACATTAATTTTACTTCGCAGTAATATTCCGGCTAATATTTCCGTTGTAAAAGATTATTTGGCCGATGGAAATATTGAATGCTTTCCCGGAAAACTGAACCAGGTTTTTATGAACATTATTTCCAATGCCGTTCATGCTATAAAATCGAAACCCGAAATGATGCCGGATGAAAAAATTACAATTTCAACACGGCGGCTCGAAGCAGAACAAATTGAGATAAGAATTAAAGACACGGGCAAAGGAATGTCAGAAGAAGTGAAGCAGAAGATTTATGACCCGTTCTTCACTACAAAAGATGTAGGTGAAGGAACTGGGTTAGGGATGGCAATAGTGTTTAAGATCATCCAGGAACATTCCGGTAAAATCGAGCTACATTCTACAGAGGGAGTAGGGTCGGAGTTTATTATAACATTACAAGATGCGATACCGGTGAAAAAGCCGGCTTAAAGCAGGAGTAAGTTGTAGGGAGGAAACAGGAAATAGATTAGTAATTAGATACTGGTAATTGGTAACGTAGGTAGGAGCAAAACTGCTGCTGGCACCGGTCAACTGTTATCTGTCATCTCTTTGTTCGAATAAAATGTATAGGTTCTCTGAATAATGTTTAAACATTTATTACTTTTGCTGTTTAAGGCGTGTCGTAAAAATCCAACCATGAAAAACTATAGTAACAAGATTTCTGTATTATATATAGATGACGAAGAAGAAAACCTGGTGTCTTTTAAAGCCGCCTTTCGTCGCCAATACAACATATTAACGGCTAACTCTGCGGCCGAAGGATTAAGGGTACTGAATGAAAAGTCGGTCCATGTAATTATTGCCGATCAACGTATGCCAGGCACGACCGGCGTAGAATTTTTCGATATTGTTCGCATTGCCCATCCCGATCCCATCCGTATTTTACTAACAGGTTATACCGATGTTGAAGCAATCATCGATTCAATTAATAAAGGCCATATTTTCAGGTATATTAAAAAGCCGTGGAACGAGCTTGAACTTCAAACGGCCATCAGTAATGCGTACGAAGTTTATTTAACCAGGGAAGAACTGAAATCTAAGGTCGCAGAATTAGAAAGAACAAACGATGAATTGAACAGGTTTGTTTACAGCACCTCTCACGACTTAAGATCTCCCCTGGCTTCTGTAATGGGCGTATTAACCCTGGCACGGATGGAAGGCTCTGTAACAGATCCTAACGGCTATATGGGAATGATCGAAAGCTGCGTTAAGAAAATGGACCTTTATATTCTCAAGGTCATTGAATATTACAAAAGCATTCGTATCGATGAAGATTATGATGATATCGACTTTGAAGAACTTGCAGCAGAAAGTATTGGCTATTGTAAAGAGCAACACCCGGCCATCGAATTCGATGTACAGGTAAACCAAAACGCAGAATTTACTTCCGATGCATTCAGGCTGTCTGTAATTTTAAATAACCTCATTTCAAATGCCGTTAAATACCAAAAACCAAGCGAGCCGCGTCAAATTGTTAAGCTGTTGATCGAGGTGGATGAAAAGGAAGCAAATATCGTTATAGAAGATAATGGCATCGGTATTATTGAACACCATTTGAACAGTGTTTTTAAAATGTTTTTCCGCGGCAACTTCACAGTTACCGGCTTAGGAATCGGTTTATACATTGTAAAGGAAGCACTGACCCGGATAGGAGGAGATATCAACGTACAGTCGACCTATGGTGTGGGAACGAGCTTCCGGTTGAAAGTTCCCAACATGAAAAAATAACGAGCTCTCGCTACAGCGTTTTTATAACATGTCAAAATTGTCTTTTGCGGGTAGCAGGAGACAATTTCTATTTAATGTAATACCCCGACAAGTCAACTTAAGATTATTGCTAAGTGAAACGTCAAAAGTGATCCCAATAATCGGGAAAATTGACTTTCTTATTTTGACCTTTTACGTTTCACCCGGCATTAGTGGCAGGTGAACTTAAAATTGTCCCTTGGTGAAACGTCAAAAGTGATCCCAATAAAGGGGAGAAAGAAATTTCTCATTTTGACCTTACGTTTCACGTTTTGACACGACAGTAATTTAAACTAAGAGAATTTCTTTTCTGGGGTTTGCCTTTTACCTGGTACATCTTATAGATTTGAATTAGGTGACCAGCGGTTTATCGCTATTGGAAATCGTTGCGTCGCATTACGTTTATCTGCAGTGCTCCCAGGTAGCGAAAAGACAGGGTTGCCGTACTTGAAGGGGTTGTGCCCCGAAACAAATGATAACCCATTCTTAATGCTATCTCTAATAATGATATTCATAGCGGTAAATCCTCAAAATTAATTCCGGCATATTGGCTCATCTTGAATTCTCTTTCCAACGCTTTGCCGCGTATTTCTGCTATAGATCCTGGTTGTAACCACACGTTAAAGTATAAGCTAAATGGAAAGCGAAGGTTAATAGTTAGTAAGCGGGGTGTTCCGCCACAGGATGAGCGGCATTTCTTGTGGTAGCGAGGTTCTGTTTATAGTCGTGTAGCTTTAATGCAAGATCGCGGGTAACTTCATCCATCTGGTCGATCGATTTTTGCATAACCGTAGTGATATTACTAAGCTCATGCCGGTCGAAATTATCGAGTTCCAGAAGAGAAACAAGGCCCTGCAAATTGCAGATGGGCTGCCTTACTTTATGCGAAGTGGCAAATGCAATTTTTTCTAATTGTTGAATGTATTCATCTCTTTGTATCTCGGCTTTTTTTAATTCTGTAATATCTGTACCGTATCCGAATATATACTTAAGGCTACCGTTTTCGAAATAGGGAAAAAACTTTCGTAGTAAATAGCGCTTCCTGCCATCTATCAGGTGTTCATCTATCCACTCCTCGCTTTCCCCTGCAACAGCTCTTAAAAATCTTTCCCTTCGTTTTTCCGGGATGGTCATATCAGTATTTCCCTTGAACATAAAGTAGTCAAAGTCGTCTTTACCAATCATCCATTTTCTTGTCTCATCATTTTTTACTGCATTTTTATTCAGTAAAACATACCGGTGTTCTTTATCGAATACAGCCACATCTATCGGGAAGTTTTCAAGTACGTAGGCATAAAAATGTTCCTGCCTGGCTCTTTCTTCTTCAGCATTTTTTTTGTCTTCCCTCGCTTTTACGATCTCAGTTATGTCACGCGCTAATAGTAAACAACACTTTTTATTTTTAAAGAATACCTCTCCTGTTGAAACTTCTACTATAATGATTTCACTATTTTTCTTTTTATGCTTCTTTATGCCTCCTTTCTTCAACCCAGGTTGTTGTGCTTTTAGTAGTTGTTCCACCTGGTTTAGGTCCTCTTCCACCCTAATGTCACTTATAGACATTGTAAGAAATTCTTTTCTCGAATAACCATAACACTCAATGGACGCAATATTCACAGCAAGAAATTCCTGTGTATCTAAATCAACTATCGCCATCGGAAGCGGGTTACTCTCGAAAAGATTGTAATACTGCTTCTGTGAATTAAAGATTTTTATTCTTACATGCTTAATGCTGTAAAAGATGATAACTGCAAAAAAAAGAATTAAAAAGGGGATCTTGTAGTTTTCGAAATGCTTTACATACTCTTTTTGAATATATTTATTCGCCAGGAAGACAAAAGCATCATTTAAAAAAACGCATAGATGTGCGACCACCACAAATAGCAGTGTCAGTACGACCTCGGGTTTCTTTAAAGCTTTCATAAATTGTCAATTGTAATAACTTAAAAAGTGCCCTTGTTATTGTTTAACAGCACCAGCAGAGTGATTAAAAAAAGTTATAGGAAACGGCCATTAGCTTAAACAGTGAGCATGGCTTATTTTAAAGAATTAACGGTAAAGGGTTAATTATCTCGGTGAATTACCAATAAAGTTCGAAGCAACGGGTCAGCGCCAGCAGGCAATGGGAAGTCGGCGTTGATTGCTGTATTAAGAGTGATGACTAAAATAATTTTAAATTATACTGTTATTTACAGAAGCTGCATTAAGATTTGCAAGCATAAGTGAGTGACATCACCTTTGAAGGAGTCATTAGACAAAGGGATCCGTTCGTACAGCGATCTTGATGAGTGTGATAACGATCGCAACAAAAAGAACAACTAAGAAATTAGCCGCAAGCAATAATATCGTCGTGGTAAACCGGAATTCCTTTGGTGGTGTCACTCACTTGTGCTTTTTGAACGGGTCTCATCGGGTTGAAAGAGGCAATGCTTACCCTTAATAAGTGTACTTGAGTATTTGTACTTTGTTGTTGATATATTAGTATTTGTATATTTTTCTCCCTTTAGGGCCGGGGGTCATACTTCCATCACTTTATTTCCATAACTCACCAGCTTAATTTTACTCGATCCCCCCGGTTGTTTGGTTACCTGTATCTGGGTTCCTATGCGCTCTTTCAAAGCTTCCACGTGAGAGATGATGCCAATAGCTTTCCCGTTAGCCTGTAAGTTTTCAAGTGCCGAAATGGCGACATCTAAAGTGTCCGCATCAAGTGTACCAAATCCTTCATCGATAAATAAAGAATTAATCTGCACTTTCCGGCTGGCCAGATCAGAAAGGCCGAGCGCCAGCGCCAGGCTCACAAGGAAGCTCTCTCCTCCCGACAGAGTACCCATAGGGCGAACAACATCCGCCTGGTATCCGTCAATGATCTGCAGTTCCAGGTCTTTCTCCGCAGTCTTTAAAATTCTATAGCGGTCACTTAACCGCAGCAAATGACGGTTCGCCAACTGGGTGAGGCGGGCAAGGGTAAGGCCTTGTGCAAACCTGCTAAACTTTTTACCGTTTTCTGAGCCGATGAGCAAACACAGCTTGTTCCAGCGGTCGTATTCTTTCCGTTGCAATTCAATCGTGATAGCTATTTCGCGGTATTGCTCTTTACGATGTTCATCTGCTTTTAAAATTTCTTTTACCCTGCCAATTTCCTGGTTTAGTCGGGAGATTGTTGCTTCTAATTCCCGGCTATTTGTTGATAAGGTTTCATCAGTTTCTGTCGTGAGTTCTTTGGCAACTTCCTTATTTAAGTCAGCTTCCGTATCTGATAATGAACGTCGAAGTTCTGTTTGTTTCTTTTCAGAACGTCGTTGTTCTTCTTCAATTTGTTCAGCTTCTTTTTCCGGCAGAAGTCTTTGCTTTAGCGCTTCAACCGATTCAATATGATCTGCGGCTAACTGGTTATTTAAATCTACAATAAGTGTGCGGTAGCTTTCTTGCAGTTGCTCCAGGTCGTGGCTCCAGCTATCCTGCTGGCTTTTGGCAACTTGCAGAGTCTGTTGTTTTTGGTTTAATGCTGCACGAATGCTTTCCGACAACTCTTTTTTCTCCGCCAGGTTTTGTTCAAGTCGTTTCCGTTCGGCATCGGTGTCTTTTTCTCCGAACAGGTTCAACCGCTCTTCTTTTAATTTTGTGAGCTCACTTTCACTTTCACCCAAATGTGTTTCTAAAAGTTGAAGCCGCGTTGTTTTTTCTTCGACCGTTTGTTTAGCGTGTCTTATGTCGTTTTCTACCTGGTTGCAATAGGTTTGTTTTTCCTGTAAATCTTTTTGGGCAGCAAGGAATTTCGTTGAGGCACTCTTCAGTTGCTGCAAAATCTTTTTGGCAGCAGCATAACTGAAATTAATTTGATAAGGAACAAGAAATTGAACTGCTTTTAAGGTAAGATCAGCATCGGCTTTTGAAGAATTGTTTAATTCATCATTAACCCGGATAATGGAAGCTTTAATATTTTCAATCTTTGTTTCTGTTTGTCTGATCTCCCCTGCGTTTTTCAGAATTGCTTCATTCAGTTTTGTTATGCTGGTTTCGATTTCCTTTATTTTTCTTTCCAGGGTTCTTATTGACTGTATTTTTTCTTTAAGCAAGTCATATTCAGCTTTCTTTTTTCCTATAACGGCTTCGACGATTCCGGGCTTTTCAATATCAAGCGGTTTTGGAAGCTTTTCATTGTTACTTGCGAAGCTTTGTAACAATAACGATTGTGCATCGGTCGCCTCTTCCTTTTGTTTTTTCGTATGTTCTAAATCGTGTTGGAGCCCACGGATCAAAACTTCTTTATCATTTAGTGTTTTTAATAAAGTAGCTGCTTTTATTTTTTGAGCATTCCGTTTTTTCTCTGCCTCGCTTAGCTCATTCGTATAATTATTTTCTACAAACGGGTGATGTGTTGATCCACATAAAGGACATTCTTCGTTGGATTGCAGTTTCTTCCGGTCTGCTTCATATTTCTGAATGAGCATTTGCAACTCCACATTTTTCTGTAACGCCGAAAAATGCTGTTCTGCTTCCTCGTGTTCCTCTTTTAACTGGTTCGCTGCAGCCCTTTCCAGAATTGATCGTTCAGCTAATGTTTTTTCCTGGGTAGCCAGGTGTTCCACGGTAGCCAGGAGCTGTTGAACTTGATTAGCAATACCTTGCTGGTGTTCACAGATGCTTATTAACGAGGGGAAACAGGCTGCGTCTGCTTCCAATTCTTCCAGTGCTTTACCTGCCGATACTGTTACTAATTGTTCTTTGTATTCAGAAAGTTGTTCTTTTGCAGCTTGAATTAACTCGTTGTTTTTTGTATCATCTTTTTGCAGCTGATCCAGCCTTTCATCTTCAACGCTTTCCTGCTTAGTGTAATTTGCTTTTTCTTTGTTATGAGATTCTGTTTTTTCATACAAATCTTGCATTCTTTCCAAATACCCTTCAAACACCGGGATTGATTTTTCAAGCTCCGAATCACTACGATGTTGTACAATCCATTTTTCTATTTCGGTGATCTCTGCTTTTAATTTTTCCGCATCCTCCTGTTTTTTTGCAGCTTCCGCTTTCAGTTTTTCAAGTTCTGACTCAGCCGTTTTATAGTCCTTTTGTTCCTTTCCTAATTGATTATTTTTTTCCGAAATTAAAACATCCCTTTTTTCGGCTTCTGCTATAACAGGCAAGGCTGCTTTTTGCATTTGTTCTGCAGTTTTACAGTCTTCTTCTCCTTCCTGCCCTTTTGCAGTTAAAGCGGATACCGCTTCTTCCATAGCCGGTAAACGCAAAGAAATCTCCGATAGTTTTTTATTAAGCTCTGCTACCTGCTCACCCTTTGCTTCTGCCTCAGTTAAAAGCGGTAGATGTTTTAATGCCTTTTGATGCAGTTGGAGTTTAGTAAATATTGGAAGCGTGTTATTGTATTCCGCGTTAAAAACTTCAAATTCATTTTGCAGTTCCAGTTGACGGTTTCGAAGCCTGTAAATGTTCTGCAGCCATAACAACTGGTTATCGAGTTTTTTCTTTTCTTCACTTTTTTCATTTGCAAGAAGCGAAGTTTCAGTAAGACCTGTATTGTATGCCTCCAATTCTTCTTGCGTAAGCAAGCGCACATCATTCAACCTGGTGCGTAACGAGTCCAATTTTGTCTTTTCTTCCTTTGTTTTATCGAAGGTATAGATGGAGATCTCCGAATATATTTCAGTATCAGTTATCTTTTCCAACAACTCGCTTCGTTCATTTTCATCCGCCTTTAAAAACCTTGTAAAATCTCCCTGGCAAAGCATCACCGACCGCACGAACTGGTTGTAATCGAGTCCGCAAAGAAGGGCAATGGCATCTTTCACTTCCTTTAACGGATGGCTGATGATAGGCTCATTTGATGATGCATCTGCCAGCTCCATTTTTTGAGATTGTAAATTTCCTTCTGCTTTGCCCCTGCTTCTTTTCACCGACCATTTAGCCCGGTACAATTTCCCTTTCACTTCAAACTCTACTTCCGAATAAGCCTCACCTGTATGACGCGTCATTATTTCACATACATCCTTTTGGCGGTGTACGTTCCCATATAAAGCGGCAGTAATTGCATCTAAAATAGTCGTCTTACCGGCCCCCGTTGGACCAGTAATGGCGAACAATCCACTTTCAGTAAAAGGCGGCTCATCAAAACGAATTTGGTGTTCGCCTTTAAGCGAATTCAGGTTTAAAAACTTTATGCTAACAATCTTCATGTAACAATCCTTCTGTTAATTTCAAATTCGTTTTTGTTGCTGTCCTTGTTAATCCAACAAGTTGAACCGTTTTTTTGGGAGACAAACATCATCTCCTATGGCAGCCCCGGTTGTGTCACTCACTTGTACACTTTATTATAAATCATCTTTCCCGTTAAATCTTTAGTTCCCTGCCAATTGCTCATCCCGGTTTTTCCCGACAATCCTAATTGTCAAATTCCTAATTCAAACTTCATATTTCCTGCATCTGGCTTCCCTTCCGGCGCAAATACAATTTTAAGTAAACCTAATTCAATTCCTAATTGCTAAGTTCCTAATTCATACTCTATACGTCATGCTTTAAACTTCATCCTTTACTTCTAACTTCCCACCACTTCTTTATCCTCCAGCCGTTCCAGTACCTCTGAAAAGGTTTGTAACATCTCCTCGTCTTTATTGCCCGGAAACTGAGACTCATACCGTTTTAGAAAAACAGTCATCGGATCAAGGTCGCTTAAAGCTTGTGCATCTTCTGTTTGTTCATCAAGATTACGGGCTGCCCGTTGCCTTACTTGCCTGGTAAATAATTTTTCTATAAATGGCTTTTCGACAACCAGTTTATGTAACAGATCGTCAAGGTCATAAATAAAAGTATCAGTTTCTACCTGTACTTCCACCCATGCCGGATAGATGTTTTGCTGGTCCTCCAAAAGCAACAATTTCTTTTTTACGGTTTCCAGGTCGCCTTTTATCCTGATCAATTTGCGGCAACACGGAACTTCCATTTCTTCAAGCCGCGTAAGCTTGCCACCTTCAAATTCAAGAATAATCACCTGCTTTTTATCGTCTGTTTCCGAAAAGCTCAGCGGTACAGGCGAACCCGAATACCTGATATGATCCATATTATTTACTAACTGCGGCCGGTGAATATGACCCAAAGCAATGTAATCGAATTCTTCAGGAAACTGGTCGCCGCAAACCTGCCCCAGGTTACCTACATGAATTTCCTTTTCGCTATCAGACGTACTTGAGCCTGCGGCAAAGAGATGCCCTGTTGCAATTACCGGAACTCCGTCAATCTTGTATTGTTTTATGTGCTCTTTGAACTGGTTATAATGGTCGCAAATTCCCTTCTTCAATCGGCCCTCGCGTTCCGAAGTAGTTTCACCGGCAACGGCCAACCTAACATCTCTGTCGCGTAAAAAAGGTACGGCGCATACTACCAGTTCGAGCCTGCCGGCTTTATTGTAAATTGAAATGATCTGTTCGGTAAAAACATCCGGCACACCTCCCACTATATGAACATTAAAATATTTCAGTAACTCTTTTGGTGCATTTAAAGTACTGATCGAATCGTGGTTTCCGCCGATGATAATTACCTCCCTGCAACAGGTATTTTTAACATGCCGCAAAAACCGGTAATACTGTTCAAAGGCAGTATTCGAAGGACTTCCGGTATCGAATATATCACCGGCAATGATCAACACGTCAATACATTCACTGCTTAATTTATCGATTAGCCAGTCGAGAAAGTGCTGGTGTTCATCGGTACGTTCACTTTGTTCAAGCTTCTTGCCCAGGTGCCAATCGGCTGTATGAAGGATTTTCATAAAATTTTCTACCTTAAAGTTTTCTACTACAATAACAAAAATAATTCGTCGAATTGAAGGTGGCTCATTTACCTTCAACGAAGGTTATTATTAACAAAACCGGCTGTTATCTTATAAAACTAATAATATTAAAACTAAAGTTTTTAGCTAAAGTACTAAGTTTTGCTAAAAAAAATGATAATAAATAATTCAATGTCGTTGACCTGAGCTGCTATTGTAAGACCCAATTTCTGTGATGGCCTTCTTATGTGCAGGTTTGTTACTTTCTTTTCCTCGATCAAAAGGAAGTAATCAAAGAAAAATCAAGAAAGAAACGATTAAATCCCGTTTCTTGCCCATGGATTAGGTGTCAGTGCTACTGTGACTTCAACATTTGTTTCTCATGCTTATTTTATTTAAGGTATGGCCGGAAACCCTAATGTAGCAGAGCTTCATCTACCTTTGATCGAGCCGCACAAATCGATATTGAAAGACCGGCCCTAATAACTAAAAACGTCTTTCTTCTTACGAGCTTGTAGAAAAGGCGTTAAGAAAATTAGCGGGAGAGGCGTTAAGAAATGAAATAGATGTTACCGAAGTCTTACCGCATTCTTTGTTCGTAACTGCTACCAAAGCCCGTTATTATTTTTTCGTTGTGACTTATTTTATTTTAGCCTGTCCCGCTAATTTTCAGCCTTTTCCATAAAGTCTTGATTATTTTGTTTCTTTTTTTACCAGGAAAAAAAAGAAACAAAATAGGTAAGTAAAACATCAATCACTGTGGCAAATTGTAAATAACTGATCGCTAGACTAAATAAATCCGATTTTGCTGAAAGGATAGTTCAATCGGTGCAATTTTCGAAAACGTTGAGGGACAAATGGAAAAGTATGGTAAAATATGGATGTTGTACTTTGAGTTTGCTTAATATTACCTAACGACTGCATATGAAATATCTATTCTTTTGGGTATCCATCTTTTTTTGCATAGCCTTACAGGGGCAGGAACAAACTCTTCAATGGCAAGCGGTAGCACCCGGCGTGTGGAAAACCGTAATTGGAAAACCGGATCAGGTAAATCCTCTAACAATTGCAGAAATTCAGCCGCGACTGGATGCACTGAAAAAATTAACTGATCTTCCCTTCCCCCAAATACTGGCTGAAAGTGTAAGTGAAATTACGGATGGCAAAACATTCCTCCGCTTTCCCTTGCAACGACAGGAGCAACTGTTTGGCCTTGGACTTAACTTTAAGACAGTACAACAACGCGGAACTATTAAAACACTTCATGTTGATCATTATAATGGTACTGATAACGGGCGAACTCATGCTCCCGTTCCTTTTTATGTTTCTGATAAAGGGTACGGTGTATTAATCAATTCAGCCCGCTATATTACTGTTTATGCCGGTACAACAGTACGGAAGACCAGCACGAATCCTCCTCCTGAAATGAACCGGAACAGCCAGAAAGACTGGAACGCTCAGCCTGCTTCAGACGCAGTGGAAGTAGTCGTACCAGCACCGGGTACAGAGGTATATGTTTTTGCCGGAGCCACTACAATGGAAGTAGTGCAACGCTATAACCTGTATTGTGGCGGCGGCACTTTGCCTCCTAAATGGGGCCTGGGATTTACGCATCGAACCCCAACTCTTTTTACAGATAAGCAGGTTCTGCATGAAATTGATGAGTTCGAATCAAAAGGTTATCCTTTAAGCTTTATTGGCTTAGAGCCGGGCTGGCAGACGAAATCGTACCCAAACACTTTTGTTTGGGATAGTTCCAGGTATCCGCAGCCTCAACAGTTTTTACAACAACTGTTACGTAAAAATATTCGCGCCAATTTATGGATCAACCCTTACCTGTCAACCAGTTCGCCCATTTTAAAGGCAATGGAACCTTATACCGCATCGCATAAAGTCTGGGTTGGTTATGTGCCTGATATTACTATTCCGGCAGCCCGTAACTTATACAAATTGCTGTTCTCGCAACAGCATTTGAAGATTGGAGTCTCCGGGTATAAAATAGATGAAGTGGATGGTTATGACAACTGGCTCTGGCCCGATGTTACAAAATTTCCGTCGGGTATTAGCGCCGAACAAATGAGGCAGGTGTACGGACTGCAGTTTCAAAAGATGACGGATGGCTGGTTTCGTGAAATAAATACGCGGACTTATGGTTTAGTGAGGGCTTCCAATGCCGGCGCATCAGCAATGCCGTACGTAATTTATAATGATTATTACAATCATAAAGATTTTATCACCGCTTTATGTAACAGCAGTTTCATAGGTGTATTATGGACACCGGAAGCAAGATCATCGAAGACTGCCGAAGAATGGCTGCGACGAATGCAATCTGTTTGTTTTTCGCCTATGGCCATGTTAAATGCCTGGTCCGATGGAACAAAGCCCTGGACCTTTCCGGAAGTAGCCAGCCAGGTGAAAGAAGTAATGCAGTTGCGGATGCAGTTGCTGCCTTATTTATATACTTCCTTCGCTCAATACCATTTCGAAGGTAAGCCGCCCGTTAGAGCAATGAACCTGGTGGAAGGATTTGATTATGAAGCAACAACAGAAAAGGGAAGTTTAAATTCAACAGATAATCCCTATGCAATTGCAAAAAAGCAAGATGTAAAGGACCAGTTTATGTTGGGCGATTTTTTGCTGGTGGCCCCGATGTTTGCAGGAGATATTAAGAGAAAGGTAATCCTGCCAAAAGGTAAATGGTTCGATTTCTACACAGGAAAGCTGGTGGGTGAAGGAGAAGTAATTGAAATTACGCCAGGCCTTGAAAGGATCCCTTTGTTCGTTAAAGACGGTGGCATTATTCCTATGATTCCCGCTGTTTTACATACACCGGGAAAAGACGATGTATTACCATTAAAAGTTCATTATTATGGAGAGAGGGAAAACAACTGGACCCTGTATGACGACGACGGTGAAACCTTTGACTTCGAAAAAGGTAATTTTAGCTGGACAACTTTATCGGTAAAAAAAGATAAGAAGGGTAAGTTAACTGGCAGTGACTTGCGTGTTAGTGGCAAGAATTTACATTACAACAACCTGAAATGGCAGTTCATGACGGTTTCCAAATAAACCGGTTTTAGAACCCCGAAGGCGCTAAGAATAGAAGTTTAACAAAGACCCGGCCTCTGTTCCCGTTGTCTTGTCATGGTTTAATAGCTGCATAATGACGCTTCGGTAGAAGTGCGCGCCCCTTCGGCAACCGAGGGTACCCTTCGGCAGGCCCAGGGTAGAAACTGCCAGGTTGCATAATGCGTTACAGTACAAGCGAGCGTGGCAACGAAAGCTTAAGCGGTGTTGTAATGCTTAGTACAAAAAAATGCAATTCAGCAGTGGCAAATTCCTTAATTTCAATAACTATTAATTAAAAAATAAAAATTTGCTCTAATGAAGAAACTGATTGCTTTCACCGCCATAACTCTGTTCCTGGTATCATTTACACCTTCGGCCAAAAAAATGGGGAAATCCAAATGGAACAACTTGTTTGATGGAAAGACATTGAACGGCTGGAAAGTAGGTGCTAATGCCGAAACATTCAAAGTTGAAGACGGAAACATTGTAGTAAATGGAAACGTTGCTCACTTATTTTACGACGGTCCGGTGATGGATCATAATTTTAAGAACTTTGAATTCAAAGCAAAAGTGATGACCTTCCCGGGTTCCAATTCCGGCATCTACTTCCATACGCAATACCAGGAAAAAAGCTGGCCGGCGAAAGGTTATGAAGTGCAGGTAAATAACTCGCATACCGACTGGCGCAGAACCGGTAGTTTGTATGCGATCCAGGATGTGAAGGAAGTTTATGTGAAAGATAATGAGTGGTATACGGAGAGTATAACTGTGCAGGGGAAAAGAGTAATTATAAAAATTAACGACAAAACAGTGGTAGATTATACAGAGCCTGAGGGTGTAGAAAGGTCGGCGAGTGAGGCTGGTCGCCGTGTTTCGAGCGGTACCTTTGCTTTGCAGGGGCATGATCCAAAAAGTAAGGTTTTATTTAAAGATATTATGGTAAGGCCGCTTCCTTAATTGACCTCCATATTTACGGAAACGTTTTAATTCGCCTTTGTTGACTTACTGAACGTTTGGTAAGGTAACAAGGGCGTTTTTGCACCAGGTAATTCATCCTGTCATAATATCCGCGGTATTTTCAATAAATTTAGCCCTTAAATATATATCTACATATGAAACGATTTTTGCCTGTGATCTTTTTATTGGCAGTTACGCTGCCCGCTGCTAAAGCTCAAACTCCGTCAAATTCCGGGAAGCTTTCTGATTTCAGTTTTATTGAAGGTCACTGGAAAGCAACGGCGAACGAACGGACAATTGAAGGCGTTTGGCTGGCTGCTGCCGGCGACAATATGCTCGGTTTTATGAGAATGATGAACGGCGACAAAGCAAGTCTTTACGAACTCCTGGCGTACGAACAATCGGAGCAGGGACTTGTTTCACGGGTGAAACACTTCAAGCCGGGAATGCTTGGACAGGAGGAAAAAGACAAGTTCGACCAGTACAACTTTATCGAAGCAACCAAAGGCAGAGTAGTGCTTCAAAAGCAGGGGGAAGAGTTGCGCATTGTATACGAAAAGCGTTCAGGCAACCAGTTTGCAATTGCCCGTGGAAATCTGCAGGAAGGCAAATGGGTTTTTAAAGATTTATTTGTTTTCAACAGGGTGAAGTAGACCCTCGAACGCTTAATAGAATTTTTTATGGACGGGGCTATATAGCTACTGTATACATCGTTGCCCGCCCGGATGAACAATCCGTTCGGATGGGCGTCGCACTCTTGTACTTTTTGCTGGTTATTCAGCAGTTCGCAGCCCATGTTTTTATTGGCATTCTCGCGCAGCAGAAACGAAGAATTTAATTCAGTTTTCTGGATGAAACATAGTTCATTTTAAAGAATAAGAATTAGCTTAAATTACATGAATGAAAATTCAACTAACGATTGCAGTAATTTTTTTTGCTGGTGCTTTTTCATGCAAGGCCCAGGAAAATGACATGTATAAGACTGCCAATATTTTCCTCAATGTTCTTACTGCTAAACAGAAAGCACAAACGCAATACCCTTTCGATTCTTCTGAACGATACTTCTGGCATTATGTACCCCTGAACAACCGGAAAGGAATTTCCATGAACGAACTAAATGAGCAACAGAAAAACGCAGCGATTCAATTATTGAAGTCGGCACTGAGTGAAAAAGGTTATCAAAAAGCAAGTGCAATTATGGCCCTGGAAAATGTACTGAAGGTTATCGAGAACCGGCAGGAGAGTGACCATTACAGGGACCGCGGAAAATATTACTTCACCATTTTTGGAGAACCTTCGAAAACAACTATTTGGGGCTGGCGATTGGATGGACATCATCTCTCTTTTAGTTTCAGTTCAGACGAAAATAAACTGGTGTCGGGAACTCCTGGTTTTATGGGATCAAATCCGGCAGTAGTTTTAATCGGCCCGGAAAAGGGGCTTGAAATTTTAAAAGAAGAAAATGAGCTGGCCCTTGAACTTTTACATTCACTGAACGATGAACAGCTTAAAAAAACCATTATTAATGCTACTGCTCCCGGAGATATACTAACGGTAAATAGCCGTAAGGCAATGATTGAAAATGTTGCAGGGTTAAGCTATAGTGCATTAACAGCCGAGCAAAAGGCAATGTTTATAAAGTTGCTGAGTGTGTATATCCATCGCTACACACGCCTGTTTGCCGATAGAATGATGAAGAATATTGAAGCTGCCTCCATGGATAAATTACTTTTTGCGTGGGCTGGTAGCAAAGAAAATGGTCCGGGTAATGAAAGATATTACCGGATACAAGGCCCCACAATCATCATTGAATACGACAACACCCAGAATAACGGTAACCATGTTCATACCGTCATCCGCGACCTGAAAAATGATTTTGGGGGTGATGAGTTATTGGAGCATTACAAGAAAAGCCATTAATACAATATTGTTTAATTTATAGTAAGTGGATAAGGCCAGGATCGTCGAGTCTTGTCCTGTACATACTATTGCTATGCCATGCCGCGATGCTTTTCAAGTTACTCTTATCCCTGCCTACTTATTAAGCAAGAAGCAGGTACGTCTTAAATATCCCCTTTTTTTCCCGTTCAGCTACCAATTACTCCTATTCAGCTTACCTGGATTTGCTGTATTCATATTCATATATAGATTTATACCGGTTAATATCAAAAGATACATAGCCGACAGAACCACATGCAGCTAATACTTGCTAACGGTTCCATAATTCCACCAATAGCATTAAGACAGCGATTACAAACTAAACGTTGTAATCATAGCCAGGCAAACTCCCCGACAGCAAGGAAACAAAGACATAGAAAGAGATACATAATTTAAACATGGTGGATCTAATTGAGGTCGCCACTTCATTTTTAGAAGTTTTTCCTGCACACTCTTCCATGTATTTTTTCTCATAAACCAGTCCTGTCCAACACTCATAAAACAAACCAAATGAAAACAAAATCTACTATCGTTGTAATTGCCATTATCATTCTCAGTTTCACCCGTGCTTTTTCTCAAGCTCCTGCACAACAATGGGACGCCGACTTTGGTGGTACTGAAAATGAACAGTTATTCGCCGGCCGGCAAACAAGCGACGGCGGCTACATTTTTGGCGGATATTCCGAGTCGGGCATCAGTGGCGATAAAACGCAGGAAAGCCGGGGCAGCTCAGATTACTGGATTGTAAAAACAGACGCCAATGGCATAAAGCAATGGGATGCCCGCTTTGGAGGAACCAGTGTAGATCAGTTAACGGCCCTTCAACAAACGGCTGACGGCGGATATATCCTGGGTGGAATTTCCTTTTCTGGCATCGGGGGCGATAAATCCGAGGCCAGCCGGGGCAACAGCGATTACTGGATCGTAAAGGTTGATGCCAACGGTATAAAGCAATGGGATGCACGCTTCGGTGGAACAAGCCAGGATGAATTACACTCCCTGCAACAAACTGCTGATGGTGGTTATATTCTTGGCGGTGCTTCCCGGTCTGATAGTACCGGCGATGTGACACAAAGAACCAGGGGCGGAAAGGATTTCTGGATCGTAAAGACTGACGCCAATGGCGTGAAACAATGGGACGCCCGTTTTGGGGGAACTCAATTCGAGGAATTATTTTCGGTGCGTCAGGCTACCGATGGTGGTTATATATTGGGCGGGTATTCACTCTCGGAGCCCGGCGGTGATAAGACGCAGCCCAGTCGGGGACGATATGATTTTTGGGTTGTAAAAACGACTGCCATTGGTAGCAAGCAATGGGATGCCACCTTTGGAGGAAGCGATGACGACTGGCTTACTCAATTGCGGCAGACAACCGACGGCGGCTATATGCTGGGCGGTTGGTCCTGGTCTCCTAAAAGCGGCGATAAAAGCCAGCCCACCAAGGGCGACAATGATTACTGGATGGTAAAGATTGATGCCCAGGGCGACAAGGATTGGGATGCAGACCTGGGCGGAAGTAGTAATGATTACCTGAATGCGATTGAGCAAACTACTGACGGTGGATACATATTGGGAGGGTACTCCAGTTCTCCTGTTGGCGGCGACAAGACAGAGAACACCGTGGGTGGAACTGATTACTGGATCGTGAAGACCAATGAAAAAGGTAAAAAGCAATGGGATGCCAACTTTGGCGGAAGTGAATTTGACTTCCTTTATGCACTGCAACAAACAACTGATGGTGGGTATATGTTGGCTGGTTATTCAGCTTCTAACGCCAGCGGTGATAAAACACAAGACAACAAGGGCCCCAATGATTATTGGGTTGTAAAGACCAGTGCAGATGGTGAGGCTTGTAACCAACCCACCAATCTTACGACCACTAACATTGGCGCCAAAGAGGCCACACTTAATTGGGATGAGGTGGCAGAAGCCGGGAAATACATTATAAGTTACAGGAAAGCAGGCACCTCCAGGTGGAGGACCGTTGACTCTAAAAACAACCGGGAACAATTGCACGGATTATCAGCAAATACCGAATACGAATGGCGGGTGAGATCTGTTTGTAACCGTAACAAGTCTGTTTTGTCGCGGTGGTCAGTAAAACAATCTTTTACTACTCGTGGTTGGCTCGTACAGGCTCCTCCAAAATCTATAGTTGTTCGGGAGAACTCGTTTGGAGAAGTGTTTCCCAATCCTGTTACACAGTTAGCGATCATGTCATTTTCCCTGAGTAAAGCCTCACCCGTAATGATTGATGTAATAGATATATATGGGAGGTCATTAAAAGTAATTGCCAATAAGGATTTTGCCGAAGGGATTCACCAGGTAAAATTCAGCCGCCAGGCACTGAATGCAGGCGTTTATTTCTTACGTGCAAAAACCAACCAAGGTGTAGTAACGAAGAAAATAGTAGTACAATAATGGTTGATGAGGAACCATAGTCTTTCATGTGGCAATGCAGTTTTTGGTTCTTTCCCATTATTTAAAAACCACTCTTTGGAGTGGTTTTTTTTATGCTGCCTTTTTT
>JAQBNO010000167.1 GCA_028288485.1 Segetibacter sp.
TTGACAACAAGGTCCAGGTCGCCGTCGTTGTCCAAATCACCATAAGCAGAGCCATTGCTGAAGCCCGGTTCATCCAAACCCCATTCTTTTGCTTTGTTGGTAAAGGTTAGATCGCCGTTATTACTAAAGGCGTAGTTCGAGATTGGATGAGACGGAATAAGGTCTATGAGTTTTTTAAAGTCAGCTTTACCAGTAGAGACTTCCCTGAAAAATTCATCGTCTGAAATGTATTGTATATAATCTTCGTTAGTCAGATCCTGGTAAATCCCGTTTGCGATAAAAATGTCTTTTAACCCGTCGTTGTTTAAGTCGGTAATTACGGCTCCCCAACTCCAGTCTGTTGCACTTACACCTGCAAACCTGCCTATTTCGCTGTAGGAGCCATTCCCGTTATTCAACTGGAGCATATTGCGGGTAAACTGGTGATAGTAGTCGTACTTCAGATCCAACTGGTATTTATCCCAGTTTTGAAAAGTGGTATTGGTCTTTATCCGCGCATCACTTTCGGGTAACATCTCGGTAACAAAAATATCAGGATGAGCATCATTATTAATGTCAGCCATGTCTGCACCCATCGATGCATTGCTGATACTCATCATTTCATCTTCGAGAGATTCCTTAAAAGTGCCGTTATGCTGGTTGATGTAGAGGTAGTCCCTCTCGAAAAAATCATTCGACACGTAGATATCCTGCCAGCCATCATGATTTACATCACCAACAGTAACACCTAAACCAAAACCAATGGCGCTTCCAAAAATACCTGCGGCTTCACTAACATCTGTAAAACGATTTCCATCGTTACGAAAAAGCTTATCACCTCCTAATGAATCTCTTACGTTTCTTTCATTATGTTGCAGGTTAAAACTGCCGATAGCCTTAAAAGAATTATTCAGCAAATACATATCGAGATCGCCGTCGTGGTCATAATCAAAAAAAGCAGCGTGGGTTGATAAGCCGCGGTCATCCAAACCATATTCCTGCGCCTTTTCGCTAAAAGTCACCTGCCTGCCGTCAGCAGAAGAAAACCCGTTATTGATATAAAATTCATTTTGCCTGTTGTCGCCCTTTATATCGCCGCTGTTGCAAACATAAATGTCAAGAAAGCCGTCGCCATTCACATCAACCATACTTACGCCGGTCGACCACTTTCCTTTTTTGCCTATACCGGCTTTCTCTGTGATATCTTCAAACTGCATATTTCCCTTGTTCAAATACAGTTTGTTTGGCAACATGTTGGCGGTAAAGAAAAGATCCGGAAGTCCGTCGTTGTTTATATCACCGATAGCAACACCGCCCCCGTTATAGAAATTCCGGTAAGTGTAGATATTAAATTTAGCATCGTAAGAAAGGTTGTTACTGAAGTTGATATTGGTTTGAGAGGGATCGAGTTTATTAAATAAAGGTGGTACAACAGGCTCCTTTTCTTTACAGGAATTTAATAGGAAAATGAAAAGGATATAGGGAAAAAAGAAATTTTGAAAAGGAACGATTTTGGTCTTACTGAAACTAAAATTTTTAATACAGCTTGTAAAAAGTCTAATGACTCCAATTAAACAAATGGATGAAAAAGAATAATATTCCAGTAATCTATTCCGAAAAAGCTGCAGCACAATTATCAATTTTAATAGTAACGATTGAAAAGCTCTATTCAGACTTTCAATTTCTTTACAGTTTATTTTTTAGTTTTTTTGGTACCCACATTTGCACTTTAATTAGTCATCGTTGCGTCGCAATCCGTTCGTCGGCAGAATCATTCAGTAGCTGTGGTTTCACTATTTCCTAAACCTTATCTATCTCATTTTCTTTGTTTTCTTAATTCGGAAAAAGGTTGTTCAAATTAAGAAAGAAAGTATAAGAGTGCGACGCAACGATGTATAATAGTAGTTGTTCAGCCGGGCTCCAAAAGAAAAAGATTTCCTCTATACCCCTTAAGGCTTCTTCAACAGATCCGTATAATCCACCTCGACTTCCATATCACTTTTTTTACTTATAGTAATGCGCCTGTTTCCATCTACTTTAACATAGGAAATGCTTTTTTCACGACCGGGCATTTTAATAAAAGAATTCCCATTGCTGTACCATCTTTTGTAGAGCTGAAGCAGGTCGGTTATGAGCGTATCCGCAAACATATGCTTATTCCATGGCGCCCATCCGTCATATTGAAATGTTGCCTGCATTTTACTTATTTTGTTCTGCTCCAATTGCGGGTAGAAAGTCATGGAGGCCGGGTACTTCAGTTCGTTTTTATTTAGTTTATATAACACGGCCGTATTGCTTCGCCCGTCGGTAAACAATCCCTGTTTGTTCATTTTCCAGCAATGGGTAAAAAACTCTTTAGCAGTCATCCCTAAGTAAATGCCAAAAAAAATGCTGTCATATCGCTTTCCAGTAGCGAGTTCCGATTTCACTAATTGGGTATATTGGTCTTCGTCCTTGATCCTGGAACAACTGGCCAACACGAAAACAAATAAAACGAGCAAACCTGTTTTTATTAAATCCTTCATCATTTGTATTGAACTATCTGAATTTTATTATCATTTTTTGCTATCAAAACGAAATTGCGTTTTGCTGTTTTTAAAACTGTCATATCTCGTACAGCCCCCATTGAAAAGAAGCCGGAGCGATCTTGCCTGATCGCTTTAAAATCACCTTTTCCATTTCCTTTCAGGAATACGCCATAACTGGCGTCATAGATACCTGCCTCCGGTTTTGACTGGTAGAAGTTTCCACCCATCATAATGTCGGTATTTCCATCTTTGTCAAAATCTTCTATGGCTATTCCAAACATCGGTGAGAACTGCGCTTCTGCAGGTAAGGCCTTTATTGCAAATGTTCCTTTCCCAGTGTTAATCAACACGCTGCTCTGCATCATGTAAGCTTCTAATTTTACAGCCTGTTTTAACTGCTCTTTCGTAAAGATGTCTTCCACAGTTTGCTCTTTGTAACTTTCATACTTCAGGTATTTCTTCTTCAACGAAGGCAGAATGCTTACCAGGTCGTGCCGCAATACAAGCGGGTATGCGCTGTCTTTATTGTAACACGTAATTATTTGTTGTACAGTTCCGTTATTATCGAAATCGCTTACATACATACAGACGGGCTTTTGCGCCGAACTTTTAAACCTCGAGTTTAATCCATGGTTTCCCGCTACAATATCGGGAAAACCGTCTCCATTTATATCGGCTACCTGTAACCTTGTCCACCAGCCATTGCTTTTTGATAAACCGGCAACTTCGGTTGTTTCCTTTAACCTGCCACCCTGTTCGTTGTGGAAGATCTTTATGGGCATGTACTCTCCCGCTACAACCAGATCCTGTTTGCCATCTTTATCGTAATCGAACCATTTTGCATCGGTTATCATACCGGCTGCTTTTAACTGCGGTGCAAGCTTTTCTGTAACATCGGTGAAAAAGCCGGTACCATTGTTTTGTAACAGGTAGCCTTTACAAGGATAACCATAGCTGAACGGCTTAAGTCTTACACCAACAAAAAGGTCCTGGTCGCCGTCGTTATCGTAATCGGCCGCTGTTACACAACTGCTGCTTTCTGGAATATAAGAGGGCAACACCTGCGGTGATTTTACAAAAACTCCTTTGCCGTCATTCACATATAGACGGTCAATTAAAGCCGGGGAGTTAGGCTCGAACTCGCTTCCCCCGCTGCAAACGTACAGGTCCTGGTCGCCATCGCCGTCCGCATCGAAAAACAAGGCATCGGTGTCTTCACTTTCCTTATCGTTTTCGAACAACCCGGCGTTACTTCTTTTAAACCTGCCTTCTTTACTTTGAATAAATAATGCTCCCGGCTGACCTTTTGCTCCACAAACATAAATGTCTTCCAGACCGTCTTTGTTAACATCCCCTTTTGCTACTCGTGGTCCGTCGGCGGATAACATGTGAAAGATGAGGCGGTCGCGATCAAAATCTACAAAATCATTTTCTTTATGTTGGAAGTCGATGCCGTAATTGTCGGTGCTTTCAGTGAAAAGAGGGTTGACGGTTGACGGTTGACGGTTGACAGAAGGTTTTACGACTGCTTCGCTTTGTTTTACTGTTATGTGTTGGTTGGGTTGTAAGCCTTTTATAATGTTTACTTTATTACCGGGCCATTCAACTATTACCGAATCTATCCGGTTGGTTTTGCCAAGGCCGAAGTTTAACCTTGCGTCGACTGTTGATTCAAAACCACGCATCGGCATTTGTTCCTGGTAGGCGATGGTGTTGTTGTAGTGTACCGTTACTTTGGTGCCAATGCCAAAGGTGTTTTTGCCTTCGCCCCGGAGGCTTACTTTCAAAAACTTGTTCTCAGGATGCTGCTGGATACTTTCGTTGCGGTATACAAAGCACGGCATGTTTACATTGTTGACAACAAGGTCCAGGTCGCCGTCGTTGTCCAAATCACCATAAGCAGAGCCATTGCTGAAGCCCGGTTCATCCAAACCCCATTCTTTTGCTTTGTTGGTAAAGGTGAGATCGCCGTTATTACTAAAGGCGTAATTCGGGATTGGATGAGACGGAATAAGGTCTACTAAATTTTTAATAATATTTTTTTCCTTGCGTAGGATCTTATTCCTGATATTTTCCCCTTCGCTGGCAGTATACTGAATATAGTCCTGGTCAGTTATATCTTTGAAAATTCCGTTAGCGACAAAAATATCCTTATTACCATCATTGTCAAGATCGGTTATTAAAGCCCCCCAACTCCAATCGGTGGCAGAAACATTTGCCATTCTACCTATTTCACTAAAATAAACTTCTTTCAGGGGTGCGTTTTTATAAACAGCACCAGAATTTAGTTGTAAAGTGTTACGAACAAATTGTTTGTAATAGCCATTACTTTTATTTGCCTGGTATTTGTCCCAATTTTCAAAATTCGTTTTTGTTTTAACCCGCGAATCTTCTTCCGGAAACATATCTGTAACATAAATTTCGGGGTAACCATCATTATTTATATCGGCTATATCTGCACCCATGGAGTTCATACTCAACTCCCGGATATAATCTTCAAGAGACTCTTTAAATTTTCCATTATGTTGATTGATGTACAGGTAATCCTTTTCAAAAAAATCGTTGGACACATAGATATCCTGCCAGCCGTCTTTGTCGATATCAGAAATAGTGACTCCCAAACCAAAGCCAATAGCGCTGCTGTAGATGCCTGCAGTTTGAGTTACGTCCACAAAACGCTTCCCGTCATTTTTGTACAATTTATTCCCGCCAAGTGTATCCGCGATCTGTCGCTGGTCTTTTACCAGGTCGTAGTTACCAACCGATCGGAAAGAGTTATTCAATAAATAACAATCCAGGTCTCCGTCATTATCACAATCAAAAAAAACAGCGTGGGTAGATAAGCCGCGATTATCTAAACCATATTCTTGGGCTTTATCAGTAAAGGTTAAGTCACCATTGTTAATAAAAAGTTGGTTGCTCCTGTTTTTACCTTTCAAATCGCCCGATTTACATACATAAATGTCAACCCATCCGTCGCCATTTACATCTGCCATTGTTACACCTGTAGACCATACACTATCTGAGGCAACCCCCGCTTTTTGCGTTATATCTTCAAATTGAAAATGTCCCTTATTCAAATACAGCTTGTTTGATTGCTGGTTAGAACAAAGAAACACATCGGGAAGACTATCATTATTTATATCACAAATGGCGACGCCGCCACCATTAAAAAAATTACGAAAAGTGTAGGGGTTAAAATCCTCGGTGTAAATAAGATCGTTTTCAAAATTAATCCTCGTATCTGTAGAAGGTACCAGGGTAAAAAGTTTTGTATCGCCTGCGGAGTTCTTTTTATTGCAGCCACTACTCAAATAAGCCACGAGCAAAAACAGGCTTAGATAATTGATCACACAATAAAGACCCGGAAAACAGTATTTTCTTAAACTTGTATTATGCATTAATTATTATCGGAGTAGAACTTGCTATCAAATCAATTAACATTCGTTGCTCATTTTAATCGCTCCAGCATACCTCGCCTGCGCGACCAAATGCGGGGCAAAGTACTATTAAACTTGTTACTGTTTTGTTTAAAAGCGGGGCGTATTAAGAAGACTCAAAAAGACGTATCAGATTAATAAAGGTGAAAATTGGGCTTAAAAGGAAAGCAGGCGAAATTTCGCCTGCTTTCCTTGATTATACTTAATATTATTTAATTACCCCTACTAATAACCAGGGTTTTGTTTAAGCTTTTGATTTGCATTAATCTGGGCCTCAGGAATTGGAAGAATGTTTACGTGTTTATCTGCATCAGCAGGGTGAAAAGTAAATGCACTATTGTACTTATCGAAACGAATCATATCCTGTCTTCTGAAAGATTCAAAAAACATTTCTCTCCCACGTTCGGCCAGGAACATTGCATCAGTCATGGTCGTAAACGATGTAACACCTCCACGCGTTCTGATCTGGTTCACTAGTCTTAACGCATCCGGGTGGTTCCAGTTATTATTTTTCCTCGCAATTGCTTCCGCCTGTACTAACAAGAAATCAGCGTATCTGAAAATTGCAACATCGTTGCTCAAATCACTAGTCATACCGTTATAAAATTCCCACTTGTTTATTCTTGCGCCAGTTTGTCTCCATGCTCTTGGCTCCAGTTGATTCATGTATGGAGTAAAGGTAATTGGCTGACCATCCGGATCTTCAGGATCGGATGCTCCATCAAGTAATCTTACACCGTTGGCATCAAACTGGGGACCAACTAAAAAGTTAGAAAGTCTTTTATCTACTGTTCCGGTTATAGGAGTTCCCTTAGGATCTAAGCCTACTACTGTTCCCTGGGGTCCGGGATTTTGAGCAGGATCGATGTATGAATTATAAAACTCAGCAACAGTTGCAAAACCGTTCCAGGGTTGGGCCGTCATATTATAAGTCTTCTGGCTTTCCTGGTGTAACGTTTGGTGATTTAGATTGAACCCTTTAGCGTGTACCTGGTCAAATGGAATCGCCCAGATAAACTCACTTGCTCCTGAATTGTCTTTTACAAAATTATCTTTGTAATTTATTGTCAGGGAATACTTACCTGACTTGATGATTTCATCACACGCGGCTATACATTTGTCCCATTGAGCAGTGCCGGTATATACTTCAGCATTTAAGTAAAGCTTCGCTAATGCAGCCTGGGCAGTATAATAGTTAACACGTCCGTATGTTGATTGATCATTCGGGCCTGTTTTAGGCAGTTTAACTACGTTATCCCTCAGTTCCTTTTCAACAAAATCATATATCTGTTTTCTTGTGCTGTTAGGTGGTGGAGTAATGTCCTTAAAATCTGTACTTAAAGGAACATTTCCATAAATATCAAGTAACCAATAATAATAGATGGCACGTAAAGCCCTAAGTTCCGCAATAAACGCAATAGACTGGGCAGTTCCCAAAGGCTCTAAAGTTGCTAAAAGTCGATTACAGCCATTGACGCCGGCATACAGCATATTCCAGGCTCCGTTAACCTCAGAATCATTCGGTTTATAAGTATGTAATTTAAGTCTCACCCAGTGACCGCCATCACCCCAGTCTGCTCCTCTTGTTGGAACTACAATTTCGTCTGAAGTAACCTCATTTACGTTTGTAAGACCTCCTCTGAAACCATATAGATTAGTATATGCTGCTCCAACTGCAGAAACAAGTTCCC
>JAQBNO010000174.1 GCA_028288485.1 Segetibacter sp.
ACCTGGTAAGCATACTACCTTCCCTCAAAAAGAAATACCTGAAGTACGAAAGTTACAAAGGTCAAACCGTGGAAGACATCTTTACGAAAGAGCAGTTGAAACAGGCAGTAAAATTAGAAGCGTATATGATGCAAAGCAGCGTGCTGATCAATAGCGGGAAAGGAACATTTGCAGTAAAGGCGTTACCTGCAGAAGCGCAGTTCTCCCCCATGTACGGGATAGCGATCGACGATTTTGACAAAGATGGAAATGCAGACATAGTGATGGGTGGAAACTTCTACCACTCAAAACCGGAAGTCGGTATCTACGATGCCAGTTATGGCGTTTTCCTGAAAGGAAATGGAAAAGGTGATTTTAAAGCACTAAATTCACAGGCGAGTGGTTTTAACGTACGAGGTGCAATAAGAAGTATTGACCAATTGAAAGCAGGACAATCTAAAATCGTGGTAGTGTCGTTAAACAACGGAGGTACCAAAGTGTTCAACCTGTCAAAAAAGAATAAGGGCTAATTCGAAGAGGGGGTTGTTACCCCTGATACCCGTTACTTAGAAATAATACACTTAAAACAAAGTATTTGAAGAAGATCATCATCGCCGTGTGCTTATTTTCCTGTTTTTGCACATTTGCCCAGCAACCAAATACGCTTGCCTCTAATAAGATGAAGCCATTATTCAATGGTAAGAATTTAGATGGCTGGTATAGTTTCCTTACGAAAAAAGGCAAGAACAACGACCCGGAAAAGGTTTTTAGTATTGAGAAGGATATCTTGCATATTTCAGGTAAGGAGTTTGGTTATATCTGTACCAACAATACGTATAAGAACTTTCACCTGGCCGTCGAGTTTAAGTGGGGAACAAAAAAATGGCCCCCGCGTGATGCGGATACCACAAGAAGAGATAACGGCATTTGTTTTTACGTTCCCCAGGATTTTAAAGACAAGGTGTGGCCTAAATCGGTAGAGTGTCAAATCCAGGAAGGCGATGTAGGTGATATATGGGTGATTGATAGTGCTACGGTTGTTGTTGACGGTAAAAGAACGCCATCAATGGATTATTTCAGGGTACAAAAGAAAACAGATGCTGAACATAAAACAGGCGAATGGAACAGGGTCGAGGTAATCGCAAATAATGGCAACCTGACCTATATCGTAAATGGCAAAGTGGTTAATACAGCTACAAGCCCGAGCCTGAGTGAAGGAAGAATAATTATTCAGTCAGAAGGAGCAGAGATTTTTTACCGGAAAATAGAGATCGCAGAATTATAGTTGGTTGGTGATAATGAATAGAAAAGTTTTGGATTATTAAAGTATCAAGGGAAAGAAGTTTTTTGGGAGCCGGCAGCAGAATAGCCCTTAAGCTTTACTTGCGTCGCACTCTTCAACTTTTTTTCGATATTGGACGAGAAAAAGCTCAATAATGGTCAGTCAAAAATATTTGAGAGAACGATTTTATAGTATCCCTTTTAAAAGTCAAAATTATTGCTACTCTTTGCCGCCTGAAGTACAAAAAGATGAACGGATTGCGACCCTTCGGCTGAACTCAGCTACCCTTCGGCTTCGCTCAGGGTAAAAAATGCTACGCTAAGTTCTATTGAGGAATAAAAAGTTCAACTGAGCGTAGCAACGATGACGCCTGCCCGAACTGAAGTTGGTATAATAAAAACCAAACGAGGCAGTACATCCGGCGGGCCATAAAAAGCAAAAGCCGGTATCTAAATTTCCCGGCATATTGATTCACAAAGGTAGTTTGACAACGGAACAGCCGTTGTTGCTGGCCTGATCAACAGCCAGCGCGATTAAATATGCCGCCACAAAAAATCAGAAAAGTATAACCCAGCCCTTTTGCAATTAATAAATGAATTTTAAAAGATTACAATACTTCCTCTTAACAGCTGTTTTATTGGCTGGTTGCACGCGGAAAACAAGTACGCTGTTTTCTTTGTTACCCGCCCAAAGTACGGGGATTACTTTTTCGAATGATTTAGCTGCAAATGACTCCCTTAATATTCTTGACTACCTGTATTATTATAACGGCGGTGGTGTAGCAATCGGAGATATAAATAACGACGGCCTTCCCGACATTTACTTTTCTTCGAATAAAGGCAGCAATAAACTCTACCTCAACAAAGGCAATATGAGGTTTGAGGATATTACGGAACCTGCGGGTGCGAAGGGCAAAGGTAACTGGAAGACAGGGGTGACAATGACCGATGTAAACGGGGATGGGCTATTAGATATTTATGTTTCAGAAGTAGGTGCATACAAAAATCTGCACGGTAAAAATGAGCTTTTTATTAACAACGGTAACCTGACCTTCTCTGAACGGGCGCACGAATATGGTTTAGATGTTGAAGGGTTCAATACACACGCAACTTTTTTTGATTACGACCGCGACGGCGACCTCGATATGTTCCTGGTTAATCACTCAGTGCATTCCACGGAAACATACAGGAGGGCGGAAGAAAGGAAAGTAAAAAGTGAAAAAAGTGGCGATAAATTGTTCAGGAATGATCTTACTGAAAACGGAACATACTTTACCGAGGTAACCGAAAAAGCAGGTATTTACAGCAGTGCGATTGGGTACGGACTAAATGTAGTTACTGCCGACTTAAACAATGATGGATGGGATGATATTTATGTAAGTAATGACTTTCACGAAAACGATTATTACTACATCAACCAGCAGAACGGTACGTTTAAAGAAATGAATGAAACTGCATTTCCACATGAGAGCCGGTTCTCGATGGGTAGCGACATTAATGATTTGAATAACGACGGCTGGCTCGACATTGTGACGTTGGATATGCTACCGGCTGATCAAAAAGTATTAAAATCTTCGAGTGGAGATGATCCCCTTGATATTTATCAATACAAAATGAATTTTGGTTATCATGAACAATATTCCAGGAACTGTTTGCAATTGAACGTCGACGCGGGAAACAGGTTTTCTGACATTGCCTTGTATTCCGGTGTAGCGGCTACCGATTGGAGCTGGTCACCGCTAATTGCCGACTTTGATAATGACGGCATCAAAGACCTTTTTATCGCAAATGGAATCGTAAAAAGGCCTAACGACCTCGACTACATCAAGTTCATTTCAAACACTCAGATGCATGATGCATTAAACCAGGGAAAAGGAGCAGACCAAACGGCCTTAAGTAAAATGCCCGATGGTAAAGTGAGTAATTATATCTACCAGGGATCGCCGGATCTACGGTTTAAAGACCAGACGAAAAACTGGGGATTTGATAAACCAACTCTTTCAAATGGCGCAGCCTATGCAGATTTAGATAACGACGGAGACCTCGACATTGTGACTAACAACATCAACGAGACAGCTTCAGTTTACCAGAATAACTTGAATAAGATTAAAGCTGTTAACCACAACTACCTTATTGTTGAGTTGAAGGGCGATTCTTCCAATCAGTTCGCCATCGGTGCTAAAGTGGTGGTTAAGGGAAAAGATAAACTGCAGGTCAACTTTTGTACTGCTTCCCGCGGTTTTGAAAGTTCTTCTGTTCAAACGGTTCACTTTGGACTAGGTGCCGATACTGTTGTTGATGCCCTGGAAATAATATGGCCAAACGGACTCAGCCAGGCGTTCGGAAACGTGCCTGCAAATAAAAAGCTGGTTGCGTTTCAAAAAAATGCAATAATGCGGCCGGTTACTTTATTACCATCACACGATGGCAGTGAAAATTTGTTTACCGATATTTCAGACTCTGTTTCTTTTCCTTACACCCATGTTGAAAACGACTTCACCGATTTTAATGTTTCTCCGTTTATACCCCATAAATTATCTACACAGGGCCCAAAAATGGCTGTTGCCGACATAAATAACGACGGCCTTGAAGATATATTTATCTGCGGCGCTATCGGCCACGCAGGCAAGTTGTTGGTTCAAAATAAGGCCGGGAAGTTTGTAAGCTCTAATGAAACTTTATTCGCAAAAGATGCTCAATGTGAAGACGTAAATGCAGTTTTCTTTGATGCTAATAAAGATGGTTTTAATGACCTGGTTGTTGTAAGTGGCGGAAATGAATATGGCGGAAACAACGCGTTTTTACCTGACCGTTTGTATATAAATGACGGGAAAGGAAAATTTTCTAAATCAACCACCTTTCCTGCTATTTATGAAAACAAATCGATAGCTGCTCCCTGCGATTTAGATAAAGACGGTGATATTGATCTGTTTATTGGCGGCAGAAATGTCGTCGGTAATTATGGCTTAGCTCCAAATTCTCACATCCTTATTAATGACGGGAAGGGCAATTTTTCTATTGGACAAGAGGAACTTTCACCAGGGTTACGAAATATCGGAATGGTTACAGATGCAGCCTGGGAAGACCTGGATAACGATGGATGGAAAGACCTGGTGATTGCAGGGGAGTGGATGGCAGTGAATATATTTAAAAACGTAAAAGGGCGTTTGTCAAATATTACTTCCATAGTTTCAGCGAACAACTCGACAGGCTGGTGGAATTGCATTAAAATAGTGGACATCGACGGAGACGGTGATAAAGATATTCTTGCAGGTAATCTCGGGGAAAATTCAAAGCTCCAGGCATCAGCTGAATTTCCATTAAAGATGTATATAAGTGATATCGATAATAATGGAATAACCGACCAGTTGCTGGCAGTTGAAAGTAAAGGAAGTTATTATACTTTTTTGGGCAAGGAGGAAATTGAAAAACAGTTGCCGGTATTGGTAAGAAAACGATATCGCGATTATTCAGCTTTTGCCTCGCAAACAATAGAAGGTATCCTTGGTGAATCTAAAGGAAGTATGGGAATTTTAAATGCAACAACCTTGTCGTCAGTTGTAATGATAAATAAGGCAGGAAAGTTTTCTGAAAGAAAATTACCGGATGCAGTTCAATGGTCTCCTGTTTTCAGTTTTTTAATCGGTGACTTCAATAAAGATGGAATTTCAGATCTTATTTGCCCCGGAAACTTTTCAGGCGTAATTCCCTTTGAAGGAAAGTATGATGCAGGTTATGGAACAGTTTTGTTAGGAATAGGGAAGGGAGAATTTAAAGAACTTTCACCACTTCAATCAGGTATAAAAATAAACGGAGAGGTACGGGATAGTAAAATTGTACATCTTGCCGGTGATAGAGAAATACTTGCTTTTGCCGTAAACAATAATAAGGTGAAATTTTATATTCGTAGATGAACCAATGACGATTCGTTTCAAAGTCTTTTTTGGAAGCCGGTTTTAGGAATTCTATTCGATATCGTTGTGTCACTCACTTGTACTTGCAGATATTCTATTCCACTTTTTACTCCGATTCTTAATAATAACGTCGATAGATAAACATCCGGCTTTATTACCTTTTATTAAATTTCATTAGCTTCAATCCGAACATCAAATGCGGTAACGGGCAGCTTTTACCGACCCGATATTACTATTTGCAGTCTGTATTAGTTATAAGAGAAGAGATACCAGTCTTTTTCCCATTAATTTTAATCCGGTCCAAAAACCTTCAACCGGTGATCATTATGTTACTCGCAGTATTCGTATTGAATTTAAGGCGGGCTTAAAAAAATTAGACAGAACATTTGCAGCAATTCTTTCGGTATTGTTGTCTGAAAAAACAGTATAAGATTTCCGCCTCTACTAAAGCAACTCACACTTTATGTAATTAATCGAATCCATGAATACAATTGTTTTAGGTTATAGTACCTGAAATTTATCCCATGTTTTGAGCTCCAATATTTACACGAAAAAGCAATTTAATTAGAACTATGCTTATTTCTTTAAAAGAAGGAAACGGTTAAGTTTTCCAGGTAAAAATTGTTGGAGATTTAGGTCAAGACGTTGGTTTTTCAAAAAAACCACTTGTTGTTTAAGGAGATTGACCTATTTATCAACCAATTTTTCCACAACATGTAAAAAATACACGAAGAATGACATAATGTTAAAAAAACATCAATTTTTATTTAAAAAGTGTACTATTTTTATCACAACTTACCAAAAACTGCTACTATATGAAACAATTTAGACTATTGTGTTCTTTTTCCATGTTAGTCCTTTTCCCTGCATTGCTGTTCGCTCAACAAAGAACAGTTACAGGAAAGGTTACTGACGCAAAAGACAACTCTCCCCTTGTAGATGCAACTGTTTCCGTGGTTGGAAAATCAGTTAGCACGAAAACAGGCGCCGATGGCGCTTTCTCCATAAACGTCCCTTCAGGATCTAATCAACTACGAATTTCTTACGTTGGTTTCGAGGATCAAACACTTCCTATTACCGCAGGAGAAATGTCAGTTTCTATGGCTACTTCAACTCAAAGTTTATCAGATGTTGTGGTTGTTGGTTATGGTACTGCAAGAAGGAAAGATCTTACCGGCTCAACTGCCTCTGTAAGGGAAAAGGATTTTAATAAGGGCGTTTTTACTTCACCGGATCAATTAATTCAAGGTAAAGCGGCGGGTGTTTTAGTAATTAATAATACCGGGCAGCCTGGCGGTTCAACAACCGTAAGAATTCGTGGAGCCTCCTCCATAAGATCAGGAAATCAGCCTCTGTTTGTGGTTGATGGTGTTCCTTTATCGGGGGGTACTGCACGTCCCGGCGGCAGCGGCGCGGGTGCATTTGGAAGTGATGGAGGTAACCCGCTAAATTTTATCAATCCTAATGACATTGCAGGTATTGAAATTTTAAAAGACGCCTCCGCTACCGCTATTTATGGTTCCCGAGGAGCAAACGGTGTAGTGATCATCAATACCAAACGAGGGAAATCCGGTGTACCTCAAGTTGATGTAAATGCTTCGACCAGCATGAGTAATTTGTTGAAGAGACTGGAGGTATTAGATGCAAATGAATATAGACAGGCATTAAAAGATTATGGCCAGACCGGGGGTGATTTTGGTAATAGCGTGAATGCATTTGATGCCATTACCCGTACTGGTATTACTCAGAATTACAGTGTAGCTGTAGGCGGTGGTTCCGAAAATGGAAGGTATCGCATTTCTGCAGGATATTTGGATCAACAAGGTATTATCAAAACTTCTAATTTAAAGAAATTTACCACTAATCTTACCAGCAATTTCCGCTTTTTAGAAAGTAAGAAATTAGGACTTGATATAAATGTCCTGGTAACCCAAACCGATGAACAAATTGCACCTGTTTCTTCTTTTGTCGGCTTTGAGGGAAACTTAATTTCTCAGGCGCTACAATGGAATCCAACCCATCTTTTAATAAAACCTGGTACAGACTCAGCATGGATTGACCCGCTGGTAGGTGCGACAACTATTAACCCTCTTGCACAATTAAATTATTTTGATGATAATGCAAAGGTAAATTCAATAATTGCAAGTATTTCTCCTTCCTATAAAATTACCAAAGAACTCGAATATAAGTTGCTTTATAGTGTCAACCGGCAGGTTGGAACAAGAAGAGGACAGGTAAACCGACTATTAAACGTCGAGAATATTTTAAATAGGGGCACAGCTTTTATTGGTAACCAGGAGCAGACTAACCAGCAGGTAACTAATACTTTAAACTATAATAAGCAATTAACCAGTGATTTTAATCTGAATGCCGTGGTAGGGCACGAATTTCTGAACTACGAAAGTAAGGGTAGTTTCATGAATGGCCAGGACTTTACGAACGTTGGTTTAAATTATTATGACTACCTGGGGTTTTCTACGCAAAACGATCGGAGGATTGGCTCATTTGCTTCACCTACTACCGAACTGCAGTCATTTTTTGGACGTGCTATAATTAACTATAAGGATAAATATCTAATAACAGGGACATTCAGAGCAGACGGCTCGACACGTTTTGGCGAAAACAACAAGTATGGTTATTTCCCATCTGTGGGTATAGCCTGGAATACATCAAGTGAAGATTTTTTAAAGAATAGTGCTTTTATAAATAATTTAAAGGTAAGGTTGAGTTGGGGTAAAACCGGTAACCAGGAATTTCCTTCAGGCGCCTCTTTAAACAGATTTGGCTTTGGGCAACAATCAATCTCTCAATCTAATTTCGGTAATCCCGATTTGAAATGGGAAACATCTACTACAACCAATGCCGGCATAGATTTCAGCATTTTAAATAACAGGGTATTCGGATCCGTTGATTACTTCTATAAAAAGACTACCGACGTTTTGTTCGAACAAAATATCGCTCAACCAGCACCCTCCGGAAAGATTTGGATTAACTTACCTGGATATGTATTAAATAAGGGCGTTGAAATAATGTTAACAACTGCGGTACTTCAAGGCAAGAATGTTAACTGGAATGTTGGAGGTAATGTTTCCTTCCTGCAAAATACCGTAGAGGGTTTAAAAGGCTTTTACCAAACCGGCGAACTGAGAGGACAAGGATTTTCGGATGTTAGAGGTCAACGCTTGATCAGCGGCCAGCCTTTAAACGTTTGGTATCTCAGGAAATTTGAAGGAATTGACAAAGGAACAGGACAAAGTGTTTATGCTGACGGCGGCAATACACTTTTCTATTTAGGAAGTCCTAATCCTAAAATGCTTTTAGGTTTAACATCCGACGTTACCTATAAAAAGTTAACAGCTACAATCAATATGAACGGAACTTTCGGGCACTACTTATTTAATAACACCGCTGCTTCTGTATTAGGGATTGGCAACCTCGGAACGAGGAATATTGCTAAAGCCTTAATAGGAACAGGTGTAAAAGAAGCAATTTCCAATGCTCCTTCTCCTTCTTCCCGAAACCTGGAGAAAGGTAATTACATCAAGATGGCTAATGCTACAATAAGTTATCGGGTAGGGAATATCGGGAATAGCATTCGAAATGTAAATATTTCTCTAACTGGCCAGAACTTGTTTGTTATAACTAAGTATACTGGTTTTGATCCTGAAGTAAATACAGATGCGGGTTTTGGAGGTATCCCTTCACTAGGTGTGGAATATATACCTTATCCTTCAGCACGAACAATAGTTATAGGACTTAACTTCTCATTATAATACTTAATTACGTTTTATGAAACATATGAAAATATTCTTTTTCTTACTCTTGTCGCTGGTTACTTTTTCGTGTACTAAACTGGATGAGAGCTTTAGAAGTGAGCTGGAAGAAAGTAATTCCGGGAATATAACCGCGGCTCAACTATTAACAAGTGCTTATAATGGGCTAAACGGACCATTTCAAACCGGTGATTTCTGGCATGTCAACCAGCACACCTCTGATGAAACAATCGCACCTACCCGAGGACCGGATTGGGATGATAATGGACAGTGGCGGGCATTGCATGCTCATACCTGGAACCCGGATCAGGGTCAAATAGGGGGAGCGTTCAGAGGTCTTTTAGGGGTGCAATTTTCCGCTTCAAATGTACTTCAGTTCACTCCCAGCGCACAACAGGCAGCAGAAGCAAGATTTATTAGAGCATTAACCATGTTTGCAGTGTTAGACGGGTGGGATCAAGTGCCGTACAGGGAAAACCTGTCTGATTATAAGATATCACCTAAAACGCTAAAAGGAGTAGAAGCAGCTAATTTCATTATTTCTGAAATTAATGCCATCATGGCTACTCTTCCTGATAATGTAGCCCCATATGTTGCAAATAAAAACGCTGCACGTGTTTTATTGATGAAGGTTTATTTAAATAAAGGAGTATTTGTAAACAGATCTGCGCCAACTTTTGCTGCTGAGGACATGAACCAGGTTATTACCTTAGCTGATCAAATTATTGCAACCAATAAATATTCATACAACGGTAATTTTTTCGACAATTTTGCTCCCGATAATGATGTAAAATCTAAAGAAAATATTTTTACGTTGTTTAATCAAAGTGGCATTGGTGGAGGAGGTAATGTTCGCGGGGCTGCATTCCAGGTATCCCACTATAATATGAATCCTGGCGGTTGGAATGGGTTTGCAACACTTTCTGATTTTTATGACAAGTTTGAAGCGGTCGATCAGAGAAGAGGAGCATATTATAATTATGCAGGTGCCCTTCCAAATCCAGGAAAAAGAGTAAACGCCGGATTTCTTGTAGGACAACAATACGATTTAACTACTGATGCTGCATTGAAAGACAGGAAGGGCAATCCGTTAAGTTTTACAAGGGAAGTGAAAATAAGGGAAACGGGAGATAACTTGGAAGTAACAGGTATTAGGGTGATTAAATATCCTTATGATTATGCTACACAGGGAGACCAGAAAAACAACGACTGGGCTATTTTCAGGTATCCCGACGTTTTGTTAATGAAGGCTGAAGCCCAATTGCGAACCGGAAATAACACAAGTCCATTAGCAATTGTTAATGCTCTGCGTTTGATTCGTGGTGCCACCCCAATGGCTTCAGTTGATCTTACCAAGTTGTTGGATGAAAGAGGACGGGAAATGTACTGGGAAGGATGGCGAAGGCAAGACCTCATTCGATTTGGAAAGTTTTTGCAGCCGTGGCAGGAAAAGCCAACCGATGATCCGAAATATTTATTGTTCCCTATTCCCAATGACCAATTAGCAGTGAACGACAATTTAATTCAAAACCCGGGCTATTAATAATCCTGGAATGTTACATAATCAAAAAAAGGTCCTTTTCCGACCTTTTTTTGATTTAATAAAAGGTCTGAAAATCAAATGAAATTATCCTGGTACCTGCTTTTATATTTTTTGATGGTGTTGCTATCATGTAGGGGAAAAGTTAAGAAGGTTACGCTTTTCGGTTTAATTGAAAATAGCGGTATTGACTTTTCCAATAATATTCAAAATACACCTGAGTTTAATATTTTCAGCTACCGGAATTTTTATAACGGGGGAGGAGTTGCCATTGGCGATATAAATAACGATGGTCTTTCTGACGTATTTTTTACGGGAAATATGTCAACGAACAAGTTGTATATAAATAAGGGGAATTGGAAGTTCGACGATATAACTGCTACTGCAGGATTAACAAAAAAGGACGACTGGAGTACGGGCGTGGTAATGGCCGATATTAATAATGACGGCTGGTTGGATATATACGTATGCAATGCGGGCTACATAAACGGGAAGGCCCCCGAAAGTAAGTTATACATCAATAATCATAACCTTACTTTTACAGACTCTGCTAAAGAATATGGTTTAACGAACCGCGGAGGCTATACTACCCATGCCGCATTTTTTGATTATGATCTTGATGGCGACCTCGATTGCTTTATTATCAACAACAGTTTTATCCCGGTTAATACGCTTAATTACGCTAACAAGCGGTCACTGCGGGCAAAAGATTGGCCCGTTGCAGATTTTTTAAAAGGAGGCGGTGACCATTTACTACGTAATGACAATGGTAAATTCGCAGACGTAAGTGCCGCCAGTGGTATTCATGGAAGCTTGATCAGTTTTGGGTTGGGTGTGAGCGTAGGAGATGTTAATGGGGACAGCTTTCCTGATATATATGTTTCCAATGACTTTTTCGAAAGAGACTATCTCTACATCAACCAAAAAGACGGAACCTTTAAAGACGAGGTAGAGCAACGGATGCAGCATACCAGCCTTGCTTCAATGGGAAGTGACATTGCAGATATTAACAACGACGGCTATCCTGACATTTTTACTACCGACATGCTCCCGTACGATGATTATCGGCTCAAAACCACTACCTCTTTTGAAAATTTTGAAGTGAACCGGCTTAAGATCTCTTCCGGCTTCTACAACCAGTATATGCAAAATGCTTTACAGGTGAATAATAAAAACGGACAATTTTTTGAAAGTGCCCGTTATAGCGGCGTCGCTTCCTCCGACTGGAGCTGGGGAGCATTGATATTAGATGCAGACAATGATGGACTTTCTGATATTTATGTTTGCAACGGTATTTATCATGATGTAACTGACCAGGACTTTATTGATTTTTTTGCAAATGATGTTATCCAGCGGATGGTTATGACCGGTAGAAAAGATGAGGTAGATTCTATTATTAATAGAATGCCATCACATCCTATATCTAACAGGGCTTTTAAAAATTTAGGAAATTTAAAATTTGACGACCAGGCGACATCCTGGGGACTTGACCAGCCTTCTTTTTCAAATGGCGCTGCTTACGGCGATTTGGATAACGATGGCGACCTTGATCTGGTCGTTAATAACGTAAATCAAAAAGCTTTTGTTTATAAAAATAACAGCCGTGAAACAATCAAGAATAATTATATAGGAATTAACTTAAAAGGGAAAGGCAAAAACATTTTTGCCATTGGAAGCACAATCAAAGTTTATTCCGGCAACCAGGTATTTAGCAGGGAAATAATGCCAAGCAGGGGCTTTCAGTCGTCGGTTGACTATAAGGCGATTATAGGGTTGGGAAAATCTAACCAGGTAGATTCTACGGAAATTATTTGGCCCGATCGTTCAGTTACTAAAATGTACACACCGGCACTTAATAAAGTACACACCGTTAATCAAAGCAACGCAGGTTTTGTTTCTTCTTTAAATAAATCCCAGAAGCCTTCCCTGTTTGAAAAGGTCCCTGAGAATTTTCAAAAGCATAACGAAGATGACTATATTGACTTTTACCGTGAAAGAGGAGTGCCGATGATGCTTTCGAGAGAAGGCCCAAAAGTGGCTTATGGAGATGTGAATGCAGATGGCCTGACAGATGTTTACATCGGAGGTGCAGCTCCCCAGGCAGGGCAACTGTACATTCAAACATCAACAGGATTTATATTAAAAAAGCAACACTCGTTTGATGTAGTGGCAGATTTTGAAGATGTTGTCGCCTTATTTTTTGATTGTGACAAAGACGGCGATCTTGATCTTTTTGTGGGGTCAGGTGGTAATCGAAATCCACCTTTTAGCAGGGAGTACCAGAACCGTGTTTATAAAAATGATGGTAAGGGGAATTTTGAAATTGATGGTGCCGCCCTGCCCAATACCGGTATGAATACATCGACCGTGGCCGCAAGTGATTTTGACAACGATGGTGATCTTGATCTTTTTGTCGGAAGCAGAAGCGTTCCACAAAGTTATGGGCAAACTCCGTCGAGCTTTTTAATGGTAAATGACGGAACAGGTAAGTTTACTGATGTTGCTAAAACAAAAAACCCCCGTCTTTCAAATATTGGCATGGTAACCGGTGCACTCTGGGAAGATGTGGACGGTGATAAGCAAAAGGAATTGATTGTAGTAGGCGAGTGGATGGCGCCCCGGATCTTTTCTTACAAGAACGATCATTTTGTTGAGATCAAAAGTAATTTGAATGAGATGATGGGCTGGTGGAAGACAATAACTTCGGCCGATTTGGATGGGGATGGCGACAAGGACCTTGTGCTTGGAAATTTGGGGGAGAATTTTTATTTGCATCCTGATGCAGAAAACCCGGTTAAAATGTTTATCAACGATTTTGACAACAATGGTTCTATGGAGAAGATCATTACTCAAGCCATCAACGGAGAGGATAAGCCTGTTTTCTTAAAACGTGAGGTGGTTGAACAAATAGCATCACTGCGTAAGCAGAACTTGAAATATGTTGACTTTGCAAACAAGTCGATTCAACAATTATTTAGTGCTGATGTAATAAGTAAATGCGAGGTCAAACAGTTCAACTATGCTTCATCCTGCATTGCTTTTAACGACGGAAACGGCAAGTTTACGATAAAGAAAATGCCGTACCAGGTTCAGTTGTCGTGTGTTAATGCAGTGCTGTGTACCGATTTAAATAATGATGGCAAAGTAGACATTGTATTGGGTGGAAACCAGTTTGATTTTCTCCCGCAGTTCTCTCGCCTTGACGCAAGCTATGGGCATGTTTTATTGAATACAGGAAAGGCAGAATTTGAATGGATAGGCCCCGAGCAATCAGGTATTAATATTCCCGGAGAAATAAAAGATATTATTGAAATACCGGCAAAAGGAAGTAGAAATTTCTTGTTCCTTCAGAATAACGACTATCCTGTTTTGTACCGGTTAAAGGCTGCAACAAAAGCAGTCGTGAAAACTAAATAAATTGATCCTACTTCATGATGAATGGCTGTCGTTCCCTGCTACCTCGAGCGAATCTACATTTCGTTAAATAGCGAAAAGATAGTTGAAGAGTGCGACGCAACGAAAGCCAAATAGGCGCTATCGGCCTGGCTCCAACGATTTTTTCAACTCCGTGGCCTTATTACAACGATTCTACAGGTTTCTCAAAAAGTAAGGTTTTTGGTTTTTAATTCATGAAGAAAAAGTGAAGATATTTTTGGGCCCGGCAGAGTTGCTACTATAAGCTTCGCTTGCGTCTCACTCTTGTACTACAAAAAAGACCGCAGCGGCAAGCGCTTCTGGCTACTATGCAAAATGCTTACACAACTTACCTTTCGTTTTTTATTATTGTTGTGAGGACTCTACATCAAAACGCTCAAATTTTATCTGTCCAAAGTATAATTTATGAAATATATTAGCAGTAATAGACATTATAAAATCGGGTAATAAATTCTGGTTACCCAGTTTGCAGTATCTGTTTCTTTTACCCGGTCTGTAACCAATAGCTGGTAAGGAAGTGCCGGCGAAATTTTTTCATGATCCGATGCGTAGTTCTCCATTTGCCTCATTGCCTCCGCTACCGTTGCTTCTCCACCTTTTACATCTGCATACAAAATATGACCGGCTACCATTCTCTTTGGGGAAATTGAAGCAGTACCCGCCAATTTTTTGCTCACCGGTATAGCTACCATTGCCTCGTAACTTCTGGTCTCTTCCGTGTAATGCAAATGGAGCATTGGGTGATTGGTTTCTGTAGCTCCGCTGCCTGCAATATATGAACGAAGGCTTTCTATGTACGAATAGATGTCGGTTGTTGTAGGTCTTTCTTTTGGAACGATTTTCCTAACCATCAGGATTGTATCGGTAACCCTGGTTTGTTTAACATCTATTCCGTACATATTCTTTGTTGTTTCTGCAAAAGGTTTCAAATGCGCTACTATTTGTTCCATGCCGCGTTTTATTCTTTTTGCCGCAAAGTATTGTTTAACCCTTGTTACAGGGTTGTAAGTAGTCGGGACTGTTGCTGTCCATTTGATCAACATTGAATCTGGCGATAGGCGTAACAGTCGAAGTAAAGAACTGTTGGAAGAGTCCTGGTGATTGATTATTACTTCCATTCCATCAGGTAGCTTTGCGCCAATTTTATAACTATAACCATCCAGGTAAAATTCATTTGTTTCCTTTTGACGACTATCTATAGGTTGCAGCGGCCACCAATTTTTCCAATTATTCTTATCAACCAGGCTTCTGTAAACAGATCGTTCATTGGCTTTAATTACTGCTATTGATGAAATCTCTAATTCTTTCGGAATAGACACATAAACGGCAATAAGTGCAATGCAAAAAATTACCAAACCGGCAACCAACAATCTTTTCATACCTGACAAAATGGACGAAGTGAAAGTAACAAATATAGGAGAAGTATAATTAGTGGATAAATATCTGTATGTACAACTTGGCTTCAACATCTTCCTCCACTTTTGATATATATTTACCGCCGCCTTACGCGCTTTAAATTCTGCTATATGAAGAAGATTTTTTTCCTTTTCCTCGTTACTTTTTTAGTTGGTACTTATGCCTTTTCGCAGGATATATGGACTATTAAAGCTCCCACAGTAAATCCGTCAAACTATTTTGGCGAAACAGTGGCCAATGGAATGGTAGGAATAGTGTCTTCTCCCGACCCGTTCAAAGTAAAAGATGTAGTGCTGAATGGCGCTTTTGATTTATATGGACGCGGCAGGGTGAGCAACATTTTAAAAACATTCAACTTCGTAAATATGTACCTCGAAGTCGATGGCAGCAGGATTGAAAATTTTAGCCAGGTTAAAAATATGCAGCAGGTGCTAGACATGAAGCATGCTAACATGAAAACCACTTTCGATTTCGCAGACAAAGCTTCTGTTTCTTATACGCATTATGCTTTGCGTCATTTACCTTATTCTGCTTTAGTTGATGTTACCGTTACAGCTAAAAAAGATCTTGAAATAACGCCTGCAAGTGTAATGGAAGCTCCCGACATGCTGAAAGATGTGCAGAATTATTACAACGAAATTGACCGGCCCCACATCGTAATATCTTTACTTACATCACTCGCAAAAAGCCCTACAGGCAAGTTGGTGATGGCAGCTTCGAATAGCTTTTTGTTCAACGAGCCTCATGGCGCTCAACCTGCTGTTATTCATGAAATGTGGGATAACAATATGCACCTGCTGAAGTTTAAAAAGAAACTGAAAGCCGGCGAAACTTACCGATTTGCAGTGGTGGGGTCTGCGATCACTTCTGCACACCACGATGATCCTTTGAACGAAGCTGAGCGTTTAACCATTTTTGCAACACTCGAGGGAAGAGACCGGCTACTGCAATTTCATAACAAGGCCTGGGATGATTTATGGAAAAGTGATATAGTAGTTGAAGGAGACGATGTAAGCCAACGCGAAATTCACAGCATGATCTACCACCTGTATTCGTTTGCAAGAGAAGGTACCGCATATAGCCTTTCCCCAATGGGCTTAAGTGGTCTTGGTTATAACGGCCATGCTTTCTGGGATACAGAGATCTGGATGTATCCGTCCCTGCTATTGTTACAGCCAAAAATTGCCGAGTCTTTAATTGAGTATCGTTACCAACGTTTGCAACCGGCAAGGCATAATGCATTTTCACACGGCTATAAGGGCGCTATGTTCCCATGGGAGAGCGCAGCAAGTGGTAATGAAGAAACGCCGGTATGGGCGTTAAGCGGCCCATTCGAGCACCATATTACTGCCGACATTGCAATTGCAGCCTGGAACTATTATGCGGTTACACAAAACAAAGAGTGGTTACGCGAAAAAGGCTACCCGTTATTAAAAGAAACCGCCGACTTCTGGGCAAGCCGGGTTGAAAGAAACGGGCCGGGAAAATATGACATCAGGAATGTGGTTGCAGCAGACGAGTGGGCAGAAAATGTCGACAATAACGCCTTCACCAATGCCGCTGCAAAAGCCAATCTTAAATATGCAACAGATGCTGCCAGACTCCTCGGGCTTACACCCGATCCTGACTGGATGAATGTTTACAATAATATTCCTATCTTAAAATTCGCCGATGGTGTTACCAAAGAACATTTAACTTATCATGGCGAAAAGATTAAGCAGGGCGATGTGAATTTGCTTGCGTACCCGCTCAAAGAAATTACCGATCCTGGCGCTATTAAAAAAGATCTTGAATATTATGAGCCGAGAGTGGGAGAGGGACCAGCGATGACTCATGCTATTTTCTCCATTCTTTATTCAAGGTTAGGCGTTCCAGACAAAGCTTATAAAGCTTTTAAAGCCGGCTTCACGCCTAACATGCGTCCTCCTTTTGGGGTAATTGCCGAAACAGCTTCGGGCAATAATCCTTATTTCGCTACCGGGGCGGGTGGTATGATACAGGCAATGCTGAACGGTTTTGGAGGACTGGAAATAACCCCCGAAGGAATTACTCAACTAAAAACCAAACTTCCGGCACAATGGAAATCGTTGGTTCTTACAGGGATAGGTGTGGAAAAGAAAACTTATACAGTGAAGTAAGCAGCACAAAAAGCAAAATGGTTGCCTTTAAGAAACCAGTTTTAATCGATGAAAATAATATTCTTGTTGTAAATTGTTAAAGTAAAGGAAAATATCGTTATTTTTCGACTGTTTTTGTGAAAAGATTATCCGCCATATTATTGATTGCATTGTTCCTGTTTAACCTTTTTGGTTACAGGTTAATGTTTGACTATGCAAAGCAACAATCTGATGTACGCCTTGAAGCTTCTCTCGATAAAAATGAATACGATGAATCGGAGTTGGTTACAATAAAAATTCCGATTACCCTCCCTTACCAGAATAACTGGGATGACTTTGAACGCGTGGATGGCGAATTTACCGTTGACGGCAAAATATACAAGTACGTAAAACGCAAGATCGCCGACGGCCATCTTGTCTTATTGTGCCTTCCCGACCATAATAAAATGCGGCTTGAATCTGCAAAGACAGAGTTTTTTAAATACGCGAACGACCTGGTGCAGAATCATAATTCAAAAAAATCAGACAACTCAAAATCGGGTGTATTTAAAAACCTGTGGAGCGAGTACGATTCAAATACTATGGTATTTACTGCCGCCAACTTCAACAGTGAAATTATTCATGCTGTTGCGGGTAGTGTAAATCTCTTTCCCTCATCTCCTCATTCTTCGCCCGAGCAGCCGCCGGAGATCATTTAATTCTTCTATAAGTACGACGTTTTGAAAGGCGGTTTTTGTTGACCGGGCTTTTGAATGTGCTATTATGCATTACTTGCGTCGCACTCTTGTACTGTAAATCGTATTGCAGCTATCATTAGCAATTCCCCGGGCTTTAGAGATTACGAACAACAACTTTATTTGTAAGGTTTTTGTAACAGAAACTAAAGCCGGTAAAAGAATCTTCAGGTGCAGTGTGCGACGCAACGATGTTACCATGAAAAGATTAGCTGGTAACCCAATAATTACCTATTAAAAAGAAGAAGTTTCTCATTTTCCCAGTTATGAAAAGAGCGATTGCAGCTATTATAATAATAGCGATGGTGTCTTCGTGTAAGAAGGCCGATTATACTAAAGTTACGCACGACCCTTTCCTGTATTGTAAAACGGTAAAAAAGCTGAACGACATTGTGTTGGAGAATAATTTTCCACCAATGATCGCTGCACGCAATTATGCTTATGCTAATATCGCAGCCTACGAAGTAATTGCTGCGGGCGATAAACAGTACGAATCTCTTACCGGCCAGATCAATGGACTGCAGGCTACACTGCAGCCAAAAGAAGCCGGTAAGGTAGATTTCCCTTTTGCTGCCTTGATTGCATTTTGTAAAGTAGGTAATGCGGTTACTTTCCCCGAAGGTAGTATGGACGTGTATGTTGACGAACTAAAGGAAAAGGCGAAAGATGCGGGAATGCCATCAGATGTTTTTGAGGCTAGTGTTCTGTTCGCTGGACAGGTTGCGGATACCATTATGGACTGGAGTAAAAAGGATAGCTATGCCAGGATACGCAGTGCCAGCAAATTCACTGTTACAGATGAAGAAGGCCGTTGGGTACCAACACCGCCAATGTACGCACAGGCTGTTGAACCACACTGGATGGAAATAAGAACACTGGTGATGGACTCTTGTTCGCAGTTTAAACCCGTTCGTCCACCCAAATATGAGCCCGAAAACAAGACGAGTGAATTTTACAAAGCAATGATAATGGTAAAAAACCGCGTTGACAGTTTAACCCGTGAACAAAAGCATATTGCTGATTTCTGGGACGACAATGCCTTTAAGTTAAACGTGAACGGGCATGTAATGTATGCTACCAAAAAATTTTCGCCCGCGGGACATTGGATGAACATTGTAGGAATAATATCAACTGAAAAGAAAGCTGATTTTTCTACTACGGTTTCAGCATATACTCAAACGTCAATCGCGTTATTCGATGCTTTCATCAGTTGCTGGGATGAGAAGTTCAGAAGTAATTACGTACGGCCCGAAACAGCTATTAACAAGCATGTAAGTGCCGATTGGATTCCTTATATACAAACTCCACCGTTTCCTGAATATACCAGTGGTCATGCGGTTATCTCAGCGGCGGCCGCCGAAGTCATGACTCATTATTTTGGCGACAAAGTCAGCTACACCGATACTTCTGAACTTGAATTCGGTGTTCCGAACCGTTCATTTACCTCTGTGCGTGAAGCGGCTAAGGAAGCTTCTATTTCAAGGGTGTACGGCGGCATTCACTATCAACATTCCTGTGATGCAGGTACACAGGCAGGTGTAAAAGTAGGCGAACTGGTTCTGCAACGTTTGAAGATGAAAAAATCGTTACCTGCGATTGCGAAACAATAACAAAATCACCTAACAATAGCTTAAATTGTTTATGAAAAAAATATGCTCACTCTTATTGACTGTTATTATAATTCTTAATTATAATAATGTGTCTGCGCAGGGATGCGTTGCAATCAGGGGTTCCGGCAGTTCCTCGTGTACGGTTCATGATCCCCATGCAGTGCCCGAAGGCTGGGTCTTTTCCACCAATTATCGTTATTATAAATCCTTCCGGCACTTCCGCGAAAATCACGAAGAAAAGGAAAGAGTGGAAAACGGAAGCGATGTTCGTAATTACACCAATTTCTTAGACCTTTCACTTCTTAGAAACATTAACAGCCGTTGGTCAATTGGTATTAACCTGCCTTTATCTTCAACTCGTCGTACCTCGCTGTATGAGCACGATGGCAAAACAAGGCACAGCACTTCTTCTGTTGGTATTGGCGATATTCGCCTTACAGCTTACCGCTGGATGCTTGATCCTGCTAAAATGCCTAAAGGAAACATTCAGGTTGGCCTCGGTCTTAAATTACCTACCGGCGATTACCGGTACCAGGATTTCTTTTACAGAAACGACTCTACACAAGTTTTGGCTCCTGTTGACCAGTCTATTCAGTTAGGCGATGGTGGTACAGGCTTGTCGTTGGAATTAAACACTTTTTACAGCTTTTCCCAGGCATTGAGTGTATATGGAAACTTTTATTACCTTCTCAATCCCCGCGAACAAAACGGAACATCCACTTCACGCGGTGCAACACCTTCGGCCGCAAATATTGCAAACGGAAGTTTCGTGATGAGCGTTCCCGACCAGTTCATGATCAGGGCAGGGGTTAATTATAGAATTAATAAGTTGAGCGCGTCCGTCGGAGTACGTGAAGAGGCCTTACCCGCTAAAGACCTTGTAGGTGGAAGCAATGGATTCAGAAGGCCCGGTTATATTATTTCTGCAGAACCGGGATTGGCGTATGAATTCAAAAAAGTGAATGTATATGCTTATGTTCCTGTTGCATTGGTTCGTGAGAGAACACAAAGCGTTCCGGATCAAATCCGTTCAAAAATAACAGGTGTACGCACTGTTGGTGATGCTGCATTTGCGGATTATAGTGTCAATATCGGTGCTTCTTTCCGGTTTTAAAACAACCTTCTTATAAATTTTACTACACTTCGATTAATTCATTTATAATATGGGGGTTTAGATTAAAAGGCTGCTGTGATTTTTCACGGTGGCCTTTGTTTTTGTAGTGTTTTTGGTTGTCGGCCTTTGTTTTTTATAGCATCATGGTTGTGTCACTCACTTGTACGGCAAACCGGAGAGCAGCTTTGATCCTCCCTTTTTATAACCCTGTAATTGCCGCTTAAGGAAAGTACCTGTAAATTTCCTTTCTGTTCATCTCACGGCTTAACTTAACCGTGTCTGACTCTAAAACAAATCCAATCCCGTATTCAAACATCCGGATTCGATCGGCATTTTTAAAGCCTTTTAATTTTTTTCAGGTTCGGTATTTCCCGAATAGAACTCGCTTTTTGAACCTGTTCTATTACCTCAGCAAGTTTTAATTGCATTGGTTTGTCAAGTTGTTTTTCAACATCTTTCGAAAATTGCGTCGTTACAATAACTTGCATTAACTAAGAAGCTTTTTTAAGTAGCCAGCAGTATCAATTATTTCTCCGTATTCTGTTTCCTCCATTAGCCTGTTAAGTACGATGTCTTCTTTGTCATCATCCGACAGAATACGTCCTTTCAATTTATGTTTCTCTAAAAAAGACTGAACCAGTTTACCTCTTCCGAACTTTTAGTTTGTATTAAAATCGTTTCCATATCAACTGGTTGTACAAATTTATAAATTGAACGTTTCATTTTTATAACTACACACAACAACTTTAATTGCCAGCAATACTATCATTGCGTTTCTGAATGCTTCTTATTGAGGCTTGACTTGTTACCCTTTCAAAAGCCTCCAAATCACATCATACACATCCACTCCTTCAAAGGTGTTACTTTCACTTTCCTGCTTATCTGTAATCAATACAGGGTGAAACTGCGGGTGTGTATGGATATTTCCATGAGAACCTTTTATAAGAGTGGCGTCTAAAGGAATTACATCCATTACATACCTGAAGCCTGCTTTTTTTCGCAATAGTTTATAGCCTGCACGCGCCTTTGAGGTCATAAACATTTCAACCGGATCGTAGCCCGGTTTTTTATGAATGTCTACTACACGGGCATAATCAGGTGCTTTAGCATCATCTAACCAGAAGTAATACGTAAACCAGCTTTTTTCATCTGCCATCAAAACAAAGTCACCGGCTCTATGATGATCGATATGGTACTTTGCTTTTCCTTCTTTGTCGAGAATTAAAGCTATTCCAGGTACGGATTCAAGAAGGCTTCTTACTTTTTCCGTTACAGATGGATCGTTGATATAAACATGAGCGATTTGGTGATCTGCAACCACAAATGCTTTCGATGCGCCAGGGTCTAATAATTCCAGGCCTCGTTCAACCCGTATTTGTAACAACCCATTTTCACGGAACAACCTGTTTAAATGAATCGGGTTATTTACAGGTGCAATACCGTATTCTGACAGTAGAATAATCTTCGCCCCTTTCTTTTCGTAAAAGTTCACCAGTTTCTCTACCACTTGGTCTATTTCCTGTAATTCCTTGCTCACTTTTGGTAACTCAGGGCCAAACTTTTGAAGGCAATAATCAAGATGAGGTAAGTAAATTAATGTGAGGGTTGGATTATATTTGTCATCAGTAAACATCGATGATTCGGCGATCCAGTCTGTTGATTTAATGTTTGCTCCGGGTCCCCAAAACTGGAACAGCGGGAATATTCCAAGTTTTTCCTGCAGTTCATCCCTAAGTTCCGCCGGGTGAGCATAGCAATCAGGCATCTTTCTTCCATCTGCAAGATAATTTGGTCGGGGCGTAACAGAATAATCAGCGGTTGAATACATGTTATACCACCAAAACATATTGGCGCAGGTAAAAGACGGATCTTCTCTTTTAGCCTGGTCCCAGATCTTTTCGCTTTGCACCAGCTTGTTCGATTGCTTCCAGAACTTGACTTCGCAATCTTCGCGGTCGTACCAGCCATTTCCTACAATTCCATGTTCTGCTGGCCATTTGCCGGTGAGATAGGTGTATTGAGCAGCAGTAGTAACAGCAGGCAATACGGGTCGAATAGTTGCAAGATTGCGGGATGAAACGTATTTTTTAATAAAAGGTGTAAACTCTCCAATCAGGTAAGAAGAAAGTCCGACAATATCAATAACAACGGTTTTTTGCATAATGTGAGAATAAATAGAAATAATAAAAAAACAGTTACGATAACTGTTTTGCAACCCATTCAAGTTCTCTTATAATTGAGTCCTGTATTGGTAATTTCAGATTTTCAGGCAATACTTCCCAGGTATATGTTTCTATCTCAAGATGGTTAGTCCTTGCATGTTTTTTTTGAATTTCAAGCACTTCAGCTATATCGCTTTGTGTTGATTGTAGCAGGCCGAAGTCTTTTTCAAAAATCGGTACGTGAAAGTGGGCACGCCATTCGTTTACTAAAGGATTTTCTGCATCTTCCAGCGCCTTTGGCAAGTCTGGGTATCGTACGAATTCACCATCTTTTTTACGTGCGACTACCTGGTGCAGGTAAGTGGTTTCGTTAAACGAGGTAAAGGCCTCTTTTACTTTAGATCGTTGATCAGCGTGGTCTGCCATGAGCGCTTTTAAAGCAGCGCTTATCTGGAACTTGCCTATTCGAATTCCTTCATGCTTCAACTGGTCGATGATTTCCTGGTGCGGCTCGTAGCCAACTGCAAAATGGCAAACATCGTAACACAACTGTATATGTGTTTTTACCAGTTTTTCTGCCTCATCTGCTGATACAGAATATAACGAGGCCAATCTTTTTCTCCCTGCTGGCAGCAAATCGTTTATGTACCAGTCTATAAATTCCGGTCCTGATTCCAGTATTCCGTCAGGTTCGGGCTCGATATCAAGGTGTAGAGTTTTACCCGTTGCTGAGGCAATATCAACCAGGAGAATGGCAATATCAAGAATGTTTTGTGTAGCAGTGTCTTTTGCTTCACCGAAGGCTTCCGCCGAATTAAACCAATACCGGTAGCTCAGGGGAGAGGTGGATATGCCTCCATCCATATTTTCGGGAAGTAATTCAACAAGAATATTAAATAGGCGTCTTGTATAGTCGACACGATCTTTTGTGGTCCAGTCGGGGGCATGCACCTGGTCTTTCACGATAGTGTTATGAAAGCCGCCGTAGGGAAAACCGTTCATGGTAAATACATAAGCGTCGTTTTCCTGTAGCCACTTTTTAAATTTATTCAACTCTTCTTTTTCAGTTAATTGTTCACTGGCAATATTAGATAGGCGAAGACCTATACCCATAGGAGCACCGGGAGAAATTCTGCTTTTAATGCCGCCAAAGTTTTGCTTTAAAGCGGTAAAATGAGCGGTCCAGCTTTCTCCCGCATGAATATTTGTACAATAGCTTAAATGGCCATAAGTTGTTTTCATATATTTCTTATCGCTTAGTCTATTTTCAATTTGTAGGAAACTTTGCAATTAAAACTAAAGCTGAAGGAACGATGAACGAAATGTCGCCTTTGGCTTCGCTCGGGGCACCTTACTACACGCCTCGCGTTCCCTTCGGCTCGCTCAGAGGAACGTGCTGCGAACCCTGAGCGGAGCCGAAGGGAACGATGATGCCTTGAAAAACAGGCGCCGGTATCCAAAAGATTATAAATGAAACTTGTCATTAAAATGCATTCATCTTCATTTGCTTCAATTGCACAGCGGCTTCTTTAACCAGCTTCCAATCCATTTCATGCACTTCTTTACCCCTGCCTATCGCGGTCAGAAGGGTAATGGTTAAACGGCCACCAAGGTGCTCCCTGAATTCCTGCAAGCCAAGTAATACAGGACTGTTTTCGTTTTCTATCTCCATTAGAGGATGTGTGATCTCGAAGCGGATCTTCAGCAATACATCTAAAATTCTTTCCACTTCCTTTTCAGTTATCATACCCTTTAAGCCCGAATACACGCTATCTAAAGCTATGCCCATCGCCACCGCCTCGCCGTGGAAAACCTCAAAGTTGGTCAATTGTTCCAACTTGTGCGCACTCCAGTGGCCAAAATCAAGCGGACGGGAAGAGCCGGTTTCAAATGGGTCGCCGCTACGAATGTGCTCCAGGTGAAGTTCGGCACAACGACGAATGAGGTATTTCATTTCCGGCATGCTGCGGTGAGCGAGTTGTCTTGCATTTTCTTCGATCCACTCAAAAAACGCCGCATCTTTAATTAATGCAACTTTTATAGCTTCAGAGATGCCCGACCGCCAGTCGCGGTCCGTTAGAGTAGTCAAAAATTGTTCGTCGTTGAAGACCGCCACTGGCGGAGTAAACGCACCAAGGAAATTTTTCTTGCCGTTGAAGTTGATACCGTTCTTTACACCAACTCCTGAATCATTCTGCGAGAGAACGGTTGTAGGAATACGAATATGTTTTATTCCACGGTGAGAAATGGCAGCAGCAAAACCGGCAAGATCGAGCAGCGAACCGCCGCCAATAGCGGCGAGATAGGAGTGACGGTCGACGCCATAATCGTTGACTGCATTTACAATATCGGTAAGATAGGTGATGTCGTTTTTAGCTCTTTCGCCGCCGCTAATTACGACAACTGTTGCAAGTTCAACGGTTGAAAAGGCCTCGAAATAATTATTAATTTTTTCTAACAGATCGGGATGCGCTTGAATAACCCCTTCATCGGCAATAAAAAGAATTTTTTGTTTGATGCCTTCTATGTCGCGTTCTTGTAAAAATTCATGGAAAAGGGGATTAGAAACATCAAATAGTCCGCTGGTAAAATGAACCCGGTATTCAAACTTAATATTAAAAGATTGTTGTAAATAATCCATGTCCTGTGTACTTTCCTGCTTAGTGTGTTTATAAATTGAGCAAATATGACAATCTTTTCATAGTAATGACGGATAATGATTAAGTAACTGCAAAAATTCTTCCCAACTTAAATGAGAGAGGCAATAATAGAATAATTAACAGCGCAAGATATAATGAACCAAAGGCCGCCGCCCATGCGGCATTCATTAGTATCAGTGCCAATACTCCGGCTTTTACTGCTTTGCCAATGTTCTTGCCGACCGGTTCTTTAATGGCTTTTAGTAACGGCGTAAAGATCATCCAGGTAAACGGTAACAGGAAGATCAGTGCGAACCATACTTTGCCTTGCACAAATGAAAAATAGAGAATGAAACTTATAACAAGTCCGTATAAAAACGAAGCAGCATATAAAACCGTTCTGCTGCCGCCATGGACTTCACCCCTGCTGATCATGGTAATGGAAGCGATATAAATAATGGGTACGATAGCGAGAAACCACCAGGTATTTACTGCAAAAGCCAAAATACTTATACCTAACAAAAGATTTAAACCACGGCATAAACCCATATTGACAGGCCCTAAGAAAGAATGATGTTTGCCCCACTTGTCGTACACCACGGCTGATAAAGCCACAAGAAAAGCAATGATGCCGGATGTGGAATTGGTTAAAAATGCAGCGAGGATACCTGCAATTAATAAAGTTATTCCTAAAGTTGCAGCTTCACCAATATTAATAAGACCGCTTGGAATAGGCCGCTCCGGGCGTTCAATTTTGTCTAGCCCTGCATCAAATACATCGTTCATAACTACTCCGCCACCATATAAACCTATTGTTGACAAACAGAGCAACAATACAGGTAATACCGTTGCAACTGTTATCTCCAGTTGTGCAAAATATCCTGAAATGGCAATTCCTGCCAACACATCGGCCACGGAAGTGACAATGTTTGCAGGCCGCATTAAACGTAAGTAACCAATTGTTTTTTTCAAGTTTTCTGTAAGAGCTGTTTAAGGTTTTGTAAGCTATAACAATAAAGACTAATGCTGTCGCAATAATTTGCCGATGAACGAAATACAACCCTTCGGCTTTGCTCAGGGTAAAAACTGCTGCGCTCAGTACAATTCATAACCGAAAAGTTGAACTGAGCGTAGCAACGATGATCCTATGAAAAGCTTCTGCCAGTAATCAAAAAAAAATTAACTGATAATGATAGAAGATTTGTCAATTCTCGGCTGCTGTCCACCCCGTAAAACCGTATTGCCTTCAAACTTTACGCTTTGGTCAACGGTTTTGATCACTTCGAAGTCTGCTTCGTCTATCTGGCCGCTTTTCCCAAAAGCCGCAATTGCATTGGCATAGGTCACCAGTTGAATATCTTCGTTGCTGATGCCGCGTAATTTCATTAAAGCTGCCGTTTTCGGAACAGCCAGGGGATCGCTGATACCCCAGTCAGCAGCAGAATTTACCATAATACGGTCTGGCCCATATTCTTTCACAATGTCCACCATACGTTCATTGCCCATTTTGGTGAAAGGGTATATGGTGAAAGCCGCCCAAAAACCACGGTCCAGCACTTCTTTTACGGTTTCTTCGTTGTTGTGATCGATAATGACCATGTCGGCACTTATGCCATGTTCAAGCGCAATATCCATGCTTCGGGTGGTGCCTCTTTTCTTGTCCCTGTGGGGCGTATGAATTTGAATGGGTAAGCCCGCTTCTTTTGCCAGTTCCAGTTGCGCCCGGTAATATTTTTCTTCTGCGGCTGTCTGGTCATCAAAGCCAATTTCACCTATACCTACAACCCCCTCTTTATAAATAAACAGGGGAAGGATTTCCATTACTTGTTCGGCTAATGCTTCATTATTGGCTTCGCGGGAATTGAGGCCGATCGTGCAATAATGCTTGATGCCAAATTGAGACGAGCGAAAACGTTCCCATCCTACAAGACTGCTGTAATAGTCGCGAAAACTATCAATGCCGGTTCGAGGCTGCCCCAGCCAGAATGCCGGTTCTATAAGTGCGACAACTCCTGCATCAAACATCGCCTGGTAATCATCGGTAGTGCGGGAAGTCATGTGGACGTGTGGATCAAAAAAACGCATTCCTTTAATACTTCCGGCATCCCACAATCCGGCCTTTACCGGCTCCTGGTAATTTTCCCCGTCGAAAGAACTGCAACACATGTGGCAAAGATTAAATTAGAGAATTAATGTTTATATATTAGTCCAGCTTAGCTTATTTTCTTCAATGTCTTTTGTAAGACCTGTCTCCTGTTCAAGCAATTGCCTTGCAGGCTGGAAGTTGCTGTAATAACATGCCAGTGCAGCAGCTTTCTTTTCGGTGCCATCGCCAATCTTAAAAACCTTTTCTATGTCGGCAAAATTAGTGTCATCAATAAATTTTGAAACAAGACGCCAAAGGTGAGGGTTAACTGTGCGGCGAGCAGCCCAGCGTTCATGTGCATAATCAATAAGAATGGAAGCTAGTTCTTTGTTAGCTCTTTCATCCACACCAATTATAGAATTAATGTTTTTATCGGTGAAGAATGCCTTCAGCACCAGTTGGTTCCATGCTTTCTCCGGAAGATGTTTTGCTGGATAAGGATTATGATACATAATTGCTTCCAGCACATTTCCAATATTGCTCCGTATGCCTTCTGCACATCGAAGCTGCCATTCTTCAGGGTAAGCGAAAGAAGGTAAAGATGCATAGAGCGCAACCAGTTCATTCATTTCTGCTGCCTTAAACAGGTTTTCTATCTTATTTATGTAAATACTTTTTTCGCTGTCATTTACCTGCATCAGCAACCAAAGGCGGCTTAGTTTATCTACCGGCCATCCATTAATTGAAAAGCCGTCAATTTGTTCTGCAATTTCCCGCTGTTGATCCGTTGTTATATGTACCGGTTGTCTTCCTGTTTTTCTTGGAACGGTAACAAAGCCGAGGTTTAAATTAGACGCAGTTTTTTCTTCTCTTACCAGCATAGCCTTTTCTTCCAGCCATTGTTTCGCCTCTGTTGCCAGATGTTCACCGATAATTGCATGAATTAAGCTTTCAAACTCCTTCCTCTCCTGTAACATGTTTATTATTTAGCAACAAAATAGTTAATGGCCAAAGCTCCACTTATAATCAGCAGCCCAAAAAATTCTCTTGTCTTTTCAATATACGGCTTTGTTGCCTGCATACTTTCCACAATACTCTGCTTATTATATTTTACTATCCAGTCGCGAACACCGTCGGTTGCAAAAAATAGTGTGATTGCATAAATGAGATAAAACGCAATTGCAATTAGATATACAATGGGATAAAATTTATTAAAAGCTGCTAAACCGCATAAAATGGCAGCCACCATATAAATAGGAATCCATAACCATGAGTCTTTGTCGTTGAGGTTTACGTAGGCAAACAAAACAAAAGCAATGCAGAAAAAGCCGTTCAAAATACTCAAGCCCATGGTCGTTTATTTAAGCAATCGTTTAAAAAAAGCAAGGCGCTAATCCTAAAATGTAAAAATAACAATTATTATATTCAAAGTTGCAACTCGTAAAAGTTACTTTGGAAGTTAAGATGACCAATGACAATGACAGATGAGGGTTGGCCGATTAATTGGATATCTGTTTTTTTGTTACCGGCGCGTTGTTATTTTTAGCGGATTTTCTGTTTCTTTTTTTTATCAAAAAAAAGAAAAGCAAAAGGCTGCTTCCTATCTTGCAAACATCAAAAGCCGTGTATGAAGTTTTTCTTAATTCTTACTATTTTAAACTTATCAATTGCTGCCAGCGCCCAGGAACTAAACTGGGGCAAAGATGGCAACAGCTATTATGAAGTCGAAAACAACGCAATTGTTCAATATCAGCTTCCGACATTCTCCCAAACGGTAATTGTCGATTCAGTTTCACTTATTCCTACAGGACAAAAAAAGGCATTAGCTATCCGTAGTTTTTCATTTAGTGACGACGGCAAAAAAGTATTGATCTATACCAACAGTAAAAAGGTTTGGCGCAGCGACACAAGAGGCGATTACTGGATAGAAAATACAGCAACGAAAGCGCTGAAACAATTGGGTAAAGGAAGGCCTGAGTCTTCCTTAATGTTTGCAAAAATCTCTCCTGATGGAACAAGGGCCGCTTACGTAAGTGAACATAACCTTTATGTTGAAGACCTGGCGACTAATCAAATTACAGCATTAACCAAAGATGGAACAGCGAGGTTAATTAACGGCACTTTTGACTGGGTTTATGAAGAAGAGTTCGGTTGCAGGGATGGCTTCAGATGGGCTCCCGATAGTAAGAACATTGCGTTCTGGCGAATTGATGCTACAAAGATCAGGAACTTCCTTTTGTTGAATAATACCGATTCGGTTTATTCATTTACCAAAGCGGTGGAATATCCCAAGGTGGGTTATGATCCCTCTCCCGCAAAAATTGGAGTTGTAAATATTTCAACTGCTAAAACCAGGTGGATCAACCTTCCCGGCCATCCCCAACAACATTACATCCCACACATGGAATGGGCTGCTAATAACTCAGAAATTATATTGGAGCAATTAAACAGGAAACAGAATGAGGCGAAAATTTTCATCTGCAATACAGCAACAGGAACAACCAATGCTATTTATACCGAAACGGACAAAGCATGGGTTGACGCTAAATCTTCCTGGAGCAACGCTGTTGGATGGGAATGGATAAACGGAGGAAAAGAATTTATTTGGCTATCTGAAAAAGATGGATGGCGGCACATGTACCGCATCGGCCGCGATGGCAGGGAAACAAAAATTACTAAAGGTAATTATGATGTAATCAGCCTCAAAACAATTGATGAAAAGAATGGTTATGTCTATTTTATGGCATCTCCCAATAATGCCACTCAACAGTATTTGTATAAGATTGCTATTGACGGAAGTAAAGAACTTGAATTGGTTTCACCGCTTACACAAAAAGGAACCCATAATTATGTGATCTCTCCGAATGCCAGCTATGCCAGCCATAGCTTTTCGAATATTAAAGACGAAAGGGTATTGGAATGGGTAAAACTCTCCGGGCATGTCAGTATTACACCCAACAACGAAACCGATCCCACACAAAATGCATCACCTGCTGTTCAAATGATACAGCTAACAACCGACGATAACGTTACCATGGATGGCTGGATGATAAAGCCGGCTAATTTTGACAGTACAAAAAAGTATCCAGTGCTGTTTTATGTGTATGCCGAGCCAGCCGCTGCTACGGTAAAAGACGCTGCCGGAAGTGCGGGAACCTTTTTATATGCCGGTGATATAGCTGCTGATGGGTATCTTCAAATCAGTCTCGATGGTCGTGGTACCCCGGCACCAAAAGGGGCAGCATGGCGAAAAGCAATTTATGGTAAGATTGGTATTGTAAACATTCGTGACCAGGCGATGGCCGCGAAAAAAATAATGAAATGGAATTTTGTTGATACCAGCCGCATTGCAGTTTGGGGTTGGAGCGGCGGCGGATCTACTACCTTAAACCTGCTCTTTCAATATCCCGATATTTACAAAACCGGTATTGCCATCGCTCCCGTTGCAAACCAGTTACTATACGATAACATTTACCAGGAGCGCTATATGGGTTTACCGCAGGAAAGCCGCGAAAACTTTATTAACGGTTCACCAATTACCTACGCAAAGAATCTACGGGGGAACTTACTGGTTATTCACGGAACCGGCGATGACAACGTGCACTACCAGGGAACTGAAATGCTGGTTAATGAGCTGGTAAAAAATGGTAAACAATTTCAAATGATGAGTTATCCAAACCGCACCCACAGTATCTCCGAAGGCGAGGGCACTTCACAACACCTTGCTAATTTGTTTACAATGTATTTAAGAGAACACTGTCCTGGTGGAGGTAGGTAAACGGTCACTTTTTGAAGGAAGTCTTTTTTGGGAGCCGGCAGAATAACTTCTTTCGGCATCGTTGTGTCACTCACTTGTACTTGTAGCAAAGGATTTGACAAGGCCTCATTTTATAAATTACACTTAAAGCCTTTAACCCCTTTCACACCCGGTTTTGCCAAAAATACGTCGCCACTTTGCGGGTATTTTTTTAATTGCTCTTCCGTTAAGTTCTCGCGGGCTGTTGTAATGATCAGCTGGTCAAGGTTTTCACCCGCAAATGCACAGGAGGTAACATTAGGTACAGGAACTTCAATAGTAGCAAGATGTTCACCGGTAAACGGGTTCCACCTGTAAACACCAAAGCCGCCCCAATGTGCAATCCAAAGCATTCCTTCTTCATCTATTGCCATGCCATCAGGAGTGCCCATGGCAGCAGGTATCTGGATACAATTTTTTTCGAAGAAGATCTCTGCAGTTTGTTCATGGTAAATAAAGGATTGGACGACCTGGGTTGGACTATCAATAAAATATAATCTTGTATTATCTAACGACCACGCAAGTCCGTTTGATATAGTGGTGTGACCAACTATTTTATTTACCTGTTTATTGTCAGCAATACAATATAACGCACCTTCACCCGGAAGATGTGTCTTATGCATCGTGCCGACCCATAGCCTTCCAAGACTATCACAGTTACCATCATTACAACGATTCTCGTTTCCGTTTTCTACATCCAATAGCCAGGTCAGTTGTTCTGATTCAAGATCGAATGTTGCGATAGAAGCGTTCAGGGCCAATACCACTTCATTATTTCTGCCCGCGATCACCATAGTGACCTTGTAATTAAATTCCCACCTTGTTATTGATTTATCAATCAGCTTGTATTCATATAAAACGCCTCTTTCTATATCGACCCAGAAACAGCTTCTTCTTTCTTCGTGCCATAAAGGTCCTTCTCCCAGGTAACATTGAGATGAATACAATAAAGTTGCTTCCATTAATTGCTGCTATAGATGTTAAGTTAATTTTCTTATGTTAGGGCCAGTAAATTGCTACTTTATTTCTTAAAAAATTTACACTTCTTTCCAGTTGTTCCATTCCATCAACGCCGTCTTCTATGCTTATCCAACTATCAAAACCAACTCTTTTTAGTTCAGTAAAAATGGCGTCATAATCGTTCAATCCTTTACCAATTTCTCCATGACTCAATCTCTTTGCATAACCGGCTGCACCGCCTTCTTCACGGCGGAGATCTTCGATGGTTCCTTCCTTTAGGTAACGGTCACTTGCGTGCATCGTTACAACCCGGTGCGACACTCTTTTCAATAATTCTATAGGGTTTTCCCCGGCTAAATAAGTATTACTGGGATCGTAGTTTACACCAAAGAAAGGATGGTCAATACTATCTACTAACTTACAAAATACATCTGCTTTTTGTGCAAATTCGGGATATTCCCAGAAGTCGTCCTTATAATGGTTTTCGAGTATGAGCGTTATGTTTCTTTCTTCTGCATAGGGCAAACATTGGGTGATACAATCCGCCGCAAGTTTTACCCCTTCCCCGATAGAAAGTTCAGGTCGCCGCTGACCAGAAAGTACACGACAATATCTCCCTCCAAGTGCATGTGTCATGTCTATCCATCGCTTTTCTTTTTCGATTTCGTTTTTTCTGAAGGCTTCGTCGGGATGAGTAAAATCAGGGGAGCAACACATCATCGGAATTACTTTTCCACTGTCTTCTGTCATACGTCGAAATAGCGGCCAGTTTTTTTCGTCACCCATTTCAATAAATCCTGCATACCATTCCAATCCATCAATATCAAGCTTGCCTGCAAGGCTGATCCAATCAGCAACTTTCATGCTTCCATCTTTACACAGCGCTTGCATAAATGCTTTAGGGAATGCGGCTAATTTTGGCATGTGTATTCTATTTTATTATTTCGGTTTTAAGAAGCCAACTGTATTGTTACCAGTAAAGATTGACGGTTCTTTTCTTTCTTCAGCGTACTGCAGTAATACTTCCTGGTGCTCTTTGTGGTTCTTTGTGTCCTTGGTGTTCCAAAGGGGAGCACAAAGAACACTAAGTTAGCCACGACGACCACGAAGAAAATTGTTCATTCTCTTTTACTTCCAAAAAAGTCAATTCATATTCTGCAGATGAAAGGATTGCGACGCAACGGTGACGCTATAAAAAACTGAAGCTGGTATCATAATAATGATAATAAATGTGCAGTAATATTCGGGCACTATTTTATAGCTGTTAATTCTTCGGCGGGTTGCGGCCGATCATTGGATGCTGTTCCAAATCCACTACCTGTCCACTGATTGGGCCACATTCATCAGAAAGCCAGTAAACAGCAGCGGCAGCTATTTCAGCAGGCCATAGTAATCTTCCGGCAGGGGCATTTAATGGTGAAAGATCTTGGTACCAGTTTTCCGGCATGCCTTGCTCTTTTTTCCGCAAAGCTTCATTTTCCGTAAGCACCCAACCGGGATTTATTTGGTTAACACGAACGTGATTTTCTCTAAACAAGGTGTCTCCTAAATTTCGTGTCATCGTCATCAATGCACCTTTCGACATACTGTAGGCTAAAAGGTTCGGTTCACCACAATATGCATTAACAGAGCCGATGTTTAATACAGACCCATGGTTTTTCGTAAGCTCAGGCAACGCAGCTTTTATCAATGCAAACGGTGCTATCGTATTTACTTCTATAAGCTTTCTCAAATAAGCCGGGTCGGTTGTATGAATGTTTGAGGAAGCAATAATTGCGGCATTATTAACTACCGCATCCAGTTTTCCAAACCTGTCTGTTGCAAGTTTCACCAGCCGCGCAGGTGCACCCTCATTGCTAATGTCTTCAATATGCAAGGCCGCTTTATCTCCTAATTCTTCAGCAACTTCTTTTCCCCAATGTTCTTCCAGGCCATGAACAACCATAAAAGCACCTTCAGCAGCACAGCGTAAAGCGATGGCTTTACCTATTCCTGTTGTACTGCCGGTTACAATAATTACTTTGCCTTTTAACCGCATGTTTAAACAGGTTTAAGTACGCTTTTTACAACTTGTCCCTTGTACATTTTATTGAAGGCTTCTTCCCATTGTGTGATCGGCCACACACCACCAATGATAGGTTTTACATCAAGTTTGCCGGTGCCAAGCAGATCAATTACTTTTTCCCAGATGGGCCAGTTGTGGCTAAAGCTTCCTTGTAGCGTAACGTTTTTCTGCACTAAAGGATCGAGGGAAAAACCGCATGGCTGCGGCCCCCAGCCAACTTTAGTGATATGGCCATTAGGTCTCACAAGCTCCAAAGCGATCTTTAAAGTATTACTTGAGCCGGCTGCATCGATAATTGTATGAGCACCCAAGCCATCCTTTCTTCTTGCCCATTCTGTTGCATCACCTGTTATGGTTTCGCAGCCATATTGCCTTGCAATTTTCAACCGTTCTTCATCACAGGCAAGGCCCGTTACGGCAACGTCTGCCCCGCATAGTTTAGCCATAGCAGCGCAAAGAATTCCAATGGTTCCGGGGCCGATCACTATTACCCGGTCTCCTGGTTTTATGCGCGAGTTTTGAATGATAGCATTATAGGCAACACAACAAGGTTCAGTAAGGCAAGCCTCTTCAAAAGGAAGGTTATCGGGAATATGATGCAAACACCTTGCAGGCACTTTTACATAACGTGTCATAGCGCCATTAACGCCATAACCAAAACCTTTTCTTGAAGGATCAAGATTATATAAGCCCGCTTTTGTCATAGGACTATCGGGATTGATCACCGCAGCGGTTTCACTAACCACCCTGTCGCCGATGTTCCATGCAGTTACACGACTTCCGGTTGCTGCAATCCTCCCTCCAAATTCATGACCTAAAACCACCGGGTAATTTACAGGCCAGCTATGGTCTGACGTCCATTGGTGCAGGTCACTTCCGCATACACCAACATTTTCCACTTCAAGCAATACATCTTCTTCACCGATCTCAGGTTTTTGAATTTCTCGTATTTCAACAGATCCTTTTTCTGGGGCAAAATTTACGACTGCTGCAGATTTCATGGGCTTATAATGTTTTAGCTTGTTAGTTGTGAGGGTGAGTTGTGATTAGTGAATGGTGAATGTTAGGGTGATACATTCACCATTGCGCATTGCCCATTCACCATCGCCCATTCACCTTTCTTCCCACGTCGCCGTAGGCGTGTACTTTATTACAAATAAGCCGGAGCGATTCTTCGAGGTTTCCATTGGCGGTTTTAAAGGCATCGGCATCGATAGTTACAGGAGCCCCTAATACTACTAACGGCGCTCCATACTCCGGGCATTTTACCACCTGTTCAAGCGATAAACCACCCACTGCCTGCACGGGGATGCGTACTGCTGCAACTACTTCCTTCAGTTGATCTAACGGGCTTGGCATCGGTTTGCCTTGAGCTGCAATGCCTCTTCTCTCATCATATCCGATGTGGTGTACTACATAGTCGCAGCCCAGGTCTTCCAGCCATTTTGCAGCCGCAACCATATCGTCGCATGCCATGTTATCACCCATTACTTTACCGCCAAAATCTTTACCTGCCTGCACAACACACTTAATCGTTTCTTCATGTGCACGAGCCATCACTACTACGTGTGTAGCGCCGGCTTTAAACATCATTTCCGCTTCAAGGTAACCGCCGTCCATTGTTTTCAGATCGGCAACAATGGGAACATTAGGAAAAGCTTCCCGTAATTTTTTTACGCCATGCAATCCTTCTGCAAGAATCAGGGGAGTTCCCGCCTCGAGCCAATCGAAGCCTGCACGTATCGCCATAGCGGCTGTTTCAAGTGCTTCATCAATATTTATTATATCCAGGGAGATTTGGATGATTGGCTTCATTTATGGCAGCAGGTTTTAATAAACAACAATAATTGAAAATACTAAAAATAACAGTCGCGCCTATGTAATATTTAATTTGACAGTTACAGACTCAAATTAGGAAGCAGGAAAAGTTGTAGAAAAGTTTTCTGCATAAAAAAAGCCGCTAATATTTTAGCGGCTTCTTTCTATTCTCAGTAGGGTTAATTGAATTTTGCACTTATGAATTCGATCAATTTTTCATCACTCATTTTATTCGAAGTGCTTTCGTTTGCAACCGTATTTTTAAACTGCGGTGTTTCTGACAGATAACGGATAAACTGTTCCTGGATGTCACCTGTGCCTGTCACATGTATTTCTTCAACATTCTGCATGTATGCGTTTACTTCTTTAAAAAATTTGGTCTGCAGTGTCTTTTCCGAATTATTAGCTGCATTTTCATTTGAGTTACCGCCGGAACCGGCGTTTTTAGCATGGCCGAGTATAACAAAATCCCCTGAATCAACATTTTCCCTGCCTATTATTGTTGCCTGTTGCGTATCCATCCAAACCCCGAATTGCTTTTTGTTTTTACCTGACATTGTATGTATTTACTGTTACGGTTCAAAGATCATACCTCTTATTACCGAAGAACAATATTTAACTTTCTGATTTTCAATTTGTTTTACGCTTACTGCTGATATTGGCTGTTGCCGGCGGTAATCCCCGTTCTCCAGGTTTTCGGTAATTAATCTTCCGAGGAGCCTGCCGCCATTACAAATAGTTTGTTTCTTCCCAATATTTGTGTGTAGACGCCAGTCCAAAGGCAATACCTGCAAAAGGGCAGATCTTTCCTCTAATTACACTGCTTCCTGTAAACTCCTCGACGGTCTGCCTTGAACAATTGTTCTTAGCACTGCCTTAGCCCGTGAAAACTGTGATTTGCTGGTACTCTCGGTTATGCCCAACTTCTTCGCGATTTCCTGGTGCGAATATCCTTCAACTGCATATAGCTGGAAAACAGTCTGGTAGCCCCGGCTTAATGTTTTTGAACTGGAAAGGAGGTCTTTGTTATATAAATTATCTAATGCAGTAGGTTGCTTGTCGGAAAGTGAGTTTTCTAAAAATTCACATCCGGAAGTGTCGATTTTTCTACGGCGTAAATGTTCAATAGCTGTATTAACAAATATTCGTCTCATCCAACCTTCAAATGAACCTTCGCCTTTAAACTTGTGCAGATTGTTGAACAACTTTACAAATCCATCCTGCAATACGTCTTCTGCATCCATCTGGTTTTTAGTATAACGAAGACAAATTGCAAACTGTTTTGGAGCATATAATTCGTATAAGGCCTTCTGGTATTTTCTATCGCCCCTTAAACAATTACTTATAAGTGATGCTTCTGTTTGGGTAACATTTGTATTCATAATAAATGTTTGATTTAGCATAGGTGGTCGATTAACGTACCGTTTAAGTTTCATGTTGATTATCAGCTACTTCTCAAAATGGGGAATGTGGAAATCTTCCAATTTTAAGAATTATTTCTTTTTTTTGGAAACCGTATAAGCTGTAAACCAAGGGACAGACAAGAAACATTTAATAAAAGCTGCATACAGAGCTGCGGCACAAGAGAGTGACACAACGATGTTTAATAGTATTGGAAAAGCCAGGGACAAAAACCCTCCTAAATAATTGCTGAAGGGAGGACTTCAAAGGCCGCATCTGGTATAGAGTGTATTTTTACCCTTCCTTGGTTGCAACAGAACATAGGGGCCGCTTAACTGTTTTATCTTTTTCTTTACACCATTACCTTTACTTTGCGGGTTATTCCGTTTTCGCATTAAATGAACAAAAATTTCCTTGTACGCTTTTCCATTCTGACAATCTTTGTTGCTCTTAGTACCGTTTTTACACAGGCGCAAGAGCGGGATCTTAGATTAGATGGAACAGGCACAACGTCACCCCGCTACGATGCACAAGGGCGAGTAATACCAAATGCTCCACGACAAGCAGGACAAGATTCGTTAAAACACCGGGATAATAATAACGACTCAATCACTATTTATTACCGGTTCTTCGACTCTACAAGAACCAGGAATTTAGATACAACAGTAACCGATTTCCTGACGCGGTTTCCGATACCGGCTCATTATGTTACCCTGGGGAATTTTGGTACCGCTGCCCGTTCTTTGTTATTTAATCCGAATCTTAAACCTGGCTTTGATGCAGGTTTTCACGCCTTCGATATTTATAAGTTCAGGTTCGAGGATACAAAGTTCTATCAAACAACAAGGCCGTATACCGAATTGGGATATATGCTTGGAAGTAAGGCCGAACAAATGATCAACCTCACTCATACCCAGAACATCAGGCCTAACTTCAATATGGCGCTTCAGTACCGGTTGATCAATTCGCCCGGAAATCTTCAAAATCAAAATACCAGTCATAACAGTTATCGCATAAACGGTAATTACCAAAGCCGGAACAAACGATATTCGGTATACGGCATTTTTACAGCTAATAAATTGCTGTCGTCGGAAAATGGAGGAATTCAACGCGATACTTTATTAAACGATTACCGGTATACGAACCGTTATCTTATTCCTACAAGGTTGGCCGGAGATACCAACCCTTCGCGAAACCCCTTTAATACAAGGGTTACTACGGGGAATGTTTATAACGAAACCAATTTCCTGCTACGTCAGCAGTATGATTTTGGCCAGAGCGATTCCCTGATCGTTAATGACAGTACTGTGGTTCGTTTATTTTATCCGCGGTTCCGGTTGCAGCATAATTTCATTTTTTCCAAGCAACAATACGAGTTCAGGGATCTGTTCGAGGGCTCCAATAAAACAAATGACTACCTCACCTTCTTCAAGAGGGCTATCCCGAACGATTCTATCATGTACCGCGATACCTGGAAGAGCATTCAAAACGATTTCAGCATCATTTCTTTTCCCGAAAAAAATAACCTGAACCAGTTTATCAAAGCGGGAATAACCCTTGAAAACCTTTCAGGTACATTTGGAAATCTCAGCCAAAAATACCACAACATCTTTTTGAACGGAGAATACCGCAACCGTACCCGCAACCAAAAGTGGGACCTTGAAGGTGTGGGTCAATTCTATTTCAATGGTGTAAACAGCGGCGACTACGCGGCGCAGGTGAACCTGAAAAGAGTCATCAGCAAAAAATTAGGATACCTCGAACTTGGTTTTCAGAACGTAAACCGCTCGCCTTCTTTTATTTTTCGACCCGAAAGTATGTTCCCGCTCACTTTCAATGGAAGCCTGAATAAAGAAAATCTTACCCGAATAAGCGGTTCTCTTACAAACGATGCATTGAATTTTTCTCTTTCCGGCGATTATTACCTGGTAAGTAATTATACGTATGCCGATAGTTTCTTTTCTGCAACACAGGAGGGAACCCTTTTTAATGTTTTGCACCTCGCGGCCAAGAAGAAGTTTAAATTAACCAAATATCTCAACCTGTATTCCGAGGTTCACTTGCAGCAAAAGGCCGGTAACCCGCCTGTTAACCTTCCATTGCTATTTACCAGTAATCGGCTTCAATTCGAAGGCGTTTATTATAAAAACATGCTGTACGCAATAGGCGTCGAAGTAAGGTATCATACGCCTTATAAAGCCGACAATTATTCGCCTTTCCTCGGCCAGTTTTTTTACCAGGATAGCTATACGGTGAATAATCGCCCCGAAGTAAATGCCTTTTTTAATTTCCGTATAAAAACTTTCAAAGCTTTTGTCAGGGCCGAGAACATCAATACGTTGGGAACCAATACCGGCAGCATTGGTTTCAACAAGAATAACTTCACTGCCCAGTATTATCCTCAACAAGGTTTTTGGTTCAGGTTAGGTATTTGGTGGACTTTTATTAATTAGCTTCAGTTTATATTGTTCTTTTTGGTAACCGGCATTTTAACACGCATGTTACATCCTTGTGTCACTCACTTGTACTGCAAATTGTTACTCAAAGCCCTCGTCTGTCTTAGTTCCTGCATTTAATCGATTCAATGCCTAAATTACCCTTAAATTTAGCCTCCCATATCAAAACGATTAACGATAATTGCTCAGATGGAACAATCGAGAAGAAGTTTTATTCAAAAAGCCGCATTGGGTTTGGCCGGTGCAGCCGCCATACCTTTCATCAGTAAATCAGCCCCTTTTAATTCCGCCGCAGCCGACGACGCGAAGCCTTTGCCTATTGGCATGGCAGGCTACACATTTGCCAGGTTTGATTTGGAAAAATCAATTGCTATGATGAAACGGGTAGCGGTTCAAAACCTTTCCTTAAAAGATTTTCATCTCCCCATAAACAGCAACGATGGTAAAATAAAGTCAGTAATGGCGCAATTTGCAACTGCAAACATTAAGGTTTATGCGGTTGGTGTTATCTACATGAAAACAAAACAAGCAGTTGACGACGCTTTTGCGTATGCAAAAAAAGTAGGCGTTGATTTAATTGTGGGCGTGCCCGGTTATGATCTGCTGGATTATACAGAACAAAAATGTAAAGAAACCGATATAAGGATTGCAATTCACAATCACGGTCCTGAAGACCAGTTATATCCCGGACCACAGCAAGTTTACGACAGGATTAAAACAAGAGATCAACGTATGGGCTTGTGCCTTGATATCGGTCATGCAAAAAGAGCAGGTACAGATTTGCAAAAAGCGATAAAAGAATATAAGGACCGGTTATTTGACCTGCATATAAAAGATGTGACCGCTGCTGCACAGGATGGTAAAGCTGCAGAAATCGGCAGAGGTGTGATTGATTTTAAGGCCCTGGTAAAAGCACTTGAAAGGGTTGATTACAAGGGTGTTTGCAGCATAGAATTTGAAAAAGATATGAGCGATCCTTTGCCCGGCATAGCAGAATCGCTCGGTTACTTTAAAGGGGTGATGTCGTCTGTAACATAGTTTCAATAACGGCAGCAAAGGCAATTGGATAAATAGAACTGGACAAACAGCAAAGGTAGTCGTACAACACTTTTTACCTTTGATTTATTCAGTAACAACAATATATAAATTTTTAATTCCGGTGTACTTATGAAGGATTATGTGAAGGTAGCGTTGGATTATGACAACAAACAGACAGAAAAATTCTTAGTTAAAAGGATTTTATATTTTCTCCTTGTTTTATTAACTGTGGCAGCACTAATGGGAATAAAAAGGCAAGAACCGATATATTCCGGTAGTTCAAACATGGGCGGCGATTCATTATTGATTAAGAATTCCTTAGACGCGCCGGTATTATCAGCCGAGGAAGCAATCAAAAAAATGCACGTCGAAAGTGGATTCTCAGTAAAGCTGGTAGCTGCAGAGCCGTTGCTTGCCGCCCCGGTGGCTTTAAATTTTGATGACAAGGGACGAATGTGGGTAGTAGAAATGGAAAATTATATGCCGGATACTTCAGGTACCGGCGAAGATGAGCCAAACGGTAAGGTGGTGATCCTGAGTGACAAGAATGGCGATGGAAAAATGGATGATCGCAAAGTTTTTTTAGACTCGCTGGTATTGCCCCGCGCTATTTGTTTAATAGAAAACGGGATCCTCGTAGCAGAATCGCCCAATCTCTGGTTCTATCAAATTCAAAATGACCGCCCCGTAAGAAGGACCTTGGTCGACGCTACTTATGCTGAAGGCGGGAATGTAGAACATCAGCCAAATGGCTTATTCCGGGCTTTGGACAATTGGATCTATAGCGCAAAATCGAGCAAGCGCTATCGTAAGAAGGGTAATAAGTGGCTTATAGAAAAAACGCACTTCCGTGGACAATGGGGTATGACCCAGGATGACCAGGGGCGTTTGTTTTATAATACAAATTCGGAGAACCTCCTGGGTGATTATTTTAGTCCGGGTCTTGGTGCTACCAATGCTCACCAGCGGTCTGTAGCGGGATATATTAGAAAAGTAGTAGCTGATAACCGCGTATTTCCAGCGAGGCCTACCCCGGGAGTAAACCGCGGGTATGTGCCGGGAGTACTCGATGACAGTCTCCGTCTTGTGAACTTTACTGCTGCTTGTAGCCCCGTCATTTACAACGGTACCCTGTTTGACAAAAGCTATTATGGAAATGCATTTGTTGCAGAGCCATCCGCAAACCTCATCAAAAGAAATATTTTGCAGGAGGATGGATATAAGGTTCAGGGCAGGGAAGCTTACACAAAAAAGGAATTCCTGGCGAGCGAAGATGAACGGTTCCGACCGGTAAGTTTATATGTTGGACCAGATGGAGCATTGTATATTATCGACATGTACCGCGGCATTATCCAGCACAAAACTTATTTAACTCCTTACCTTAAAAACGAGATCAGGGAAAGGGCATTAACCAAGCCGCTTTCGTACGGTCGTATTTACAAAGTAGTTCCCGAAAATAAGAACGAGCAAGCCATAAAAATTTCTAAAGACCCCAATCAATTGGTGTCTTTATTACGAAGCGAAAATGGATGGGTAAGAAACAAGGCCCAGCAGCTATTGGTTGATGGAAAGAATAAGACAATTGCTTCTGCCTTACGTAACCAACTAAAAGCTATTAATAGTCCGTTAAGCGTAAGCCATTCGCTTTGGACCATGGAGGGACTTGGCATCTTACAAACAACAGATGTATTGCCCTTATTAAAGCAAACCGACTGGAAGATCCGCATGCAGGCATTGAGTGTATTGCCGTCGGTGATGAATAAGATGAATTACCGGTTTTTCTTACCTGTTTTGCAAAAAATGATCGATCAGAAAGATACGCTTGCAGCTCCCTATATTGCTTTCCTGGCTCACTTCGTTCAACGCATTAACCCCGTTGTAGCACACCGGCTGTTGGTAAACCTTGCCAAAAAATATCCAGACAATTTATTTGTTGCCGATGCCATAATAAGTAACCTTGAAGATAAAGAAGCTGTTTTTTATAAAGAAGCGCTTAAGATTAACCCCGACTCGAACCTTGTTATTAACAGGCAATTGAAAAAAATAATGGACGATATAGCACGGTCGAGGAACAACCGTAGTCCGGCAGAACTGGCAAAGCTGTATCCGAAAGGTGTGGCTTTATTTGGTACGATTTGCCAGACCTGCCATGGCAAGGACGGTAACGGCGTACCTTCCCTTGCACCACCTTTAAATAATTCGAACTGGGTAGTGGGTGATAAGGAGAAACTAATTGCAATCGTTTTATACGGTTTAACAGGGCCGGTTCGGGTGTCGGGTAAAGTATATAAGGCGCCTGAAATTAATGGTGATATGCCACCTATTGGGCATAATAAAGAGTTTACCGACGAAGACATAGCACAGGTGCTTAATTATATCAGGAACGCTTGGAGTAACAAAGCCGAAAAAGTTAGCGCCGGCGATATTACCAACACCAGGAACAAATTTAAAAACAGGGAAAAGACTTTTACCGCGGAAGAACTCGATAAACTGAATTAGCTGGAAAGCCGCTACAAGAGGTGTAAACTTTGCGGCGAAAATAAGATACAGCATTTGGCGGCGATAAGGAAAAGCATTGCAAGTGTGGAGTCATCAATGGGTCGATAGTAGTAATTATTAGGCTCATTGAAGGTCTTCCTTTCAACGCCATAAATAATTACTGCCTCAATGGTTGAGGCATCAAACTTTGCATACCAGGACGACGAGCGGGGAAGCATACGTAAGAAAACACTGAAATTGAAAAAGGAGATATAGTTTCAATTATTTTAAAAGAAAAATTGGAGCAGGAAACGATCATAGAACCTTCAAGGTAATCCGCAACAATATTATAGTCATGCATACTTTATTTAAACATCAACTCCTGGTTCTTTCTCTAATTTGGTTAAGTATAGGTGTATTTGCTCAGAAGCAAAATGTTATCCGGCCGGGAGATATATGGCCTGATGAAGATGGCAAACACATCCAGGCGCATGGCGGCGGTATCATTAAAATTGGTAAAACTTATTACTGGTATGGCGAAGAGCGTTCGAAAGGGCTAGATACAAACTACCGCTATGTAAGCTGTTATTCATCAAAAGACCTGATGAATTGGAAATTCAGGGGCGATGTAGTAAAAATGTCGGATCCGGAGAACCTGGGAAGGAGATGGGTATTGGAAAGGCCCAAGGTTTTCTATAATAAAAGAACGAAGAAATATGTAATGTACTTCCACCTCGATAACAGTACCTACAAGTTTGCCAGAGTTGGTATTGCAGTGAGCGACAAACCGGATGGCCAATTCACGTACGTAAAAAGCTTTCGTCCGTTAGGTCATGAAAGTCGTGATATTGGTCAGTTCATAGACGATGATGGTACAGCTTACCTTGTTTTTGAAGACCGTCCTTTCGGCTTCCGTATAGCAAGACTGGCAGACGATTATATGGATGTTGAAAAGGAAATGACCCTTGTAAAAGCACACATGGAAGGCGGTGCAATTGTACACTATCAAGGCTTGTATTATTCTATTGGGTCGGCACTAACGGGATGGAAAGCAAACCCAAACAAGTATTCTACAGCACCAACGTTGGAAGGTCCCTGGACGGAATTTAAAGACATAGCCCCACCGGAAACCAACACCTACGGTTCTCAATCTACAATGCTTATAAAAGTGGTTGGTAAAAAAACTACTACCATAATTTTTATGGCAGATGTGTGGAAGCCGGGCACCCAATGGGACTCTCGTTATATCTGGATGCCTCTTAAAATTGGAGAAGGTAAATTATGGGTACCTGAACCAAAACCATGGACACTGAACATTAAGACAGGCGAATGGAAATACGTGCAGGAAAACGCTGGTGAGCAAAAGAAAAATAACTAAGACGTTGGCACCCTAATACCCCTATTCCGGTATCCACCTAACGTAGTGTATTGGGAGGCCGGCTTTTAAGTAACTATGAGACATCGTTGCGACGCTCCGTTTAACAGTATCAGCGCTATTTAACACGGCAATTTAGAAATGTTTACTTCGTGAACATCCGTGCGTTCTCCTGGCTGCACACCAACTATGCAAGCAAACATCGGTATAGCCGACGGTATTAGTTTCAACTTAATTACCATCTACAAAAACAAGTGCATCTATTGCAGCAGGATGGATCAAAAGTACAAGGGTACGGCCCTTCAACAAACTGCCGTGAACTGCCACGGTAAACAATGCGTTACAGTACAAGCGAGCGTGGCAACAAAAGTTTAATAAGAGTGAACCCGACGGCTACCAAAAAAGAAAACTAATGTGTTACTTCATGGCAAATTTATTAAGCTATTATTGATTACTGAAAATTGAGAGTTGTTTATCGAAGATTAAAAAAAGTTTTAAAATAGAAAATAATAAGATGAAGTATTTGATTAAGAAGATGCTGCTAACGGCTGCGTTGTTTTGTACTCTACTACAAGTAGTAAAGGCGGCAGTTGTTGATACTGTGGTCACATACAGTGCATCGATGAAGAAGAACATTAAAGCGGTTGTTATTACACCAGACAACTATAACGCGGCGACCGCTTTGCCCGTTGTTTATTTATTGCATGGTTATAGTGGCAATTATGCAGATTGGATCACGAAAGCGACAGGTTTTGAAAAGGCAGCAGACCTCTACAACATAATTATTGTTTGTCCCGACGGCAACAATAGCTGGTATTGGGATAGCCCGGTCGATGAAAAATATAAGTACGAAACGTATGTCTCGGGGGAGTTGGTAAAGTGGGTGGATAATCACTATAAAACGATCAAGGGCCGGGAAGGCAGGGGTATTACGGGATTGAGTATGGGCGGGCATGGAGCTTTGTACCTGGCCTTCAGGCACCAGGATGTTTTTGGAACTGCCGGGACTATGAGCGGCGGCGTCGACATTCGGCCTTTCCCCAACAATTGGGACATGGCTGCACGCCTCGGTAAATATGCTGAACAGCCCGAAGTTTGGGAGAAAAATACCGTTATTAATATGTTGCACCTCCTTACACCAAATTCACTGTCGTTGCTAATTGATTGTGGTACCGAGGACTTCTTTTATAAAGTGAACGAAAATCTTCACCAGCAATTGTCAATGCGAAACATCCCGCACGATTATATAAGCCGGCCGGGAGCACATAACTGGAATTATTGGACGAATGCAATCAATTACCAGCTCCTGTTTATGAACAGTTATTTCAAAAAGTTGAAAAAGTAGAATTAAGGATAAGCTATAAGTAAAGCCCTCAAAGCGGGAAGCCGCCAGTATAGGGCAAAGCCGTGACACAGTGCACAAGTGACATAAGCCCTGAAAGGGCGAATACATTAGCAGAGGCCTATGTTATTAAATGTAGCCCTTTAATGGCCGAAAGCGGAAAGAAGGACCGTGAATTCATCAACAGTACCAGGTATAAAATGTCTTGCCATAGCGTCTACCCCATCTGTATCTCCCCTTTAAAATAATTTTTACTTTATATTTAGCCCTCCTAAGTGCTAAAATAATAATCAACCAACTCAACTATTAATATGCAAGTTGCCGCAAATGAAACTACGTCGAATATATCGGTAAAGGGTTCCGGAAATCTTTTGGGTATTTCTTTAATAGCCGCCCTTGCCGGTTTTATTTTCGGATTCGATACGGTCGTTATATCCGGGGCTAATCTACCCATAAAAGAGCTTTGGCATACTTCTCCGTGGTTTCACGGTTTTTTCATTATGTCTATGGCGCTATGGGGCACGGTTGTGGGCGCATTGTTTGGCGGCATTCCTACCGAAATATATGGACGAAAAAAAGTATTGTTGTGGATTGGTGTTCTCTTTAGTGTTTCCGCTATAGGCTCCGCATTGGCTCCGGGTCCGTATTCTTTTTCATTTTTCCGTTTTATTGGTGGTTTAGGTATAGGTGTTTCTTCTGTAGCAGCTCCAACTTATATCTCAGAAATTTCCACTCCTGCTACAAGAGGCCGGTTAGGAGCGATGTACCAGTTCAATATTGTTTTTGGAATACTGGTCGCTTTTCTCTCGAATTATTTCTTCGAGGGGATGGGTGGCGAAAACTCGTGGCGTTGGATGCTTGGGGTGATGGCTGTTCCCTCACTTATTTATACTGTAATGGTTGTAAGTATTCCGGAAAGTCCCCGCTGGTTAATAGCTAAGAAAAATGATCTGGCGGCTGCTGCCAGGGTTTTACTAAGGTTAGGAGTGTCAAATGTAGAAGAAGTTATCTCATCGGTTACAACAAGTATTAAGCACGAAACTTCAGCCGGCCACACTTCCGGATTTTTTAGTTCTAAATATAAAGCCATTCTCTGGCTGGCATTTATGGTTGCTTTTTTCAACCAGCTATCGGGCATCAATTTCATTTTGTATTATGCTCCCGAAATTCTCGAAAGGGCGGGTCTTGCTTCAAAAGAATCTCTCTTAAATTCAATAGCCATTGGTGGCACCAACCTTATTTTTACTTTCGTCGGACTTTACCTGATTGATAAGGCCGGTAGAAAAACTTTACTAACCATCGGTTCATTCGGTTATATCCTCAGCCTTGCTATGGTTGCCTGGGCCTTTTATTCACATGCAACTCCAACATTTTTATTGGTGTTTCTTTTGCTTTTCGTCGCTTCTCATGCTATAGGACAGGGTGCAGTCATCTGGGTATTCATATCCGAAATTTTTCCTAACAAAGTAAGGGCGACGGGGCAATCATTTGGAGCCAGCGTGCATTGGGTATTTGCGGCTCTTATCACACTTCTTACCCCTGTGTTTTTAGATTCGGAAAACGGAATTTTTAAAGAAAACCCGTGGCCGATATTCGCATTTTTTGCATTTATGATGTTATTGCAGCTTATATGGGTTTTGACCAGAGTTCCGGAAACGAAAGGCGTATCGCTTGAAGCCCTCGAAAGACAATTGGTAAAGGAGAATTAAAAGATCACTCATTTTCTGCTATTGCATTTAAAATTGGAAATGGTTTTTTGAAATCCTGGATCTGTACCAAAACCGGTTCACTTTTTAACCTCGCTATATCCTTGTTGAATGATCGTTCCCGCTTCAGCGGGTGTACGTTCATCGGCAAATCGTTAACATCTTTTATCGCATTATGATAAAAGTACACGGTACATATTTATGCTGAAGCTGTTGCAATAAAAAAGAGGTAAAGTTGTTCTGCTTATAATTCGGCGGGAAGCTTGATAACTAAAAACAATAAAAAAATGAAAGCGTGGGGCATCGACTTGGGAGGTACGAAAATCGAATGTGTCGTTTTGGATACGGCTGATAATTTGAAAACCATCTTACGTAAACGTATACCTACAGAATCGTATAAAGGGTATGAGCACATATTGGTTCAAATAAAAAAGCTGGTAGATTTAGTAGCAGAGGAGTTGGGTGAGTTGCCTGTAAGAATTGGTTTTGCCACCCCAGGAGTACTCGAGCCGGAGACCGGTAAAATGAAAAATTGCAATACGGTTTGCATGAATGGTAAGCCGATGCACAACGATATTGTAACAGTGCTAGGTGTGCCGGTAAAATTAGCCAACGATGCCAACTGTTTTGCCCTGGCAGAAACACTGATGGGGGCAGGTAAGAATTATCCGGCAGCAGAAGTTGTATTCGGGGTGATCATGGGAACCGGAGTAGGAGGTGGGCTTGTTGTGCATGGAAAAATAATTAATGGTCAACATGGAATTGGCGGAGAATGGGGACATAATATACTCGAAGAGAATGGCGAGTTATGTTATTGCGGTAAGAAAGGTTGTGTAGAAATGGTAATCGCGGGTCCGGCCCTCGAAAGATTTTACGGGGTAAGAAGTGGCCAGGAACTTAAGCTCAGTCAAATTTTGCAAAACCATTTGTTGGGCGCCGATCCAACTGCAACAGCAACTATTGACCGTTTGTTAGAAAGCTATGGCAGGGCAATATCTACACTTGTTAATGTGTTGGATCCCGGTTTAATTGTAATTGGTGGAGGTGTTGGAAATATTGACCTACTGTACACCGAAGGTTACGAGCGAATTAAAAAGTATGTTTTCAATAACGGTGAACTAACAACGCCCATCTGCAAGCCGGTATTAGGTGACAGTGCAGGAGTTTTCGGTGCGGCTCTACTATGGAACGAAGAAAATAATTAGTAATAAAATATCTTACCTGGCAGTATAAATAAGATTAGCAGGATTGGTTCTTCAAAAAAAGTGACTACAAGTAAGTATTCACTTCTAATTTTACGCCATGAAGTACTCAAATTATTTGGGAGCTATAGCTGCAGTGGCATTGATATATAGTTGCTTTATTCCCTGGGTGTACATTGAGCCTATTCAAAGCACCATTACAGGTTTCAATACAGCATCTACAAATTTTGGCCTTCCCGGAGCTCTGCATGTATTCTTTTCCGCGGTAGCTTTTGTTCTTTTTTTGGTTCCGCAAATCTGGGCGAAGCGTACCAATGTTTTAATCGTTACCTTAAATTTCGCCTGGGCTATCCGCAATTACATAATAATATCCCGCTGCGAACTTGGTGAATGTCCGGAAAAGAAATTAGGAATTTACGCGATGATTCTTTTTTCTCTCTTCATGTTAGTAATGGCCTTGCTTCCAAAAGTAAAATTAAGCGAGTAGGCAAACTTAAAAGCCACAGAAATAACAACGTTTTGAGTAGTTGCCGGGCGCCAAAAAAATGAGTTCGTATTATCGGCAATTTGAAATGATTGAACGCTAATTATCCCAACTCTTAAATTATTCCCAATCCGGGAAAATATAAAATAGTAAAATTTGTTACGGATAAGGGTGTTACAAAATGAATAAACGCGGTCTAATCGTTACAGTAATGAAAACAAGCCGCTTGTAAATAATTCTACTTCTTACACGGTAACGATCAAAAATTTTCATTTACTTTTCTTAAACCCGGTATTCACACAGAAGTTGTATTGGAGCACTGTTATCAAACAGCTTTAATCCCGGTTTAGGTGTCTCTGGTTCTCGAATTTTTTGCATTTGTCGATAATGGTTGTGAAATTGCAGTCTCTTGATTTATTAAAACATCCGCTGCTTCTTAAGGCACCACCCTAATGTACACATGTAAAAAAGCTGTTTATATTTTTTAACGAGGTGTTTAAATAAAGCCTGGAGATGCAGCGATTTGCGTATGAACGAAATGCGACCCTTCGGCTTTGCCCAGCGTTAACTGCTACGCTCAGTTCAATTCATAACTAAAAAGTTGAACTGAGCGTAGCAACGATGATGGGCTTGAAAAACAAATGCCTGTATCAAAAAAAATAAACAGCTTGAGAAAAAAACCGGAATTACTTCGCCTGGTTAAACTCTAATTTCAAGTCCAGGGTAATGTCTTTACCTACTGTGGCTCCACCCGCTTCTGTTAACTTATTCCACTTTAAATTGTAATCGAAACGGTCAATCACTGAAGTAGCTTTAAAACCTGTTTTGGTGTTGCCGTAACCGTCTTTTGCAGTTCCGCCGTACACCACATCAAACTTCACCGGCTTCGTTACATCACGCATTGTGAGGTTGCCATACAATGCATATTTATTACCTGAAAGTTTCTTGAAAGATGTGCTTTTAAATGTTATAACCGGGTATTTTTCTGCATTAAAAAAATCGTCCCCTTTCAGGTGATTATCACGCATATCGTTATCGGTATTGATGCTATTAACATCGATATTGAAATTGATGGCAGCATCAGTAAAATCGGGTTTGGCTGATGTAAATGAACCAGTAAACTTTTTAAATGCACCCTCAACTTCAGAGATCACCAGGTGACTTACAGAAAATTTTACAGAAGAATGTACGTTATCAACATTCCACTTTGTTTGGGCAAAAGATGCGGTTGAAACCAGGGCAATAGCTGCGAGAATAAACAATTTTTTCATTTTCGGTATAATTTGTTGTTGTTTGAAATGCAAACCTAACCAACTCTTATACTTTGAAAAATGACAAAGGTTAATAAATTCCATTGATGTAGATCAACGGAATTTATTAACCTGTTTTCCACTTGAATAGAAAAAGTTCTATTGGCAATCCATTGTACAAAACCGGCTGTATAGTTTTTCGTATACAGGGATAATGTTATTAATGTCGAACCTGCATGCCTGTTCGTAGGCATTTTGTTTAAAAGTGGCCAAAGTTTTGTCGTCCGCCAAAATCTCTATAGCATTCCTGCTCATGTCTGCCACATCGCCTACATTCGACAGGCAACCTGTTACACCATGAATATTTACTTCGGGTAAACCACCCGCATTTGTACTGATCACCGGCATGCTTGCTGCCATTGCCTCAAGCGCCGCCAGTCCAAAGCTTTCATATTCCGAAGGCAGTATGAACAGGTCGCTCACCACTAAAATTTCTTCCATTTGCTCCTGCTTGCCTAAAAAACGGACGTCTTCAGCAACACCGTATTCTTTTACCAGATCTTCCATTACAGGTCGTTCGGGCCCATCGCCAACCATCAGTAATTTTGCCGGCATCTGCTTTCTTACCTCCGCGAAAACACGCACTACATCCTGCACTCTTTTTACCCGTCTGAAATTTGATGCATGCACTAAAATCCGTTCGCCATTCGGCGCAATTACCCTTCGAAAAGCGTCGATCGGCTTTTTGCTAAACCTTGCAACGTCTACAAAATTGTGAATTACATCTATTTCTTTGGTAATAGCAAAAGACCTGAATGTTTCCATACGCAGGTTGTCGCTCACCGCGGTGATCGCGTCGCTTTCATTGATGCTGAAAGTAACAACCGGGGCATAGGTTTTGTCTTTTCCCACCAGCGTGATGTCCGTTCCGTGAAGCGTAGTTATCACAGGTATTTTTCTTCCTACTTTCGCAACAATTTGTTTTGCCATATAAGCCGCAGATGCATGCGGAATAGCATAGTGCACATGTAGCAGGTCGAGATTATGATTAAGTATTACATCAACCATCGTACTCGATAATGCCACCTCGTAAGGCGGGTAGTCGAACAGCGGGTAAGTGGGGACACGAACTTCATGATAATAGATATTTGCACTGAAAACATTCAGCCTTACTGGCTGCTGGTAGGTGATAAAGTGCACAGAATGACCTTTATCAGCAAGGGCCTTTCCTAATTCGGTGGCGAGAACGCCACTTCCCCCAAAAGTGGGGTAGCAAACAATACCTATACGCATTTTAGCGGTTGGTTTTTTATGTTATTACAAAGTCATCCCTTTTGGGACCGGTATCCCCGTGCTACTCATCTTTTCTTGCCCGCCAGGAGGAATCCCTTCGGACGGGCGACGCACTCTTGCACGGGGAATAAATTGCAACTCTTTCTCATATTCAATCTACTTTCTATCTGCAATTTGGTGCAAGTAACAATAAATTCCGGTATTAGTTTATCGAATAATAACAATCGGGGCAGTAAATAACATTTGCTTAATTTACCGCACAAAGTTTTTTAATGCGAAAATTATTAGTGGCTGTCACCTTGATCCCTTTTTTTCACAGGCTCAAAACCCTGATTCTGTTTTACCAGGAGCATTACTAACGAAATTTTGGTAAACGTGACGGCTTTCGAAAACCTGCATTATTTAACAAAAAAGATCGGCGGGCGGCTTGCAGGTTCTTCTCAAATGTCGAAAGCAGAAAACTGGGGTGCGACATCTTTACGCCAACTTCCGGCTAACACTGTTTATATGCAGCGTGCAGGGTTCCGCAAAGGGTAAGGGGTGGACAACATAAAACCGCAGTAATTAGCCTGGATGGAAAAAAGCAGCAACCTGCACTCGATGTGTAGCCCTTGGTAATTCGACGGTTAGAGGAAAAAAAGGAGTTACTGCCCACTTGATGACTGTTGCTTCTTTTGATGAACTGGAAAAGCGTAAGGATGAAGTAAAGGGAAAATTCGATTTTATAATTATAAGTTTAACCCCACCTACATGGTGCCGGCAAGAGCTTATAGAGAGTCGGTAGTATAGCGGTCATGCCGAGCAAGCCGGGCAGCGAAATATGGGGCAATAGGAGTGTTGGTGCGTTCTTTAACCGGGGCTACACACAATGATCCTACAATACCTGCAGTGTCGGTGGGACTTAAAGCTGCAGATTATTTATGGAATCCTGTAATAGCAACAGAAATGTGGTGATTTCGATGACAACAAGCGGTAAATTTTTACACCACGAACATAATGTGATTGCTGATCTAAAAGGCAGTGAAGCCTCTAAGGAGTTCATAACAATTGGTGTACACCCAGGATAGTTGGGATGTGAATGAAGGTGCGCACGACTTGGAACCGGCATTGTACAAGCAATGGAGGTTTTACGGCTACTGAAAGTCCTAGGATACAAACCCAAAAAAACAATTCGCATTGTTCTTTTTGCCAATGCGGAAAATGCCACACGTGGAGGTTTGAAACATGCAGAACAGGCGAAAGCCAATTACGAAAATCATCATTCACGAGGCGGTGTTTTTGAACCAGTGAACAAAAGAGCGCTTTTGCTCGAAGCCGTTAACATGGCTGCATTAATTTACCTCGTCGATAAGGATGATTGTGAATAGTGTCTTTGGTTTCACGTTTGACGACCTTCCCTGATGGCACGATTAATTTATATTTTTATAAAGGACATAAAAATTTGAATATGCGTAAAGCCACCACTATCATTATTACAATTGTAGTTATAGCACTTATAGGGTTCATTTATTGGCGCTACTTTTTTGTTTTCGCGGAGGGTACCAAAGCAGGTGTCTTGAATACTTTTCAAAAGAAAGGGTATATTTTCAAAACATATGAAGGCCAACTGATACAAAGCGGTTTTAGAGGAAGCCCTGGTACTGCCATCCAAAGTAACCAGTTCTCTTTTAGTGTTACAAATGAGAAAGTAGCGCAAAAATTAATGGAAAACAGTGGTAAAGACATGGAGCTGCATTATAAGCGATATATAGGCGCTTTACCCTGGAGAGGAATGCAGGTGTTTATTATAGACAGTGTCTACAACATTAGTAACGCCAACAACTTTAATGGTGGTAATCCTTAAAAAGCAGGTCTGATTTAAGAAGAATGGAGTAAGAATATAGCAAGCCTTTTATGAATGTCAGGTATTTGCTTTTTCCATTCACCAACTGATTTCGTAACGATACTTTCTGCAGGAGCAGTTATATCAACGGCAATACATAGTTGTGTCTGCGGTTTGCATGTTTCAGCCAGTTGTTTAATTAGCTGGTTATTACGGTAGGGCGTTTCAATAAAGATCTGTGTACAATTCTTTTTTGCAGATTCATTTTCAAGCTCTTTTATAGCTGTTTTCCTTTCAAGATTATCTATTGGTAAGTATCCATTAAACTGGAATTTCTGTCCATTCATCCCGCTGGCCATTAGGGCCAATAAAATACTGCTTGGGCCGACTAATGGTTTTACTGTTGCCCCTGCCTTTTGTGCTGCATTCACCAGCAATTGCCCCGGATCTGCGACGCCCGGGCAACCCGCTTCGCTGATGATACCGATGTTCTTTCCCTGCTTTAGTAATTGCGTAAAAGATTGCTGAACCTCTTCTTCAGCCTTATGTATAGCAAACCACTGGTAATCATCGATCACCATTTCGCGCCACAGTATTTTCAGATAGCGGCGCGCTGTACGTTCATTCTCCACAAAAAATACCTGGCATTGCTTCACTGCGTCTAAAACATAAGAAGGAATAGTTGCGATTGCCTGTTCGTGGAGGAATGTGGGAATGAGAAAAACGCTGCCGTTCATGTAGGTGAATTAGGAATTAGGAATTGAAGGACACTAATTTAAAATGAACGCAAATATGGAGTGTTTTTGACTTCGGAAATGGAAAATAGGAGAAAATCTTCTGGACGGGTTTTCGAAAGCTTTTCGTACCATCATCCTTACTTTTTCCAGTTCTTATCTTGCGACGATCCTTAAACTAATGCATCCATAATAAAAAGCAAGTAGGTATCAGTTTTGTCAGTATCATTTAAATGCCTGCATATTTATTAAGATTGCCACCAAATTTTATGAGTATAACCGTAACTATGCACCCGTTAAAAGTAAAAATGTATCAATCCTGTCAAGAATTCGGACCGATGGAAGTTCAATTTCGTTTTCTAATTACCATTCTCTTAAATAGCGATAAAGGATATATAAACAAAGAAAGTATATTGTTATTCTAAAAATCAATGTCACTTATTTTCATCTCACACTAAACCACCCCTATCCCCTTAATCCTGGTTCTTCACCATACTCAAAGTCGCTGCAATTACCGAATAAGCAGGAGCTAACACCCAGCCTACTATCGGTATCAAATGCATCAGGTAGAACAATAGGCCATTAGCAATGGCGAGTCCTTTCCGTTTTCCAATAAAGTCGACACTTTCCGCAACGCTTAGCTTGTGACGTTCGCAACTATAATCGAGCATGGAAAATCCATAATAGTAACATTCCAATAACAACGCGAAAACAGGAACGGCGAGGCCAACAACCGGGATGAATGAAAGAATGATAAAACATACTAAGTAAACCGATTGCCATAAAGTATTTCGAACAGCAATGCCAATTCCCCTGACAACATCTTTTAGCAATTGCGCCATATTGAAAGGGTAATCTTTGCCTTCTATGATCGCTTCTGTTTTTTCGCTTAACCATGCAAAAATGGGAGAGCCGACGATGAGCCATAAATATTTAAACAGCGAAAAGTAAAAAAGCATCAAAACGAGCCACAGCATCATGCCGGCAAGGGTGAATAGAAACTGTGCAATGCTGCTACGCATACCTTCAACCCATCCCCGTACGCCGGTTTTTATGCTGATAAATTCTATAACAAAACTGGCGCTTTTGCCAAAAAAATACATGCTTACACAAAACATGATCATGTAGATAATGCCCGGAATTATTATCCATTTCCACAAATTATGGCGGCGGATAAAAGTATGCGCCTGCCCATACGACCTGATAGCAATTACAATGTCTTTAAGCAAAAAAGTTTCTTTTTATGGTATAAATTTAGCCTCTTATTTTTACGCAGGCATGATTAATATACTAAAACACAAGTAATTGGATCATCGAACTTTATAATTTTTTTGCATTGATACAACCGGACGGATTAATTAAAACGATGAGCAACTGTAAAAAACTTCCGTTGTCGTTTTATGAAAGAGACGATGTGGCAAACATTACCAGGGAATTGATTGGAAAAGTGCTTGTCACAAATTTCAATGGTCGGCTTACTGCAGGACGTATTGTTGAGGCAGAAGCTTATAATGGTCCTTTTGACAAAGCATCGCATTCGTATAACAACCGGCGTACAAAACGAACAGAGGTAATGTATTCACAAGGAGGCGTGGCTTATGTGTATTTATGTTACGGTATTCACCAGATGTTTAACATTGTCACCAATGTAAAAGATGTTCCGAATGCTATACTAATACGGGCTTTGGAGCCTATGGAGGGGATGGATGTAATGCTGGAACGGACTAAAAAAACAGTTGATAAATTTGATCTTACTCGTGGTCCCGGCAATGTGGCAAAAGCTTTGGGTTTACATACAAGCCAAACGGGAACCAGTTTGCTGAGCGACGAGTTATACGTTTGCGACGACGGTGTCAGGTATAAGGAAAATGATATAATTACAACCGCCAGGATCGGGGTGGACTATGCAGCAGAGGACGCACTATTGCCGTACAGGTTTGTTGTAAAGGGCAATAAATATGTAAGCGGAAAGAAGTTGGCTGTAAAAAAAGATTGATGTTTGCCGGGCAGTTTTATTCTACATGAAGGCAGATTTTTTAGAAATGAACTTCAGGAAACAAATTTTAGCTTCCGTTCCCCCGCCTCTTGTGACAAAATTTTTATTCAATAAGCAATTCATCTTTTTTAAAATATAGGAATGAACAAGATACAAATACGACCTGTTGCAAAAGAAGATTTTAAACAGCTATACGAAGTTATAGAAAAGAACAGGGAAAGGCTGACGATGTATTTCCCTCAAACCTCAAAAAGCATTATAGACCTGGAGACAGCAGAAAAGTTTACGAAACAAAAACTTAAACAGGCACTAAAAAAAGAACAATTTTATTTTGTAGTGCAGAAAGTAAAAACATCTGAAATAATAGGTAGCGTTATTTTAAAAAATATTGAATGGAGCGTGCCAAAAGGAGAACTCGCTTACTTTATTGACGGAGATCACGAGGGAAAAGGCATTACTTCGTACGCAGTAAAGTGGTTGGTTAATTATTCCTTCGAAAAGCTGGGGATGGAAAAACTATACATCAAGTTCAGTCCTGAAAATGTGGGTAGTAAAAAGGTTGCTATCAAAAACGGCTTTGAACAGGAAGGTTTTTTTAAAAGAGAATTCCGAACAGGACACGGAGAATTAAAGGACGTAGAGCGGTACGGGTTGCTGAGAGGGGAATAGGTGTAAATCGGGGGAGACGTGTTGTGTGCCCCTTAGCCGAGATCATAACTATTTTGTGGAGAACGAAGGGTACAAAAAGACGATGTGATATGATAAATACTGTACAGGTAGCACAAGTGAGTGACACAACGATGTACAATAGCCATTCAAATGCTAAGTCCAAAAAAGAATTTAAAACTTCGGACAAGGTAATCCCCGGCTTCCGGGAGGTCTTCTTGTGTAGATAAGAGAAATTTCAATTCCGCCCCTCGATTGAGATGCGGCCTTCAGAGAAGAAATATTTACATCGTAAGTAGCGCCCAAACGAAAGTCGGAAAATTCAAGACCTAAATACGGAATGATGGCGTCATTAATACGCATCCAGCTGCCAAAATAAACACTGGTAGGACTTTCACCTTCTGTTACTGCCAGTTGCACCGCACCTCCAAAAACTGTTTCCGACGCAGAAGCCTGCGTGCTATAAAGAGCACTTAAATGAACCGTGCCGTTATCGCTAACCGGGAAATAGCCGCCTCCGTGAACCGTAGTTCGCGGGTTTAACAAGAAAAACGTGCCCGTAAACTGTTGTTTTGGACGGGTAATATGATACATTGAAATACCGGCATAAAAATTATTTCTGTCGCTCGTGCTACCAGTATAGATAACGCCGGCGTTGAGGTCGAAATAATTATTTTTTAACGTGGCATTATTAAAAACCTCATTTGTGCTGCCGGTAAATCCAAACGGGGTAAGCTGGTCCTCGAATTTAAGACCGGAAGTATTTAGCAACATGTTGGTGTAAGTTGCCTGGAAGCCGGCACCAATTTGCGAGTAGCCGTCTTCGTCAAGACCTTTATGAAAAGCGGTTGATACAGTAAGGTAATTAAATTTGAGGGCGCTATTCGCGCTCTGGTCCGAATAGCCCATGACTCCCATTCCCCACGTATCGTTGGCTGCGATGCGATTACGCATGATCGGGAAATCGACAGAAACGGTAGTGGTGGTAAACGCCCTGTTGATAGTAGGCCACTGGTTCCGGTAATTTCCGGCCAGACGCAAGTCACCGTCGAACTTGCCGGTTAATGCAGGATTAAGCGTAAGGGGAGAAGCAAAGAATTGCGAAAAATGTGGATCCTGTGCCTGTGCACTTATTAATGCGCCGGCAAGGATAAGTATTAGTAGAACTTTACGCATCTCGTAGGGTTAACATGGTCTAAAGACATTCTGATTGTGCAGGTAGTTGCTTACAAATTTAATATTTTCTATCGTTTACATTTGTATTTTAGTTCCAAATGCAAGATCGCCGGCATCGCCGAGGCCTGGAACGATGTATCCCTTGGCTGTTAATTCGTCATCAATTTCGCCGCACCATATTTTTACTTCAGGTGCCTCGAGTTGTACATATTCAATTCCTATCGTACAGGCAATGGCAGTCACAACATGTATTTGGGCAAGGGGACCATCGTTCTTCAAAAACTGGATTGTTTTTACCAGTGAGGCCCCTGTTGCCAACATGGGATCACTTATTATTACTATTCGACCTGCAAGCGGCGGACAACTCATATACTCGAGACTGATATCGTAGGAGCCGTCGTGACGGTGTTTGCGATACGCCGATATAAAAGCATTATCGGCCCTGTCGAAATAATTGAGCATGCCATAATGCATAGGCAAGCCTGCCCTTAATATGGTTGCAAGTACAGGCTGTTCTTTTAATTTTTTGCAATTTGCAATTCCCAACGGCGTTTGAATTTCAACTTCCTCCCAATCCAACTGCTGGCTTATTTCATAGGCCGCCACTTCTGCAATTCTTTCAAGGTTGCGCCTGAAGCGCATTCGGTCGGTTTGTATTTCTGTACTTCTCAGCTCACCTACCCAATTGCTCACCAGGCTGTGTTGTTCACTTAAATTAATGACCATAGTAAAATTGCAAATTTCAATTGTAGATTGCGGCGTGAAAATTACAGCAATTATGGCATCCGACAGCTTAAACTTAAATATTTATGTTCTATAGAGTTATAGGGTTAATGAGTGGAAGTTCGCTTGATGGTTTGGATATGGCTTTTGTTGAGTTTGAAGAATCGGGTGGAAAGTGGAACTTTGAAATTAAGGCAGTGCAATGCAAGCCTTACAATGCCGAATGGCTTGAAAAACTGCAAAATGCTACCAGTCTTAACGCCTACGATTATCTTTTGCTTCATACAGCATACGGACAATACATAGGTGAACAGGTAAACGAGTTTATTGCCGAAAACGATCTTCATCATAAAGTGCAGTTGATTGCTTCCCATGGTCATACTACTTTTCATGCCCCCCAATTTAGAATGACAGGACAGTTAGGTGATGGAGCAGCCATTGCAGCTGCTACAGAAATAAATGTTGTAAGCGACCTGCGGGCAATGGATGTTGCTTTTGGCGGACAGGGAGCACCAATCGTTCCTATTGGTGAAAAGTTGTTGTTTAGCGACTATACGTTGTATCTAAATCTTGGTGGAATTGCCAATCTTTCTTGTAAAACAAAAGTCGGTTATATAGCTTTTGATGTTTGTGCAGCCAACCGTGTCCTCAATCTGCTGGCACAAACTGATGGAAAAGTGTTTGACGATGGTGGCGCTATTGCAGCTTCCGGCAAAGTGTATACTCCTTTATTAACCCGTTTAAATGCGCTTTCTTATTATTCGCTTCCTTATCCTAAATCGCTTGCCAATAGCTTTGGAACCGACGAAGTGTTTCCCTTGATAAATGCATTTGAGATCTCAAATGCTGATAAATTGCGAACGTATGCAGAGCATGTAATAATGCAAATCGCTTATTCAATTCAAAAACTTTGCGCAGACAATGAGATACGAAACAGTAAGCTGCTTGTAACCGGAGGCGGTGCTTTTAATACTTTTGTCGTTCAGCGGCTAACCCAATCGCTTCAGCCTTTGAACGTAGAAGTGGTAGTGCCAGATGCCAAACTTATTAATTATAAGGAAGCACTGGTTATGGGTTTAATTGGTGTATTGCGTTGGCGCGAAGAATACAATGTTTTAGACACAGTTACAGGTGCAATCCGCAGCAGTATTGGTGGTGCGGTATGGATAGGGCAGGAGGCATAACCTGCCGAAGCGCTTGAAGGAGGCTTTAATGCAGAATACAAGGGGCAGTTGTGGATGTTTTTTGGTGCAAGCTGCATCTCTCCGGTTGAACATCGTTGCGTCGCATTCCGTTCATCCGCAGTGCCAAAATGTATCTTTTATTATGTTTTGTTCCCTTGAGGTTTGCTTTTAATAATAGGTCTGTTAAATGTATTTGTGGGGAGATATTGCAACCTCTCCCTACAAATACAAAGAATCTGTCAGGTTGCGGACAAACGCAATTGCAATTAATTAACAACTTTTCTCACGAGAACCTCGTTCTTCAACTCAACCTTTACCACCATTGTTCCGCGGGGAAACTTATTTAATGGGATTATGGTAAAACCTCCTCCTGTTGCGGTTTGTTTATTCAATAATTTACCATCGGTATTATACAAAGAAATAGCTTCTGCATCGCTCGGTATATTTAAGTACAAGTTATTTGCTGATACAAATGCTTTAAAAATATTACGACCGTTTTTACTTAAGCGAACTATAGGAGAGTACTTATACTGGCCACTTGCAGAAACTATTTTCAGCCGGTAGAATGTTTCAGCAGCAGTTGTTGCAGCCACTTTAGTCATATAACTGTTGCTGCTTCTGCGTAGTTTAGCAACGGTTGTAAATGCGGTAGAGAACTCTTCTCCGGCAGAAGTTCTTTTTTCGAGAACATAAATATCACCCGACTCTTCGTTATTTACCTGCCAGGTTAGTTCGTGGAAATTATTCAGCTCCCGGACGGTAAAGCCGGCAAGATGCACCGGTACGGTTATATTGCAAAGGCGAAAATCAATTTTAAGGGCTACCATGTTGCAGCCTGTAGAGCCATTATACTTGCTCCATACCCCTGGTGTAGTGGGGAAAAGAACGTCTCTGCTACAATTGCCACATACTGCCTGGTAAAGCATCCCGTCTTTTGTAAAACGGCTTGTTCCACCATCTACGTGGTCTCCTGATCCGCCATCCTGCCCGAAGAAGGAACCATATAATTGTGACCCGGCATTTTTTTCAAGAACAAAAAAATAAAAGTCGCTGTTATCGGTTACAGATTTTAAGGCATCGGGAGTAACAGTTAACCCTGATGTACCTGCAGTTGGATATGCTCCTCTCGTATTCACTTCGCCTCCCCATCCGGATACATACACATTTTCACACCTGTCTACCTGAAAAGCTATCGGGGAAAGATTGGGATTAGGTGTATTTGTGCCGAATACTGTCGAATATACAAAGTTGGAAAGGTTGGGCAGCAACTTTGCGATAAACTGCTTTCCGCCGGTTTGAAAAAATCGGGCATTGATAACCGGCCACGTTCCTGTTGTTGTTCCTGTTATATAAGGAAAGCCTAAGTCGTCAAACTGTATGCCGTATAACATGTCGTCACCTTCCGTTCCCAAATAACTTGTTTTTCGTAAAGTACTTCCATCGCTACTTATAATAGAAATAAAACCATCAGTCACTCCTCCCTGGAATTTTCCATGTAATACAGCCGTTGTATCACCGGCTAAGTATTCGCTGACAGTATTACCCGCAACATAAATATTATTGTTTAACGGATTTACAGCTAATGCAAAAGCTCCATCAATATTATCGCCGCCAAGAAAGCTGCTGACTAAAATAGCACTTAAATCATTAGTTGCTTTAATAAAAACGCCATCCTGCGATCCTCCTAAAAGTTTTTGAAACGCACCCGGAGTAGTAGGAAAGTCGAGTGACTGGGTATGTGAAACCAGCAAAATATTGCCTGCATTATCAACTATTACTTCGCTTCTTGCATCATCTCCATAATTGCGGCGTATACTTATGGTGCTACTGCTTTCGGGATATTTGAGCCTTATGTTTACCCCATCTCTGCCTTTGCCTCCAATCTTTAAGGAACCTAAAATTGCAGAACCGGCAGAATTTAATTTGGTGAGAACAATATCATAATCTCCGCCGGGCCCGGTTTGCTGTGTAGTTGTTATTGGGTAATCAGTCGAACTGGTTCTTCCAGCTATTATAAGATTTCCCTGAACGTCTGCAATAATGCTGGATGGCAGCTCATTACCATTGCTTCCTCCGATATAGGTAGCATAGATCCTGTTTGTGCCATCGGGACTAAATTTTATAATACCCATATCGAAGCCTCCAATTCCTTCCTCATCATTTGCGCCGGCGTTATAGGTTGAATCGAAAGCCCCGGTACTGGTAGGAAAACCATTATTAAAAACAATACCTCCGGCAAAGAAACTTCCGTCCGGAGCATAAGTAGCTGTATGTCCCCAGTTGTCGGCCGTACTTCCGGTGAAAGTAGAAAACACCAGTGTCGGGTCTATTACCAGTGTTTGGTTTTTTGAATAGTTGGCTACATCGAATTTTACTGTATTGCCTGATACTTTGAACTTGCAACCGATCTCCTTTTGTTTGCCATTTTCGAGCTGGTACGAGAAAGGCGCCAGCTCTTTTGTATTTCCGGCAGAAGTTTTTACAACCAATTCGCTATTGTTTATTTCCAGTCCATCCACCCCGGTATACATGAGGGCAATATCATTTACATTGCCACCTGGTTTTACAACAATATCATATTTAATTTTTCCACTGGCTGTGTAATACCTTACATCAACATTAGGATAGATATTTTTATAGCTGACAGCTTTGTAAATTTTACAATTTGCTGCCCATTTTGACGGGTCATTTCCAATAAAATAATTATTGTAAGTTGCTGTTTGTTCTTCTCCAACAAGCTGAGCATTACCGGCGTTTACAAAAGCTGCTTCATAGGCATGCGACCTCAGGGTAAGCTTGCGTGAAGTGCCGGCCAAAGAAGAACCACGATCAGCGGTTGATGTAGATGCTGCGCCGTGGTTGAATTCAGAAATTTTCTGCAGGTCATAGGCGTTGTGTTGAAGAACAGTAAACCCTGTTTTTGTAAGAAAAAATGAGCCGTTTTGCATTTCTCCTTTAAACCTGACTTTTGTATCCCACTGGCCTTTATTTTCAATAAAAAGGAGATTAGAGGATTCTTGTGAATAGCATCGTAAACAAATTAACGACAGGGTAGTAACATAAATTAAGGGTAGAAATTTTTTCAAGGTTGTATTTTTTTTAAAAACTACAACTTTTGTCGGAGCTAGAAGTTAAAAAATAAACACGTGATCGACATTATTTAAACTGCGCAGTTTGTTTAACCATGTTTATAATTGTTTTGTCTAATTGTTCTGCAGACGTTTTAATATGCTCAATTATTGTAAGGTTTGCAGCACTTAATGGATCTTCTTTATCTAAAACATTCACTAATCCTAAAATATTTGCCAGCGGCACTCTAACCTGGTGAGAGGTGATAAAAGCAATTTGTTTTAGCTGTTCATTCTGCTGTTCAATTTTTTTCTCGTGCAACTTTCTTTCTGTAATGTTGTGTAGAAAACATCCCACACCTATTACCTTTTTGTCAGCACTATAAATCGGGTTGAAGCGTACAGTGGTAAAGTGACAGCTGTTTTCAATTACTAAATCCATATCAATTGAAAACTTTTCACCTTGTAAAGCTCTTTCATACAAGGTTTTCCATTTCTTAACATGCTCGCTTCCCTGCTGCTCATTCAACGCTACTTTACCAATCCAGAGGTCCTCCCGGAATAACTGGCAATAAGCTTTTTGGTAAGGTTCGTTATAAATGGAATACCTGAAATTATTATCGATCGACCATATAAAATCTTCGGTATTGTTTATTAAAGCAAGCAGCTTTTGCTGGTTTTGCGCTATTTGTATCTCAGCTTCTTTTTCGTTTGTAATGTCCCTGAAAAAAACAGATAAGCCGCTCTCATATGGATAGGCCGATATCCTGTACCAGCTATTTGTTCTCTTATCAAAGTTTTCAAAATGGATAGTTGTTTGGGTCTCTATTGCAAGCATATACTGGCGATAGGGAAGGGAGGATTTGAAGCCGGGAAAAAGATCATATATTTTTTTCCCGGTAACCTCTTCTACAGGAACTTGCACCAGTTTTTCAAATTGTTCATTTGCTTTTTCTATCGTGAAAGCATTACTGATTATAAAAAAGCCATCCGTAATACTGTTTAAAATAGTTTTTAATTGATTTTCCCTTTGAGTAATTTCAGTTTTTGCTTTTTGAAGTTCTGTTATATCGTGCGTAGACAAAAGACACGATGCTATATTTTTATAAATAATCTCCCTTTTGTTCTCCTGGCAAATGATAATGTCGTTATTCTTTTTTTTATGTTCATACATGTTACCGGTTCCGTCTCTCAAAACCCTGTACTTCTCGCTCGTGTCCGACCGTACATCATTCAACGACATTTCATTAAATTCCTGGGCAGAATAACCATAAGTTTCTAAAGCAGCCTTATTTACATCGAAAAATTTTTCGGTTTGCAAGTTGAAAATAAGCATTGGGTTTGGAGTATAATAGAAAAGATCTTTATACTCTTCCTGCGATTGAATTAACTTCTTATTCGCAGATTTAGTCATGAGATGAATAAGAACTGTGACACTTAAAACAAAAAAAGATCCCTTAACAGTTTGTATGTAAGTAAATTCTGATAATGATAATTTTTTTTGAAGAGAAAGGAAAAACTGGTCGCTGAAAACGATCCACAAGATACCAATAACCATAAAAGTAAGTGGGATCTGCACCTCGGACCTCTTGAAATATCTCATAAACCGAAGATAGTTTCTGTACAGTTATGAGGCATGTGGAAACTACCTAGGAAATGTACGCTTTTGGTCTTCGATCCATTAATATTCAACAATTTATCAAACTTAGCTACTGCATAGGGTCAATAAATCTAAAAGTGTCGCCATCGAACAAACCTTTATCACTCAGCTTTAAATGCGGGATTACTAAAAGCGCCATGAACGAAAGGGTCATAAAGGGAGCAGATAATGTACACCCAAGACCTTTGGCCATTTTATCAATGGCTGTATATCTTTGTGCAACTTCATAACCGTTCTTATCATTCATTAGTCCTGCTACAGGTAACCCCAAAACCATTGAATCTTCCTCGCTAACACAACTTACTCCGCCTTTTTCATTTATTACCAGGTTTACCGCTTTGCAAATGCTTTCATCATCTGCACCTACTGCAATAATATTATGACTGTCATGTGCAACAGTTGAAGCAATAGCACCTTTTTTTAAACCGAAGTTTTTAATCCAACCAATTGCGATGGGTGCTTTTTTATAACGGTTAATTACCGTGATTTTTAAAATGTCTTCATCTAAATTTGGTTGCAATAATCTATCTTCCTTTAAAAGAGAGCCTATTGGAACTGTAAGTTTTTTAGTGATTAGTTGTCCATCCAGGGCTTCAATTACACATATTTTATCCTGTTCAATATGGCTAGCGCGTACCTTGAAATCGTGGGGAGTTGTAAGGTCGCAATCAAATCGGTTAATGATTCCAGCAGGAACAGATGATATCTTTGTTACTCCTTTGTCCGCTACCAATTTACCATCGACGTAAGTCTGTGAAATGTTGAATTCCTTTAGGTCTTCAGCAATTATAAAATCGGCCGCATCTCCTATTTGAAGTAGTCCCACGTTTAATTTATAATGTATCACCGGATTGATGCAGGCCGCTTCCAAAACTTTGAACACATCAATTCCCTTTGCAACGCCTCGTGCACAAAGTTTATTAATATGACCTTCAACCAGGCTGTCCGGGTGCTTGTCATCGCTGCAAAACATCATATTGGCAGAATGGTCGTGAAGCAGGTCGGCAAGTGCTTCAAAATTTTTAGCTGCACTTCCTTCCCTGATAAGAATTTTCATTCCAAGCCCTAGTTTATCAAGTGCTTCTTCTGCCGTAAAACATTCGTGATCGGTACTTATTCCAGCGTCTATATACTGCTTTGCCTGCTCACCACGCAAACCGGGAGCGTGGCCATCTACCGGTTTATTTATTTTTTTGGCGGCAGCAATTTTCTTCAAAACATCTTCATCTTTAAATAAAACACCCGGAAAGTTCATCATTTCGCTCAGGTACTTTATTTCTTTCCGTTGAAGCAATTTCTCAACATCGTCGGCATTTAATTCTGCGCCTGCTGTTTCGAAGATGGTTGCAGGTACACAACTGGGAGCACCAAAATTAAATTTAAATGGCACTTGTTTTCCGTTGTCGATCATGTATTCAACACCTTCGACCCCGCAAACATTTGCAATCTCGTGAGGGTCGCTTACCGTTGCAACTGTACCGTGAACTACCGCTATTTTCGCAAATTCACTTGGTATCAGCATGCTGCTTTCAATATGAACATGACTATCAATGAAACCCGGCAGTATGAAACCAGTCGTTTCGATTCCGTCAGTAAGTTCTTCGATCGTTTTTATTTTTCCATTTTCTACCTTAACCTCTGCGGCAAAAATTCTTTTGTTGAAGATATCTACCAACCTGCCTTTTACCGAAAATGAATGATTAGCGTCCATAGTATAAAGTTGATTTAAAATTCTGCGCCGAAAAGGGTTGCTTTACTTAGTCCTCTATTTTTGAACGAATAATTTACCCGTTATGAAAAAAGCTTCTTTATTCTTGTTACTGTTGGTTTTTGCAGCCACTGGTTTTTCGCAAACTGCCGACGAGGTTATTAATAAATTCGTTGCCGCGTCAGGTGGAAAAGAAAAGTTGAATGCAATAAACACTTTACAATATTCGCAAACAATTAGTATGAAAACGCCAATGGGCGATTTTTCTGTTCCACTAAAGTTTTACAGGGAAAGAAATAAACTGTTTCGCTTACAGGCTTCTATGCAATTCGGCCCGCAAAGTCTTGAGTTTTTTACCCTTGTTACCGATACCGCCGGTTATATGATGCTGCCTGCAATGCCGATGTTAGGTTCTGAAGGTGGATTGAAAAAAATGGAAGAAAAAGACAGGGCATTACAAACTTTTCAGTTTGATGCAGCAGGTTTGTTTGCAGGGCTCGTTGACTATTCTGCAAAAGGAAATAAAGCAGAATTCGTGAAAGAGGAAAAAGTAGTCAACGAGGATTGTTATGTTATTAAGTTGACTTCGAAGACGGGAGATGAAACCACTTATTTTATCAGCAAGTCGACTAGCCTCGTTGTGAGAACCGATGTAAAAGGTGGAATGGCGGCAAATATGACTGGGCTGGGAGGAATGATGGGTGATATGGGAAGCAAGGCAGAAAACACAGAAGTAATTATTTTGTATTCAGATTACCGGGACGTAAAAGGTGTAAAGTTTCCGTCGAAGGCAGTTATCAAAAACCAGATGGGGGATGCCGAAAGCCAGTTTACAGATATTAAAATAAATGAACCAATCGAGGCCAAATGGTACAGGGCTGGGTAATTTTTTGTAGACACGTAAGGCATTGTGTCTCTACAAAACTCGCACCGATTAAAATAAATAAAGCCCTTTGTGCAGGGCTTTATTTATAAGGAAGTTAATATAAACATACAAACTTTGCGAATATTATTCCTTGGAAATAGGTTAGAAACGGCCATTAATTTACCAAAGCAAATATCAATGCTTGTACAACAAAAGCTTGCCCAATTTGGATTAACAAATACCCGAAAAAGACAAACTCTAATTTTACAAACTCCACTGATTCGACCTGTTTTTTTCAGGGAAGTTTAAAGAGCCCGTAATTTTTCTGGTGAGGACTAGTGTGGCTTCCGGCTTTACCGCTCCGGTTGATCATCGTTGCTACGCTCAGTTCAACTTTTCGGTTATGAATTGAACTGAACACAGCAGTTTTTACCCAGAGCTTGCCGAAGGGTAGCCTAAGCAAAGCCCAAGGGTGGCAATACCTTCATGTGACTGCTTTAATTTGCCTCGGTTTTAATTACGAAATATTAACTTTTATTGCTCCTGTTAAGCAAAACTGAAATTCTTCTGAGTATCGTCTGTAAAAAACAAACCCCGCTCGTCGCGGGGTCAATTTTTTCTGTTTTCCTTTAGCTTAATGGTTTTTCAAGGTTTGGAAAATAGAACGTTCCTGTTTTACGAGGAACTTAAGTAGTTGGTTTTTCAGAAATTGGATAAAAACGGGGCTTTTTCATAATTGGATCTCAAAAGGGGTACGGGATAATTAACAAGTCAAAAATACAAGCTGGCGGTCGTTCAATCGATGTGTTAAAGGTTTTATAATGTCCGAATCGGACAAACGTTTTCCTTATTCTTCTTCGAGTATATCTGGTCTTCTTTCTTTTGTTCTTTGCAGCGATTGCTGGTGCCGCCATTCATCCACTTTTTTTGGGTCTCCCGCTAATAAAACTTCGGGTACTTTCCATCCTTTAAATTCAGCGGGCCTTGTATAAACCGGCGGTGCCAGTAAATTGTCCTGGAAAGAGTCGAAAAGAGCGGAAGTTTCATTACTTAAAACGCCAGGTATCAACCTTCCTATCGCATCTACTACCACCGCTGCAGCCAGTTCACCGCCACTTAGTACATAGTCTCCAATCGAGATCTCCATGGTTATATAATGCTCGCGAATGCGCTCATCAATTCCTTTGTAATGCCCGCAAATAATCAACAGGTTTTCTTTTAACGATAACTTATTAGCGGTTTTCTGGTTAAACTGGTTGCCATCGGGAGTCATATAAATGATCTCATCGTATTTCTGTGTTTCCTGTAATTGATCAATTGCGTCGGCCAGCGGCTGGCACATCATTACCATTCCGGCACCACCACCAAACTGGTAATCATCTACCTGTTTTTGTTTACTGGTGCTGTAATCCCTGAGATTGATCACATTAACTTCAAATAATCCTTTTTCTTTTGCTCTTTTTAATATCGAATGAGAAAAGGGGCTTTCAAGCAAGGCGGGAACTACACTAAGGATATCAATCTTCATGCGGCAAAAGTACTATTTATCTCACTCCGCATCAACCTGGAATGTTCTGTACGGTAAACGCCTGGAAAAAGACTTTGCTTCCATTTTGTTCTGCAGCGATCCACTTGGGACCTTCTTAATTACGCGAACAGCTTCTTCACCCGGTTCCGGGTGGACTTCACTGGCATCATGGCCTAATACATCGGCGCACGACACCAGTTGTGTCAACGATAAAATGTACAATTGCCGTTTGTTGTGCCGTTTTTCCTTTTCGTTTAAGCTCGATGTATTTTGATCCCTGGTTGGCATTCAAGTTATTTTCCAGGTACTTTGTCCATCCCTCCGCTCCTCCGGGAAATCTTGCTTCCTTTTCTACTTTCGTCAGTATTTGCTTATAGTTCCGCCTGCAGCATATTGGCTTCAGAAGCAGCAGTTAAGGGAAGAAATACAATAGCAACAACTGCGACAAATTTATCTTATTCATTTGTTTTATTTCAAGCGTCTTCAACGAAATCATCCAGGTCTCTTCTTTCTTTTTTAGTAGGACGTCCTATTTTACTTAGCCGTTTTCCCGTATGGAAAGATGTGGCCTGGGATTTAACCGGTTCCAGTTCTTCAGACGGAGTAAGGTCTATATAATATTTAATTGCCTCAGCGTATTGAACCCGGTTTGAAAGCAGCCCTGTAACTTTAATGATCCATTTCCGGGCTTCCGTTTTTATTTCATATTCGTCTCCTACGGTTACCGCTTTGGACGCTTTTACCGAATCGCCCTTTAATTTCACCCGGCCTTTTTCACACGCCTCCGATGCGAGGCTTCTTGTCTTATAAACCCGTATTGCCCACAGGTATTTGTCTATTCGTAATTTTTCTTTCTGTTCAGCCATGTTCTTCCAGCTTTTTAGCAGCTGTTATAATTGTTTTTTTTACTGTATTCCGATTGTACTTCAAAAAAGCATTTAGGATCGGCGCCGTTTTCTGCATCCCCAAAATAAAACAAACTTCTAATAGCAAGCATAGCAGTAGCATCTGTATATTTTTCTAAAAAGAAATTAATTAAGTCAGGAAGTGGATGATGTGATGAAGCATCAAACAATATAAATCAATGAAATCTCTTTTTCCTCCTCTTGGGGTTGTAGCTGATATTTTCATTGCTGCTATATCTGCTAAAGACGCCCTTCTTATATTTTACCGAGCTATTATTTCTCCGATTATTTTTGATGGCTGAAATACAAAATCTGTTTTTATATCTTCGATGTCCACTAAAACACAAGGTTCATTTGATGCCGGATGGAAATGTGATAATCAACTCTTAAGGCATGTAGTAATGAATCTGTATCGAAACGGTCATTAATAAACAAGTGAATGTTCGTAGAGGTTCTATTTCCTAATTGTATTGCCAGAACTGTACCACATGCAACAAAATCTTTTATGTAATGTTTAGGCTGTAACGATTGTATCAGAGATAAGGTATTTGATAAAACTGTTTGTGCGTGTAGTAATTCCGGTTCTCTATAGGTATATCAAAATAGCCACCTATAGAATACATTGTTTTTCCACTGAACGATCTTGCCTTTTTTACATTATCTATCACAACATCTCTTCCGTAGAATTCAACCATTTCTTTAAATTCATTCCATGAACCTCTTTCAATCACACTTCCTATTATAGGCTGCTTATGTTTTACAGTATCGATACTTTTAACCTCGGTGTCGCAGAAAAGATGTTTGTCCGACAGAAGTTTCATGTTTTTCTTTACATGCAATTTACTAATTTCTGAACTGCTATTCCTGATAAAACAGCGATTAACTTATACTTGAAAGCTATCCGCTTCCCTATACGCTTGTATCAGTGCCAGTTCGCCTTCTTTTCCATCTTTTGATTTACCGTGTTCCATTCCGTATACTCCCCGGTAGCCTTTTTTATAAAGATGTTTGATAACATTTTTGTAATTCACTTCTCCGGTTCCTGGCTCTTTTCTTCCCGGATTATCACCTATCTGTATGTAGGCTATTTCGTCCCAACATAAATCTATGTTTTTTATCAGGTCTCCCTCGTTACGTTGCATGTGATAGATGTCGAAAAGAATTTTACAAGAGGGACTATTTACGGCCTTACAAATCATAAACGTCTGGTTTGAGTGCCGCAGAAAGAGGTCGGGATTATCACTTAGTGGTTCCAATACCATTGTTAGTCCCGCCGGTTGCAGGATTTCGCATCCTTTCCGTAACGCGTCAATTACATGAGCAGTTTGCATGTCCATTGGAAGCTTTCTTTCAAAATAACCGGGTACTCCCGTTGCCCACTTTGCATTCACCCGTTTGGCCGTTTCTACTGACCGGCGACACGTATCCACAAATTTATCTGCAAACTCCTTTTTCCCCGACGTAAGAGAAACTTTCCAGTTATCTCCTCCGTCGATGACAAATACTCCCATTCTCATTCCCAGCCTGTCGAGTTCCTTTCCGATTTTTTCCTGTACATCAACAGGTCTTCCCAGCAAGCCGTTATCTTCGAGGCTTCTGAAACCCTGGTCTGCCATATATTTCAACTGGTCAATCAGGTCTTTCCCTGCATGATTCTCAAACATGCCGAAATGCGGAGCATAATCGGCATTGAAAGTTTTACCGGCTTTATTGCCCGAGGCTTCTATATTTTTAGTTCCGGCTATGACAGGAAGAGTGCCGGTTAATGCAGCAGCACTTCCTAAAAGGCCGCGGTGAAGAAATTTTCTTCTTTCCATGGTAACAATCGTTTTAGAGTTTTAAAAACCTATAAATTTAGAAGCTTAAAAGTAATCATGCATGTTGAAAAAAAATGCAATAATGTTTTTATTTGTTACCATGTGCTGTATAGCGAACGGTCAATATAAAAAGTTTGCTTTTCAAAAACCCAAGATGGGATCACCTTTTAATATAGTGATTTATAGCACTGATTCTGTTCCTGCTGCAAAAGCCGCCAAGCATGCCTTTCGCATGATTGATACTCTTAACGAAATTTACAGTGACTACCTGCCGACAAGCGAGTTGAACAGGTTGTGCGCTACCTCAGGCACAGGTAAGTGGGTAAAAGTATCTGAACCGCTATTTACGATTTTACAAAAGGCAAGATTTGCAAGCCAGGTTAGTTTAGGAAGCTTTGATGTAACAATGAGCCCGGTTATCAGGCTTTGGCGAACGGCACGAAAGGAAAAAAGATTGCCTGCGAAAGATAGTTTACTTGAAGCTATGAAAAAAGTGGGGTATAAACTGGTTGAAATCGATACAGTTCAAAAGGCCGTTCGGTTACAGAAAACGGGAATACAGTTAGACCTTGGAGGAATTGCGAAAGGAGAAACTGCGCAACGGGTATACAGTCGTTTATCCGGGTTAGGCTTCCCGTGTTCGTTGGTAGATGCCGGTGGCGATATTGTTGCAGGTGAGGTTCCAGCGGGCTTGCCAGGGTGGAGAGTAGCCATAAACCTCCCTGAGTCGGAAGAGTTGATGAACCAGCAACTATTGCTTCGAAACAAAGCTGTTACTACTTCAGGCGATCTTTACCAATACCTGGAACTGGATGGTGTACGCTATTCCCATATTATTGACCCCTTAACCGGCCGGGCATTAACTAATACCCGGAATGTGACGGTAATATCGGGTGACGGTACTACTGCAGACTGGCTGACAAAGGCTTGCAGTATTTTACCAGTGAAAAAAGCCCTGAAACTGGTAAAAAGATTTCCATCAACCGAGGTTCAGATAGCAGTACTGGAAAATAACATACCGGTTTTTTATCGCTCGCCTGGCTTTACCAAGTACTTTCAGCCAATAAAAAATTTAGAAAAACTAAGTTCTAAATAGCGAACTTTAGACATCCTTTGTAAAAAGCCCCCGACGAGTATCAATAAGTATAAGTGAGTGACACCCGTCCGAACGGTGGTTCATCCAGGCCGACAACGATGTCTGATAACGAAATTTTGCTTGGTACAAAAAGAATCTTTTCCTTTTTTTTGTAATTCAATCCTGAAGCCAGGTAATATAATTTTCTTAACAAGAATAGAAGGAATAATTGATATATTTGAAAATAATTTAAAGTAAGATAAGTGCCTGGCGGCGACTTTATAAAATGCCATATGATTATAAAGACCTTTTTTTGTTTTTCTCTCCTGGTGTTCCTCAATATTTCATTATCCCATCAAGTAAATGGGCAGGCTGCGGCCGATTCTTTTGGTATTTACAATCAAACTATTACAGGTTCTGACGTTCAGTTTAAGATGGTTCCTATTAAAGCTGGCACATTTAAAATGGGCAGTCCCGCAAACGAAAAAGGCCGGAAAGATCATGAAGGCCCCGCAAAAGATGTTTCAGTTTCTTCGTTTTGGATGGGTGCTCATGAGGTGACCTACGATGAGTATGACGCATTTTTTAAAGATGAGGAATTTGCAAGGAACCAAACGACCGATGCTATCACAAGACCAAGTCCTCCCTACATCGATCTTACTTTAGGAATGGGAAAGCAAGGCGGGTTCCCGGCCAATAGTATGTCGCAGTACGGTGCTTTAATGTATTGCCGCTGGCTATATAAAAAAACCGGTATTTTTTACAGGTTACCTACCGAAGCAGAATGGGAATACGCATGCAGAGCCGGAAGTAATACCACATATCCATTTGGCGACGATACCACCGGATTAAGTAATTTTGCATGGTACAAAAGTAACAGCGACAATAGGTATCATAAAACCGGTCTGAAAGCGCCTAATAAATGGGGTTTATACGATATACTTGGAAATGTAACGGAATGGACTTTGGATCAATACGAAGATGACTATTTTACCCGGCTAGAAACCCCAGCAAAAGATCCCTTAATTAAACGAACAGCCCGGCATCCGCGTACTTTGAAGGGCGGAAATTACCAGGATGCAGCAGAAGATGTACGTCCCGCTGGCAGGCTGAAGTCGAGCCTGGAGTGGAACAACCGTGATCCTCAAATACCTAGAAGCAGGTGGTGGAATGCCGACGCACCCTTTGTAGGTTTCCGTGTTGTAAGGCCGGTAAAACAGCCTGCTGAAAACGAGGTAAACGAATTCTTTGCCACTTATCTAGACAACTATTAAAAAATTCACTTAAGTCATATCTTTCTCTAACGTAAAAATTGCAATATGAATAAAGAAAACAGGAACGAGCAATCCCGCCGGGATTTTGTAAAACAAACTGCACTTGCTGCAGGGGGATTAATGGCTATGCCTATTTTTTCAAAGGCCAATTACTTTTCTGGTTCCGACGATGTAATTAAAGTAGCGGTTGTGGGTTGCGGCGGCAGGGGAACAGGTGCCGCAGTTCAGGCGTTGAGCACCAGGCAAAATGTACAGATCGTAGCTATGGCCGATGCTTTTCGCGATCGTCTTGATGGAAGTTATAAAAACATCATGGAGGACCTGAAGGAGAATGGTATGGAGAAGCGTCTTAACGTAAAAGAAGAGAATAAATTTGTCGGTTTTGATGCTTATAAACAGGCTATTCCTTTGGCTGATGTAGTTATATTGGCTACACCTCCCGGTTTCCGTCCCATACATTTTGAAGAAGCTATCAGGCTGAATAAACATGTTTTTATGGAAAAGCCTGTAGCTACCGATCCGGCAGGCATTCAAAAGGTATTGGCAGTGGCACAGGAGGCTAAAAGAAAGAAATTGAATGTTGTTGTGGGCCTTCAACGTCGTTACCAGACCTCGTACCTGGAGTTGATGAAGCGGGTTAAAGATGGTAAGATCGGCGACATCGTATCTGCACAGGCCTGGTGGAATAACGATGGTGTTTGGGTTAGACCCCGTAAGCCAGGTATGACCGAAATGGAATACCAGATGCGAAACTGGTACTACTTCAACTGGTTGTGCGGCGACCATATAACAGAACAGCACGTGCATAATATAGATGTAATTAACTGGGCGCTGGAAGACTACCCTGTAAGCGCACAAGGTATGGGCGGGCGTGAGGTTCGAAAAGGAAAAGATCACGGAGAAATTTTTGATCATCACTTTGTAGAATTTCAGTATGCTAACGGTGTGATCTTAAACAGCCAGTGCCGCCACCAGAAAGGCACAATGAGCAAGGTAGATGAATTAATTTGCGGAACTAAGGGCAAGGTGTTTTTCGACCAGGCTCGTATTACCGATCTGAAAGGAAATGTGATCTACCAGTTCGATAAGAAAAAGGAAAACCGGCCATACCAGGCAGAACATGATGAACTTTTTGCGGCAATCGCGAAGGGCGAATATAAGTTTTGGGATACTGAACGTGGCGCAAAGAGTACCATGACTTCCATTTTAGGAAGAATGGCCACTTATTCAGGACAGGAAATTGCCTGGGAAAAGGCGATCAATTCAGGAGTTAACCTGCAGCCTGCCACTTACGCCTGGGATGCAAAAATGCCCAACATGCCCAATAGCGACGGTCTTTATGCCGTTGCCGTGCCAGGGGTTACAAAGTTTGACCTGGCGGTAAAGTAAGTCACAGGTACTACCCGAAGTAAGTCGATAGAATTATAAAACAGCCTCTCTCTTGAAAAAAGCAGGAGAGGGGCTGTTTCAGTTATAGGATTTTATATCTTGTTACTTTTTAAAAACTGTACGGGTATGAAAGCAGGAAGGATGCTTTGTTAGCGGGCAGACCATCTTTTTTTAGCATTGTTGTGTCACTCACTTGTACGGCAAACCTTTATTCAGCTTCCAAAGTTATGTTTTCTTCATTTTCCCTAAAACCCAGTTGCCTACACTTAGCCCCTGTTCTCTTCCGTTGTCAATAGCATCCATAAAATGAATTCCCCCGTAAAACCTTGAAATACCAGCTTCAATAGCTGCTTCCTGGAACGACTTAAAACTCCTGGCAGGTAAGCCATATCTTACTTCTACGGTGTCAGTATATTTAAAATTATCTCCAAAATAATGGCTGAGTATTGTAGCCGAAGATGCAGAGATGGTAGAATGCCCGCTTAAGTATTCAGGGAAAGGAGGTGTTTGTAATAAAGGGCTCCATGTGGCATCTATATATTTCCTGATCGCGGTTTCCGGACGAATACGATTGCTCCGGTATTTTTCATCCCAGCAACAGATAAACGCATCCATTAAACCGACCGACACTAAAGTGTAAATCTGCATAGATTCCTCGAAGTTCTTTTTGGCTTTGTTACAGGCAATGCCTGTAATGCCCAACCAATGAGCACCTGGCGAAATCTTTTTCAGACCTACTAACAGGTGCCCGTTATCCTGCACAGCAAAAGGATTACAATCCCAGAAAGCAGCAATTGCACGGTGTTCTTCGGGTAGTGTCTCCTTATAATTCAATAACATCTGCCTGTAAAAAGCGGAGCCGGTATCTTTTGAAAATGGAACCGGGGGTGGAGGAATAAATTGGGTACAGGTATCTAAAGTAAATGACCTGACTGTGCTAAAATACGGTTCAATTGCCGCTATAAAAGCAGGTGGGGTGGGAAACCACATTCCTTCGCTGTTGTCTGGTGTATACCTCGGGTAATTACTGATCTTGTTATAACCGTCGGCTTTTGCATACGCCAATATTTTTTTACTTACTGCAATAGCATACTTTTTTGATTGTTCTATAGTCTCCTCTGAAAAACCAATTTCGACGCAGGAATCCAAAAAGCGTTTTTCATATGCTTCAAACAACTTACCTGACGGCTGCATTTTCTTTGCAGTTTCCATCATAGCCAGCAAAGCACTTAACTGGTACGAATAATCTTTGATAGAGTCCGGCTTTTTAAGGTCGGGGTAATTGTTCAAAATGCCATGCATGCTTTCGAACTTTGAATTGTTCTGTGCAACCACCTCGTAACCGGCAAGACAGGCATAAGAAAAAAAACGGGCAGCCAACGGTGGGTTGGTAACGTCGTGAACCATTAACTCTGTCATTTGAGTTATTACCGAGCTGATATCCTTATTGTCTAAAGCCTTTTCCGGACGATTTTTACAACTGGTTAATAAACAGATCACAAGTATTGTAAAGAAGACAGGAAGCTGTAGCCATTTACACATTTTATCTTGCTTTATAGGCTTTTACGCCCTGTTGGTTAATTCCAACTAACAGTATATTGTTGATATTAAGAACACTTCTTACATCGCCCCGGATATTGAAGCCTGATTGCTTTTGGTTGATATAGGAAAAATTACCTTTTCCATCGCCTTTCAATAAGACTCCATAATTCGCATCATACTTCCCGAAACGGAGTCGGGCATTATTGATATTGCCACAAAAGAGTAAGTCTTCCAGCCCGTCGTTATCGTAATCCATCGTTGTAATAGTATAAACTGGTGCGTATTGTACCTGGACAGGCAATTTTTTCTCCTGGAACTGGCTATTTGCTGCACTTTCCAGGTAGATTGTTTGCAGGTAGTTGGCCTTGAGATTCTTGGCTCCGGTTAATTCTTCTTCGGTAAAGATGTCTTTAAGCGTTGCATCAGCATAGCTTTTATAATCGGTAAAGCGGGTACGCATAATACTCATCTGGTCCAGTAATTCATCGCGGCTCACGTAAGGATAACTTTTACCCTGAATATAAAAACAAAGGATCGGATCTACTGAACCATTATCGTCAAAATCTTTATACAACATCTCCGCCGGTTCTTTATCCGAAGCTTTGCATTGTGTATTGAGTCCCTGGTTTCCAATTATGAAATCAGGTTTACCATCATGATTAAAATCACCGGTCGAAAGCTTGTTCCACCAACCGCTGTATTCTTTTGCAAAATAATCGGTGGTCCTGTTTTCGAACTTTCCGTTATTGTCGATAAATACTGTAATGGGCATCCATTCTCCAACGACTATCAGGTCATTTTTTTTGTCACCGTTTAGGTCTATCCACGCTGCATCTGTTACCATTCCAATTTTTTGAAGCATTGGTGCTATTGCAGTAACCTGGTCTTTAAAATGTCCTTTACCATCATTGATCAGTAAAAAACTTGCTGGTGTTTCAGGGTACCGCCCCGGAATTACTCTTCCGCCTATGAAAAGATCGGTAAAACCATCGCCATTAATATCAGATGCCCGGACACAACTTTTACTTACACGCATTACCGGTAATGCATCTTCACTTTTTATGAAATTGGCTTTACCGTCGTTCAGGTATAACCTGTCTTGCAGCATTGCATCATCTGGTAAATAATGGTGATATCCGCCACCGGCCACATACAAATCATTAAAGCCGTCACCATTTGCGTCAAAGAAAACTGCGTCTGCATCTTCACATGCTTTATCTGCAGCAAATGCGGCTTGCTTCTTTTCAGTGAATGCTCCATTTTTTTGTTGCAGAAATATCGAACCTGGTTTTCCACTTCCTCCGCCGACAAAAATATCTTCCAGTCCGTCTCCGTTAGCATCTCCTTTTACTAAGCAAGGGCCGGAAAAAGAAAGCGGGTTAACGAGCAAGGGTTGACGTTTAAAATCATTGATCGGGTTAGTTGCCGGAGTAAATGCAACCGGAGGAGAGACTTCTGTAAATAAAGTTTTCATTTGCTCCGGTAATTGCTTTTTTGGTTTTGCATCTTTCTCTTGTACTGTTATAATTTGGTTAGCCTTTACTTCAGTAATGACTTGTTCCTTTCCGCTTAACCAAACTACTTTAACGGAGTCTACTTTATTCTCTTTCCCCAGCCCAAAATGAAGAGTTGTTGAAACACTCGATTGAAAGCCTTTTATCGGGTTTTGCTCAAGGTATTGTTTTTTGCCCCGATGGAAAATAGAAACCTTTGTTCCGAAACCGTCAATGTTTTTACCTAAGCCTTGCAGCTTTACCTGGAGGTAATGATTGTTGGGTTGTTTATTTGTTTCATTCCGGTAAATAAAGGCCGGCTGATTGATGTTATTAACAACCAGGTCAAGGTCGCCATCATTATCTAAATCAGCGTATGCCGCTCCATTACTGTTTGAAGCTGAATCGGTTCCCCAGGTCTTTCCCACATCGCTAAAGGTGAGATCGCCGTTATTTCGGAATAAGTAATTCGAGACATTTGAGGAAGGCATTTTATTTACCAGTTCCATGAGGTCCGTTCTTGCTACTTGCTTATTTTGTAAATAATCGCCCATGTATTTGAGGAAGTCCATATTTGTATAATCGCGTAGGTATCCGTTTGTTACATACAGGTCTTTCCATCCATCGTTATCATAATCTGCAAACAAAGGAGCCCAGCTCCAATCGGTATTTGAAATTCCGGAAAGTTGTCCAATCTCACTAAAAGTTCCGTTTCCATTATTTATATGAAGCATATTGCTCATGAACTGGTGATAGAACCCCGAATTAATATTTATATCTATTTTTTCATAATTGTCCGGTGCGAACAATAGTTTTTGCCGGTGATTATCTTCAGGTAGCATATCGAGGGAAAAGATGTCATTCAACCCATCATTATTAATGTCTGAAACATCGTTGCCCATTGAAAAGAAGGATGTGTGCCCCAGGCTTTTTTGAAGTTTGTCAGTAAACGTGCCGTTTCCATTATTGATATATAAAAAGTCGGGCTCCAGGTAGTCGTTCGAAATGTAGATGTCTTGTAATCCATCTCCATTAATATCGGCTGTTGCAGCTCCTAACCCATGCGATAATACCGTGCTTTTAATACCAGCCTGTTGTGTTACCTCATTAAAATGATCATTATCATTTCGCAGAAGTTTTAATCCGCTAACATGATCATTTTCTTTCAGCAACTCTTGAATAGTACTTTCATCGAGTGTTGTACGACGGGTAATACTATGATTTAAAAATAATACGTCGAGGTCTCCATCATTATCGTAATCAAAAAAAACGGATTGAGTTGTATATGAAGAATCGTCTAATCCATACCTCTGGGCCTGTTCAGTAAAATGAGGGACCCCATTAACGTCTGTTCCGTCATTTATAAATAGTTGCTTAACTCTTTTAGGGCCTCTTAATTTTCCGGAGTAAGAAATGTAAATATCTTTTTTACCGTCAGCATTGATGTCGACCATCGTAACGCCTGTCTTCCACGGACCTGGTCTTCCTGCAACTCCGGCACCAGCAGTTACATCTTCAAATTGCATTTTCCCTTTATTCAGGTACAATTTGTTATCCACCATATTACCTGTAAAATAAAGGTCGTCCAATCCATCACCGTTAACATCTCCTGTACTTACGCCGCCGCCGTTGTAGAAATACTCATAAATCAACACGTTCGTATTTAAGCCTTCCTGGAGTTTGTTGTTGAAATCGACATGGGTTTGCGATGTTGGTAACAACGTAAATAGCGGAGTTGAAATGGTAGATTGTTCATCTTCCGGAGATGGGTTTGTACAACTCATTATAGTTGTACAAACCGTTAACAGAAAGCAATAGATAAGAATGCATTTCTTCACCGGGCAAGTAATAATTGAAGGAATTTTGTGGGTTACGGGCATTTGAAAATAAAATTAGGCTTCTGTTGCGTCGCGCACTTCTACTTTTTGTAAATGTTGAGCTTGTTTAGTAGAATTTTAAAATATTCCGCCACTAAACAGGATCGTTACAATAGAGCCACAAGGAACAAAACGATGAACGGATTGCGACGCAACAAAAGCTAAATTAAGATACGGGAGCTGGTATAAAAAGAAAAATAATACCAATTGAATACATTTATAAAAGCAAAAATCTATGCTATAAGTAACATAGATTTTTGATAAGTCAAGCGGTACTAAGAATGGCTATTAGTACCCCGGGTTTTGCTCTAACAGTTTATTTCGTTGCGTTTCACCCAGTGAAAACGGCCTGAAATACATTTTATCTAACCATCTCCTGTTTTCAAGGTCATTATTTATCACGGGCTTGTAGGTATAATCAAACTTCGTTTCATCCCTCCGATAAGGTACTGGTGCGGTAGCGCCGGCTTTCAGCCTTCCTTCTACCTGTATATATGTTGTTTTTCTGCCCAGCGTTTGTGGCGCAATCATCCAACGCCGCGCATCAAAATACCGTTGTTCTTCATATGCCATTTCTATGCGGCGTTCGTTTCGGTAACGCTGGCGTAGTGCATCGCCTGTCTCAGTCAAAGCAGGCATGCCAGCACGGAAACGAATCTTGTTTATCCAGGTGAGCGCCTCGGCATCCTCTCCTAACTCAATACAGGCTTCAGCATAATTGAAAATAGCTTCTGTGTAACGGAAGTAAGGCCAGGGTACATTCTGGCGCCCTGTATTGTCGCGAAGAGCCGGGTCGGGGTCAATAAACTTGCGGAAGTAATAACCGGTAAAGCTTCCATTCCAGTTTTCGATAGGGCCCTGGCGGGTGTCTAACCCTACAATCCGCGTATTGCCGACAAAATAGGTTCCCGTTTGTATCTCATTGGCAGGATCTTCAGCTCTGCCACGTGGCTTCCAGGGTGCGCCGTCGTATAAGATGGATGCATAAAAACGGGGGTCCCGATTTTCGTATGGATCAGCTTTGTGAGTTGCATTATTCCAGTCAAAACGGGTACCATCCATCATCTCATAGTCATCTACCAACTCCTGGATAGGTGTATTTCCTGCCCAGTTATTATAACCATTAGGTCCGTTTCTAAGGCCATGTTGTTGTGCACCTTCCGCTCTTTCGGCAGTAAAGGTCCTTACAAACAAGAATTCATTTGTTGTAGCTACAGCCGGATCTGCATCAGGATGCTTGCTTCCACCGCCCATAGCTATTGATAAATAATTTTTTCGGCCCTCATTAACCGGTACCGGCCCGGCCAGATCTGTTTTATAGCCTGAGCCTGCCTCATCTAAAACTGCTTTTGCAGCAACTTTTGCAGCTTGCCAACGTGCTGTCTGAGCACCAGTCTTAAATCCGATTAATTCAAACTTCGGAAATTTACCAAGTACGTCGGGCGATTTCGCAGTTGCTTTAGCCATATCATGCAAATCACTTGCGTCATATATTAATTGACGCGACTTTAAGGCCAGCACTGTAAGATCTGTAGCGCGGCCCCTTATCCTTGGTTTTCCTTTCAATAAAGCATAGGCTGCGTCACTTTCCTTTAAAATAAAATTGCTGACCTCTGCATAGGTGCTGCGTGCAACCAGATAATCTTCATTTAAGACGTATATTTTTGTAATAAGGGGAATGCCGCCATAAAACCTCAGCAATTGGTGGTAATAATAAGCCCTGAGGAAACGGGCTTCCCCCATTAATCGATCTTTTAAAGCCTGATTTTCAAAGGTGGCTTTAGGCAGATTCTCAATAGCAATATTCGCTGTACGGATAAAGTTGTACATGTCGAGAAAATTGGTGTGACGATTTTCCCAGCCCGGACTAGAAGGGTTTAAAATGCCCTGGTTGATGGTATTGATATTCCTTCCGGCATGGGTAAATATTGCCTCGTCAGATATTGAGGCAAGCATTTGTTCGTCAAAACCTCCCTCATATAACCCGCCATAAACACCGTTTACAAAAGCTTCTGCAAGGGCAGGGTCTTTCCAGGTTTCATCTGCCTGTACCTGTTCAAGCGGTAATGTATTTAAAAAGTCTTTTTTACAAGCGGGAAGCATAGTGGCCGCAAGTAATAAAGTACATGCTGTTATTTGCGTTATCTTTTTCATTGTCGTATTTTAAAAGGTTACCCGTACTCCGGTGTTGATAATTCTGGAATTAGGATAGGCATATCCGTTTTCTGCAGTTGCCTCAGGATCCCATATACCCAGTTCATCCCATGTAAGAAGGTTGAGCCCGCTAACATACAAGCGAAACCGGCTAATGCCGATTTTCTGTCCGACATTGGGGCCAAGGGTGTACCCAAACTCGAAGTTTTTAAACCGTATATAATCGTTTTTTCTTAGCCAATATGTATTGTTTCGAAAAGCACTTGTATAATACCTGTTTGTTCTGCTAACCAGTCTTGGATGTTCGCTGCTGGGATTTTCGACAGACCAACGGTTGTTATAACTATACTCCAGCCAGTTGCCGAATTCGCCTGTCTCATTAAAGTTTAAGATTTGTAAACCACCGGCTGCGCCCTGGAAGAGAAGGGAGAGATCAAAATTTTTGTACCCGAGGTTTATGTTAATACCGCCGGTAAAGCGAGGGTCGCGGGTTTTATCCAACCGTACTGCATCTAAATCAGTTATTTTGCCATCCGGCACACCAGCAGCTCCGCTTACATCTTTAAATTTCATATCTCCAGGTCTTAAATTGCTTTCTGCAGCTCCATAATCGATTGTGTTTGCTGCAATGTCTTTCTCATCTCTAAACACTCCATCATACTGAAAGGCCAGGTAAGCATACCCATTAGTGCCAAAAGGATGACCTGTTGCACGCTGGTGTGCTGGAACACCTGGATTTTCGTCCCAGAATTTCACCTGGTTTTTCGAGTATCCTCCGTTAACACTTACGCTATAAGTTAATTCATTAACACGGCCGTTATAGCCTACTCTAAACTCCCAGCCTTTGTTTTCGACCTGCCCCGCGTTGACTGGCGGAAGCAGACCGGTTATGCCGCTGCTTTGAGGTGTCGATCCTGCCCTTTGTATGAGGATCTGTTTACGCTGGTTGTTGAAAACATCGAACTCGAAAGAAACCTTGTTATTGAACAGGGAGCCTTCAAGACCTAAGTTTGCGTTATTTGCCACCTCCCAGGTAAAATCGAGATTCGGTACCCGTAGCTCCGTAAGGGTGCGGGCTATTTGGTTGTTAAGTATATACGAGCCCGATAATGAATAAGTTGATAAATAAGCATAGTCTGCCAGGTTCAGGCGGTCGTTACCCATTTGCCCGTAAGATGCACGCAGTTTTAAGGAGTTGATGAAGTTTACATTTTTTAAGAAATTTTCTTTAGAAATGTTCCATCCTACTAATACACCTGGGAAAAAGCCAAAACGCTTGTCTTCCGGGAAAATATACGATCCGTCGTACCGCCACACAAATTCAGCGAGGTATTTCTCCTGGAAGTTATAATTAACGCGACCGAAATAACTTAGACGAGCTTGTTTGCCGAATATGCTGGTACTGAGATTTGTAGTATTGCCAATATCCTGTTGTGTAGTTCCACCCACCAGAAGCTGGTCAACAGCAGGGGAGATAAAGTTGCGCCTATAGGCAAAGAAATTATCACCGCTTCTTGTTTCCTTTTGTATACCGGCCAGAAGTGCAATGGTATGATCGTCACCAATCTTACGATCATAGTTAGCCAGTCCTGTAAGTGCAATCCTTAGCTCTTCTTCATCCTGGTGTCTTAGCATAGGATCGGTGAAGGTAGAACGTACCGTTCTGGTAAGTTTTGGTGTTGTGCCATCCGGTTCGTATGTAATCTTATCCCACGTGTATAAAGACCATGGAGTCTGCCACACTTTAGTGCGGGCAACAAATTTATCGACAGCCCCCTGCAGTGTAAACTTCAAACCTTCAACCCACGGGTTGCGTATTTCCACCTGCCCATTTGTTTGAAAATAATCACGGCGGTTTCTGTTATAACCGGTGGCTCCTGTGGTAACCACTACCGGATTTTGGCCGTTTTCAATATCAGGCCCTGGCAATCCATTTGGCCAAACAGCAACTTCTGTAGGTTTCCCGCGTATCAACATTCTAAAAATATCACCTGCTCCTACCGTTGGGAAAAAACGATACTCTTCACGAGCCGTTAAGCCTATTGTTGTGTTTATATACTTATTTACCCGGGCATCAAGGTTAATACGCAAATCGTATTGCTTATACCCTGTTGCAGAATTCTTGTAATAAGCATCCTGGTCTTGGTAATGTAGGGTTGAAAGGAACCGTACTGCCTCCGTACCACCACTTATTTGCAAAGTATGGTCCTGCTGACCTGACCAGTTTTTGAAAACAGATTTGTACCAATCTGTATTGGGATGCGTTAATCGGCTGGAACCATCGCGGAATTTTTGAAGGTCCGCCGGGGTGTAAAATGAATTGACTATTTGTCCATTGTCGGTGCGGGTATAGGTTCCGTTATTTTTAAATGCATTCCACCCTGCCGACCATTGCTGGTAAGGCACATTACTAAATAAGACCTGTTCGTTGAGTAATTCTGCGTACTGGGAAGAATTGCCCATTTTAGGTATGACAGTTGGTTGCAGCCATGCATTGTTAAAATCGTACGATACCGTCGGCTTACCGGTTTTGCCCTGTTTAGTAGTAATTAAGATAACACCATTGGCTGCTCTTGCTCCGTAAATAGCGCCCGATGCGTCTTTTAATACCGACATGCTTTCTATATCGGCAGGGTTCAGACGGTCCAGTCCACCGGCGCGGTCGGGCACACCGTCTATTACTATCAATGGACCACTGTTACCTAGTGTATTGGTACCGCGGATACGAATGGTAGAGCCATCAAAACCAGGTTCGCCACCTGCTTGTATAGCTGTTACACCTGGTAAACGCCCAGCTAGTGAATTAGAAAGATTCGTTGTTGGGGACTTATCCAATTCAGAACCTCTTACAGCTGTAACCGAACCGGTGACCGTTACCTTTTTCTGCACGCCATAACCCACAACTACCACATCTGTCAATTGCTGGGTTGTTGGCACCATTTGTATTATGATACTTGATCTGTCCCCCACTTTAACTTCCTGAGAAGCAAAGCCCACATTGCTAACAACCAGGGTAGCGTTAGATGGAGCGGTGATAGTAAAATTTCCATTTTGGTCGGTTTGAGTAGCGGCAGTTCCACCTTTTACCTGGATAGTCACGGCCTGTAAGGCTGTGTCTCCTGAAGCAACTCGTCCCGTAATTCGTTGTTGAGCAAAAAGCGTTGAAGAAAATGACAGTGAAAATAGAATAAAGTAAAACACTATTTTTTTAAAAAAACTCCTCTTGTCCGGGAGAAAAAATGAAGAATAACCACATGTTCGCGGCAGGGTAAATTTCATGGCAATCAAGTTTTGTTTTGTTAGAGTTATATGGACACATAAATATATACGTATATTATATCACTACAAAAAAATTGTTAAAGGTGTTAACAGTCTGCACTAATGAGAACGCAAAAAACAATTTTTGCTTAATGGCAGGGGCCAGTGATAAAAAGGACAATAGCTGATAAGGGCATTTTATCAGAAGTTGAAAATAGTAATTACTCTTTAAACAAAAATACCGGTGATCGACACCGGTATTTTACTAGAAATAAAAAAGAACTATCCTTTCAGTTCAGCAAAATACTGGTGGAAGTAAGGAATGGTTTCTATGCCTTTATAGAAGTTAGCAAGGTCAAACTTTTCATTTGGGCTATGAAGGTTGTCACTATCTAAGCCGAATCCGAGGAAAACTGTTTTAAGGCCAAGAACACTTTCAAACAACGAGGTGATTGGAATGCTACCGCCACCGCGAACAGGGATGGGTAGTTTCCCAAAAGTTGTTTCAATAGCTTTAGATGCTGCCTGGTATTCAATACTGTCAACAGGTGTTAAATAAGGGTCGCCACCGTGATGTTCCATAGCCTTAACTGTTACACAAGGAGGAGCGGATTTTTCAATATGATTGATTAGCAATTTCGTCATTTTTGCGCTTGTTTGATTAGGAACAAGCCTGCAGCTGATTTTTGCAAAAGCTTTGCCTGGAAGTACAGTCTTCGCACCTTCTCCTGTATATCCACCCCAAATTCCATTCACTTCCAGCGTAGGACGAATGCCGGTTCTTTCATTCGTAGTATAGCCTTTTTCGCCCCATAATTCTTTTACCCCCAGATCTTTTTTGTATTCATCATCATCATACGGCGCTTTGGCCATTTCTCTCCGTTCAGCTTCACTCGATTCAAGTACATCGTCGTAGAAACCGGGAATGGTAATGTGATTATTTTCATCATGAAGACTTGCAATCATCTTCGCAAGAATAGTAATAGGGTTCGCCACTGCCCCTCCATAAACCCCACTATGCAAATCCCGGTTTGGGCCCGTTACTTCCACTTCAATATAAGTAAGACCGCGAACGCCTACATCTATACTTGGATTTTGCAGGCTGAGCATTGCAGTGTCACTAATTAAAATGACATCAGCCTGCAGCATTTCTTTTTTCTCTTTTATGAAAGTTCCCAGGTTCGGGCTGCCAACTTCTTCTTCACCCTCTATGATGAATTTGAAATTAGTAACAAGGCTGTTAGTTTGAACCATGGTTTCAAAGGCTTTTATGTGCATATAAAACTGCCCTTTATCGTCGCATGATCCCCTTGCAAAAATTTTTCCGTCTTTAATCACCGGCTCAAAAGGGCCGCTGTGCCAGAGCTCTAAAGGATCCGGGGGTTGTACATCATAATGGCCGTAAACCAGGACAGTCGGTTTCGATGGATCTGTGATCTTTTCTGCGTAAACAACCGGATACCCTGCAGTTTGAAAAATTTCTGCTTTATCTGCTCCGGCCTGAATTAATCTTTCTTTCACTGCCTCGGCGCAAGCCGTCATATCACCTTTATGCTCGCTCCTGGCACTTATACTTGGTATGCGAAGCAAATCCAAAAGTTCATTTAAAAAACGGTCTTTATTTTGAAGTTGAAATTCTTTCCAGGCTTCCATGAGCGTCAAATATTTTAAATAAATAGAAAGTGTTGAAATGCGTGAGCGAATATAGCGAGGAAATATAATGCGGGTATTGATGGAATAAAATAAGATGCAGTTGGGTAACAGATATAAAAAGCAACCATAGAATTTAAATACCGAATATTACGAGAATGGGGACGTTTATAATGTAATAAAGCAGAAATTTGATCTTTACAACAATTACCAATATTTAAAAATTAAAGCTGCATGAAAACATCTTATTTATCGTTAAGCCTCGCCGCATTAACTACGTTCGTCTTTACACAATGTAAAAAAGACGACGCCGGCCCCGCACCTGTAAATTTCAGTCCTCTTACCACCAGCAGTAGCTGGACCTACAAATATACCGAAGGAAGCAGGGCTGCTACTACATTCAGGTTAACTGCTCTTAATAAGGATACAATTGTGGCAAGTGGCAAAACTTATAAAGTTTTGACCAGCTCCGATGGCGGCCCCAACAATTATTTGGGTAAGGACGGCAGCAACTATTATCGTTTTGCATCGTTTCCATCGTTAGGTATAAATAATTTCGAAGAACTTTATTTAAAAGATAACGAATCGGTAAATGGAAAATGGACAGGCGAAGCTAATATTAATTATATGGGTGCTGCGTTAAAAGCTAATCTGGTTTATACGATAAAAGGAAAAGGCGAAAGTCGTACCGTACTTGGTAAGGCGTATAATAATGTAGTTTATGTGCGGTTGGATATAGCTTTATTTGGTTCTAATGCAGGTGGCGGAGATTTTTATTATGCAGAAGGTATAGGAATGATAGAAAATACTATTCTGGTTACACCGCCACCAATTACGGGAGGGCAACCATATTCTTCTCACCAGGAATTAGTTTCGCATGAAATAAAGTAGGGGGCCACCATTTTTGTATTAACACCATGTTTATTAATCGCCTCGATTAATAAACATGTTTTTTTTGAAGCCGGCATTGGAGTTTCTATTAAACATCCTTGCGTCGCACTCTTGTACTTTAACAATCAAACTAACAAGTCAATTTTATGTCGTTTAAGCCTGCAGGAATTGGATTGTTATTGATCACCCTTCCGTCGCTCTACCAATTCTATTACAGTAATATTCAGAGAAAAAAATTGAAAAATGATTGGTCGAAAAAAAATTCGAAGAGCATACACATTATGAAAACATTAAATGCAATTAAAATGAGATTAATATGTGCAGGTTTCAAAAAATCAATTTTGTAATTATAAACATTTTACTACATTTGCTACACGATTGCGCGATTGCTATCTATCAGCCTCTGCAGGATTTTCATTAGGAGATTCTACAGGGGCTGAGCCAATTATGGGAGGTCCTTTTTCAATCGGTGCATCTGGTTGGTAAGCAGGTTTTCAAGTGTCCATTCCACCTTATGTTCGAAAGCATGCTGTCGAACAGGGCACGAAAATTTATCGCACAGGCGGCAGCTAAACGGCATGCAGCCGTCTGTGTGAACAAAAAATTCGATGGTGGTACCAAATTCTGTCGTAATGAGGTTAATCAGGGTATCAATTTCTCCCTGCGCTTCATGAACGTTCAAATACCAGGGCACAGTAAGGTGGCAATCTATGTGAAGATGGCTGCCATATTTTATAATGCGGAAGTTATGCAGGTCTATCCAGTTTACCCGCCTGTTTTCGTTTAGTACACCTACTATTTCCTGCAACAGGTGCATATCCTGTTCGTCCATAATTCCGGCGAGCGATTCACGTATAATTTTATAGCCGTTGTAAATTATGTATAAGCTCATTGCCCCTGCGATAACCTTATCTATCCAGAAAAGTTTAGTTAACAGCATTATAATCAGCCCGGCTATTATTGCAAGAGTAGAGTAGGTATCGGTTTGCAAATGTCTGCCGCTGGCAAGTAAGGCAAGCGACCGGTTTTTCTTCCCGATTGAAAGACAAACAGAACCAGCAAGATAATTTACTATTGCAGTTATCGCCACCATAACTAACCCCATATCGAGCTTGCCTACCCGGCTTGGTTTAATGATGTGCGCAGCAGTTTCGTACAGTATTAGAACCCCGGCAGCTACAATTAAAGTTCCTTCAACAGCAGCAGAAACAAACTCTGCTTTTCCATGTCCATATGGATGATCTTCATCACTTGGTTTTGCAGCTACATACAAACTATACAAACCAATACCCCCGGCAACTACATTAACGATGCTTTCCAGTGCATCTGTTAAAATCGCCAATGAATTAGTGATGTAAAAAGCGATCACCTTGGCAACAAAAAGAACAACGGATAAAGCCGTTATCCATTTCTGTACTTTAAGATTATAGCTTGCCGGTTGCAAATGTTGAGGAGTTGTTGATTTGATGAGTCAGTAATTATTGAAAGGAATATTTATTGAACTTAGACAAGCTGCTTCACGCGCTTGTTAAACTATTTTTGCCAGGCTATTTTCCCACCGGGAAAAAAAGCCGATAAAGAAATTCGTGACCGGCGTAGTGCAGGCATTAAAAAGCACTGCAAATGTAGCAGTGCCTTTGTTTAGTTTGCTGATTAATTTTTGCCCCTTACAGCACGTAATTCAAATTGATTTGCTCATTTCTTTGTTGCTTGAAAGTGCGCGACACAAACCCCACCTCGTAAAAACCTCGCACGAAGAAGCTCGTTGTAAATACGCTGATTTCTTTTTGCCGTACAAGTGTACGACGCAAGAAACTCGTGGGGTGGCCCCAAACCATGCAAAATGAACTTTTAGTGCGATCATTTATAGCTCAAGCCGCAACTTGTAGCCTGCAACCTGTAACTCGTAACTCTTTCCCTACTTCATAGCTGCATCATAACGATCACTTACAAATTTCCAGTTTACAACGTTCCACCAACTGGTGATATAATCCGGCCTTTTATTTTGGTATTTAAGGTAGTAAGCATGCTCCCAAACATCTAAGCCTAAAACAGGGAAGCCCTTTAAATCACTAACATTCATTAAAGGATTATCTTGGTTGGGTGTAGAGCCGATCCTGAGTTGTTTATCGCTCGTTAGTACCAGCCATGCCCAACCACTGCCAAAACGGTTTTTCCCCGCATCACTAAACTGTGTAGTGAATGCTTCGAACGAACCGAATGATTTTTGAATAGCGCTCATTAACGCTTCAGCAGGCAGAGCGTTGGTTTTTGGTCCCATCACTTTCCAGAATAATTCGTGATTGTAATGACCGCCGCCATTATTGCGCATCTTTGCCGAATACTTCGAGATATTAGCTAGCAAACTTTCGAGGCTCATACTGCCCGTATTTACGCCTTCTGCTACCGTAGCCTCCGCGAGGTTTTTTGTATAAGTAGCTGCGTGTTTTGTATAGTGAATCTCCATAGTAAGCGCATCAATCGAAGGCTCAAGTGCCTTATAATTATAAGGTAAAGGTTGTTGAGTATAAGGAGTAGGAGGGGTATTTACGGCAATTGCATGAGCACTGCTGCACGAAAAAGCCGACGGTAAAACAGTCGCAGAGAGCCCAAGACCTAAGCCGGCTTTGCCGGTTTTTTGAATAAAATTTCTCCTGGAGAGTTCATTGTTTTTCATACAGTGACTTTTGATTTAATTCTTTTGTTTTTAAAAGTAGCTAAAAATATTCGAAGCTTTTTAAATGACCGGTAATAATACTCCTGGTTAAACAATTGCGAATCCTGCATAGCCTTATGCGTAAGAAAAATGCTGATTGGAACCAGGATGGCTGTTGAAAGCCACATGCCACTAAAAGGTGACATTACGTTGCCTTTCACAAATTTTTCCCCGAAAGTATTTAACAGGTGAAAGATCACAAAGAAAATAACTGCAAAAACCAAAGGCGTTCCGAGACCGCCCTTTCTAATGATGGATCCTAACGGAGCGCCGATTAAAAATAAAACAATGCACGCAGCAGATAAAGTGAACTTGCGATGCCATTCAATTGCATTATAATCGAGTTCCTTTTGTTTCGCCTCATATTCTGTTGCTAACAATTCAATATTTGTTTTAGCTGAATTTAATTGAATTTGCATCCGGTCTTTTATCGTCGCCTTAGCAGAATCCGGAATTATTTGAGCAATCGTTTTAATGTTTGCAAGTTCTTTTTCATCAACACTTACCAAGCCTGTATCGGCATATTTGGTAAAGGCAAAATAAGGAGAAACTTCTGTTTGCGACCTGTTTTGAAAATAAGGACCAAAATTAGAGAGAGAGTCCAGGGTTTTGTTTAATTGCCGTATGCTTAACATTTTGTAGTTGTCGGCAAAAGCACTGTCCGATGTTTTATTCATTTTAAAGCTACTAACATCCAATACCTTTTTATACTCTTTAAAGCCTAGTCTTATAAATTCAGTATTTGTAGTAAGCCTGCTTCCTTTTTCCTGGTAACGCCAGCCATTTTTCAAATCAAACTCTAATTTGTCTCCGCGAGTGTTCATAGTACCACTTTCAGCAATGAGACTATAATCCTGAAGGCCGTAATTCTTTTCGTAAATGACCACATTTTTAATCGTATTGCCGTCTTTTGACTTCTGACCTATTTTAATTACATAGCCTTCTATCTTATCGTAGAAAATGCCTTCTTTAATGTCGAGGGTCGGTTTTGATACGATGATATCATATTTTAGGGTATTAAATTTTAATGCGGCAACAGGCATGATGTTATTTGCAAACAAAAAGGAAATGCCCGAGATAAAAACAGTGACAATAATTAACGGCTGCATAAACCGCAGCAAGGGAATGCCAGCTGACTTAATGGCTACTAATTCAAAACTTTCGCCAAGGTTGCCAAAAGTCATAATGGAAGAAAGTAATAAAGCCAATGGTAAAGCAAGCGGAACCCAGGTTACTGCCACAAGCCCGGTTAAATAGGCTAGCGTTCCCACATCAAGTCCTTTACCTACAAGATCGTCAATATACAGCCAGAAGAACTGCATGATCAGAACGAACAACGAAATAAAGAATGTTGCGAAAAACGGTCCGATAAAAGCTTTTATTATTAAGGTGTCGAGTTTTTTAATCACTTTGCAATTGTTTACTTCCTTGCTGGTTCGGCAAAAATACTGTTTTGCCTAACAGTATGGGGGTAAGTAAATTTTTGGTTTGATTAATTAACAAACGCTTCAGTTACATTTATTAATACCGTTTCATGATTAGTTCCCTTACAGCTTACGAAATGCAACTTGTTACCGATCCGCAAATTCTACTCGCAAAAAACAACATAATCAAGGTAGTATATAAACGTTTTGGGGACTTGGCAAGCCGGTATCAAAAAGAGTTGGAGGATATAACTGTGGAAAGCGAAGCTTCAATGAGTGCAAAAATTTCTCGTGGAGAGAATTACAAGGGACTTCCTTATGTTATCATGGATTACCCGAGGCATTTTAGTAAGACCGATGTTTTTGCTATTCGCACTTTTTTTTGGTGGGGTAATTTTTTTAGTATTACTCTTCAGCTTTCGGGGCAATACCAAAGCAAATATGCTAATAATATCGAGGGTGCAATTCGACACGATTGTTTTTCAGGCTGGTTTATTGGGAATTCCGCAAACCAATGGGAACATCATTTTGAAACAGGGAATTATATGCCTGTTGAGAAAGACAAAGATTACAACGTTGACAAACTGCCGTTTTTAAAACTTGCAAAAAAAATCCCACTTGGTAAGTGGGACGAAATAGATTCTTTTTTTACCGGAAATTTTAGCCTGTTAATTAAAGTGCTTACCAGCTATGCTCCAATCCGGTGAAACAGGTCTTTCACCTGGTACTCCCATAGCTGACTTTGGTCTTTTATCTCTTTTTTTTCTGCAAAATCTTTAATGATCAATATCGTTTGATTGGTAACCTCAGATTTGTCTATTTCAAACTCAAAGTATTCCTCCTTTGGTGCGTGTAACCAATGAAATCGCACAAATTTATTTTCCTGCATGTCGAGTAACTGCGCCTTTTCGGTGGAATCGTTCCACGTAAAGGTAAAAACGTGTTCTTTGCTTTCATCAACCTTATCGGCAAACCATTCTCCTAATCCCGCAGGGGTTGATAAAAATTCGAATAAAATACTCGGCGAACTTCTAACCGGGTATTCCAATGTGTACAATTGTTTTTTGCTCATAATATTCTATTGTCGTAGAAACGAAAGTTTGCAATAATATTAAAATTATAATAGAGCCAAAATATTTTTTTCTTTTTTAAGTATTAAATCCTGCTAAATGCTTAAATTTTAATTAAAAGAATGCCGTTCACGTAGGCAGATTACCGTTGAAAATAATGTTCTAACATCGAACCTATTAATTTTTTTTTTGTTACATAAAACCTTCTTACTTTGGTGGTAAGAAATCTCCCCCCTCTTAACCGTCACAATTTTTTTTATCATGTAATTCATTTTAGTACCCTAAAATCTAACCAGCGTATGAGTATGCGTCAGCTCAAGATCACGAAATCTATTACTAACCGTGAATCGCAAAGCCTGGAAAAATATCTACAGGAAATAGGTAAAGTTGAACTAATAGCCCCGGAAGAAGAGGTAGCATTGGCTGTAAAGATTAAGCAAGGAGATCAGAAAGCTCTTGAAAGATTAACCAAAGCAAATCTGCGATTCGTTGTATCTGTTGCAAAACAGTACCAGAACCAAGGTCTAACATTGCCCGACCTTATTAACGAAGGCAATCTCGGTCTTATTAAAGCCGCCCAGCGCTTCGATGAAACAAGAGGTTTTAAATTTATTTCATATGCAGTTTGGTGGATCCGCCAAAGCATTCTGCAGGCCCTGGCCGAACAAAGCCGAATTGTTCGTTTACCCCTGAATAAAGTTGGACTTACAAACAGAATCAGCAAAGCATACCAGTTGCTCGAACAGGAGTTTGAAAGGGAGCCTACAGCAGAAGAGTTGGCAGATCTTCTTAATATTACTTCAGAGGAAGTATCAACGACCTTACAAATGGCTACCAGGCATGTAAGCGTCGACAGCCCGCTTTCGGATGGAGAAGATAATACTTTGATCGACGTATTGGTTAACAACAATGCAACTGGAACAGATGAAAGACTGGTACATGATGAGTCATTGAAAATGGAAATTGACCGGTCATTAAGAGCGCTTACTGAAAGGCAAAAAAACGTGATCTGCTTTTTTTACGGAATTGGGGTCGATCATCCTTTAAGCCTCGAAGATATAGGCGAGCGGTATTCTCTTACCCGTGAAAGGGTAAGGCAAATTAAAGACAAGGCGATCACAAAGCTGAGAACAACATCGAGGTGTAAAGAGCTTCGGGTGTACCTGGGCTGAGGTTGAAATGAGCAATGCTGGAAAATTCTTCAGGTATGTACATTTATTATTTCAGTTTTTTGGTTCCGGCTGAATTCATGAATTAAACATCGTTGCCACGCTCGCTTGTACTGTAACACACTATTCAGCGTGGCAGTTTTTACCCTGAACCTACCGAAGGGTACCTTAAGTTTGTCGAAGGAGCGCACTCTTGTACTATATATACTTTTTCAACCATGCAAGCCATTAGGAAAATTACAAAGTAGCGGATAAGAACTATAATCGATTTTTAAACCAGACTTAATATATTTGCATATAAAGTGAATACAATTTAACTGTATTCACTTTTTTTTATTTACGAAGTTTAATGGAGAAAATCTCCGTAATCATATAAAATCTTTAAATCTGCGATAATATGTTTGAAAGTTTAAGTGAACGGCTCGAGGGTGCGTTTAAGAACCTGAAAGGTGAAGCCAAGATAACCGAGTTAAATATCGCGGCTACTGTAAAAGAAATCCGCAGAGCATTGGTAGATGCCGACGTTAACTATAAAATAGCGAAAGAATTTACCGATAAAGTAAAAGATATCGCTTTGGGAACAAAGGTGATCAACGCCGTTAGCCCCGGCCAATTGATGACCAAGATCGTAAAAGATGAACTTGCCGAGTTAATGGGTGGAACCGAAAGTGCTTTTAACATGACCGGCAACCCTGCCGTTATATTAATTGCCGGGCTCCAGGGTAGTGGTAAAACAACTTTTAGTGGTAAGCTGGCCAATTACCTTAAGAGTAAAGGTAAGAGCCCTTTGCTGGTAGCTTGCGATATTTACCGTCCTGCGGCTATTGATCAGCTAATGGTTTTGGGCGGACAGGTAGGAGTGGAGGTGTACAGCGAAAGGGAAAATAAAAACGCCGTTGAAATTGCACAGAATGCAATCAAAGAAGCAAAGGGGAAAAACAAGAATGTTGTTATTATCGATACGGCTGGTCGCCTTGCAATCGACGAGGTGATGATGACCGAGGTAGCGAACATTAAAAGTGCGGTTAACCCGCAGGAAATTTTATTTGTTGTAGACAGTATGACCGGCCAGGATGCTGTTAACACTGCAAAGGCTTTTAACGACAGGCTAGACTTTACCGGTGTTGTATTAACGAAGCTTGATGGTGACACACGAGGCGGTGCAGCATTGTCGATTAAATATACAGTTGAAAAACCGATCAAATTTGTAAGCAGCGGCGAAAAGCTCGATACGCTCGATGTGTTCTACCCCGATCGTATGGCCCAGCGTATTTTAGGAATGGGTGATATAACCACATTGGTAGAAAAAGCGCAGTTACAATACGATGAAGAGCAGGCGAAAAGACTTGAAAAGAAAATCCGTAAAAACCAATTCGATTTCCAGGACTTTTTAGACCAATTGCAGCAGATCAAGAAAATGGGTAACCTTAAAGATTTGATGGCAATGATTCCTGGTGTAGGTAAGGCTATAAAAGATGTAGACATCAGCGACGATGCTTTTAAAGGAATTGAGGCAATCATTAAAAGCATGACTCCTTACGAAAGAAATAACCCTGATGAAATAAACCAAAGCCGCAAACAACGCATCGCCAAAGGTTCTGGTAAAGACATGACCGAAGTAAATGCATTCATGAAACAGTTCGACCAAATGCGCGAAATGATGAAAATGATGAATAAAATGCCTATGGGTATGGGTAAGATGCCGGGGATGAGGAGGTAGTTTTTTTAAAAGTTTACTAGTGATAGGTTGTTAAGTTATAATGGAAGAAGAAGCAACTTGTTGTTGGGAGGAATATAATTGGTAATAGAAAAAAGCCGGCACATTTAGCCGGCTTTTTTTATATTCATAAAAATATTTCGGATGTATTGTACTTCTAACTGTTTACGAATAAAAAGATGAATAAGGAGCCTGAAAGTAAAAGTGAGTGACACAACGATGTTGAAAATTGGTTTACCGCTAGTCTCCCAAAAACTTTTAATAGAACTATTATGTTAACTCCTCAAAACCGTTCAACACCTGCCATTCCTGTTTATCTTTCTGCCGGGAGGTTTACTATGTAACTCTTCCCCGGCGCTACAATTAATGATTTTCCACGCATCCAGGGGTTCAGGAGTTTTAGCATTTTGTAGTTGGTGCCATTGTCTAACGACCATTGTGCCAGGTTAGAAATGGAAGAGGATACGTTTACCGGTCTTGTTTTAAATTGTTTGTAGCCGTTGCCTTCGTTTACCGTGTATCCCATTTCCTTCGCATTACTCATCAGGTGTTTAAAGCTCAGGATTCTGAAAATATATTTGCTGGTTTCTTCGGGCAACAAAAGGTCGTAATAATATTTTGTTTGCTGAAAAGTTGCCCAATTATTGTAACCACCCATTCCGCAATTGTAAGAAGCCGCAGCGGCGGTCCAGTTTCCAAATTTGGCGTAGGCCTGTTTCAGGTACTTGCACGCTGCGTCTGTCGATTTTAATACATTGTAACGATCATCCACATTTTCATTAACTTCTAAATTATATCCCGGTCCGGTTGTTTTCATAAATTGCCAGAAGCCGGTGGCGCCTACACGTGAGGTAAGGTTCTGCAGGTTACTTTCAGCAACACATAAATATTTAAAATCGTCGGGAACACCATTTTCCTTAAGGCGGGCCTCGATCATCGGAAAATACCTTTTCGAAAGTTTTAAGATATAGCTGAGGTGGCCCGGGTTATTATAGTTATATATCAGTTCACGATCAAAAGCTTCATGCACTTCCCAACGGTCTAACGGCACTTCTTCGCCGGCGAACGACATTCGAACAGGAACTTCAGGTAAGTAAAGTGTAGGTGGCGCATATTTTCCAGCCTGCTCATTATTTTTTACTTTTTTCTCATTTTCCCGGAATGCGAGTTGAGAGATTAAAAAAATACCGCAAATAACACCTAACGAAAAATAAATGATTGATTTGGTTTTGCCTGTCATAAACATTCTTATTATTAATAACTCAATTTCAGCTTCTTTTGCTTTGCCAATAAAGTGCTACTACAAATGTTGTTCCTTAAAGATTTCCAAAAATGGGAAAGGTTAAATTAAATTCGTTAGCGGCATCACAATAAAATCGTTCGCATTTTCCTTTGGAACTTTAAACAGGTTGTTTTACATTTGCCGTCCGTAAATTAATTAGTTCACCGCATTTAAATTTCTATTTAAGATGCCAGTAAAAATGAGACTGCAAAGACACGGAAGTAAAAAACGTCCGTTCTATTTTATCGTCGTTGCCGATGCACGTGCACCGAGAGATGGTAAGTTCATCCAGAAGATTGGAACTTACAACCCATTAACTGTACCTGCAAGCGTTCAATTAGACCGCCAAAAGGCTTTGGATTGGTTGCACAAAGGTGCCCAACCAACTGACACAGTTCGTCGTATTCTCTCTTTCAAGGGAGTACTTTACCTGAAACACCTGTTGCGTGGTGTTGGTTTAGGTTTGTTCGATGATGCTACTGCTATGGAGAAGTTCCAGGTATGGCATACTGAACACGAAGCCCAGGTTAAAAAGCGTACTGAAGACAACCGTAGAAACCAAAGGGCAAGGAGAAATCCTCCCGTTGTAAGGCGTGTTGAAAGAGGAAATGAAGCTCCTCCTGCTGAAGGAAATACTCAAGCTTAATGTGAAAGGTTGTAATAACTCTTTTAAGTCCCTGGCTCTGTCAGGGACTTTTTTTATGGTACCAGCCTTAGTTCGTTGTGGCATCATCGTTGCGTCGCATTTCGTTCGTAGGCAAACCAATGTGCGGCTTTTTGCTTCCGGGTTGTTTAAGGAAAGTTAAACATCAATGACCTTAACTAAGATCAATGCTCAATTTTCGATTGAGAATGAAGGTAAAATGGCCGTCAGTTAAATATTGAAAATAGAACACTGTTTATTGAACATTAAAAAATGCTGTAGCGATGTGCTGATTGAATAACATATAAACTATGGAGTATAAAAATCGGGTCTGCTGGCCTTTCAAGCCCAACACCTCACTCCTTAAACCCTCCACCTTATGAAGGATTATTTTAGTATTGGAAAAATCGTTGCTTCTCATGGCCTTACCGGTGAGGTAGTTCTGCAACACGCACTTGGAAAAAAGACAGACCTGAAGGGACTGCAAACCATCTTCGTTGAAGAAAGAAAGGATTCCTTTTTACCCTATTTTGTTGAGAGCACCAGTGCCAAAAACCAGCAGGAAGTGTACATAAAATTGGAAGGCTTCAACACAAAAGAAAGTGCCCGGCGGCTGAACCAGAAGGAAGTATGGCTGCTCAAGGCTGATTTTGACAAATATGCTGCGAAATCTTCACCCATTTCCATGCTTGGTTATATGATGATAAATGAAGGTGAAGAAATAGGCGAAGTAATCGAAGTGATTGAGCAGCCTTTACAGGTTCTTTGTAAAATAATGTACCAGGGCAACGAAGCGCTTATTCCTATCCACGAGGAAAGCCTCGAGAAGATCGATAAGAAGAAAAAGCAGGTATTTGTGAACCTGCCCGAGGGTTTACTCGATATCTATGCACCCAACCCCTAAAGGGGAGTATAATTGGCCATTTCTTTCTCTCACCGCCCTTTAAGGCGGGGGCATGCTCTTTCTGCCTGTAGCGCATGCCTGTAATGGTGGGGCTATTAAAAAGCGGAAGGTGTCTCCCCAGTTTCAGCTTAATGAATTTTGCAATCGTGACAGGAACCCTTGCTTTTTCAAGGTCAATCTTCCTTGCCCTTCCAGTAAGGTCAGCATTCTCTCCTGCTGATCTATAATTCGCTTAATACTTGATCACTATTCAAAGCTGCAATAGGTGAGTGATTTTTTGGTGCAGACATCTTTTTCATTTTCTTCCCTGCGGTCGCATAAAGCATCAGGTTCGTAAAATAATTTCCCAGCCACCCCGGTGTGTATTCTTCGCTCGACGACCAACGGTTTCGTGTTGCTTTTTCAATCGATTTTTCAATGGCGGGAAGGTAATAATGTCCATAGCTGTTTAAGTGTTCGAGGTATTGAGTTACGCTCCACTTGTTTTCTGCGCGTTGTCGTAATAATTTTGATGGCGTGGTCATTGCCATTCTGAAACAGCTTTTTGCAGGAAGCTTTCGGTTTGTTGTTGAAGATCGTCGATTAGCGTTTTGGTATTGTAGTGTTGCATTTGTATAAATTTTAAACAAAGCTGCAAATAAGAACACCGGAAAATGTTGGTGTAGACAAAGAATTTCTGCAAGAATAACCGTATGATTTGCTGAGAATTCTTTACAGCGATAAAAAGGTTCGGGTACAGCCATTGAGTTACCGCCTAACTATTGTAAATTTAGAAACAGGGTAGATTTTTACCTGTATAATTTCTCCCGGCCCATTTATAAACTTTACACATGAGCAAAGATAAATTTCAGCTGTCAAAGGAATCTGGTATGCATTACCGGCTTGGCCTACTGGTGGGCCAATGGGAAGGGACCACAAAAACATGGTTTGAGCCCGGGGTTTTGGCGGATGAGTCTCCCATGCAAGGCACCATGAAAGCAGTTCTTGACGGTCGCTTTATCATGCATGAATACCAGGGCAGTCTACATGGAAAACCTTTTGAAGGCATTGCGATTATTGGCTACAGCATGAGCAATGAGCAGTTTGAATGTGCCTGGATTGATAGCTTTCATATGGGAACGAGTATTATGTTTTCTGAAGGAAATGCAACAGATAAATTGTTTTCGGTTTTTGGAAGTTACGGGGGAAAAGAATTAGAGCAGAAATGGGGATGGAGAACCGAAATTGAAATGCAGGAAAACAATCGGTTAATGATTACTGCCTATAACATTTCACCTGACGGTGAAGAAGCAAAGGCGACTGAAACGGTTTATAACAGGAAGCAGTAGTGAGCGGTCACAGGTGGCGGTAGCAAGCTGCAGGTAACGGCTTTAAACCTGCAGTTACGGGCTGCCTGGTTCAAGACAACCTTACAGGTTTCCTGTTTCACGTTTAACATTTTACGTTTGACGTTTCACTCCAATTACAACCTTACCCTGCCCAATAATTTGCTGAGGAACGTAGCTGCATCGATTCGTAATAAGAAGCGAGATATTTGTGGGATATCCGTTGAAGCACATGCGGACTTCTTTTCAACATTACTTTAAACTTCTCTTCTGCCGAAAAACTTTGCAGTTCTATTTGTCTTTCCGTTACCCCGCCATAGTGAACGCAAGCGATTTTCGTACAAACGTATCAACGTTATGATACTTCTTCATCAGGTCGTTCACCTGGTTAAAAGTTGTTCTTATAAATTCACGTGCAGTAAGGGTTTCTAAAAAATACCTGGATGGTTGCTGTAAGAGAAAACGGTCTAATACACCTGAGAATGAGCCCGCATAAGAAAAGACAAGCGTAGCATCTTTATCACCGTTTTCCTTTAAAAGGAGAGCCCGTTGAACGCCTTCAGCTACCAAGTAAAGGTACTTTTCTATTTCGCCTGTAGCAGTTAGAATAGTTTTTCGTTTAGCAGCAAAAGGTTGCCAGATACTTTCAAAGTCATTCCATTCTTCATCATTCAAGTACGAACTTTTGATACAACGGTGTTTAGATTGTTTAGAGCTGTTGTATTATTCAATGATTTGTTTAGGAGGTCAACGCTATTAAAAGAACGGATATTTTTTACGGCAGCAACACTTTTGAAAGTAAAAAATATGCGAGGTTATATTGCTATGGCAAATAATTTCTGCTGGTAAGTTTTGTAATTGCACTTATTTTGTCGGCCGCCATGAAAAGATGCAGTGCAAGGAAGTGATGCCGATCCGAACTGGTTCATCAGTGCGGGCAACCGGAGTTCCATCGAAAAACAAATGACCACGCAGAAAACAAAAGGATTTGAATAAAGCAGAGTTTCAAAAGAACGCGCATGATAACAATAACTTTGGCTTGTTAAGATTGCTGGCTGCTCTTTTCGTATTAATATCTCACTCCTTCGGAATTTTAAATAAAGGTTTACAACAACCCGGCTTGTGGTATAAAGACAAGCATCTTATTCTAAGTGATGTTGGTCTTTATATTTTTTTTACTATCAGCGGTTTCCTTGTTACCCAGAGTTTGTTTAATTCTAATTCGTTGAAACATTATTTATGGAAGCGGTTTCTAAGAATTTTTCCTGCTCTCGCCATCGCTAACCTGGTATGTATTATCATCGGTTGTTTTGTTACCCGCTTGACTTTTCGCGACTATTTATTGAACGTCGAAACCTGGAGTTATTTTTTTAAAAATACTACGGTCGTTGTTAACCAGTTTACTTTACCTGGTGTTTTTGATACATTAAAAGATAATAGTGTAAATGCATCTTTGTGGACCATTCTCATTGAAGTGGAGTGTTATATTGTTCTGCTTCTTACAGCCTATATTGTAGTAATACGGAAATGGCTTTTCTTAACCTGCTTTGTTTTATTCCAGGCGTTAGGGGTGTATTTAACAGTAATTCATCCTATGCACATAAAGGGTCTAAACTTGAATGTATATTTTACATTCGGCACATATTTCTACCTCGGTTCATTGTTTTATTGCTTCAAAGACAACATTCGCTTTAAATGGTTTTATGCAAATATTTTAATGGCTGTCGCTTTGTTAACAGTCTATACTTTCCTGGAGCCTGTTACGCTCGCTGTTTTTATTGCTTATTGTGTCATTATCATAGGAACCTCTAAAGCTATCGTGAGCTTAAAAGGCTATGATCTTTCTTACGGGTTTTACTTATATGCGTTTCCCGTTCAGCAGTTGGTATTGCTTTACTTTGGTTACGATATAAATGTTTGGATGCACATTCTAATCTCAAGCCTCATCACTTTGGTGTTCGCATTTTTTTCGTGGAAGTATGTGGAGAAGCCGTTTCTTCAAAAGAAAGACAGGATAGGAAAGCTTTTATAAAGTATCGTGTTTCTACTCGACTTACCGCCGCGAGTTATTAGTGTCAAAATCTGTTAACTGCCATCAGTCATCTGTAAACATTTTTCTACCTTAGTACCATTAATGCAAACACCGCAACGCTATATTGCTCATTTTGACCTCGACAGCTTTTTTGTTTCTGTTGAGGTGTTGAAAGATCCTTCACTCAAAGGTAAAGCTGTGCTCGTAGGCGGACATAGTGAACGGGGCGTTGTAGCTGCATGCAGCTATGAAGCAAGGAAGTTTGGTATTCACAGCGCGATGCCAACCAAAAAGGCAATGCAGCTTTGTCCACATGCGATCGTATTAAAAGGAAGCCACGGGGAGTATAGCCGGTATTCACGAATGGTAACCGAAATTATAGCATCGAAAGCCCCGTTGTTTGAAAAAGCTTCAATTGATGAATTTTATCTTGATCTGACGGGCATGGACAAATACTTCGATCCTTACAAGTGGACCATTGATCTCAGGCAGGAAATTATAGATAAAACCGGCCTGCCCATTTCGTTTGCTCTCGCAAGCAATAAAATGATTGCAAAAATAGCAACGGATGAGGCCAAGCCCAATGGTTATATACAGGTAGCTCAAGGTTTTGAAAAGGATTTTTTAGCGCCTCTAAAGGTGAACAAAATTCCGGGAGTAGGGGAGCACACTTATAAAACCCTATTATCGATGGGTATAAAAACCATTAAAGACATTAGTGAATACGACGTAAAAGAGCTGGAACGTGTTTTAGGAAAGTATGGTAATGAACTATGGACAAAATCGCAGGGAATTCACACGGGTGAAGTAACAGGATATCATGAAGCCAAATCAATTTCCACCGAAAATACTTTCCAGGAAAATACTGCTGATATAAAATTCCTTCTCGCCGAACTGGTGCGGATGACCGAGAAGGTTGCGTATGAATTAAGGCAGGACCAAAAGCTTACGGGTTGCCTTGCTGTAAAAATTCGTTATGGCGACTTTAGTACTTTCAGCAAACAGCTTGCTATTGATTATACTTTCCGCGATGATGAGTTGATAACTATTGCTAAAGAATTATTTAAAAAACTTCATAAAGCCGGAACTCCTGTTCGGCTATTGGGCGTTCGGTTAAGTGAACTTACAAACCATGCAATTCAATCAAGTTTATTCGACGACGTTGGTAAAAAGAATGAGCTGTACAAAGCAATAGATGGTGTGAAAAATAAGTATGGGAAATCTCTTTTGAAAAAGGCGAGGAATGTGTAGTCTGCTAATTTTTGATTTTGATATTTGCTGATTTGGGATTTGAGCTTTCAAATTCATAAGCCACGCGGCTTTAGCTATAAATGATCGCACTGCAGTTCATTTGGCATGGTTTGGGGGCCGCCCCCTAAAGTTTTTTGCGTTGCAATCGCTTTATCTGCATAACAATGGGCAGCTTTTGTCTGCTTTGCAAACCATAACTATTTCTGGGAATATCCGGGTGTTAAAAATAAAATTCAAAATAGATTACTCTATTAAATTAGTGGGTTATTCCTTACCTTCGTGGCCCTTTAAAAATAAAATTATCTTTATGAGTTTACGTTTAGGAGATGATGCTCCAAATTTTACAGCAGAAACAACCATTGGTACCATTAATTTTTATGAATACCTTGGTGATAGCTGGGGTGTTTTATTTTCTCACCCTGCAGATTATACGCCTGTTTGTACAACAGAACTAGGCAGAACTGCAGCCCTAAAAGAAGAATTTGCAAAGAGAGATGTAAAAGTACTGGCGCTGAGTGTAGACCCAATCGACAAGCATCACGGATGGGTTAAAGACATTAATGAAACGCAGAATGTAACTGTTGATTTCCCAATAATTGCCGACGAGGACAGGAAGGTAGCTGGTCTATATGACATGATTCACCCAAACGCTTCTGCAACTGCAACCGTTCGTTCTTTGTTCATTATCGGTCCTGATAAAAAACTAAAATTATACATCACTTATCCTGCGAGCACCGGCCGTAACTTCTTCGAGGTTCTACGTGTTATTGATAGCCTTCAGCTTACTGCTAATTACAGCGTAGCAACACCTGCAAACTGGGAAGAAGGCCAGGATGTAATTGTAGTTCCGGCAGTTAGCACTGAAGATGCAATTAAGAAATTTCCAAAAGGTGTAAACGTTGTAAAACCTTACTTAAGGTATACGCCACAGCCGAATAAATAGTTCAGAACCGGGATTTTTTGGATTTGAAAGAAATGGATTTTGAGGCAATAAGTATATATCACCATTTTTGGTGAATTAAAAAAAGGATTGAATGGAAGTATATTCCGTTCAATCCTTTTTAATTATTAATCCGGTGCTTTAATGATAGCAACGAAAATCCAAGTGCTGTTTCCCGTCTGATCTTTCTAAATCCTGCCGATCGTGGTTCTCTTTTATTTCCTCTTAGTCCTCGCTAATCTCGCCAATCCTGTTTCTTACATTCTTTTTTAACTGCTGCAACAAAGCCTTCAAATCTTTCGACAATGGAGCTTCCAGTTCTTGTTTGTTCCCCTCGGAGTCGGTAAACTTCAACTGGTAAGAATGAAGTGCAAGGCGATTGAGCAGCGGCCTTTCTTCCAGTTCGTTTTTACTTAGTTTGAATTTTCGCTTTATCGACGAAAGTAGAACAGGTTGACCATCTCCATACAATTGATCACAAACAATAGTGTTGCCCAAATACTTCGCATGAACGCGGATCTGGTGAGTTCTCCCGGTATGAATTTGAAACTCTACCCACGAATACAAACCCAATTCCTCCAGCACTTTGTAATCGGTAACAGAAGGCTTCCCTTTTTTGTGCGTCATCATTAACGTCGTTTTTCCCGGCTTCTCCATTATAGGAACATCAATCGTTCCTTCCCTGTTCATCATAGTGCCGTTAACGAGGCCGAGGTAAAACTTTTCAACGCTGCGGCCTTCAAATTTCTGAGAAAGGTCTTTGTGTGTTACTTCGTCTTTAGCAAAAATGATGAGGCCGCTGGTGTCTTTGTCGAGACGATGAACGGTAAAGATTTTGCCAAACTGCTCCTGCAGCAGGCTTTTAAGCGACGGATCTTTTCCGAACCTGTCGGGTATTGATAACAAACCGGCTGGTTTGTTTATAGCAATAAATTGATCGTTTTGAAATATAATATCAAACTTCATAGTGAAACCCCAAACCCCTACAGGGGCTTTTTAATTTAAGATGTGATTAATGTTGCGAAATGGATTACAGGTGGAAATTATGCCATTAGCGGAATTGCTCCAACCTGTTCAACAGCACAAGAGTGCGACGCAACGATGATGACCTGAAAAACTAATGCTCGTAACCAAAAAAACTATTCCCTCACTTTTACAAACGACTGGTTCATGAATTTTAAAATCCTGATCTCTTTGTCTTTCAGGAAACGCCAGGTGCCGCGTTGAACGTCTTTCTTTGTGAGGCCGGCGTACATTACACGGTCGAGGGCTTTTACATCGTATTTAAGGTGTTCGAAAATTCTACGGACAATACGGTTACGGCCACTGTGAATTTCTACACCTATCACACTCTTGTCTTTAGCATCAGCATAAGCTATCACATCGGGTGCAACAAAACCATCTTCAAGCGTTATGCCCGAAGCGATTTTATCCATATCGCCTTTCGTAAGTGCACGATCAAGCGTTACTTCGTACACCTTTTTAACTTCATGTTTCGGGTGAGAAAGCTTTTGCGCAAGTTCGCCATCGTTGGTCAACAACAAAACCCCTGAGGTATTTCGGTCGAGCCGGCCGACAGGGTAAACCCTTTCGGTAGTTGCACTTCTAACGAGGTCCAAAACAGTCTTGCGCCCTTGCGGATCTTCGGAAGTAGTAATATAATCTTTTGGCTTATTTAGCAGTATGTAAACAAAATTGCGGCTGGGAGTAATTTTTTTATTGCCGATTGTAACAACATCATCGGGGGTAACTTTCATCCCCGGATCGGTGGCTAGCGTTCCATTAACAGATACCTTTCCTTCCTTCACTAAAATTGCTGCATCACGACGGGAGCAGACACCGCCATGAGCAATGTATTTATTCAAAGGCATTTGCTCGCCACTCGTTCTTACAACCTCATTTTTTATTGATGCTCCACCAGCTTCTTTTTTTTTTGATGCATCCGCTCCAGCTGTTTTTGAAACAGGAGCATGGTTGGTCTTTTTAGGAAATTTATTCGGCCTTGCTGCTTTTGCTGCCGGTGCTGCATTCTCTTTTGGTAGAAACGAAGTTGGCCTGGCTGTTTTTGCAACCGGCTTTTCGTTGGTTCTTTGAGAATACTTACCCGGTCTTGCTGCTTTTGCTGCAGGTGCTTCACTCTCTTTTTGTGCGAATTTGTTCGGTCTCTCAGCTTTTACAGCGGGAGTTTCTGAAGCTTTTTGAGGATACTTATTAGGTCTTGCCGCTTTTGCGACCGGAGCTTCGTTGGCCTTCGGGGGGTACTTATTTGGCCTTCCTGTTTTTGCTACAGGCGCTTCATTCTCTTTTTGTGAAAATTTACCAGGCCTCGCTGCTTTCCCGCGTAACGGGGCTTGCTGGCGCTGCTGAAGTCTTTCGGCTCTTTTTCTTTCAAAATGTTCGTTGATTGCTGCAGCTCTTTCCTTTTTTTCTTTCTTTTTGTGCTGCTTAATTTCTTCTTTAACTGCACTTCCTTTCTTTTGTTTTACAAACTTTTGGAAGTTGTCGGTGCGTGAGGGCATATACTTGTTTTAACACTTGCTGTTTTACAACAGTAAATAAAAATACCAGCGGCAAAGGTAGAATTAAAAAAGCAGACCAATTGGCCTGCTTAATTTTGGGGGGTTAATCTCTTACGATTTCTTAATTATTTAACAGCATCGCTGTCATGCCGGTTTTTGCGTTGGTTTTTCAGTTGCTTTTTTTGATCATTTGTTAGCAAAGACTGTACATCTGACTTATGTTTTTTCGTCAAATTTTTAATTTGCTCTTTTTTCTCATCCTGAGAAAGAGTAGTATTATTTTTTAAACTTTCAAGGTTCGATTTAAAAGTAGCGTTCAAACCTGCAACCTTAGCTGATTGTTCGGCATCCAGGTTTAAATCCTGGGTAATGTTGTTAAACCTGCCACCACGTGTGCCGTCTTTTTTATTTGTCATATAGTCCTTCCTCAATTCAACTGCCTGCTTTCTTTGATCGGGTGTAAGGATCGACATCATTTTTTCCTGTTGTTGGCGGGCAAGTTCGTTGCGCTTCTGTTTTTGTTCTTCAGGTGTTCCGTTTGTACTAACATCTTTCATTTGCTGCCTGAAACTTAACTGCATCGATTTCATTTGCGCTTTCTGATCTTCGGTCAGGTTTAGCTTCTCAAATTTGTCGCCGTTGGAATGCATATCTTCTTTATTCCATTCTTTATTGTTCGAAGATTTTTTACCGTGTTTTTTGTTGTCCTGCGACATTGCAGAAAAGGTCATCGCCAGTGCCATTAGTCCTAAAAATATTCTTTTCATAACTCTTGTTTTTGTTTGTGTAATAGATAGACGTTCAACGATAACGGAGGTTTAAGAGCCGGCGGGAAAATGAATGTTAATTAAAATTGAAGAGGTTTTTGTTGCCGGGCATTTGAATGGAAATGAGTCATCGTTGCGTCGCACTCTTGTACTGTTTGTGCATCTGGCGACAATCACACAATACTAAATAATGATTTGTATATAAATTAGCAGTTTCAAGCATTCATAATAAGACATCGTCAATTATTAAATCATTGACGTATTGTATTTAACATTACATCGCAAGGTTTTCAAGTCTTACAATTAAATTCATTACCTCCTCATGAAAGATTTATATAAATGTTCGATTCTCTTCTTTTGGTTTTTTATTTTTTGCTGTAATTGCATTTTCTCGCAGAGTAATGTCAATAGCGATTCCATTCTTGGTTATAAATCAGTTAAAGCCGGGGCAGAATACAAACGATCTTCTTTTCATAACTGGCTAATGGGTGAGAACTATCGAAAGGATTGGACCACACCTGTTCGGGTGCCGGTTTTTTTATTAGATACAGCTAAGGGAGGATTGAAAGCTTATAAGTCGGGGGGAGGAAATCAAACAAAATCTCTACACGTTAAAACTGCCGGCGGTAAAGAATATGCACTTCGTTCAGTAAATAAGTCGCTTGCCAAAGTTCTTCCCGAAAATTTCCTCAACACTTTTATCGAAGATATTGTAAACGATGAAGTTTCTATGTCGCATCCTTACGCAGCTGCTACTATACCGGTAATGGCGCATAACGCAAAAATTTATCACACCTACCCTCAATACGTTTTTTTACCTCAACAAGCTTCTCTCGATACATTCAATAAGAAATTCGGTAACACTTTATATCTCTTCGAACAGCGACTTTCGGGCAGTTGGAAGGAAGCAGATAACCTGGGTAATTTCGCCAAATTCATCGATACGTGGGAGTTGCTCAACAAACTTCAGGGAAGCAACCTGTACGAGGTTGATCAGCGATTGTTTGTGAGGTCGAGATTGTTCGATATGTTCATTAACGATTGGGACAGGCACGAGGATCAATGGGAGTGGGGACTGGTAGAAACCAGAGATCAAAAGATCTACAAGCCGGTTCCACAAGATCGCGACCAGGCATATTTTAAGTATAACGGCGTACTCTTGAAGTTATTAATCTCGGCGGCTCGTTTAAAATATTTCCAGGCTTTTGATAATACCCTTCCCGATGTTAACCACTACAATTACGAAGAAAGAAATCTTGACAGGTTTTTTGCGAACAGATTGTGTTTAAATGATTGGCAATCGATCGCGAAAGACTTGCAGCAACTGTTAACGGATGAAGTAATACAGTCGTCAATAAAACGATTACCGCCCGAAATATTTGCTGTTACAGGAAAGGAAATTATTTCAAAACTGCAATCAAGACGGCAACACCTGGTTGAATACGCTACTACTTACTACCGCTTTATCGCCAGGGAAGTCGAAGTTGTTGGCAGTAAAGAAGAAGAGCTTTTTGAAGTAAAAAGAGTCAACGATAATGAAACAGCTGTCAACGTTTACCGCATTTCTAAAAGAGGCAAAGAAGCTAGTCCATTTTATTCCAGGATATTTAAAACAGGCGAAACCAGGGAAGTGCGGCTATACGGTTTGTCAGGAAAAGACGTTTACATAATTAATGGGGCAGTAAACAAAGGAATAAACATAAGAATAATAGGCGGTGATGATAAAGATTCTATAATTGACCAGTCTGCAGTATCATCGGGAAACAGGAAAACACATTTATACGATAACCACGACAATAGCGTCATTACAGGTAAGGAAACACGGCTTCATCTTTCATCCGATACTGCCATTCACGGTTTCAAATATTTTAGCTACCTGTATGATAAAAATAGTGTCGGCCCTGCTTTAAATTTTAATAACGAGGACCGTTTATACGTAGGAGTAAATGCTAAACTAATGCATCATGCATGGCGTAAACTTCCTTTTGCTTACCACCATGCAGTAGGTTTAAATTATTCGATTTCACAGAATGCATTTAGTGCTGTATACCACGGAATTATTCCTGAATTGATCGGGAAATGGGACTTGTTACTTAATGGTAACTATGATGCGGTGAGGTGGACGAAGTTTTTCGGCCTTGGTAACGAAACTCCTTTTTTAACCAACGACAATGATTTTTACCGGTTACGTAGCGAGGAATGGTCGGCCAGTGTTGGCATTAACCATAAGTTCAAACATAATGACATTACCGTTTCTACTTTCTTTCAATCAATACGTTTGATAAACGACCAGGAGCGTTTTGTTTCTAAAACCTATACGCCTGCTTTTCCTGCTATTTATAATGTAAACAATTTCGGAGGGGCGAAAATTTCGTACAAATTCGTTCATGTAAACGATTCAGTTGTGCCGGTAAAAGGCTTTGTATTTTCAGGAAATGTGACTTACGCCAATAATATTTCACAGTCAAATTCTTCGTTCACAGATTATTCTGCTCGTCTACAATTCTATATACCGTTATTGCCTAAGTTATCTTTGGCGGTACGAACTGCAGCCCAAACAATGGCAGGAAACCCGCAGCTTTATCAGTATGCTTCTGTTGGCGGGCCTGAAACGATCAGAGGTTATCGTCTCGATAGGTTCTGGGGTAAAACTGCGTTTTTCGATGCAAATGAACTGCGATATATAACAAAAGTTAGGAGTTATATTTTTAATGGGAAAGCGGGTTTGCTTGCCTTTTTCGACCAAGGCAGGGTTTGGATGCCCGGCGAAAAATCTAACACCTGGCATAGTGGTTATGGAGGCGGAATTCTCTTAGCTCCTTTGGATAAAGTTCAAATAGTAGTAACCTATGGTATTTCTGAAGAATTAAAGTTATTTCAGCTAAGGGTAGGGAAGTCGTTTTAATCCTTGTAGCTGTAAAGCGTTTCCTGCGGGTGCATCGAAACCAGTTAATAATGCTGGTAACAGGCCACTTTAAAATTGCTGACCCTGAAAGGCCAAAAAGCGAGACGTGAAAAAAGGCGCCTTGACCAGTGGTACCGACCAGCAATATGAAGCGTAACAAAAGCTTTAATTGTGCGAGTCTACATATGAGAAGAAGCAAAATTTGCAAGATGAAAGCTGCCTGGCAATCAACCACTAGCACACTTTTAGCCTAAACTGTTGGTCAGCTTAAAATACATCACTGTGATCACCGATGCCATTACCAACCAAATTACCCACCGTTTTCTTTTTGTCCTGTAATCTATGTTCTTACTGGTGTGAATGGTGTATAATGTCCACACCATTAAGCTTAAAAACGCAGTACCTGAAACTGCAACTAAAATCGTATTGGTAGCTAAATTGACCGTTAGCAGCAGGGCAAGTGAAAAAAGTGAAAGCACCATTCCATATTTTGGTTTAAAACTGGCAGGCGTATGTTCTTGTACGGGTTGAATAGAATTTAGTAACGCCTCAATATTTGAATACTTTTCAACATCTACCGGTACCATAATAACGTCATTTGTTGATGATGCTTTAATAATAAAACTTCCATTACTTGTTTTGTAAATCTCAGAAACATCAGTAACCAAAAATTGAATTGCCGGTGTATCTTTTTGTTCTCTTGTAATTGAATTTTGATCAATAGTAAGTGAGTAACTTTTTAGAAATTCGCTTTGTCGCTTCAGTCCCCTGTATACTCCGTAGCCAACAAGAGCAAGCGTTGCCGGAATAACAAATGGTAAAATGTTAACCTCGTCTTGAGTATGTGGTGAGTTGTGATCTGCAATAAACAAACCTGCGAACGTTGCGACAAGAAGTAAAGGAACGGTTCTGATTAAACTTTGTTTCATCATTTTCCTGTATGCGTCGCTTTTTAAAATAAACTTTTCCATCTGGCTTAAGGTACTTCTAATGGTGAATTTTGATTGAAAGGTAATTAAAAGGATTAGTAAGCAGTTTTAATCGAAATTGCCGACTATAACAAAGGTTGCAAGAAATGCTGTTAGCGGGGAACGAAGTTCTACGAAGATATTTGCCATTCGTGTTTCCATAAGACTACCTGGCAGTCGCACACTAATTATTAAAAGTCTTACCTGAGTTTAGCAAAAAAGTAAAATGGGAAAACGGGTTATTATTATCCTTTTCGTAATGTTTTTTGTTTGTTCAACTTCAAGAGCACAAACACCTGGTAGTGTTCGAGCCCATATAGATAGTGCTTTCAATTTTATGCAAAGACACGCTGTATTTGCTCCCGCAATCAAATGGAAAACAGCTGGAGTTGAGCCAGCCATAGAAGTGCCAGGTGGCGATGATTTTGCAGAGCGCGAAAAAGATAAAAAAGATCGGGGCTGCAATACAGTGGTTCAAAAAACAAAAGACGTAAGCATAGAACATAGTGAAAATAAAAAACCCTTCGAAAAGTTCGAAGGGTTTTTTATTTTATAAAGCTGCTTTAGTTTTAGCTATATTATTTCGTGACCATGGAATACGTTCTCTCCTTTGAACACTGTTGTGCCTCGGCACTGCAGAGGACCTGTTGATGTTGTTGGGATGAGACGTCACCATTTTTCCTTTACTGCTATGGAAAGGCTGGTCTTCAATAACCGGTACCGATTGGGCAGTCAGTCTATTGATGTCTTTCAGGTATGCACGCTCTTCTGCATCACAAAATGATAAGGCAATACCACTTGCACCTGCGCGACCTGTACGGCCGATACGATGTACATAAGTTTCGGCAACATTTGGTAATTCGAAATTGATTACGTGCGAAAGTTCGTTCACGTCAATACCTCTTGAAGCGATGTCAGTTGCTACCAGCACCCTTAGGTCGCCGGCTTTAAACATCGACAAAGCACGTTGCCTTGCCGTTTGTGATTTCTCACCGTGGATCGCTTCTGCGCCAATATCTGCACGGTTCAGAAATTTTGCCACTTTATCGGCGCCGTGTTTTGTACGGGTAAAAACAAGTGCTCTTTCGATGTTGCTGTCTTTTAAAATATGCAACAACAAAGAAGGCTTGTTTTCTTTCTCAACAAAATAAACACCCTGCTCAACTTTTTCTGCTGTTGAAGAAACCGGGGTTACCTCAACTCTTACAGGATTATCTAAAATAGTATCTGCAAGTGTAGAAATTTCGCGAGGCATGGTTGCAGAGAAAAACAAGGTTTGCCTGTTTGATGGTAACTTATCGATCACCTTCTTTACGTCGTGAATGAAACCCATGTCCAGCATTCTGTCTGCCTCGTCCAAGACAAACATATTAATATGCTGAAGGCTGATATGACGCTGGTTCATCAGGTCGAGTAAACGGCCTGGAGTAGCAATTAAAATATCAATACCATGTTGTAAAGCATTTACCTGCGGTACTTGCGAAACGCCACCAAAAACCACGAGGTGGCTAAGGCCGGTATGCTCACCATAGGCCATAAAGCTTTCACCAATTTGTATGGCAAGTTCACGGGTAGGTGTAAGTATCAAGGCTTTTATTTGCTTTGGTCCTCTTTGTTTGGCTTTTTGTTGGTGTAGTATCTGTAAGATGGGTATCGCAAAAGCTGCAGTTTTACCTGTGCCCGTTTGTGCGCAACCTAATAAATCCTGGCCGTTTAATACTACAGGAATAGCTTGTTCCTGGATAGGTGTGGGATTGGTGTATCCTTCGGTTTTGAGCGCCTTTAAGATGGGCTCAATTAAATTTAAATTTTCGAATAACAATTCAATAACAATTTATAACAATAAATGACAACCTTCCAAATCGTATGTGAAGATTGATTTAGATATTCTGCTCATCAAAAATGACCAGATGAAACTTTATAGGAGAAGGAAGAGTATCAGGTCTGCTAAGAGAGAGTATATATGAATGGTGCAAATGTACGTCAAGAATGTTTAATGAATTGATAAAGGTTAGAAGTGGTGGTTTGGCCGTTTTGTTGAACATGCTGATAATGCAGGGAATTGCTTCGTACCTCGCAATCACCAACCGATAATTACCCGAGATTGGCAACCTGGCGAAGCAAAGCGCTTACGCTTAATAAACCTGCTTTAAGTTGGAAGAAGCTGCTTTGAGCTGGTGCAAGTAGTGGTCGTGTTGATCGTGTAGGAGATTGCTTCGTTGCTGCCAATGACGAATATAACCGTGCAGTGCGGGGAGAATAATAGATCAATAGAATTGAGATCGTACAAGTGAGTGACACAACCGCGGTCGCATGCAGTTCTATTGCCGGCTACACAAAAAAGAAAAAAATGAATGGTTATAGTTAAAAAGGAAACGGGGAACGCACCTTAGTTGTATTACCCCGAATGAACCGCTTCCTTAAAAATCAATTGTAATGCAAGGACTTATTTGACGATTTTATACTACTTTACAGCAAAATCGGACTAAAGCTTCAATTGATGAATTCCATCTTTGCCAATTACCTGTTGGTTCCAATATTTACTGTTCTATCCACCATTGCCCTTGCTATCATGAACAAAAAGCAAAAGGTGATGGATAATAAGAATCTCATTATCTTAATATTGCTAACGGGAATTGTGTTGGGAATGCCGGGATTGTTTGGGATGATGGAACAGGCTTATATACCTTATGGATTTTTATTTTCGCAGTTTGTATACCTGTTTCTTGGCATCCTGTTCCTGTTCTATCTAATGAGAAGTCATAAAGACGCCCTTGAAAATCACCGGCCTTTTATGTTTTTTGCCAGCTGCGTTTGTATGCTGGCAGGCGTTTATGTTTTTAAGATCATCTTTGATTTTTTTAACCCTGTTGCTTATAATTATTTAGTAGCGTCTTCCATTTTTCCTTTTATTATTCCTCTTTTATTTTACTGGGCTTATGTAGCCATTTTATCTATTCCGGCAGAAGTTTATAAAGTATGGCATTATCCCGTTAACCCCGATCCAATTGATTACGATAGTATCGATTTCAATAACCTGATGATCATTGAACTGGAGATCTATAAAAAGCCCGATGATAATACACCGCTAAAAATAAAAGCAAAAGCGCCGCCGCATCTTACTTTCGGTACATGGTTCCAGATGTTTATCGAAGATTACAATTTAAAATTCGATACGAATGGCATCAGGTATCTTAAGCCGAACGACGAACCATACGGCTGGTTGTTTTATGTAACAACAGGCGGGTTTAAAAAGAAGGTGTTTATTGATCCCGACCTGACTATTGCAGCAAATAAGATTACAGAACAACATACAATTGTTTCGAAGAGAGTACTGGAACAACCAGCCGAACAAATTGCAGAGACTTATAATATCAATAAAATGGCCTCGGTTGTTTAAGCATTCACTTTTGAAATTATCCGGTAATGGTTAGACATGCCTGAGCGCGTCTCTAATTTAGATTTTAACTGTCCGCATGCGAGTTCCCATTCTGTAAAGTCCACTACTTTGTTTGCCGGCGTTAATATGACATCTATTGTTCGTTTTATTCCTTCTTTTGGGTTCCCTGACATTTCATAACCTTTCTTTACTTTTACCGTGTTTAGCTTGGTACCTAGTTCATAAAAGCAAAAACTGCGGATATCTTCCACTGTAACAATGCGATCCCTGGTTAACAGCCCATATTTAAAAGCATACAATTTTTCTTCCGCCTTCAACTTGTCTTTTCCGCCCATTGTGGAAGTTAACATCACCAGCGAATCTGATTTTAACGAAACCCCACCTGATTGTTGCAGCCTCGTTCCTGACCGAAGATTGTTTGCCAGGTCCATATTCGTTGTCCAGTATTCTACAAACATAAGCTCACTGTGTTCAACCGGCTTTACGATCAGATAATTGGGTATTTCTAAAGTATCGCCCAGGTTGCTGTTTGTTTTTTGCTCCATTAAGGCAATGAACTGGTTCATTTCTTTTAAAGTACTTGCAATAAAATCGTGTCCGAAAGCTGAGAAAGCCGCGCTTTCGCTGCGAAGAAGTTCCAGCAGGTAATGGATCATTTCGCGGCCATTCCTGCTGTCAAAACGTTCTAATCCACCTGTTCTTAATGTATAGGTTCCTACTTCTTCATCTCCTGGTTTTCTGAATGGTATTGGTTTGTATTTTACGTTTCCATCGGTAAATGACCTGACTGCAAGAAAGCGTTCGTTATGTACATTAGGAATGGGAATAATGTTACGTCCGCTTCGTAAACGATACCTTAAATCATTTCGCTTACAATTCATTACAGGAAAAGCATTTGCCCTTACGGTAATTTCGTTCAACAATTCCTGCTGAATATTTGTTGAGAAAACCACCTTCAGCCAGATTAGTTTATTGGTTAGTTTTTGAAGAACTACAGGTGACAGCAGATTTATAAAGGCATCAGGATATTGTTTGCAGTCATCACTGGTTACTTCAAACCTCTCGTCGGCAATTGTAATAAATTTTTTCTGGTAATAATTATTGATATTCTTTTGTGTTGATTGTAGCAGGTCGGTGCTTGTGATATTTACTTCGTCGCCGTTCGGTATCTTTTCGGTGTCGTGCATGCCGGAATGTACCATGATTTCCCTGCCGTCGAGATACCACCTCGTAAACGGTAAAAACTGGTAGAAAAAGTCAGCTACTGACGGATCAATGTTTTTGAGATCAAAAAAGAAGCTGAGACCATTTATGTTTTTTATGCGGGAATTAATAGATAGACCCAGGTAAATACAGCACTCGGTCGATTGTACTCCTTTCGATGCGGCGCCTGCTAACATTTTATTCGCTGCCGGATCAAACAGATACAGGTTAGAACCAGAGAAGAGGGAAACAACCTGGGCATCAAAAATCCTTACTTTGTTAACTGCGGTAAAAAACAGGTCCACCGATGTGTCAAGCGGCCCATCCTGTTTAGAAGCAATTTTTTTTTCAACATAAAACTGGTCCTCAGCGGTAATGGTTTCAGAAGGTTCGCCGGGCATTGCCTGCATGATTGCATGGGCAGGAGTTGGGGCAGTAAGCAAGTCAGGGGCAAGCAGGTGAGCCATCTTTTCAAGAATTCTTCCTTCGGCTGTTCTTATGTCATTTATAACGTCGTACAGCTCAGCCGAAAGAGCTTCCATCAGAAGCTTAACAAGCGGATCAAGGTCGTCGGTATTTTTAGTGTCCCAATAAGTTAAGGCAACACGAAGCATTCTTGTTTTAATCGCTTCTTTCGAATTGTCAGTATCAAAAAACATGGAAGTGAGTTTATTAGGTGTTTTGGTCAGTCAAGCGAAAGCGGACTTAAAAAAAGGTTGGCAGTGAAATTATAGCCTTCCCCCGTTTTTTTTACTACTGCTTTCAGGCGGATCTCTACCTTTTTTTTGATCTCCGGGTATTTCATGATCGCATTTAATTTTTCTATTTCTGTAAGCATAACCGATACATCAACACTTGTAAGCCGGTTTTCGTGGCTGGTTATCGACTGCAAAATAGAGTTGCATAATTTTTTTTCCCAAAGGCCCTGGCTTACGATCAGTTCAAAATCCAGGTCCCAGATCTCGCAGCCGAACGTAGGATCACTTCGATGTTCGCCAAACCGGGTCATTATAATAAGCTCAATATTTTTAGAAATTGATGCGCCGAGGTCGCAGGTAGGAGCGTCTTTCCCTTCCATCATTTCTGACAATTGTAGTGGAAGTTTATAGTAAACATTGCTGGCCATACTAATAAATTAGATTAAATATAAACCAAAATGTAGTTGTAACGAACGGCTAAATGATTTTCTCTTTTTTTGGTTACCAGCAGCAGTTTTTTATAGGGTCATTGTTGTGTCACTCACTTGTACTGCAGCTTCCTGTGCAGCGTTCCTCTTCTCTTTGTAGAGATAGTGTGAAAGAAAGATTTAAGATTCGAGCGATCAGCTGTAATCCTTATCTCACTTCGTTATTAAGTATTTATATTTTCATTTCAATCAGCCACCTATGGCCAAACGGATCTTTTATTTCCCCCTGGCGATATCCATAATCGTAATCCTGCGCCGGTGAAATCTCTATTGCGCCCGCCTCTATTGCCCTGCTCATGTAAGAATCTACATCCGGAACAAACAATCCAATTGTTGCAGTTGTGCCGTTATGCTTTTCAGGACTAAATGAGCCGGAACGTAGCGATTCTTCATGAATATGAAACATTGCCCCATCTATTGATAATTCTGCAACATGTATACTTCCGTCATCGTTTGTCCAACGCCGGTGTTCAATGGCTCCCAATGCTTTTGTATAAAAATCAATGTTTGTAACGCCCCTTCTTATAAAAAGCTGAGGTGCAAACACGGTGTTATTTGTTTCATTCATAGCCAGTTGTTTTATTTATTGTACGAAGGAATGTACTTGTTTTTAACCGTCTGATAGTAAAGCGTCACTGCACCTGCTATTGTGGCTTCAGCATTTGTTTTTGATGCTTATCCTATCTTACCGGTAAACGGGAGGCAAGCATAAATAGCTGCACCAACGGTCAGAATAACGTTTGTCGCCCTGGGCGCTTGTCGAAGGGTATCTAATTACTCTTATCGTAATTGGCTTCGACCCGCTCAGCCTGACATCCAATTGTAGCTTAAGTAAACGACATTGAAAGATAAGTTATAGATATTTATTCTACTTCTTATTCACTCGCATACATACCTGTTACAATACCCTATATTTCATTATCCAATAGTACTGCAGGTTTATAAAGTTCAAGTCACTTACCTTGTTTGCAAGCAGTTGCCTGATAAATATTTCGGATGGAAAGTTTTTTAGAATTTGGTGAGTTGTTCCGTTTTCCAGCGTTCTTGTTTGATAAGTATTACCAACACTATCTTTCCCGGTTATAGAAAGGTTGCTGCCGTCAACATAGTTATTATCCATAAAAACAACTGTCCCCCCTTTTTCTGCAAGACTGTTAGCTATATCGATGAAGGTGTTTAAGTCTTGTAGTAGTATGTGGCTCCAGATGAATCCTCCAAACAAGCTGTCATACTTGTTGGTGTTTTCCAGCTTAAATAGATCTGCTATTTGGAAGTTTACGTTAGCGGGGGAATAGATTTTTGATTTTGCTACTTCAATTACTGCATCATTGATGTCAGTTGCTACAATGGAGTGAGCAGTTTTAGCGATTATTTCCGTCCAGTAGCCGGTGCCGCAAGCAATTTCAAATACTCTTTTGCCTGCAAAAAGGTCTTGTAATATTTGTGCAGCCACCAGTAGATCGCTTTGCCGCTCGGCTTTACTGTAAATTTTTTCGTACTCTTTTGCCCTGTCTTCATAATAGGAAATAAGGTCGGAGTACATGTTTTTTAACGTTACTGATGTAAGTGGGTTTGAGATAGGATCTCTCATCAGTTAAAGATATAAAGCTTAACTGAAAAATAGCAATGACCGGTGTTTCATTTGCAAAGCTGGGGGCCTGCTATTTTGCTATCTATCAAATCAGATTTTCCGGGTTTTAGCAAAATGTTTTCGAAGAAAGTTGACGATGAACACCTGTTTTTTTATCACCTTAACCCTCACTCTTTTCTTAAAACCAATTAATATTATTTCTTCTAATTCATTTTTATATGCTATTTTTAAAACTCTGTAACCAACCGTACACTAACTAGCTACACTCATGAAGCCTCTTAACCAACAAGAGATTAATAAAGCGATTCGCAAATTTTTATTCCATTTCTTTTGTATCGTTTTAGCTTCTTTAATCAGTACCTGGTTTTTTTATCAAACCATCCGTTACGATCTTCGTTTCCTGTCTGCCGTGTCTTCCTCTACTGAAAATTCTACCGTTATTCAAAACCAGTTAAATGATGCGTCTTCTTCCATTTCAGCAAAGTTGAAAGCGTATAATACGGGTACTAACAATGTGCGGCTTACAGAAGAATTAAAGGATGAAACGCAAAAGATGAATGAGCTTATAAAATCAGATGCAAGCAACGGCTCACTTGAAGTGTACAAAAGAGTTTATGCGGTAATACCTTATGTAATGACGGTTAAGGACAGCATTAACGAAGTGAGCCACGAAAGAGAGAATTTGCAAAAGAAATACGACCAGCTATTGGGTAGGCAGCTTAAATCGGTGGACCATTAGCGTAAAGAGAAGAGCCCGATTTTTAGCTACTTCGGTGTTCAAGGAGCTATAAAAGATTATGAAGGTTGTTTTGGATGTTGCTATGAAAAGATACAGTAAAAGGGAGTGACACAACCGGGGCTGAAGGGAAAGAAACTGCCGGAAAACAAAAGAATATCAGTAAAAAATGTTTTGTAAACGCGTACAAAAAGGGTTATCGCAAAATGTTTTCTACAATTAAAAACCGCCGCTATAATGTATAGTGTAAGTGCCGAACAAAAGAGGAATTATTTTATTTATTTATTACTGATGTTCCTGCTAACGACAGCTATCATCTGGTGGCTGTTAATGGGTGACTATTTTAATTTAAACGTCACTAAAACAAAAGAGAAGTATTCGGGGCAGATTAATAAAGACCTGGAATTCAGAAAAGATCAGCAACAAATGCTTCCTGCAATAGATAGTCTATTTACCAGGATTGCAACTTATAACCCGGCAGTCAATGCTCTTTATGCTGAGAATGAAATATCGGAACAGGTGCGGCAATTGAAAAAAATGAGTGAAAAGTCGGTTGATCCCCGCTACAAATCTTTCAATCATCTTGGCGAGATCTACGCTGAATATTTTAATAGTAAAAAGGAGCTAGGGAATATTCAAAAGGGCATTAATGATATTAATAAAAGCCTGCAGAGAAGTGGCGGCCGTTAGTAATCGTTCAAAAATTTAAAATCAATTCGAGTTACGAAACAACAATAAGACATGGCAGAAGAAATGTATGGTAGCCAGGCAGCAGGTTCTTCGCGTATCGGCACTATAATCATATCTGTTGCCGCATTTATCGTGTTGCTTGCAGCAGGCCTATACGTGTACAAACAATATTATGGTAAAAGAACGCTCCAGGGATTTATTATTAACAGGGATATTACTGTAAACGACAGTCTTGAGTACGAGGACAGAACAATAGATGCAAAGAGTTGGGAATGGGATTTTGGAAACGGATTTACTTCGTTAAAGCGGAGTGGTAAATATAAATTTAATACGCCGGGGGTATACGACGTAAAGCTTGAGGTAGATCACGAGTTGTCGAATGTTTTTCGCGTTAATGTAAGAGATACTGTTGCTGCTGCTGATACTTCGATTATTATTGATGGCCCCGCGCGGGGAATTGTTGGAGAAGAAATAAGATTTTCTGCACGGGGAAATGGAAACAGGTGGGAGTGGAGGTTTGGAGAATCGGGTGCAGTGGATATGGTTGGACCCGAAGCTTTTTACAAATACAGCGCTCCCGGAATTTATACCATCAAATTATCTAACCTGGTAAATGTTACACCTGCAACACTTAAAATAAGGATCTTGCCTGAATTAGCAGATACAACTACCATCGTAAAAACCGATCCTGAGGCTGAAGCGGTAAAGGCAGCCAAACAAAGAGTTTACGAGATCAGGACTAAATTACAATCACTGGCAAATGGAAACGACTTCAATTCGTTGTATTACGAAGTTCTTCAAAATTATTTGTGTAACGATGAGAACGCGCTGGTTGTGATCAACGGCAATAAGAAAACAGACTTTTATAAATATTGTACTCACCTGCAATTCGAGAAAGGGGTTGTGATAGATGAACTGACCGTCCAGGAAAGTCCGAACGGATGCGCTACTTCACTTACTATAAAAGAGCATTTTAAATTAGATTGATTTTTTAAAAGCCATTAATGAAAAAGCTTTCATTTATTTTCATATTTTTTGTAGCTGCTATAAACATTGATGCACAATCGCTGCGTACGTCAACTATTAATGAAGTGCCTTCCAACTTCTTTGTTTCGGTATCCAATTCTCCTTTTACCAACGTAAAGGTCGATAACAGCCAGGGTGGAAATAAGACGCAATGGCTGGTTTTTTCGGACCGTGCAAACAATACCACTTTTTTGAAACCAGATGGAAAGACGCCCTTCAAAGCCCTTCCTTTAATGGACGTATTTTACGTAATGGATAAACAAAACGGTTACCTGCAAATTGTAAAATACAATCCTGCAATTGTAAAAAGAGATAAGATCAAAGATGTAAAGAGTGCCGAATACCTGGGTTGGGTTGAAGAAAGTAAAATGCTGTTGTGGTCAAAGGCTCTGGTATCTACTTCGGATAACCATCCTGAAAAAGCTTTAATGATTGTAAACAATAAAGCAGTCTTTGAAAGTCCGACACAGTATTTAAAGAACGATTCAATAAAGGTTTTTGCAGAGCCTTCTTTGCAATCGAATGGAAGCTGCAAATTAAGGCTGAGCGACCTTGCTTATGTTTATAAAATAACCGGAGATGGCAATTTTGCATTGCTGGGACGCAAGGAAAAACTGCAGTTTGATACCACTTGCAAAAGTGATATACTAGGTTGGGTTTCTACCCGGGTGGTGTCGCCATGGGGCCAGCGTTTATTTCTTACTGTTGCCATGCCCGACAGCACTTCTGCATCGGATGTTGAAATAAAGGTAAACAGGGCAATCAGCGGAGAAGCTATTTCTGAGCCTGTGTGGAGGTTCAGTCCGCCGGTGAATGCCTCTCACCATACCATGAACAGTTTCCCGGTGTTTACCTATGCCACCAATGCAAATAATAGTGGCGAAGTTACTACCGCCATTCCTTCCTCTGTTTTCGAGCTCAAGAAAACAGACGTGTATAACGTGAAAGGCGCAAAACTTACCTACGATTCATTTATTGGTTTAAAAAAGAATATTCATTCTTACAACCTTGTGTTTTTAGTTGACGGCGGTAGTTCGATGAAAAAGTATTTCCCGATACTGGTGAACTTTATACAGGGAATAAAAAATAGCCTCAAAACCGCTTATCCTGAGTATTATAATTTTTCGTATGGTGCTGTTATTTATCGTAATAAAAATAATTGCAGCGAAGCTGATCAAATTCAATCGTTCGGGCCGACAAAAAATGCAACCGCCGTTTCTGACTTTTTTTATAGGCAAATTGCTCAAACCAATGCCTGTAGTTATGGTAATGTTTTGCAACCCGTTTATGCCGGTTTTAATAAAGCCCTCGACCTCTTTCCCACCGATAATTTTGAGAATAATATTATTATAAACGTAGGCACAACCGGAAATAAATTCGATAATACTTCCCCGGTTGAAAGAGACCTTGTTCGGAAGATCGGGAAGTCGAATGCCCGAATTCTTGCCTTCCAGCCTTTCAGCGATTATTATTCTTTGTTTAATAATTACGTATTGCAGATCAGGGAATTGCTCGATAAATCGGCAGTATTGCTGGCGGAGCAGAAAAAAGGATGGATCGTAAACAGCAACGACCTGGTACTTACCCAGAAGTTCAATAGTGTGTTGTATGATTCAACCGCTTATCGTCTCGATTTTCCTAATAACAGTATGATTCCCGGCGGACTTGTATTCTCTACCAAGGGAAGTACAGGCTCGTTTCGGTTATTTGAAAACTTCATTTCGAAAACGTTACAGCAAATAAAAGACGATAACGAAATGTTGCTTCAATCGCTTGACAGTGCATTTAACGGGGCCGGAATTGAATCAGCCAATATCAATGCCGGTATGGCGGGGAAACTGGATAACAGCAGCGAAGGAAAGCCGGCTGACTGGTTCAAAAATCTTTCGTACAACGGTCATCATTATTTTGTTCGTGCAATATCGTCGGACCCTGCAATTAATGCGACGGGTGTTTTGAACTATTCTCTTATTCTTTCCCAAAGCGAACTATCCGAACTGCAGGATAACGTTTCCAGGCTTGCAATAAGTAGAAATGACTTCCCCGGCAAGGAGTTGAGGAAGGAGTTGTATAGCCGTTTCGCCGGAATTTTATCTTCACGCGATCACGAAAAATATACTTCCAAGGCAATTGAAGGAGTTACTTTATCTAATGCTCTTAACGAAGTAACAGGTATACCGGTAAGCAATGGTTTGTTCACTAAGTATACGCTAGACGATCTTAAGAACTCATCAAAACTTTCTGAAGCAGACCTCGGGCAAGTGTTGGGTTTTTTAAACAAGGTCAACAATAACCTGAAGTATTCGGTAACGCCCGACAAGAAATTTATTTCTGCGGGTTCGAATTATTATGTGTTGAATAAGGATGTTTTTAATTAATCGCAACACTCTTGAGATGCTGCTGATTCTTTTGGTACCGGCAGCTGTATTTCATGGAATCATCGTTGCGTCGCAAGCACTTTATCCGCAAACCATTGGGGAGCTTTAGGTTTCCCCTCCCAATTTCCTATTGATGCTTTGACGTTTTTAATTCGAAGTTTGACCTCATCCTCGTTCCTTCTCCTGAAGGAGAAGGATGCCTCTGTGCAGCTTCTTTCAACTATTTTATTTTGTTGATTTGTATAAGGCGCTATCATGAATTCAAGTTCTGTAATTTTTACAAGTAAACTCAACCCCAGAGATTTTTAAATTTCCTGTTGTTGCTCTTTGTGCACCTTTGTGTCTTCGTGGTTAAAAACCCGCTCATTCATCAGCAACAAAGTTTATTTCTGAGTCCTCTTCAAATTCGACGTAAACGCGTTTCCAGGGCTGGTCGTCTATCATTTTCCATTTGTGGCCGGTACCAGTGGTGTCCAGGGCAATTAAGATTTCTCCAGGTCTTAAAATGAACGTTTCGCCAAGCCAGGTTGTAAATTCAAGCGTTCCTGTCAGGGTTATTACGTATTGTATTGCAGGTGCAGGATGCCAGTCGTAAGTATCGAAAGCAGGCGTTTCTTTGAACCTGATTGATAAGGCATCTGTGAGAAGGTTTTGAGTAACAGTGCCGGTTAAGATATGTGTATGGCCGTCGGTGCCGGTGTATATTTTATAAGCTTTGATCATTGCTGTTATTTTGCAAAAGATATGCCTCGGCAGTACTCAACATTCCGGGTGGTGAATTTTTGTTTCCCAAAAAAGTTCTTTTAAGATGAGCTGATATAAGTCGGTAATTCAAGCTCTTATGTACGTTAAGCCACTTTGCAGAGCTTCCATTTTTTAAAACCTTTCCTAATGCAGTGTTGTTACTTTCTTTTATCCCAGAAATGTTTATGTTTTTATTGGTTTCGGCGAATGCTTCGCATTTCCTTGATGAAAAGAAAGTAACCAAAGAAAAACCAGGAAAGGATTGAAACAGCCGATTCCTTTCGTTGTTCCTTGATTAAACTGTACTGCTACTGTGGCTTCTTCATTTGTTTTCACGCGTATTTTGCCTGGCATTCTTACTTATGTATAATTAGAACGGCAAATTGTAGCAACCTTTTTTATTTTATAACCAATCATTTTTCCGGACCTGTCATTGGCGGCGTTGCGAAGCGGTCTGCTGCCGGTCAATCAACCTGCTCTTAATGGGTGGACCGCTTACTCCTAAACGATGAGCGACGTTATTAAAAGTTGTGCAAATTGTAAATTTCGGTTTGCCTGCAAACACTTGCCTGCCGGTTCTTATATTTACTTATGGAACTTTTCGTAGCGAAAGAATCTATCGTGAGGGAGATCTGGGGAAAAGGAGATACCATCCTTTTTATTTTTGCAGGAGCCTCTGCAGAATTTGCTTTAAACAGAGCTGTTGACTGGCTTTATTTTACAGGGAGGCTTCCTGCTGACCCCTTGGGTCGACTTTTTTCTACTGTTAACTATGCCAGGCAAATTGTTTTTTCTGAGAAGGAAGGCGCCTTTAGCGCGATAGATAAAATAACAGCTATTCATTCCGCTGTTGAAAGCAGTCGTGGTGGTAAAATACCTGGCTGGGCTTATCGGGATGTTCTTTTTATGTTGATTGGTTATTCTATCAGTTCGTTTGAGGTACTGGAAAGAAAGTTGTCGCACATAGAAAAGGAAGAGGTATTTAATGTGTTTTACAGGGTGGGTGAACGAATGGGATTAAACGGATTACCAACGAGCTATAAAGAATGGCTGGTAATGCGGGCAGAGCACCTGGAACAAGACCTGGTAAAAAGCGATTTTACCATAGACCTGTATAAACAATATAAAAAGCACCTCGGGCCAGTACGCTTTAAGCTATTGATTGAGGGGCAGATATTGGTTGTTCCCCAAAAAGTAAATGAATTATTAGAATTGGGGAAATTTTCTCTTCTAACACCTGTCCTTGGTATTTATAAGATTACCCGGCTGGTAAAGTTGGATTGGTTTTTAAAGTCGGTCATATTGCCGAAAGAATATAAAGCAGAGATAAAGCAATTGGATGTTATTTGACCAGGCGGATCAGTACTAGTATAGTGCGGCAGTGGCAATATTCAATGGCAAGCGAGATTAATAATTCGTACGTTGCCGAATAGTGACGCAAAAGTAAAAGAGTGCGACGCAAGAGAAGTTCAATAGCAGTACTTAGCGTGGAACAAAAACCCCTCCTGCACTTTTTTATAATTGCATTATCAAGAGAGAAACGCCTAATTAATCACGTTCGCCAGCATGCTTTTTATTTCGCTAAATGTACTGGCCTTACTTAAATAATTTGATGCTCCAAGCTCTTTTGCTTTTTGTTTGTCGCTTTCCCTTGTAGAAGTGGAATAAATAATTACAGGTATATCTTGTAACCGGTCATTTTTTTTAATTATATACAAACAATCGAAACCGGTCATAAATGGCAAGTTAAGGTCAAGAAATATGTAGTCGGGTTTTAGATCTGCAGTCGATAACTTTTCCAAAGCATCTTCCGCTGTGTCAACAAAAACACAATTAACCGATCTATCTATTTGGTTTACTACATCTTCAAATATTTCCTGGTCTTCATGATCATCGTCCACCAATAAAACCGTCTTATTTTTAGTGCGTGTTTCCATAAATTGAAATTATTCTACAGGCAGTGACACTGTAAATATTGCCCCTTTATTTTCTTCCCCGATTGCCGCAATATGTCCACCGTGGTTTTCCACTATCCTTGTACATGTTGCCAGACCAAAACCTAATCCCGGGCTTTTTAAATCGAGTTTTTTTAGGATTTTAAAAATAAGCTCTTTATGAGTTTGTCTGAATCCTATGCCGTTATCTTCGATCATTATTCTTACAAAGTCGATGTATTTATACTTTCCTTCTGTTGAAATGTATAAATTCTCCTTAATTAAAGACGCCGTTATTTCAAGCCTCAAATTCCTTTCCAGACTTTTAAATTGAAAGCAGTTTTTAAAAAGCTCATTGAAAAGAATGCTGATTTGCAAGAGGTTACCGTTAATAACAGGGAGTGTTGCTACTTTTGTGGAATATTCAACATCGGGAAAATCTTCCGCTACTTTTTGTAATTGTAATGCAACCACTGTATTTAAATCAACCGGAGATTTTGTAATATCGTCGATACTTAAACGCACATACTCCTGCAACGCCTGAAGAACACTGCGGATGCGATTCGCTGACTTTACAATAATATTGAAATTTGCTTCGCTCTTTTCATCGTAGACGTTAACCTGCCGTTCTTTTATTACATCAATGTACAAACTGATCTTTCTTACCGGTTCCTGTAAGTCGTGGGCAATCAGTTCGTTTAACTGCAGCAACTCCTTATTTTTATGTTTTAGCCGGGTCATCTGCTTGTCCAGTTCCTGTTTGCCGGTCTCCAGTTCGGCAGTAATTTTTTGCAGTTCTTCATTTTTTTGAAGCGCTTCCTCTGCAATTCTTTTGGCCTTTAGTATTTCATCTTCGTATTTCTTTCGTTCGTACACCGTAATGCATGCACAAACATTTATGGAAACACTGTTCTGGATGTGTTGAATTGCATTAACAAGAACGGGCACCAGTTCTTTGTTTTTTGAAAGAAAGGTGATAAAGATCTCTTCGGCTTTACCTTGTAGTTTTAATAAAGGAAAAAAGTGGGTTTGATAAAAAATACGGCTCGAAATAGTAAGAAGCTTTTCGATGTTTTGCCCAACCAGTTCTTCTGACCGGTATTTAAGTTTATCGAGCAAGTGATTATTTACCTGGGTAATAATTCCATCATCGGTAAAGGAAATAATGCCCGATGGTACAATGTTCAGTAGGTTATCGGTAACATTATCCATTGACGTTAATTAACGGCTGACAAATATTCTTTCATCAGCGCGATCGTTTCTTCAGGGGAACTCATGTGCGGACAGTGGCCCGTTGCCTTCATTATTTTTAAAGTGCTTGACGGAATTTGCTGTGCCAAATATTCTCCCACCTCCAAAGGAGCGATGAGGTCGTTAGAACATTGCAATAATAAAGAAGGAATTGTGAGTTTTGACAGGTCTTTACGGTTATCAGATAAAAACGTAGTCTGTGCAAATTGCCGGGCAATAACCGGGTCGGTAGAGCAAAAGCTACCGGCAAGTTCCTGCGCAAGCTCGGGCTTGTCATCATTTTTCATAATTGCAGGTGCAAGGTAGTTGGCCCAGCCAATATAATTCTTATCCATAGTTTCCAGCAACTCTTCAATGTCGTGTTGCTCAAAGCCGCCGGTATAACCCGGTGCTTCATTTATGTATCGTGGCGACGGGCCTATCAGTACCAGTTTGTTAAAACGTTCCGGTTGTTTAACTGCAGCCAGCAACCCTATCATGCCACTAACTGAATGACCAACAAAAATTATATTATTTAGTTGCAATGCTTCACAAATGTCGAGTACATCCTGGGCATAACCATTAAGATCAGCATATCGCTCCTCGTTGTAAGCAGTAACATCTGATTTACCATGACCAACATAATCAAACAAAATGATGGAATATTCTTTTTCAAAGGCGGGAGTTATATATCTCCACATATTCTGGTCGCAGCCAAAACCATGTGCAAAAAGCATGGGCGTAGTACCACTTCCAAAAACCTTTACATTATTCCGACTAACGACATCCATCTTACAAAATTTAAATGAGGTAAATGGTTTTGCAGGAAATTGGAGGGCAAGCTACTGCTTCAATTTAGCAGTTAGCGGGGATAATCAGGCAAACTTAAACAGGAAGTTTTATAAGTGACCGTTAATCTTATTTTGGTGCCTATACTGTTGGTAATAATGTGGGCAATTCCGTTATTCCTGAAATCGTTGATCTGAATATTGCCCGAGTTGCCGCGAATATTATCCTGGTGCCATCTCTCACTATCAAGCTCCCCGGGCAAATAAAGACCCTGAACATTTACCTGATCCGAAGTGGCCCGGGCAGGTGGGCAACCAATATTTAAGCCCCCAAGCTGGAAGAGTATTATAAGCCATGGATCGAGTTAACCAAAAAAGGAGCTGGTGTTCATGGTGAAGAATCTGGCTGCTGGAACAAAACACCTCATGATGTATTTATTGCCTGGTGTAAAGATGTACTCAGCCTACTGTCTGCAGACAATATCGGCTTTGCTGGCTCGAACTTCGTTGGCGATTTTGGAGTACCTGATTCTGGTCGGTCTTGACGTAGCGTATGAAGACTGGCATGGCCATAAGCTTGATCGAAAATTCCTCGATCTGTTGAGGAAGAATTAGGTGATGTACAAATTGCCGATATATCGAATTGAAGCTGAAAATCCCTTCTGTGCAGGTTTTAGGCCCTTACTGTAGCGATGCCATTCCTACATCTTTCTTTAATGTTACGTTTTTATGTAGTTCATGTTCCAGGTCCGATTTATCGTCCATGTTCATTTTAGATAAATTAATCTGCAAAAATGCATTGGTTGAAGTAATAGATAAAACGCTGCCTTCTTTTGATATATCCTGAATTTCTGTCCACCTAACTTTTGCGAGATGGAGAATGGTCAATTTAAAATATCCGATATCATGCGTAAATAGTAGATCCCTCCTTGCCTTAAGTAAAAATCCAGATACAGCTAAAAGCAAAGCAAGAATAATAGTTGAAGTGTTAAAACTCCTGGTTAGAAGTATAACAGTTATAATTAAAAGCCACCCGAACAATTGCTCCGAATAACTTTGATTTACCAGGATTGTTTTTGCCTTTATTTTTAACAGATACAATTCGAAATATAAGTTGGTAAGAGGAGAAATTAAAAGTATAACCCCCGATAATAATTTAATTGGCAGGCTCCACGCCAGGTTGAACAGCCATAAAACTATCAGCAGGCAAAGCACTACGATAATTGTACATCGGAAAGCTCTTTTTTTGATTAGCATAGTTTAGTCTTTTTAACGAGCGCATACAACTTTCTTAATTTGCGCCGGTCCGGTTTAAGATGTAATAAGCATCTTCTTTCCAGGTTGACTTGTTTCTGCAGTAATACTTTTCATTGTTGTAGTTTTTGATGCAACCAGCAGGTAATGTAAGATGTTGGCCGACCCAATGGTGTTCTCGGATAGGATTAGTAAGATAGCTAAAAAAAAGAAAAAGCCCAATCCATTGAATTTGACGGGTGAGATAAGTAGTTATTTTATGTCTCCGGCTTTACATTCAATTTCAGCATCGTTGCGTCGCACTCTTGTACCTACGGGCCTGTATTAGGCAAAAAAACGGGAAGTATTTATCCCCGATTTCAGGCATATTGAAATTGTAAAAGAGTATTTAATTCGGGTGTTATTTCTAACATTCGGCACTACGAGGTTTGATACAGGGTTGAGAAATGCAGGTTGGGAGAGAGCTTTAGTATTTGGCTGTTTAAGAAATGGATTAATTGTTGTTCGGCTTTTCGTTAGGCGCAGCGTTCAGTCATCCAACTCTTACAGTATTTTTTAGGTTTGTATTTAGTTATCATATATTACGCACAATTTAATTAGAATAGAGAACATGGGTGAAGTAATAACCTACGATGTAATTATAGTGGGTGCAGGTCCTGCTGGTTGCACATGTGCACTTGCATTAAAGAATGCTAACCTGAAAGTCGCATTATTCGACAAGAATTCATTTCCGAGGGATAAAGTGTGCGGCGATGCCATTCCTTCGCGTGCAATAAAAACGCTAAACAACATTTCGCCACAGTTTGGAGAGGCCTTTAAAAGCTTCAAGGAGAAATATGTTACAACCAAAACACGGATGTTCTACGGAAAAAGGCTGATGAATTTTGAATGGGTGGGAGAGGCCTACACCTGCGCCAGGATCGATTTTGACAACTTTCTTTTTTCATTGGTTAGAAATAATACGTCAACAGACGTGTACCAGAATACCAGCATGGGAGACGTAGTAATGGAAGAAAATGGCGCCTATATAAAAGACAAAAAAAATGGAAGCGTTTATAAGGCAAAAATGATTGTGGGCGCTGATGGTGCACACTCTGTTGTCGCCAAGCAGTTGGCAAACAGAACCCTCGATAGAAAACATCATGTAGGATCTGTTAGAGCATATTATTCCAATGTAAGCAACACTCTCAACAACACAACAGATATCTACCTTAATAAAAAATTTTTTCCAAGTTATTTATGGGTTTTTCCTCTTCATGACAATACAGCCAATGTTGGTTTCGGAATGTTATCGAGCGAGATTGCCAAAAGAAAACTTAACATCAAAAAGACTTTTCATGAATTTATAGCAGAAACGCCCGAACTGGCCGAGAGGTTCAAAGACGCAACCCAGTTAGGAGAACTGGAAGGTTTTGGTTTGCCGTTAGGCTCGAAAAGAGTGCAGGTTTCGGGGGACAAGTTCATTTTAATTGGCGATGCTGCGTCGTTGATCGATCCAACGTCAGGACAGGGGATTGGAAACGCCATGTTAAGTGCGAAACTGGCTGCAGACCAAATTGGACGGTGCTTTAAAGAAAATAATTTTTCAGCCGGTTTCATTCAACAATACGATAAAAAGCTGTATAAAGAAATAGGCGTAGAAATGAAGTTGAAATCTTTTGTTCAACGCATTGTGCCGAAGATGCCTTTTTTGATAGACTGGTATTATTGGGTTACAAGGAGTGCGACTTTAAAGAAATTATTGCAGAACAAGTGGTATTAGACTTCTAAAGAGAGAACACACAGGCTGAGTCGCTAAAATTACAAAAAGTACAAGTGAGTGACACAACGATGTTGAATAAGGAACTAACGACTGTCACCAAAAAACTTCATGTAAAATAAAACAGGCATTTGAAACTATAAACCGATGTTTCAAATGCCTGTACCGAATATATACATCCCTAAACTACTTCTAATCGAGCTTCAATACTGCTAAAAACGCTTCCTGCGGTACCTCTACATTTCCGATCTGCTTCATGCGTTTTTTACCCTCTTTCTGCTTTTCCAATAACTTGCGTTTCCGGCTTATATCACCTCCGTAACATTTGGCTGTAACGTCTTTTCGCATAGCGCTGATGTTTTCACGCGCTACCACTTTAGCACCAATGGCAGCCTGTATGGCAATCTGGAACTGCTGGCGCGGCAACAATTCTTTCAATTTCTCACAAAGCTTCCTGCCGAAATCCTGCGACCTTCCGCGATGTATCAATGCACTTAATGCATCTACTTTCTCGGCGTTTAATAAAATATCCATTTTTACAATATCACTATCGCGGTACCCGATCGGGTGATAATCGAACGATGCATATCCGCGGGTAGAACTCTTTAATTTATCGTAAAAATCGAAAACTATTTCTGTCAGCGGCATTTCAAATACCAACTCAACACGGGTAGCTGTAAGGTAACTCTGGCTGATGAGAATACCTCTTTTACCCAGGCAAAGGGTCATGATATTGCCGATATAATCAGACAGCGTAACAATTTGTGCTCTGATAAAAGGTTCTTCAATCTTTTCCAGCTTTGTAGGCTCCGGCATTTCAGCTGGGTTGTTTACAATTATTTTGTCTCCCTTCGATGTATGTGCAATAAAGCTAACGTTCGGAACAGTAGTGATGACGGTTTGGTTAAACTCTCTTTCCAGTCGTTCCTGTATAATTTCCATGTGCAGCATTCCAAGGAAGCCGCAACGGAAGCCGAACCCGAGTGCCTGTGAAGTTTCCAGTTCGAATGTAAGAGAGGCGTCGTTCAACTGCAGCTTATCCATGCAATCTCTTAATTCTTCAAACTCGTCGGTTTCGACGGGGAAGATGCCGGCGAAAACCATTGGCTTCACTTCCTCAAAGCCTTTGATCATTTCTGCAGGATTGTTGGCAAGGGTAATGGTATCTCCTACCTTCACTTCCTTCGCATTCTTAATTCCCGTAATGATATATCCAACATCGCCTGTTTTTACTTCATCTTTCGGTGTCATCGTCAGCTTCAAAACACCTACTTCATCGGCAAAATAGTCTTCACGTGTACTTGCAAACTGTATCTTATCGCCTTTTTTCAGGCTTCCGTTCATGATACGGTAGTAAATAATAATTCCCCTGAAACTATTGTAAACACTGTCGAAAATTAATGCCTGCAGCTGAGCCTCGGGGTTTCCCGATGGAGCGGGAATACGATCAATAATTGCCGCCAGTATTTCTTCTATTCCTATCCCGTTTTTTGCGCTTGCAAGTAAAATAGTCTCCGGTTTACAGCCGATTAGTTCCACAATCTGGTCCTTAACTTCCTCCACCATCGCCCCATCCATGTCGATTTTATTGATTACCGGGATGATCTCGAGGTTATTGTCAATAGCCAGGTACAAGTTGCTGATCGTTTGCGCCTGGATGCCCTGTGAGGCATCTACCAGCAGCAAAGCTCCTTCACAAGCTGCCAGCGCACGGCTCACTTCGTAACTAAAGTCTACGTGCCCGGGAGTGTCGATAAGGTTAAGAGTATATGTTTCGCCTTTAAATGGATAGTTTATTTGTATTGCATGGCTCTTGATGGTAATTCCTTTTTCACGTTCCAGGTCCATATCGTCGAGCACCTGGGCTTGCATATCCCTGTCGCTAATGGTGTGTGTAAACTCCAAAAGGCGATCTGCGAGGGTGCTCTTCCCATGATCGATGTGTGCAATGATGCAAAAATTCCTGATATTCTTCATATTCCGGCAAAAATAACATTGTGCAGCCACATTTGTGTTCCCCTTTAACAGTTTCCCTTTTTACGAACTGTTATTTTTGCAATTAATGAGGAATGTTCGGCCCGCCGAAGTTTTCAACCATTTATACAGAGTTCTATGTGAAGCTGAAAATTCGTACTACTTTTAAAAAAAATGAACTTATGAAATACCTGCTATTATTAACAGGTTTGGCCGCTATAATTCTACCTGGCTGTGAAAAAGAGCAGAACCGTCAATTATTGAACGGTTATTTTAAGTACACCGTAAAGGGAGCAGAATCGAGGATAATCGATGGCTTTGGATTAAATAATAATACTTTCGAATGTTACTTTCGGGGTGATACAGCGTTATATGTCAGTGTGTCGAAGGTGTACGAAATGGCGGGCTTTTTTATTAAAAGCGACAGCATAAAAGACGGCACTTATATACTCGACAACAATAACAGGGCGTATTATGCCGATCCTAAGGATCGCAGGAGATATACAACTAATAATTCTTTTAAAGGAACTGTTACCATTAAGAAGAGCACTTTCCAGGCAAAAACGATATTGCCTACTTTGGAAGGACAATTTTCATTCAACGCTGTCGATACTGCAACCGGCAAATCGCTTTCAATAACAAATGGCTCCTTCTTAATGGAGCGGAGAGATTAAACCAAGAACCTTTCCTGCATTCTTGATCATTGAAATTTTGGCGATGCTGTTTTAGACTTTCACGACCCGCGTCAATTCACTTTTAATTTTTTTATTATCCAAACTTCAGTACGGCAAGCATCTTTTGTTGCCCGAAGGGATCACTTTGGTGATGTCAGTCTCTTGTACTGGCTGTTTTCCAAATCATCCTTTTACTTAAGTTTTGGAGATGCTTTCGATTTTTTATGCCCCTTTATGTATGTAGCCTGTGCTACTGGTGAACAATTTGCTATAACCAGGCAACCTTCTGCCTTCGAAATGTTTTCCCCTTATTGCAGGGATTTTTACTACTTCAATATGTTGCCGCGGTGTATAAATAGAAGCATTTTATACAATAAAACAAAATGCTTCATCGTTAATCCTCTGTAACGAATAACTTCTATTCTTCCATATCCTGCTACTGTTAAATAAAGTAAAAATGAAAAAATTAATAACTGCTATTGTTATCATCTGTATGCTGTTTGTTTGCGGTGATGTAAATGCACAAAAAAATTCAGATCAGGAATCGAGAGAAATGCTTTGTTCGGGAAAGTGGGTAGGCTTTGGAACGGAACATACAGGAAAAACACTAAGTCTGTCAAAGAGAGATGAGGATGCCTATATTATTTTCCACGGCGACGGCTCTGTAACTACTACTTCCGGACAAACGGACCAGGTTGAAGGCAGTGGCGAATGGAAATTGGTTAAAAATAAAATTATACTAACCATAGGAGACGATACCAAAGTGTATAAGTTCAACATAAAGAACGAGAACAACCAGTATTTTCTATATGCTACTCTTGATCTTGGCGACGGACCGGTAACAAGGGTGATGATCAGGAGGAATTATTAATGTTTGTTCTGAGTCGTGAGTAGTCAGTGGTACGTGTTAGTGATTTTAACTGTTAAACGATTGTTTGCAAAACGCAAATAATTTTGTACGCGAAACTATAGTGAGATAGTTGCAAAACGATCGGCTTTTTGTTTTAGCTCCTCGAAGGTCTCACCATTTCGAATGTGCATGCTAATATTTTTTTTATCGTGCAGCATTTGTTTGAAAATGGACACTCCCTTTGGTATAGCTTTAGATTTTTTCTTCCTAATAGTAGTAAAAAGGATAAAGGGAGGTTTGAAGTAAATTACAAAATAATTAATCCAATTGCGCCAGCATCTTCAAACCTTTAAGTGTTTAAAATTGCTATAAAATGTTTGACGACGCCGTGCGGCTTGAGCTTTTGACAAGAGGTTAAAGGAATTTTTTAGAAAAAACCACTAAACGGGTAAACTTTTAGGATTTATAAGAAAAGGTGTCTTTTATCGTTTTTCGAGTATTGTTTAAGTGCGAACACTTCTGTAAATGCCATTTACCTCTCCAACTGAGCCTGCATTTTTTTGATCCTGTCTTCGAGTTTTTCGGAGCTCATGTTTTCACGCATACTGTCTGCTTTTATTGGAAAACAAAACGGCGTTAATTGTTTTGGAAATGTAAGAATGATTTTGGACTCTTGAATTCGCTGTAGCATATTTCGCAACCGAACTTCTTCCATTTGCTGCTCCATTACTTCGTTATAAGCCTGTCGCACCAATAAATTACCCGGGTCGTATTCGGTAAATACATTGAACAATAGTGACGCCGAAGATTGAAGGTGCCTGGCCTTTTTGTGTTCGCCGGGGTAGCCCTGGAAAATTAGTCCACCAATTACTGCAATATCACGAAACTTACGTCTTGCCATTTCTGTAGCGTTTACGCTTCGCTGTATATCAGCAAATAAATTTTCAGTTGAAAATAATTCATAAACATTAGTGTCGTCAACGGGTATCGGTTGATCGCTCAATAGCTCGAACCCATAATCGTTCATTGCAATTGAAAAAGTGATCGGCATTATCAAGCCTATACGATAAGCAAGAACTGCCGCCATCGCTTCGTGCACAAGGCGGCCCTCAAAAGGGTAAACAAACAGGTGAAAACCATCCCTTGTTTCAATCTGTTCAATCAGTAATTCATTTTCTCTCGGCACCTGTGATAGTTGCTGCTGCAAAAGGAACAATGGCTGTAAGGCCTGTAATTCTACGTCTACAGGATTGCCAAATGCTTCATTAAATTTTCTTCTAAGCATCATACCAAGGTTTGAAGACAACGGCATTCTTCCGCCCTGCCAACTTGGTACGATTGATTTTTTGGCAGAAGATTTTCTTACAAGCACTGTCATATCTTTTATCATCACCAGCTCAAGGTTTCTTCCCGCCAATGTAAAAACAGTTCCCGGTTCGAGCCTGCTAATAAAATATTCTTCAATAACTCCGATATATCCACCCGACATAAATTTCACCTTCAACATCGGGTCACTTACAATTGTCCCAATATGCATGCGATGTCTCATTGCCATTCTCCGGTTTTTCATCCGGTGGATTCCATCTTCACCAATTTCTACTTTTTTATACTCATCGTATTGTTGTAAAGCAACGCCTCCACCAACTATACTTTGCACGATCTGTTTATATTCATCGTGGGTTATATCAGCAAAGCAATAAGTACTTTTTATTTCGTTGTAAATAGTGTCAGGAACGAAGCCGTCGCTAATAGAAAGTGTACATAAATATTGAATAAGTACATCAAAGCATAATATCCTTGGATCGCGGCTTTCTATAAGGTTTTCTTTCATTGCCTGCTTTAAGGCTGCAGCTTCCACTAATTCAAGTGAGTGAGTAGGGAGGAAAAAGATCCTGCTGACTTTTCCCGGCTGGTGGCCGCTACGTCCTGCACGCTGTAAAAAACGGGCAACGCCTTTAGGCGAGCCTACTTGTATGACCGTTTCTACCGGCCTGAAATCTACACCTAAATCAAGACTCGCCGTACATACAACTGCTTTGAGTTTTGTCGTGTGCAGAGCCTCTTCCACCCACATTCTTAGTTCCTGTTCGATGCTTCCATGATGTAGTGCAATAGCCCCGGCAAGGTCCGGCGCAAGGGTTAACAAAGTCTGGTACCAGCGTTCGCTCATCCCGCGGGTATTGATGAACATGAGGGTAGTATTGTTATCGCGAAGGATATGGACCGCCTTTTCTGCCAGGTTTAAACCCAGGTGCCCAGCCCATGGAAACTTTTCAATTTCATCAGGTAATACAGAAACGATCTCGACATTTTTTGTAAGGTTGGCTTTGATGATTCCCGAGGAAAGTTGACGGTTGACAGATGAGGGTTGACTGAAGGGAGAGGAGAGTTGAGGGGTGACAGTTGACCGATGATGAAGAGAAGAAAGCTGTGCAAGTGGAGCCAGAAGAACATCTCTTGCCTGCTCAAGATTACCAATGGTTGCACTTATGCCCCACAACTGAAGTTGACTATGAGGAGATAAGGGTTTTTTATTGTCATCACTTGTTTCACTTCTGCCTGTTTCTTTCCCAGTTCTTACTTCCCAGTTCTTACTTCCAACTTCCGCCTGCAGCCTTCTTAATCCCACTATCCTGCTAATTGCAAGTTCTACCTGCACCCCTCGTTTGCTTCCTAACAGTTCGTGCCACTCGTCTACTGCGATTATTTGTAATGTCGATAACGTTTCCGCGTAACCTTTTTGCGCAAGCAGTAAGTGCATACTCTCGGGCGTTATGATTAATGCTTCCGGCATATTTCGCTTTTGCCTTTGGCGCTCGTTCGTATCGGTATCGCCGTTCCTTATACCAATTTGCCAGCTTAGGCCAAGCTCTGCAATCACTTCGTCCATTGCACGAGCAATGTCTTTACCTAAAGCACGCAACGGAGTTATCCATAGCAGTTGAAGGCCGCTTTTCTTTTTGCTCTTGTAATCGTGAGGATTTTGATTGATGAAGTTTATAACTGCGCCAAGAAAAACGGAAAAAGTCTTACCGAAACCTGTTGGTGCATTAACAAGTCCGCTGTTGCCTAAGTAAATCTGCTCCCACGCTTCTTCCTGGAAGGAGAAGGGTTTCATGTTTTTGGAGGAGAGCCATTGCTTCACTACCTCGTATCCTTTTGTTGATTTAGACATCCCCTCTTTTTGCAAAACCCTTTTATTTTAATTTTGTAAATATATTTATAAACATGGAAGCTAAATATATAACTCATACCCTTAAGCTACCTATAATAATACGCAAGCATTTAAGAAAATATGCAAATAAGCATAACAAGAAAGAATGTGATGTAATGGAGGAGATAGTTACAAACTTTATCGAAGAAAAGATAAAAGAAGACTTCGCCGACTCATGTAGGAGAATGAAAGATGATCCTGAGCAAAAATTTCTTGCAGAAGCAGGATAGGAGATTTCCTCAAAATGATTGACGATTATAAAAATGAATAAGCAGTAAAAATAAAAGAGCTTGTAATTATCACAACGTCTTCAAATACTCCACCACTGCCTTTCTTTCCTTATCATTCAGTTTGTCTCCAAAGTAATGGCCATAGTTTCCATAACCGGGTAAAGTGGTATTGTAAGCCCCCTTTGCCGGTTCCGCAAGTACAGTATGTTTCCATCCAGGGTCGTTATAACCATATTCAGGGTTGTCAAAATTCCTGCTCCAGTAAGTCGGTCTTAATTTGCTGTTTAGTACGGCTTCAAGTGTAGGCACCGAACCGTTGTGGAAGTATGGAGCTGTGATCCAAATGCCGTCTAAAGGTGGGGCAATATATCCTTTAAAGGGCACCAGTTGTGCAGGATGATCGCCTGTAGTAAACCAGCTTTTATTAAACCACTCGACGAACTGCGGCGATGAATAATTGGTTTTATATAAAGCAGAGTCTGTCTTTATAATCGCAGCAGGAATTAACAGGTTGGGATATTTCGCTTCGTCGCCATACGTGCCATGACACTTCGAGCAGTGGTCGTTAAATAAAGGCTTTCCCTGCAACGCCAAATCATGATTAATTGGCTTTGGAAATTTTGGAGGCTGAATAGAATTTATGTAAGCCAATACATCATTAAAATGACTGTCGACTTCCCTCGATTCAGCTGTATCAGAGACTGTTAATAAATTAGAAGCCATCAAAAAACGGCCAAAATCGCCACGACCGAGACCATTATAAAACATAGCATTTTTCTTCTTCAACAACCACCACGCAGGAACATCCGTTGGAACTACTTCATCCGGAATTTGCAACACAGGTTTATCCATCCATTCGAAGGTGACAGGATCACGGTGTGCTACAAGCACACCGGCTAACCGGTCTGCAGCATTAACACCTCTTACTTCAGTTTGTAAATACGGCCCGATAGTTTTGGTTGCCACCAAAAAATTCTTTGCGGCTTCAAATTTTTTAGCGCCGCCAATAGAGAGAAAGCTGTAGAGCCGCGCAGGATTCTTTGAAACAGATTTACTATCCGAAAAATCCATTGAAGTATTGCCTAGTCCTATATATAGCTGGTTCTCGAAAACCTGTCCATGACACTGAAGACAATTAGGAGCGACTACCAATTCGCCATTTGGCGCTTTAATCGCTGTATAATTAAAGCTGATATTTTTATTGAAGCTGTCTCTCCCCAGGTAATTTGCTTTGTCTTTACCCGCTCCCATCATGAAGAAATTATAAGGAATGCCGCTCTTTAAATAATCGCCTGTAATTAAATACTGGTAACCCTTTTCCTTGTCGCCGGTACGTTGCACACTTGCCGGTATTTGTACCGGTTTATTCGGATCGATGGTAAAGCTTATATAGGTAAGCCAGGCAACGACGATTAAAAATAAAGCGGTTAATTTTTTCATAACAGGTTAATTCAAAGTTAGCGTGCAGGTTTTGTAGCAGGCGATCAACCGTCTTAAAAGTTCCTTATTTTATTCGAAGACTCAAAAACTTTTTTTATTGCAAAAGAATTTAGCCATAAAGACTAAAGACGCCCGATGGTTTACCGATGAAGTGATTGCGATTCTTCGACAGGCTGCCTCGCTGCTATGAAAAGCTGCCTTAGAACCGAGCGTGGCAACGATGACGCCTGTTGTACTAAAGCTGGTACAATAAAAAGTATAACTGCATCTTCCTGCCCCTTTCAAAGAGAAAAACGGGTATAATAAAAACAAGGTTTTGTATAGGCTACCAAACAACTTATCCAACAAATTTTCCTTTTATCAAGCGTATTTACACTTTATAAGAAATTGCTATAACAGGGCTCATTCGCGTTATAAAATTGCATTATCAAATAGTTCAATAACTAATTTAAAAACAAACCAAAAACAAAAAAACTGTATTTTATGGCAAAAGCAACCAGGACTGCAACAGAAACAAAACATGCAGAACCTACAATGAATGATGGCGTAAGTAGCATACTTAACGACCTGCCTCAAGACATTGACAGCTTGAACAAAGAACAAGCTGTAGAGGCACTAAAAAGAACATCGAAAACTTTAGAAGGCATTATGGCAATGCCTGCAGCAAGAGCAGCGGCATTTGGTGGACCACAAACCCCTACATCAAACTTTACTTCCGAATTAAATGGCATCGACTTCAAAAAAATGATCGGCGGGCCGTTACAGGCAGCGGTAGATGCACAGGTAGCTTCAGCATTGGCTACTGTTAACTTCATACAGAATGTAGGATTTACAAACCCCGAGGATAAGGACACCCCAAGGGAGCTGATTTATGCTGACTTTACGCACAATACTACAGTTGTAGATGAAGAAGGCAACGAGGAAAAGAAACTCAAAACAATAAAAATTCCTCTTTTGGCGATGTTGCCAATTCCGAGCTTACGTATTGAGCACGTGGAAGTGGATTTTAATGTAAAGCTAAATTCAGTTGAAACTTCTTCGGTATCTGATAAATTAGATATTGGTGCCGAAATTAAAGCCGGATGGGGTCCTGTAAGTTTTAAAGTTACTGCTGCTTACCAACGGCAAACTGCTACCGGTATAAAGGTTGAAAAAGAGTATGCGCTTAACGTAAAAGTCAGGGCCGTGCAAGACGAAATTCCTGCGGGACTTGAAAGAATACTGGGAATGTTAGCCAATTAATTTTTACAAAAAAGGCAGCAGCTACAACTGCTGCCTTTTAACACCTTCAACCAATTATGACAGAAATTACACTATCTGAATACGTAGGATATATATTTAAGGAAATTGTACAGGCAAGAAAGCTTTCAGACCAGGCATCTAAAGCAATCGCAATTGAATATGCGAAAGACCCGATTTTAAAAGACTTTTCAGTGCCGCGTTTTAAGATCCCTGAAATGGATCTTTCGATCCCGGTTCTAGTTTCAGGTGCAAGATTTACAAACGTATTATCCTTTAATATGACCAAGGAAGCGTTTCAGAAAATGATAACAACTGAAGTGCAAAATGGCATTCAAAACATCGTTATCAAGAAGAGTGGTATTAAAGACGACATTTCAAAAGTAGGCGAAATTGTAATCAGGAATAATTCAGGAAGTAAGCCCTTGCCCGGCAATAACGTACCGGTACCACCCGGCGACACTGGCCCCATTTTTATTCCCGTTCCCGACGACGAGCTTCCTACCTCTTTAATGGCTCAAACCCCGGTAGATATGGTTGGTGAGTTTTATGAAGTACTTCAGAAAAATCTAGACGTTGAAAGTGTACAGAACACGTGTGAAATAAGATTTGCAGAAATATTTAATAAAAAACTGGAGGAAACAAATTTAACCGCTGACTATAAGCAACAAAACCCTGCCAACCAGCTATTTAAAACAATGCTTGAAAGTATAGTCACACAGGTAAAAAAGAGCATTTTAATTGTTCAGAGTAAAATGGATAACCTGTTGGTTTCCCCTGAAACCAATGTTGTAAAAGATGGAAGCAACGAGACATCGGTTTTTACTATTAAAGCAAAGATTATTGAAGACGGTTTGTTTATCAGATCTATGTCTGATGGAACACAAATGGTCGAATTTGATTAACTGTTATATCAGTTACCAAAGTATCCAAACTATCTAAAAACAAGGAAGCAATAAGCGCTACATGCAGAAAGTCTATTATAGAGATTACCAGCTTTTACAGCATTTTCTTGATCTCGTTATTAAAGCCCTCGGCAAATACAACAAGAAAGATTTTGATTATGACAGCTTCCTGCTGAATGTTTTATCTGAATGCCACACGGGTTACGGACAGGCAGGCTTAAAGCAGAAGGAATCAAAAATGCTTTCATTAAAGTCGGAATTTATTACTGCACAACGAGGCATAAATCCTTTGACTTTTGAAAAAGTTACCGTTCGAAGAGGAGAGATGCAGGCAACAATATCTTTTAAAGTCTTGCAACAGCTTGAAGAAATAGTGCGCACAGATTTAATGGAAGTCGAAGCGAAAATTAAGCAGGCCGAAGAGCTCATAAATCAAATAATTCTTGCGGCATACCAGGGCGGCATACTAACGGTAGAAAGATTAAAAAAGATCCGGACCAATTCCTCGATGAAGAAAATCTGGAATGAATTGGGTAAAGATGCTAATATTAACCTGGGACAAAAACGGGTATTGATGATTGTGAGTGAGTATGATGCTTACATCATTTTAGATAATGTTTTAACCAGGTTTAGGCAGGTAGTGCTGTAAATCTAATTTTTGGTACGGGCATCTGTATCATGTGGAATCATCGTTGCGTCGCAATCCGTTCATCTTTGGGTAAATCAAGCATCGAAAAGAAATAGATGGGAAAACGCAACTATTACTTCCCATAAACATACGCGACACCGGTCACCATATAGGCTAATTGCTTTTTAACCGGCTGCGGAAAACAAATTAAAAATCCGGCAAACAGAACAAACAGTTCTAAACCATTACATCCATCGGCAATTCCTATTGCCCTTTGTGTTTCCACGTATATAACCGATTTCGTGCTACCATAATTCGACATGTCACTGACGGTCGTGTTGCTGCCGCTTAAAGCATTATAAATAAAAGCTCAGTAGAATAACGGCAAGGGAGATAGTAGATTTAAACATGACTTTTAATTTTGGAATGTTAAAAATAGTATCGCCCAAAAAGTTTTAATTTACCGTTCATCACAACCACATATTTATGTTAGTTCCTCCGCGATTTGCTACTAATGAAGGTTTTGTAAAGACTAAAAAACAAGTGATATTTTTTCAGATGTTTATGTGATAATTGCAGGCTTACCACTCTTTTTTAACACATATCTCTCGTGATGAGTGGTAAGAAAAATTGCCCCGAGGTGGGAAAAACTGATGAAAACCAGTAAAAAGCCATTGGAAAGTTTTTAAAAGCGAGGGAATAAAGGATGAGAGCGCGGCTTTTATTTCAAATACATCAGGGGTCCAAGCGTGGTTTTTTTAAGATCAACCTTCGGCCTTTAATCAACATCGTTGTGTCACACACTGGTACTGTTAGTTCGGTTGGCAACATAGTTTTCCAATACGAAAATAGCTTGTAACTAGAGCCCCTGTTTCCCATACACCTCCAACATCTTTTTTAAGTCCTCTAATGTATTTATCTCATCCGGCTTCTTGTCTTTACGCCAGCGGTTAATACGGGGAAACCGTAAGGCAACGCCGCTCTTGTGGCGGTTACTTGCTGCAATGCCTTCAAATGCAATTTCAAATACCAGTTCAGGCTTTACCGTTCTGACAGGGCCAAACTTTTCAATAGCGTTTCTTTTTACAAAAGAGTCTACTTCGTTAAACTCTTTGTCTGTTAACCCGCTGTAAGCTCTTGTAAAAGCCACTAATTTTTCACCATCTCTTACCGCAAACGTATATGCTGTATATAAATTACTTCTTCTGCCTGAACCCTTTTCAGCATAGATCATTACGCAGTCAATAACCAGCGGATCGATCTTCCATTTCCACCAATCACCCACCTTGCGCCCAACCTGGTAGATGCTTGATTTTCGTTTGATCATAAATCCTTCGGCGCCGTTTTCTCTCGAGGTTTTCCTTAATTCTGACAGCTCGTTCCATTCAGTGAATTGTACAACCGGAGAAAGAATAATCACTGGTGTTGTGAGCGGTTCGAGAATTGCTTGCAGTTGTTGCCTTCTTTCGGTTAACGGCTTGTTTCGCCAGTCTTCGTAATTGTATTCGAGCAGATCATAAGCGAAGAAGGTAATAGGCGTTTCCTGCAGGTTTTTCTTGGTTACGTTTTTGCGGCCAATACGGGTTTGCAGTAATGCAAAAGGCAACGGCTTTTTATCTACACTCGGAATGATTTCACCGTCCAGCACCGTTCCCTCTGGTAACAGATCTTTTAAGCAATGATATTCAGGAAATTTGTCTGTCATTAATTCTTCGCCGCGGCTCCAGACAAACAACTCGTTATTGCGCTTGATCATTTGCCCGCGAATTCCATCCCATTTCCATTCAACCTGCCAATCTTCGGGAGAGCCTAAAGTTTCGGGGGCTTCATCTAAAGCATAAGCCAGGTAAAAAGGATAAGGTTTTGAATAATCTGTTATTGTCGGGCTTTCATTTAAAAGCTCTGCAAAAGTTGTAGTCGAAGGATCCCAGTTGCCACTGATGCGATGAGCGATAACAGAAGCTCCAAGACTGGTAAACTTAGCAAGTGCGTTTACCATCATTTTCTGTGATACCCCAATACGAAATGCGCCGGTAATTAATTTATTGAAAACAAATCTTTCGTTCTGGTCCATCTGGCTCCAGCTATCAATAATAAATTGCCGTTTAATTGCTTCGTCCTGTTTTTCAATTTGAGTAAACATTTCAATGTAGAAATGCAGAGATTTTTCGCCGGTTGTTTGCCCTGGTAGAATTGTTTCGGGAAGCAACAAAGCAATGGTTTCTGCAAGGTCACCAACGGTATGATAACTTTCACCAAAAAGCCATCCAGGCAATTCAGCTATTTCAACGCACCACGTAATTAATTGGGTAGTATTAACTGCACGCTTTGGCTTTCTCCCACTGAAAAGAGCAATTACCCAAACTTTATCTTTATCTTCTGCTGAGGCAAAATATTGTTTCAGCGCTTCCAGTTTATCAGTAGTCTTTGTGCTTGTTCCCAAAACTTTTACAAGGTCGGCGAAAAGCTTCATGCCAGCTGTCTCTGCTCGTACCGCAACCTCCGCAGATAATGCGGAAGAAGAATTATCTCTTTGCTGGTCAATCTCAACAATCTTCTCTATATCGTCTGACTGTTTATTCATTAGGTTCTAATTGCTCGTCTTCAATTTCGGTATCAGCAATTCCATCGGGTTCAATAGCCTCCACTTCAGGGGAGGTTGGAGGGGTATCTTCATCATTCCCGTATTCTGTTTTTACCTCGGCTGATTCTATTCCGTTTTCATTTAAGTACCTGCTAAATGTTGCCTGGAATCCATGTGTAACAAACACCTTTTCTGCACCAGTTGCGTGGACGGCTTGCAATAGTCCCGGCCAATCTGCATGGTCGCTCATTACAAATCCTGCATCTACATTTCTTCGCCTGGCGTTGCCGCGTACCTGCATCCAGCCACTACAAACGCCGACGCTATGATTTGGAAAACGTTTCATCCATGAACTTCCGTCGGCGCTGGGCGGGGCAACAACAACACAGCCTTCCAGTTCTTCTTTGGATGTTTCGGGGGTAACTCTTTTTACTGCCGGTAAATCCCATCCTGCCTGTAATAGGATCTCATGCACATTAAATATTGCTCCATGAACGTATATTTTATCGGTAACCGCTGCTATTGCCCGTATTACTCTTTGGGCTTTGCCAAGGCTGTACGCAATCACAACACTAGTTTTGCCTGTCGCCTGGTTCTTTACTATCCAGCTTTGAATGTCTTTGTTGATTTGCTCCGGTGATTTCCATTTGTATATTGGCAGCCCAAATGTAGATTCTGTTATAAATGTGTTACAGGGAACAGGTTCAAATTGTCCGCTGATGCCGTCATTTACTACCTTATAATCTCCGCTAACAACCCAAACTTCTCCATTATGTTCCAGCCTTATTTGAGAAGAGCCAATAACATGACCTGCAGGATGAAAAGAAACTTTTACGCCATTCATTAAAAGGCTTTCTCCCCATTCAACTGTTTGATAGGGATTATTTCCTAATCTTAATTGAAGCAATGGTTTGGTATATCTATGACAGAGATAAGATTGTGAACCCCATCGCGCATGGTCACTATGTGCATGTGTGATCAATGCTTTGTCTACAGGTTTCCACGGGTCGATGTAAAAATTTCCCTGCGGACAACAAAGGCCTTTATCTGAAAATTCAATTAATGGCATTAATAACGGGTTAGTGACTTGCTACAACAGAAAAAAGTTTGCCAGTGGGGGAGGGATGCGGGTTACAGCTTACCAGTTACAAGTTGCCGGTGTGCAATTATAAGGTTGCAAGTTAAAAATTAGCTTATCAGTGCAGGAGTTGCATAGATGGGTATCAGTTGATAGTTTTCATGCTCAATAAAGGTTTGTCGTACAAGGGAGTGACACAACGATGTTGAATGAAGATGAATGGAACGTCACCCAAATGGTAATTGTATCTGTAAAACGATACCTGGAAAAGGAACAAGAAGTTTTCCTCTGTCAACCGTCATCACTCAACTGTCATCTTAATAAACCGCCACCATCACGAAGCCTTAAATAACGCTCTTCACACTTCCCTGCTGCTTTTTGATGAAATACAATTTTTTGTTTTCGAGGAAATCGGGCTTCAGGCTTGCGCTTTTTAGTTTGACAGGCTGTAACATGAAGTTGTTGAAAAGGGTGAAATCTTTATCAGAGAGATTATTGGCGAGGTTGTATTTGTGCTTCGCCAAAAGCTTGGTAAAATGATAAGTGATTTCAAAGCCTTTAAAAACCATGTCGCTGGGGCGACTGAAGTATTTTTCTTTGTACCTGCTATTTACCAGTGAACTTAAAGTTGGATTTTGAGAGTAATAGAGGAATGGCGTTGAGAACACAATTTCAACATTGCCGCACTCGGGCTTGTCTAAGTCTTTTATATTATCCCAGGTAGGCATGCCAATCGCGGTGGTTTGGTAAGTTTCGGTACTGCTAAGCGTTTTAACAACCTTCAATCCAAAGCTTTCCAGGGGGGAAGCAACAAATACAACATTCTTCTTTGTACTGTCGAGACTCGACTTAAAGTCCGCCATGCTCATCTTGTTTTCATCGATGGCCAACCACTTTATTTTTAACGGAATTGAACGGTTGTTTTGATTTAACCGGGTAATATAAGTCCGGATAAAATTTTCATTAGCACCGCCTTTTTTTGTAACCGCCACTATTTGATTCGATGAATAAAACCGTTGCATGTGCTTATATAATCCTTGCAAATGCGCCTGGAAAGAAGAATTAAGTAACACAAAATAAGGATTAGCTGAAACACCTACATAGTTTGGATAAGTAGCGGAAACGAGCGGAATACTCCTGGTTAAAGCATGATCGGCAAATGTTTTCAGTTCGGTAGTGTTTGTGATGGCAGCAATGATGAGGCCTACGTTATTCATCTCTGGTTTCGCAAACAGGTCGTGGAGCGTTTGGCTGGTTTGCTTGGTATCGTAAATGCTGATCTCTACCTTAGCCCCCTCCATGTTCAGGCTGTCAATTGCCATGCTTACCCCGTTGTAAAATTCAAGTCCGGGCAAAATGTTTTTGGGAAGGTTTGACTTGCCCAGCGAGTAGTTGTAGCCGTCAAAAATATCATCAACATATAACGGGATAAATACCGCAACTTTTACAGGTTTAGTAGTATCATATTGTGCCCCGACATTTTGGAGGACGACAAGCACAGAAATAAACAGTAAAAGAAAGCGGTAAATGTTTTTCATTAAGTTCTAAATTTCGGGGACATACGCAAAATTGGTGCCTATTCCCACTCTATGGTTGACGGTGGCTTGCTGCTTATATCATAAACGACCCTGTTTATGCCTCTTACATTATTAATGATCTCGTTGGAGATGTGTGCAAGAAATTCATATGGAAGATGAGCCCAGTCAGCAGTCATTCCGTCTACGGAGGTAACCGCCCTCAGTGCAAGTGTATGCTCATAGGTACGTTCGTCGCCCATTACGCCGACACTTTTTACCGGCAATAGTATCGACCCTGCCTGCCAAACGCTTGAATACAGCTTGTGCTCCTTCAATCCCCGAACATAAATATCATCGGCATCCTGAAGAAGTTTAACCTTTTCTTCTGTTACTTCACCCAGGATTCTTATTGCTAAGCCGGGCCCAGGAAAAGGATGGCGGAATATCTGCTCGTGTGGAATTTCCAACTCAAGACCCACTTTACGTACCTCATCTTTAAAAAGGTACTTCAGCGGTTCAATTAATTTCAAATGCATTTTCTCCGGCAGTCCGCCAACATTATGATGCGATTTTATGGTAGCTGAAGGGCCATGAACACTTACGCTTTCAATAACATCAGGATAAATAGTTCCCTGTCCCAGGAAATCTATGTTGGTAAGGGCTGACGCCTCTTCCTGGAAGACATCAATAAACATTTTGCCAATGGCCTTCCGTTTTTCTTCAGGGTCAGATTTGCCTTTTAAGGCGTCGTAGAACACATTTTTCCTGTCTACACCTCTTACGTTCAGTCCAATTTGTTTATAGGTTTCCAAAACCTGTTCAAATTCATTTTTTCGCAACACGCCATTATCAACAAATATTCCGTGAAGGCGATTTCCTATAGCCCGGGTTATGATGGTTGCAGCAACGGTACTGTCAACACCACCACTTAAAGCCATAATAACATGACCATCACCAACCTGCTGCTGAATGTTTTCAATGGCTTCCTGCACAAAAGCGTTTGGAGTCCAATCCTGTGAGCAACCACAAACGCTGACAAGGAAATTGTAGATGATCTTTTTGCCCTCGGTTGAATGATAAACTTCGGGGTGAAACTGTAATGCGTGTAAAGGATAGCCATTTGCCTCTTTTTTCCTGAATGCCGCAACGGGTATAGAATCTGTTGTTGCTAAAATTTCAAAATCGTCAGGAAGAGATAAAATAGAATCTCCATGGCTCATCCATACCTGCGAATGGCTTGATACACCTTCCATTAACACATCGTGCTGGTGTAAGATCTGTAGTTGAGCTCTGCCATACTCTCTTTTATTACTTTTTTCAACCCTGCCGCCGAATTGCTTCGCAGCTAGCTGGGCACCGTAACAAACTCCTAAAACCGGTAAATTTTCGTTGAAGGCTTTAACATCAACTACCGGTGCCTTTTCTTCATTTACCGAAAAAGGCGATCCGCTTAAAATGATACCTTTTATAGATGCATCGAAAGCAAAAGGTTTATAATAAGGAATAATTTCGCAATAGACATTTGCTTCGCGAACTGCCCGGGCAATTAACTGGGTATATTGACTTCCGAAATCAAGAATAAGAATTTTTTCGCTCATAAAAACAAATAAAACACCTTGGTAAGGTTTAAAATGGTGCGAAGGTAATTTATTTTAGCTGCCTACGCAGCAAGCGCCTCTAGGTAAAAAATAATGCGAAAGGTTTTAACTGTTAAATGATTTCTCTATTTTTCCTGCACCAAACTACTTCAAATGAAAAATTTGCTTTTGCAGGCCGTCTTTATTGCGGCTACAGCTCTTATGTCTTGTAATATTTCTTCCGGCGAAAGAATTGACGGTAATGGAAATCTTAAAAGCGAAAACCGTAAAATCGGCAATGCTACTAAAATTAATGTATTAGGCGACATTGATGTATTTGTAGAGGTTGGGTCAACGGCGTTGAGGGTTGAGGCAGACGAAAATCTTCTTCCCTATATAGAAACAGTGGAAGAGGATGGTTGGCTTCGAATAAAAACCAGGGATCATACAAATATCAATACCGGGAAGTCTATTAAGGTGTATATTACTACACCTACCTTAAGGGGTGTAAGTGTCGACGGAAGCGGAAATTTAAAAGGCTCAGGCAGTTTTTCATCGGTTGATAATATGTCCTTAAATGTAAGTGGAAGTGGCAATATCAACCTGCAAGTAAATGCGCCAAAAGTTGAGTCGGCTATAAGCGGCAGTGGAAATTTACACGTTGCAGGTGAAACCAGGGATGTGGAGGTGCACATAAGTGGAAGTGGAAATTATGACGGGCCCGACCTGAAAGCTGAAAATGCAAGTGTAAGTATTGCCGGTTCAGGTGATGCTCATTTATTTGCAGATGTTAATTTGAAGGCATCCATTGCCGGTAGCGGTAACGTAAAATATAAAGGAAATGCATCGGTTGAACAAAGCATAGCTGGAAGCGGCTCGGTTCAGAAAATACAATAATACCTGTCGCGATGTTGCCCTCAGCCGGCAAGTTGCGTTATTTTTCGAATACCAGCACTGGTTCTTATAGCGGCATTCTATTAATCAACTCGTTTTTGCTGTCTTGATTTTTAATGTTTTTTTGATTCCGGCTTTTTGTACAATAAGAATCATCGTTGCTACGCTCAGTTCAACTTTTAATTCTTTAATAGAACATAGCGTAGCATTTTTTACCCTGAGCGAAGCCGAAGGGTGCCCTGAGCTAAGCCGAGGCGTCGCAATCCTTTCGTCTGCAATGCCAGGGGCAACAAAAGAGTAAAGTCGGTATTTGTTTTTATGGACCGGTGTTATAATATTCGCTTCTGACAACAGTTATGGCATAAGGGACATCAGCCGGGTTGGCCGCCAGGCTAAGGCATTCAGAAACAAGCGGGTAAGGTTGTAGGAGCCATTGTTGTTTTTATACAATGGAGCCGGATGGCCAAACAGAGGTACAAGAGTCGCACCTTCGCGGAAAGGATGTTAAATAGTCGTAATATAGCCAGGTCGGTGAAAAAGACATACTGTACTTACTGAAAAATAAAAGGATATTTTCGTTACGTGTAAACCGTTTGTACGAAGCAGTATTTTAAACAAGGTGCATTTCAGTTTGAAATAATTTCAATTCCGCTCCTGGAAAAGTTCTCTCCACTTTTGGTGGAATAGTTATAAATTTTGTTCCTATACAAAACAAATTAACAAAATAAACCGTTAGTTATTCTTGGGATCAAATTCTTATTAATTTTATAAAACCGCGAACCCAATCCATTTTCTATCTTCCCTACATTATTTGATGATAATTGAAGTACTCTTTGAAAAACAGCAAAAAAATAATTAGATACAAGCGGGAAAACTTTTTTCATTAAATTGGCCTTATAATTTCAT
>JAQBNO010000195.1 GCA_028288485.1 Segetibacter sp.
ATGAATGATGTAAGGGAACAACGCATCCATTGTTTCTTCGGCTCCACGCGTAGAACCGGGCAATGTAAGCACCAGGGTATTTTTAATAAAACCTGAAACTCCACGCGATAGCATTGCATAAGGAGTCCGCTCCTGCCCATAAGTACGAGCGGCTTCCATAATGCCGGGTATGTTTCTTTCAATCAGAGGCTGAATAGCTTCCGGCGTAACATCACGTTTTGACAAACCAGTGCCTCCTGTAAAGACAACCAAATTGAAGCCTTCGTCGCTTAGCTGCTTCGCCTTGCTTTGTATTTCGTCAAACTCATCGGGAATGATGACATAAGTTGTCGTGCTTAAACCGCTTTGCTGTAACTTCTTAATCACAGCCTTACCTGCCAGGTCATGCTTTGTTCCTGCAGAGACACTATCGGAACAAACAATTACGGCACATTTTAAGTTGTGTGCAGGAAAGTCTTTATAGTCGGATTTGCCGCCTTTTTTGCTTTCTAATTTTATGGTAGATATTTCGATTGCTTTATCTATGGGCTTCAGCATGTCGTACATCGTTAAGGCTGTTATCGATGCTCCGTGCATTGCTTCCACCTCAACTCCTGTACGGTAAATAGTATGCACTTCAACGCTAATGATAATGTTCAAACCATCGATGGAGTGTTTGATAGCAGTATACTCAACAGGCAAAGGATGACAATCAGGAATAACATCGCTGGTCTTTTTTACAGCAAGCAGACCAGCGGCTCTTGAAAACTCGAACACGTCTCCTTTCGGAACCAGTTTATTTTGAATAGCATCTATGGTTTCCTGCTTTGATACTTTCACAATAGCGGTTGCAATTGCTTTTCTTAAACTGCTTACTTTATGCGTGATGTCGACCATGTTTAGTTGTAATTGTTGAGTTTAAAAGGATACCAGTAACTGTTGCTAATGGATTTAGAGTACAAGTGAGTGACACAACGATGTTAAATAGTATTCCTTAAGTTAAGTACGAAAAACTTCTTCCCTGATACTAGTTATGTATTTTCTTTCCATTGATAACTTTCGTCTTCGAACAATTCCTTGCCCCAAACCGGTAGTTCTGCTTTTATTCTTTCTACCGTTTCTTCACATGCATCAATTGCAATTTTTCTATGTTTTGAGGAAGTAAAGACAAACAAACTTAACTCTCCTGCTGCTACTCTGCCAACACTATGATACACGTGCATGCAAGTCAATGCATATTTAGAAAAGATGTCCTCACGTATTTCATGCATCTTTTCGAGCGCCATTGCTTCGTAAGTTGTGTAATCTATTGCAGCTACTTTTTTGCCTTCAATTACATCGTCGCGTACCTGTCCAAGGAAAATACTATGAGCGCCGATGTTCGTTTTAGTACTGTGTTTTTGAATACTGTCACCAATAAATGTTGCAGGAATTGGCCCCTGCATAAATATGTTTTTGGGTTGCTTATCTGACATAATTACTTATTCGCTTGAATGTTTTTCCAGTTAATGATGCCGCCCCTGAGACTGTATATTTTTTTTGCAGGACCAACAGTATCGAACAATAATTTAGCCGCCTTCAAACTTCTTCCGCCCGATTGACAAAAGGTAATAATCACTTCGGTGTTTAGTGCATGAGCACTTTCCTTAAGTTGAGCGAAAGGAATATGGAGATGAGGAAATTCAGTTATAACGGGCTTTTCACCTTCTTCGCGAACATCAATAACAGTAATGTATTTATTGCTTAATAAAGCATTGAATTCAGCGGCATCTATTTCAATTGAACTGTTTGTTGAGCAAGCCAAATCATAATCAGTATTCATGAAGGCAACGGTATCTTTTGGAATATGTGAAGTGGCTTCTTCAGACGTAGTTAACAAAAAATCATACGTTAGGTTATTAAGGGCATTATAGCTAAACAAGCGATCTATTAAAGGCTGTCCAATCCCCGTGATCAGCTTAATTGTTTCATTCGCCTGCATACTTCCAATAATGCCGGGAAGCACGCCCAAAACACCTGCTTCTGCACAATTCATCACTTCATCTTCAGCGGGGGGATTTGGAAAGAGATCACGATAATTAACCGGCTTTTCAATGGTGTTTTGAGTACAATTAAAAACTGCTACCTGTCCTTCAAACTTCGAAATCGCTCCGTAAACCAAAGGCTTGTTCAGTAAAACGCATGCATCGTTTACCATGTAACGGGTGGAGAAATTGTCTGTTCCATCAACTACGATATCAAAATCGCCAATAATATCTAAAGCGTTTTGATTGGTAAGACGAAGGTTGTAAGGAACGATTTCAATACCAGGATTTAGATTTTTTAAGACAGCGGTTGCCCTTTCCACCTTAGGCAAACCAACATCATTTGTAGAATATAAAACCTGCCGGTGAAGATTGCTTAGTGAAACAACATCATCGTCAACAATACCGATCGTACCTACACCTGCAGCCGCCAGGTATTGTAAAACAGGACACCCTAATCCGCCGGCGCCTATTACCAACACTTTGGCCTGCAACAATTTCTGTTGACCGGCTTCACCAAACTCTGGCAACAAAATCTGTCTATTATATCTTTGCGATATTTCTGGCATTAGTATTTCCAAGTTTTTAGATAAACCGAGACAAATTTTTTCCGTCACTCTTCTCCCTTCCGGCGGGGTTTATCCGCCCGAGAATGGAGGTAAAAGAGCAATTGTATTATTGTTGTTCAAAGCCGTATTTTCTTTGATTATCTTTTTATCGACGGCTATAGCATACTTAGCTGTGGACAAAGCCGGGTAAGCTGATGTTAGCTGTTCCACAAGCTGATTGGTATCACCAATATTTTCTAAGGTGAGACTATTGGTGCCGGTTATATCTGCAATTTGCCCGAAAACAATAATATTCATTTTGATTAATTTCTTACACCTAATTCCTCGTTGTGTTCTTTGTGGTTCTTAGTGTCCGTTGTGTTCCTCAGAAGGAGCACGAAGAACACGACGCGTGGCACGAAGAACACGAAGTAAAGTTATTAAGCATGCGTAAACAACAATTTATAAACAGCCAGCAATAATACGGAGGCGAGTATATTTTTCAGTATATTTTGTTTAAAGCGCAAAGCTCCAAAATATGCCCCACATAACCCTCCTGCAAATGCAATAATAACATACCAAATCATATCTGCGCTAAAATGAATCCCTTTTGTTAACTGCCCCGCCAAACCTGATAACGAATTTACAAAAATGAATAAGGCACTTATGGCAGCGGCCTGCTTTTGATTTGACCATTTTAATAACAGCAAAACCGGCGACAGAATAATACCTCCGCCAATGCCAATCATTCCCGATAACAGGCCAATAAAGGCGCCTATAACCAGCGATAGAATAAGATTCGCTGGTTTGGTTTCCGTAACGTCGGGGTTTTTAAAGAATAAAAAACGGGCAATTGGTATCAGCAATAATATTCCTAATATTTTTTTATAAATCGTTCCATCTACAACCAATAATCCCCCTAAAAAAGACATCGGAATGGATGCAATAGCAAACGGTAAAAATAATCTCCACTTGAAATGCTGACCACGATAAAATTGTATAAATGCAGTAAGACTAACAAAAAGGTTTAATAATAAAGCAGTTGGCTTCATAACATCAGGAGTGATGCTGAAAATAGCCATTAGTGCAAGGTAGCCGCTGGCTCCGCCATGGCCGACCGATGCGTATAAAAACGCGACAAGAAACAACAAAAAGTAAAACAGTAAGGTAGTTTCAGCCATAACAGTAAGTTATACAGGTAGAATATGAACTTCTACCAAATCACCTTTATTAAATTCTTCTTTGTCTGCCGGAAGAACAATTAAACAATTTGATTTTGCAAAAGAGCTTAACCGGAAAGATTCCTGTGCATCGAGAGGAGTTGCCATTTTGCCGTCGGACTTTCCTTTTAGAAAATGCGTCAGTTGGGTCTTTTTACTATAAGCGACAGTCAAAGGAAGTCCCTCTACTTTAATGATAGATTTTCGTAACGTTAATTGTTCTAATGCCGGTATCACATATTCGTACACGCATGTAAGAACAGAAGAGGGATTTCCGGGCAAACCAAAAACCAACTTTTTACCCTTCGTACCAAAGTATAACGGCTTTCCAGGGCGCTGTTTAATTTTGTAGAACTGCTTTTCAACTCCTGATAGTTCAGCAGCCCGTAAAACAAAATCGTAATCTCCAACACTTATTCCGCCGGTTAACAATACTACATCCGACGCCTGTAAAGCCTCTTCCAGTGCATTGTGTACAATGTTTAAATCGTCATCAACTGAAACAACTTTTACATTGTTAATGTTCAGTTGATGTAAAACGGCTTTGACCGTAAGTGAATTTGATTCATAAACCTGCCCTGGTTGTAATGGCTTGCCCGGTTGCTGCAGTTCTTTGCCCGTTACGATTATTGTTACAGTTGGCTTTGGATAAACTTTCACTTCTGATAATCCAATGCCTGCTAAAAAACCTATAGCAGCAGGTGATAAAAATGTTTTTGCTTCCAGCCCCAAAGCCCCGGCTTTGATTTCTGCACCTTTTGGTCGCACGTTGGTTCCCTTTACCAATTGTTCATCCAATATTGAGATTTCGTTGCCTGTTACAGTCACTTTTTCCTGCATTACTATCGTATCCACACCCTCCGGGACCGGTGCCCCGGTAAATATTCTTATCGCTTTATTTGACAGATCTGCAAACGATTTTTCAACTCCTGCCTGCACTTCTCCTGCTATTTGAAGTTTGCCGCTGTTTTCCAAATCCTCGAAGCGGAAAGCATAACCATCCATAGCGGATTGATTGAATGCAGGAATATCAAAAGAAGCGTAAATATCTTCAGCAAGCACTAAACCAAAAGCGTCTTTTAAAGCAACGGTTACCGGAGGTAAGGGTTGAATATTATTTCGTACAATATCCTTTGCTTCATTTACTGAGATCATTTGTGGCGGGTTAATTGGAGAAGTTTTAGTTGGAACACGGATGACACGGATTGGAGAGATAACTCACTGATCGTTAGATTTTCAATTCCTTATCCTTAAAATCCGTGTCCTCCATTTGCTATGTCTTTAAACATGAAGCGCTAAGTTATGCAGTACAAGAGTGCGACGCAACGAAAGTTGAATTAGAATTACTAATGCCTGCTACAAAAAGCTGCTTTAAAAGGCCCCTTTATGCGTCGGGGGTTCCTTTCTTATCAGAATGACCTAAATCTTTTTCCGGCGCTACCTTGTCCCTGATCAGTTGCTTCAGCTCTTTAATTTCCGGGAAACGTCCCTGCTCCTTGCGGTCGAAAATCTTTTCATCATTCACCGAGATACTGTAGCGTCCACTAATTTCCGCAGGTTGCAGTGTTACGCCTTTCAAATCTTCCGAAAAAGTGGTGAGAATTTCCTGCGCCATATACGCAGCCCGTAAAAGCCAGCCGCATTTTGGACAATATTCAATTGTGATAACTGGTTTCATGATTATCCTCCTATCGAAATCATGCTCCTGTTTTGAATTTCGTTCGATTGAACGTTTTCAAAATCGTTTATAAACTGGCCTCCCAACTCTTTGGCTTTGCTGCTAATTGATTCACGAATAAGATTTTCGATGTTCTCTCCATTGCGAAGAGCAGTAAGCAGATCGGTTTCGCCTTTTGAGAAAAGACAATTTTTCATTTTACCATCGGCAGTTAAACGCATGCGGTTGCAAGTGCTGCAAAAAGGTGCGGTCATCGTGCTGATGACGGCAAACGTACCTGCATGACCAGGAACAATATATTTTTTCGAGGTATCGTTGGGATCGCCTTTCAGCGGAACAAATGAATATTCCTGTTCAATGGTATGCAATATTTGCTGCCACGTCAACACTTTATTACTCGTCCATTTATTGCCCGAAAAAGGCATGAACTCTATAAAACGAACATGAACCGGTGTATCCTTTGTCCAACCGATAAAATCATTGATCTCGCTGTCGTTCAGCCCTTTCATCGCCACCACGTTGATCTTAACATGAACGCCGCTATCAATCAGCATATGAATATTATCAAATACGCGTTCAAAGTTGTTGCGGCGGGTAATCAGTTGAAATTTATCGGCTTGCAGTGTATCGAGACTTACGTTTATAGATTTAATATTCGCTTCGTGTAATACCTCTTTAAATTCATGAAGTCTGACGCCATTGGTAGTCATGTGTAGACTAACGGGCAGTTTAGCCAGAGATGCAATAATTCTCGCAGCGTCTTTTCGAACCAGCGGCTCACCGCCGGTCAACCTGATCTTATTTACGCCCAGCCTCACGAAAGTTTGCGCAATCTCTTCAATTTCATGCGTTTGCATTAAACGCGACGCAGGCGCAAACGAATAATCTTCTTCGGGCATACAATAAAAACAACGAAGGTTGCAATTATCGGTAAGCGAAATCCGCAGGTAATTATGAATTCTATTGAATGAGTCGATCAGCATTATGAATTAAAGGTACTTGCTGTAAAGTTACATCAACAAGTTTTTAAAATAATAACACTGAATTTACAAAAAATGAGACACTAGACGCAGCCAGATGGCGAGGAGAATGAAGTTGTTTCTAAGTGAAGGAAACAGGCTTAGAAAACCCGTTGAAATAAAAAATTGAATAGAAGAATTGGTTGCGGCCCTTCCCGGGGAAACGAATTGGCGGTGAAGTATTGATTTGAAAAGAAGTTCAATTCTAAGCGCTACTTATCGTCATCCAGGAGCTTTTCAAACACTTGCCGTAAGTAAATTACAAGAAATACAAATAAACACAGGCTGAAAAAAATAATAAGCACTGTTTTAATTACAGCCATTGGGTTAGTTAAAGTAAGTAATAATTATTCGCAGATCCAAAATAACCGAGCTTAATTACTACAGAATAAATTGCGGGATCTTGCGGGCTGGTTTCATAGCCAGGGTGTACCATTTAGGAAGAATATTATTGAGCTTCCAGGCAAGATGATCTTCTTTATGTGCAGCAATACGGTTACTTAACGAACTATTACTTTTGCCGCCTGCACGCATTTTAACCAAAACATCGTTTAGATAATAAGGCGTTATTTTATGTACATGCATAAACCTGAGCAGCAATTCGTAATCAGCAGCCGATTTTAAAGTAGTATTAAAGCTGCCATATCTTTCATAAAGCTCCCGCTTCACAAAAAAGGTAGGATGTGGAGGCATCCAGCCGCGGTAGAACATTTTGTTGGTGAAACTGCCGGCCATCCATTTACGCAGAACTTTCTTTTCATTTTCTGCCGATACGTATTCAAGGTTTCCATAAACAGCATCACAATCATCGCTGGAGAACCCTTTCATTACATTCTTTATAACATTATTATGAGCGTAAAAATCATCACTGTTTAAAATGCCAACTATATCGCCGGTTGCCATTTTGATGCCCTTATTCATTGCATCGTAAATACCATTATCACGTTCTGAAATTACAGGTCCTGTATGGCCCATACTCTTAATGATCTGCAGAGTATTATCCTTGCTGCCACCATCAATAATTATGTGCTCAATATTAGTGTAGGTCTGTTGCTGTATGGAAATTATAGTATCCCTTATTGTTTTTTCGCTATTATAAGCAGGAGTGATAATGGTAATTTTCATAAGTATATTTATACTCTTCTTTAAACGAGGCTGCAATGCGGTTATTATAAAAAAGGTTTTAATACAACCGATTGGAGTATCGGTTTGTCTCTTTCAGCTAATTGCGCCTTAACCATAGCAGCCCGCATTCTTTAACACCTTGTTCGCGCTTCTATTCAATGACCTTAAAAGACTAAGGAGTACTCCAAATGGTCTAAGTATCAAACGTTTATAATAAAAGCCTTTATTCCTCGTTTTTTCAATAAACGACAAGCATGGAAATTTCTAAAAGCTCTGGCAGTTACAAAAAACAGGATACAACTTTGAATGAAAATAATATGAATTGCAACAAAATCAGAAACAGGGTTGACGTGTTTGAGAGAGTATGGAGTAACATCGAAGTTATACTTGATCAATTCGATAAAGACCTGTCAAGCAACAGCAAAGAAATTCCGAAAGCGGGGTTGATAAAAAAATCAACATTAAGGGCGTTGCCTTTTATGTACCGTTAAAAGAGTTCGGTGTAGAGCCGCTATATTAGTTATTTAAAAACTTGCATTATACTACAATTTAAAAGAGGGCATTCCTGCAACAGGGATACCCTCTTTTTGTTATAGCTCATTTATCAACGGATTTACTTGCCATATTTCGAGGTGTTACAAGTAAATTAAATGTCGGTTCGTCCTTCTGTTGATAGGTTTATAAGTGTGACGGATTTTTTTGTTACCGGCATTCCAACTTCTGTCGACATCGTTGTGTCACTCACTTGTACAACCGTTTCGATATTGATCGACTTTCTTTCGCAACAGACCCGCAATTTTCAGCTGCTAATCTATTAAAACCAATTGCTTAAGCCATCTTTACTTAGCTATCAACCTTTCGCTAGCAATACCAGTGCGTATATCAAAAAAAACCGCACCCAAAACTTTTTTTCAACGCGTTTTTCAGCCCACTTTGTTGGAGAGTCTGTCGATAAAAAGAAAATGGGACTTTCTTTTGGAGTAATCGTTACTCGCTCTTCTTCAGAGCATCTCTCGTAACGATAAAGGCAAAAAAGAGAGCGATTGGAATAATAAATATGAACATAGTCATCTGGTGAAATTAATGTGATCGGTTACTGTGAATTATCCTGAAGTCTTTTGATAATCTACGCTCTTCTGTTCTCTCCGTTTGTCGAGATCGAAACATTATTATTGTTTACAATTTTAAAAACGCCCCTGCCTGGTTATTGTTGTTCTGCCCCGCATACGCGTAAAAAGTTCGCGTAGTAACTTAATCATTGACGTAGAATGAATGATTAATAGTTGCGTATTCACGCTAAATCGATGTTTAAGTAACTGGTCGAGGGGCAAAGGCTTGCCAGGTTTGTGCTTGGCGCCTGCTGTAATCGCTAGTATTTATTGTATTTGCTGTTGGCAGTAGAATTAGTTTTAGGCAGTATTTAAACAAGGGCTATGAGTAGACACGACTACATTATCCCATCACTTGCATTACTATGCCCCATAATGCCGGTAATAAAGGGGTCCAATTCCACAGGATCGGGATTACCCTAACTTTGCTGATAAACCTGAGGTTTTTGGGATTCTGAATTTTCTTAATGTGATAACAAACCTTCCATTTCCTATTATTGCAGTAATGGGATTATGGGAAGAAAGAATATTAAGGAGTATGAGTTAAAGATTATAACCGTCTTACTGTTCTCCGGCTTTGTGTTACTGGCTTTTCGAAGTGTCGGCTACGACCTATGGCATCAAAACAACACGCTCAATTATTGACCGCATCCCAATGCGCATCATCTTTATGTCGTTCTTCTCACTTATCATACACCACCCTCATCTAACAACGCGTGGGGTTTAATGCTTTTATTATCCTGAATATTACCGGGTTTCATCTACTGGTATTAACTGAACGTGGAGGAAATGGAGATTTACGTTAAATGGATGGTCCGGTTTTTCCCCATAATTACA
>JAQBNO010000201.1 GCA_028288485.1 Segetibacter sp.
TGAGGGTAAAGCTTTAAATCTGTCCTAAAGAATTTCCTTTGGCCGGAAACCTGGTAAATTAAATCAATTGGGGAAGTTCCATTTTTTAATGCCTTATCGGTGCGGAGAGCAAAGCGTATAGTACCCATAACGACTATTATTTCTCTCCAAAGATAACCATTATCTGTAAGGGGTGCAAATTGGGGTGCAATTATTTTGATAGTTAGGTTAAGATTAATAATCAGTAGTTTTAAGGCAACAGTATGATTTACAATAGCAAAAGGCACGTAAAACTAAACGTAGCTAAACCTAAATAACAAACGTTCGAATCCCTCACTCTCCGCAATATATGAGAAGAAAAATTCTTTGTTTATATCCTTCAGAGTATGAAGGATTTTTCTTTTTATGTAGGGCCGGCGTAATGACGTAACAAAAGATGCAGCAACTTTCCGGTCCTCCCTTAACTGGCGAAACGCCCCACTGTTGAACATATTTCACATTCTTATCATACTGCTATAACACATGGGAAATTTTGTTCATGTATTTCAATATTTCTAACGTCCTGATTTTTGCAAATGAACAGTATTGACTAACGAAAAATAAATTTATGAAAAGCAATTATTTAATCTATTCAGGATGTTTGCTGTTTTCCCTGGCCTTTTCTTCTTGTTCGAAAAATGATGATGATGAACTGAACGACAATGACAGAGGTTTTATGATAAAGGCCAGTATTAGCAATACAGCAGAATTGGGTACAGCAACCTTAGCTTTAAATAAAGCAACGAACGTGGCTGTAAGGGCTTATGCGAATCACATGATCGTGGAGCACGGAACGGCGCAAACAGATTTAAAAAACCTTGGAACAAGAGTTGGCTTTGCTGTTAAAGACACGCTTGACCCTGCACATATTGCCATTGCCACCCAATTGAGCGCCCTTTCAGGCCGGCAGTTCGACTCAGCTTATATTCATACCCAGATCGTGGATCATAATGCTACCTCGGCGAATTTTCAGTTGGAGCAAACCGCCGGGCAGCACAGTGATGTTAAGAACTACGCGAACACCTATCGTCCGCACATTGAAATGCATCTGACAAGAGCTGATAGTATAGCAGCAGCATATTTTAGACGATAAAGGAACTGTTTCTAACTTTTACTGTTAGCGCCGCTCAACCGAAAGGTTCTTTTGTCTACACCCTTCAAGCGTTGAAGGGTTTTTCTTTTTATGGAGATCAGTGCCACGCGCTGGACAAAAGAATGTGAAAACACTTCGACGGAATGAGTAAGTATACGGCTTCCAAAAGACCCTGTCGTTTTAGTTATTGTGAAGTTTACTACAGTAGAACTGCAGCATTAAAAAGGGAGAAGCAGATAAAAGTGAGTTCTCTTACAATAGAACAGAGGCATTAAAAGCGGACTGTTTGGTCGCTTATAGAAGTAGGTGACTGATTTATTAAAAACTTTCAAGCAAATCCCCCTGATACTTCTCTTCGAATCATAAAAATAAAATGTGGCACTGTTGAAGAAGAAACTGTTTTAGCCAAAAAAGTATTTACATGAACTTTCTCTTAAGCGTTCTTATTTTAATTCTGGGTTTTAACGCTCCTCAACCAAATGGCCCAAATTTATGCTGAAACTCCGGTTGGTGTTATCGTTCATTCATGCTTATCACATGTTTATGTGATAAGCATGAATGAACGATATTTCTTTTTTTGACCTAGTTTTAAACAGTGGTTCGGTTCTAAAGGATTAATCGACAGAGAAGTAATTCAGCTGTAGTCAAATTGCTGAGGGGCAAAAGAACGTACACGAGTGCGACGCAACGGCTGCTCAATAGTAGTAGATCGTTCGGCTCACAAATAATACCTCCTTTTACTAGTGCTATATTTCATTGGTATGCAGCATTTTTATACTTCCGGGTCTCATAAGACTTGTAAATTCAGTACCTGAAACGCGGTATAGAAGTGCCGGGTTTGGCCTTTAAATACATAGAAGTTGTGGTAGCCTAGGTGAAGACAACTTATTTACTCCCGTGATAACGCAATAGTATCAATTTTCGACTTTGCACTTTATTTATTTAACCAAAAAAAAGATATATGAGACGATGTGTACGCCAGCAGTTCCGGCAGCCGAGAAAGCTATTTATTAAAAAAATTTTACTTCTTAATCTTGCCACTGCTTTGTTATTTGCTATTTGCCTAAATGCAAGTGCAAGAGATTATTCACCACCTCCAATTGATATTACCGGAAAAGTAACAGATGAAAAAGGCGAGCCTGTTCCTGGTGCGTCGGTTTTCATTGCCGGCACAACTAAGGGCACTACAACAAATAGCGCAGGTGAGTTTGTAATTAATGTTCCGGATAGGAATGTTCGCCTTGAAATCTCAAATGTGGGTTTCCAGACAAAAACAATCCAGGTCGGCAGCGGTGCTAACATAACTGTAGCATTGGTTAAGTCAGTAGCAGGCTTAGACGACGTTGTGGTTGTTGGTTACGGCAGGGTAAGGAAACGCGACCTTACCGGTTCTGTTTCTTCGGTCTCTTCCAGGGACATCACTTCATATCCTGCACCCGGTGCATTGTTGGCACTTCAAGGTAAGACAACAGGTGTGCAGGTTCTTCAGAACTCAGGCGCTCCAGGTGCTCCTGTCACTGTTCGTATCAGGGGCGCTAACTCATTACTCGGCAACAATGAGCCTTTATATGTGGTAGACGGTTTCCCGCTAACAAGTGACCCAAATGCAATTAATCCGAACGACATTCAGTCTATAGAAATTCTAAAAGACGCTTCTGCGACAGCCATTTATGGTTCACGCGGCGCAAATGGAGTAGTACTTATCACTACAAAAACCGGAAGAGTTGGTAGGAGTGAAGTGACCTTCGACAGTTATTATGCAATTCAAAAGGTAACTAAGACTATAGAACTGATGAACGCAAAGCAGTTTGCTGAAATAGCAAATGAACGTGCTGCTAACGATGGTGTTCCTGCTTATTTTACCCCGGAACAGGTAAATGCTTTCGGCGAGGGAACAAACTGGCAAAAACAATTGTTTCGTACAGCTCCAATGCAGAACCACGCGATAAACGTAGCCGGAGGAAATGAAAATACCCAATACTCTGTATCAGGAAGCTTTTTAAAGCAAGATGGTATCATTGCAGGATCGGCCTTGCAAAGAGGTTCGTTAAGAGCCAATCTTTCTCAGAAACTGAGTGAAAAAATCAGGTTAAGTTATAACGCCATTATGACCAACACCGATCTTTCTCAAATAGACATTAACGGTCAGAAGGGTGGAACAACTTTGTCTGCTGTTTTGGTTGCTCCGCCAACGATTGCTCCCTTTGATGCAAACGGAAATTACAGTAATGTACGTGCCTATGCCTTTAGCCCGAATGAATTGAGGAACCCGTTAGCCATCTCCACTCAACGCAGGCAAAAAGCAAATACAAGATACATTCTTGCAGGAACTGCTGTAAACTATGAACTGGTTAAAGACCTGGTGCTGCGATCGTCTATAGGTATAGAATCAGTTGGTACCCGTGAAGATATTTATTCTACAAGGTTACTCGATAACACACCAACAGGAAGTGCTGCGATCGGGTTTATCAATCTAATGAATATCCTGAATGAGAACACCTTAACGTTGAACAAAAAGATAAACGAGGATCACAGTATAAACGCCCTGGCAGGCTTCACCTACCAGGACAATAGAGTTAAAACAGCCGGTACGGGCTCAGTAACAGGTTTCCTAACTGACCAGTTTCAGACAAACAACCTTTCTGCAGGTACAGTTTTCGGAACACCTTCCAGTAATTCTTCCCGCTGGTCTTTGATTTCTTACCTCGGTCGTGTTAATTACTCCTTTAAAAATACTTACCTGTTTACTGCAAGTATCCGGGCCGACGGCTCATCGCGTTTTGGCCAGGGCAATAAATGGGGCTATTTTCCTTCAGCAGCTTTCGCCTGGAGAACGATTAACGAAGGCTTCATGAAAAACCAAAACTTCATGTCTGACCTTAAATTCCGGGCATCGTGGGGCGTTACCGGAAATACTGCAATTGATCCGTACCAGACACTCAATACGCTTACCACTTACAACGCTGTTTTCGGCGACACCCGTTATGTTGGTTATGCTCCAAACAACAATAGTCTCGCCAACCCGGCTTTGAAATGGGAAACAACAATTCAAACAAATGCGGGAGTTGATGTTAGTGTACTAAGAGACCGTCTTAGCCTTAGTTTTGATTTTTACAACAAGGATACCCGTGACCTGCTTGCAAGCATACAATTACCTACTTCAGCCGGTTACTCTAACACACTCAGCAATGTCGGAAGAATAAGAAATACCGGCTTTGAACTTGCGCTAAACGGGATGATTGTAGACACCAGGGCAGTAAAATGGTCGATGGGTGTAAACTTTACCAGGAATAAAAGTAAGGCGATTAAGCTGGCTGGTGGCAGCGATGTTTTCGGTGTCGCAATACCTCAGCCACTTTCTGTTTCAGTAAACCTTGTCAGGGAAGGTCTTCCTGTTGGTGTTTTTTACGGCTTTCTTGAAAATGGACTTGACGCGAACGGCGCTATTAAATACCAGGATCTCACTGGTGATGGCGCAATTACAAATGCCGACAGAACAATTATTGGTGATCCAAATCCAGACTTTATCTACAATTTGAACTCCCGGACCAGCTTCAAAAATTTCGAATTGAATTTTTCCTTCCAGGGAGTTCAGGGCAACGACATTTTTAACGTAAACAAAACAGCCGTAGCCAACAGCTTTTATTTCGGAGAAAACCAGTTGAAGGACGTTTATGAAAATCGCTGGACTCCATCAAAGCCTGATCCAACAGCAAAATATCCAAAGATCAGCACCAGGACCGTATTCTCTGCTTCAGATCGTTTTGTTGAAGACGGGTCTTTCTTAAGATTAAGGAATGTTCAGTTAGGATATAACATTCAGGCTTCGAAACTTGGGGTAAGATGGATCAAAAACTTCCAATTATATGTGAGTGGCCAAAACTTGTTGACTGTTACTAAGTATTCCTGGTACGATCCTGAAATAAACACCCGCGGAGGAAGTAATTCGTTTTCAAACGGTATTGATAACGCAGGTTACCCTAATGCAAAAACTTACACAGTGGGAGCCAGGATGACTCTTTAATCATAAAAGCATTTAATAAATTACGCAATGAAACTTTATAAACTATTTCCGGGTACTGTTTGCCTGTTCCTGTTATTTTCGTCATGCAACAAGCAACTACAGGAAAACCCGCAAAGCTTGTTGTCGACCACAAACTTTTACAAAACCAGAGCGGATGCTGTAGCAGCAGTTGACGCTATTTATAATCCTCTTCGCAATGAATATGGCGGAACAGAATGGGGCGGTCAGTTTACCGCGGCAGAAGATTATTCGTATGGCACCGGCATTTATGCTGCCGTCGGACAGTACGTATTAACATCGTCGGATATCGGAAGAACGGAGGCGTCGTGGCGAAATTTCTACCGCGCTATCCGTAATGCAAATCTTGTTTTAAAATATGTTCCGCCTATTCCAATGACGGATGCTGAAAGAAATGCAATTTTAGGAGAAGCACGTTTTTTACGGGCCCTTGCCTATCGCAATCTCGTCCGTAGTTGGGGTGCTGTTCCGTTAAGAACCGATCCAACAGAAACTGTTGAACAGGTTCATATGAGAAGGTCGCCGGTGGCAGATGTAAATGCACTAATTATAGAAGATTTGAAATTTGCTGAAACAAATTTACCTAACACACAATCGTTGATTGGCCGTCCTACAAAATGGTCTGCAAAAGTATTTTTAGCAGACTTTTACCTATACAACGAAAAATGGGTTGAGGCCCGCGACAAGGCCGACGAAGTAATTAAGGCTAATGTTTATTCGCTGGTTCCGGTTACAAAACCTGCTGATTTCGAGACTATTTTTGGACCAACCGTTCAAACGCACAGCGAAGATGTTTTCTCGTTTAAATATTCGCGGGCAAACGGCGGCTCGCAGATTGCGCAGCAATATGCAATGCCCAATAGTGTTTATTCTGAAAACGGTTATAGTTCTTTCTATGGCCTGCCTACTTTCCCGCTTCTGAGAGATTGGGATAAAAACGACCTGAGATACCAGTTTGATATATATACTTCGTATCCAACAAAGCCAAATGGTGTTATTGTTCCAACAAGTCCTGAGCGGCCACTGATGTTTGGGAAGTTTAAAGACGCCGGTTTCGCACCCAGCCATGGCAACGATTTCCCGATTTACCGTTATCCTGATGCCCTGTTGATCTTTGCAGAAGCCGATAACCAGGCTAATAATGCCCCTACGGCTCTTGCGTTTGAAAGGCTCAATATGGTTCGCAGAAGGGCGTACGGCTTCACTCCCACTGCTCCTTCCCTGGTTGATTTTACTATTGTAACGGCTCCTACAGCGCAGGCATTCAGAGATCTTGTTTTAAGGGAAAGAGCCTACGAATTCCTTTGCGAGCACAAACGCTGGTTCGATCTTGTGCGTACTAAAACATACAAGCAGGTTATTAAGGAAGCGAAAGGAATTGACGTTCCCGACAAGTTTTTACTGTTTCCGATCCCGCAGGCCGAGATTGATAACAACGACCAAATAGCGCCTGGTGATCAAAATCCGGGGTACTAGTGGGAAAAAAAGTAGTTATTATAGAGGTTAAGAAAAGAATTGTTTTTTGGTAGCCGGCCGTATTGCTACTATGTCGCTTTTCTTGCGTCGCACTCTTGTACGTTTTCTCCTTGAGGCGCTTTTTATAAACCCCGCAAAAAAGCCGGTAAGATTATCATCTTACCGGCTTTTTTGCTTTACCGGCCGTAAGCATCCCTGCTTTTTTAAATAATCATATCACTGACCCACCTTATTGTAACAAGAAATAAATCCTCTATTGCCCCGCAACACCTTCCCTCCCATCATCATTGATCGTTGCCCTTTCTCCACTCAAAATCCTGTTTTCCTTATTTTCATTATCGTATTCAGTAGCTTCTTGTTTTATTAACTGGTCTAATTCATTTACTGCAGGTGCTTCATCAGTTGTATTTCCTTCTGTTCCCGCCAGGCTTCCTTCCTCTTTCTTTTTCTCGTTCTGGTCCCAGGTTTCAATTACATTTTTAAACTCGGTTCCTTTGTGAATGCTATTTTCCATAATTAAGGGATTAAAATGATTAATCTTTTTTAGCCGAAAAAATCGTGCCCTTAATACTCCTTCTGCAACAAGTTAAACAACTTGGTTAGTCATAGTTTGAGGATCCATACGGTGCGTTCTTTTAATCGGTTCACCCAAAATTTCCTGGTGCAGAACCACCCAGATGTGCTACATTAGAAAAATGAAAACACCTACATCCGCTACATCCCTCGATCGTCAAATAGCTATCTGCATACTTTTATTCGTTAGCGTCTTTCTCAATACGGCAATGGCGCAAAATAAGGATTCGACGATTGTGCAGCAGATCATAAAAGAAGCCAATGAGAACTCGCAACTGGAAAAACTGGGTCATGAACTATTAGACGTTATAGGTCCCCGATTAACAGGCACTCCGCAGATGAAACAGGCAAACGACTGGGCCGTTTCTGCCTACAAGTCGTGGGGAATTAATGCCAGAAACGAGCAATGGGGCCAATGGCGAGGATGGGAAAGAGGTGTCTCTCATATTGATCTTGTATACCCACGAGTTCGATCATTAGAAGGAACGCAACTTGCCTGGAGCCCGGGAACAGGAGGCAGAAGTATCGTTGCTGAGACTGTCATTATTCCTGATCTGAAAGACTCTATAGCTTTCCGGCAATGGCTTCCCATGGTAAGAGGAAAATTTGTACTCATCTCTATGGCTCAACCCACCGGAAGGCCCGATGAAAACCTCGAGCAATTTGGCTTGAAAGAAACAGTCAGTAAAATCAAGAAAGAGCGTTCAGATCAAACAGCAGCATGGGCTGCCAGGATCGGTAAAGCAGGATTAAGTGCCCGTGGAGCGTTGGCACGTGCAGTAGAAAATGCCGGTGCAGCCGGTATTGTTCAATCAAACTGGTCACAGGGTTGGGGTGTTAATAAGATCTTTGGCGCAACCACAAAAAAAATTCCGACAGTAGATCTTTCGCTCGAAGACTATGGCCTTTTATACCGCCTTACAGAGGCTGGAAAAAAACCAAAGATCAGCGTACGTGCTGACTCCAGAGAATTGGGCCTGGTACCAACATTTAATACGATTGCCGAAATCCGGGGAACAGAAAAACCAAATGAATATGTTATACTCTCTGCCCATTTCGATAGCTGGGACGGCGCTTCCGGTGCTACTGATAACGGCACAGGAACCCTTACTATGATGGAGGCCTTGCGCATCCTCAAAAAGATCTATCCCAATCCTAAAAGAACTATTTTGGCGGGCCATTGGAGTAGCGAAGAACAAGGCCTGAATGGGTCCCGCGCTTTTGTCGACGACCACCCCGAGATCGTACAAAACATACAGGCAGTATTTAACCAGGATAATGGAACGGGCAGAGTAGTCGGCCTTTCGGGCCAGGGGTTTCAACATTCCGGCGAATTTATTCCCCGTTGGTTGTCTGCTGCTCCTGATAGTGTAAAGGCTCGCATTCAAACAACTTTCCCCGGTACTCCTGGCAGTGGCGGCTCTGATTTTGCTTCCTTTGTTGCCGCAGGTGCACCCGCTTTTTCCCTTAGTTCACTTAGCTGGTCTTACGGCAATTATACATGGCACACCAACAGGGACACTTATGATAAAATTATTTGGGATGATGTGAAGAATAACGTAATCCTCACCGCCATCCTTGCTTATATGGCGAGCGAAGATCCGCAGACCACGTCACGCGAAAAAGCTGAACTACCTGTAAATTCGCAAACAGGTGAAAGAGCCAAATGGCCTACACCAAGAAAGGCAACGAGGAAGGGTGGCGTTGATTAAAATACTGCCCCAGGAATTTGCAGGGTAGAAAAGGAAAGATATTTTGTGTCCTCGCTGTACCGCCTTTGTCTAACATCGTTGTGTCACTCCCTTGTACGCCAATGCTTACATCACCCAATACACACCTGCCATTGTTCTTTCATCCACCGTTTGTTATGATTAACCGAACATTACTGGTCTTACTGCTAAGCTTCTTTGTTATAAAAGCTATGCACAAAAAAATATTGTTCCTCGTACCTCGGAATGACAGTGCCGTTTGTCATTCCGACGCAGGAGGAATCCCACTCGCACTAAAAGAGATTCCTCGTACCTCCGAATGACAGTGCCGTTTTTGTCATTCCGACGCAGGAGGAATCCCACTCGCACTAAAAGAGATTCCTCGTACCTCGGAATGACAGTGCGGTTTTTGTCATTCCGACGCAGGAGGAATCCCACTCGCATTAAGAGAGATTCCTCGTACCTCGGAATGACAGTTGCATTTTTGTCATTCCGACGCAGGAGGAATCCCACTCGCATTAAAAGAAGATTCCTCGTACCTCGGAATGACAGTGCGTTTTTGTCATTCCGACGCAGGAGGAATCCCACTCGCATTAAGAGAAGATTCCTCGTACCTCGGAATGACAGTGCCGTTTTTGTCATTCCGACGCAGGAGGAATCCCACTCGCATTAAGAGATTCCTCGTACCTCGGAATGACAGTTGCGGTTTTGTCATTCCGACGCAGGAAGCATCACACTTCGCACGTGTCATTTTCAATGAACTTTTTCGGGGACCGGAAATTAACCACACGCAATGACACTGATACCATAATTGTAAGCCGTCACCTAGCTCCAGAAGTGTAAATAACAATGTAAGAGCTTTACGTTAGCGTTCTACTTAAATAACACCTGCGAGAAATTATACAAGTTGTTCCTCCAAACCGGCCATGTATGTCCGCCAGGATATTCGCTATAGGTATATTTTATTCCCATCTCATCAAATTTTGTAAGCATAGCCTTGCAGTTATTGTATGCTATATCT
>JAQBNO010000209.1 GCA_028288485.1 Segetibacter sp.
TTTTAGGTTGGGACGGTCAAAGGAAAATAGTTAGGTTCTATTTATTATAACGGTTCGGTAGCTCAGCTGGATAGAGCAACTGCCTTCTAAGCAGTAGGTCATTGGTTCGAATCCAATCCGGATCACACATTAAATTTCGAAAGCCGCTACCACAGCGGCTTTCAGCGTTTTAAAGGGTTGCTGGGACACAAAAGGGACACAATAAGAATTGCGCAGTACAAGCAGGGAGGAATTGCTGGAAAATTTTCAAAAGCCTCGGTCTATTATGTCTTTTAAATTTTAATTGCCATTGCAGCAATATTTCAACCCCTTCCAGGCTTTAAAGTCACTCACTCATCCATAAAGCAGCTTAGCGATAGGCGTAATTTCAAAAAAACGTGTGCGCACTAAGGCGTAGAATTAATTTCAAAAGAAAATTTGCCTAACTAATAAATGCGACGCTTAAGCCGTAAGTTATTGTCGCGTCTTAAGTATGTCGCTGCTTGCTTCTGCCCCAATTTTCTTAAATCTTCTTGTAGTAGCAGGTTAATTAAACAATCTAATTAGATTGTTCCCTTTTCAAAATGTACTCTTCGCTTTAATACTTAATTCATCTTTACAGCGTGATAAACAAAAAGATTTTTTTTAATAGAGAATTCAGTTTTTTATGTTAGTAATACAATGCATCGATAGTCAGGATGCTTTAATAATGATGATTAAACACGCTGTGGCTGAGGCACTTCGAAGTTCCGGTACAATCGCAATGGAACAGGAGGCATCAAAACAGGAATGGATAACGACTCCTGTTTTAAAAACACATCTAAAAGAAAAAGGGTACAGCGCGACCAGCAGTTTAACCATTAAAAAAATTACTACAAATTTTAATATCGGGACAGAAAAAAGAGGTAGAGATCTGTGGTTTAAATTATCGGATGTTATATCAATTCCTTCAAAAATATAGATTCGAAAAGCATACAAAGCTGTAATGCTGCTATTAAGTAATTTAGTTGCATTGCTCACCGATACTTAGATTAAGCCTTAAGCTATTGTCTGACTTTTTTGTTTCAATTAGTGTCCCCTACCCAGATATGGAAATTTTAATTTTTATAATCTCTGTACCATAGGCTGGTTCAAACCCATTTCTAATACAACGACTTTGACTGAAGGTGCGTTGTTGGAGAAAAAGGAGGACTAACACCATTCTATTACAATCTTTGCATTTGTCTTCGTGTAAAAAAATATATCATTCAAGAACAGCAAACGCTATAAATAGAGAGCGTATTGGTCTCTTATGTTGTAGCCATCGTCTTAGTTAATTTCAGCGCTTTTGTATCAAAATACAAAATTTTCTGTTAATTCGGACATTGTTTTTCAGTTGCCAGACACGGTCTGTGTGTCTATCGCTTCAGTAGTTGTCTAGTGGAACACTGTCTCGTCCTGAAAAAAGTTTACAGTTTAATGAGATAATCCTGCTTTAAATGTACAGTTTAAGTTTAGTACTATAATAGGTTTACATTTAGGTTTATCAGGGTCAAGCGGAAGTAGGCTCTGCTGAGGAGCAACCTGCAAGGAATAACCCTGTAACTGATGAAGTATTCATAATTGGGTTTGGCATTGCCAGGCCTTTTTTATGTAATTACTTCAGAGGTCCATATGCCTCAAAAAACCTATACTACTTATACCATAACTACCTCCTTTTTTTTATAATAGTTCTTCCAATGCTTTTTTAGCTCGCCCTCTTTTTTGTGTGCTTCGACTGGGGTTAGCATGTCGCAACTGCTATGTAGTCTTACCGAATTGTAAATGGCAATTGACCTTGCCACACTTTTTTGTGCATCCGCAAAGCTGTCGTATTTTACGTGTAACAACTCTTCTTTCAATATGCCGTTTACCCTTTCTGCAATAGCATTTTCCAAAGGGTCTCCATTTTCTGTCATACTGATTTTTATTGTTTTCTTTTCCAAAATATTTACATAATCAGCACAGCAGCATTGAACACCCCTATCGGAATGATGAATCAAGTTGCTGGTGTCGGGGCAGTTTTTTATTGACATTTTTAATGCTATGACAGAACCTTTTGCTTCCAGTGTCCTGGACAAGTAAAAGCCTCCTATTTTATGACTATAAGCATCGGTGACTATACTAAGGTAAGCGAACCCGTCTGCAACCACTATATAGGTTATATCGCTTACCAGCAGCAAGTTTGGAGCTAATGGCACAAACCCTTTGATTAAATTTGGATACTTTTTAAGCCAGTGTTTTGAAAACGTAGTGACCGCTTTTCTTTTGCGTTTACGGATCAATAAATCATGCTCTCTTAACAAAGAAAACAGCGCATCCCTTCCAATGTTTATTTGGTGCAGTTTTACAAATCCCTGTAGCATAATCAGCAATTTTCTTGTACCTGTACAGGGTTGCAAGTGCCCTTGTCTTAATACTTCCTGAACTACCAGTTCTGATTGAAAAACCTCCTGCTGTAAATGTTTTTGATAACCATAAAAAGCTTGTCGGGTATAACCAAGCAATAAGCATAGCGATGACAAACACCGCAAATTTTCACTACGCCTTACTTTCTCGACTGCTTGATGCCATACTTTTTTCGGATACGTATTTTAAGCTCCGTCTCGGCAATTTCTATCATAGCAGTAAGCACCTTATTGTGTAACTTTTCCTGAGCTAGCTGCTTTTGCAACGCTACTATTTCTTTGGGCAGTTCTTCGCTTTGTTTCAGTTCCATTGCAGACAAAATAACTGCATTTTCTGTACCTCTTGTTATCGCTATTCCTGTAAAATCCCGTACCCATTCATGGAGCGTAGCACGGGCAACACCGTACTTTTTTGATAGACGCCGGTAACTGATCCCTCCCAATAAATACTCGTCAATGTTAGCCTGTTTGTTTACAATGTTGTCCATCTTTTACAATTTTTTATTGTAAACCTATTTCAGGACAAGACACACTACAGAGAACCGGTGGCGTAATTTTCAGTTCAGGGATTGTACCGGGTGAAGAATAAGTGTGAGCGATTGTTGCGTCGCATTCTGTTCGCCCGGAGTGCTCCTTTGGCTTTATTTATGTTTTGCTGCGGTTGTAGTTTGATGTTGAAGAGTTGCAATTATAGAAATTATTTTTCATATAGCTATTGCAAGTATGAAATCCAGTTTATAATTTGTTGAAAGATTAAAGACTAATCCCATGAAATTAAATGAACAAATAAAAGGCATCGAAAGTAGGTTCGGAAGAGGAAGACTTTGACAAGTAATAAAATAAGGTATACTACAGGTACTTTAAAATGATTCGCGTTCTGTTTTTCCCCCAAATAAACTAATAATTTAAATATCAAATATTGCACATGCTAAGTTTTGAAATCTCCCTAATGATATAGTTCATCATTTCTTAGTCGTCCAAATATATATTAGTGTGATCGATAGGAGAACTAAACCTAAAATGCAAGATTGCTTTTGAGACGAATGGGCTATTATGTTAAGGGTAGATCATCGTTTACTTGCTCTAAATAATATTAGCAAGTTTTGGATGTGAGATAATTTTAGTGAAAAATGGGAAAAACACGGCGCTGGGATCCCGAAAAAGGCGGGAAAATAGATATAAGTATAATTTGAATTTTACAAAGAAAGGTGAAACTAGAACGGAATATTTGAATGTTAATATGTGAAGCTCGGTTGTTAAGTAGAAGCTGAAACATATGCATAAAACCATAGCTCGAGAATTGGAATTTATGTCAGCTTCCTTTAGGTGGGCACTAACCAAAGCCTTGCTAAAGTTGAAGAGACCAAAGCTTTTAACGGCGGGTTGCAAGGAATGAGAAGGGAAAAAAATATCGAGCCCGGTCTAAAGTATACCAACCTTGACAAAATGCGGAAAATAAATAGACAATTGAAGTTGCAGACATTTTAAGTATTCATGATAAAACTCTAAAATATGCGCAATAGACTAAAGGATCGATGGGAAGATTTTACAAAAAAACTTGGATCTTTCTAAGTACTCAATGGAAGCCCATTTACTTGTATCCCTTTTAAATGTAAAAGTATACGGTTTTGATTCAAAGTAAATAAAAAAGTGGTAAGAAAACAGCTAATATGGGCTTTGCGAATTCAAATGAAAATGTAAGAAAAGATGTATAGTGAGTTCCAGTTTGTAAGTAACGAAAGTAACAATTATGGTTAAAACTTTTTTTGTTTTCATTACCCATCTATTCTTATTCTGCGGGAAAGCAAATTGTCAAAGCTACCTAAATGGTGATTTTCGAAAAGCTAATTATACGACTAATGGTTATAAATATTGCGTATATGACTTTTCAGTAGATGGAAATGGAATAAAGGCGAAATTTTTTTCTAAAGATGCTTACAGTCGTTATTTAAGTTGGAAGATGAATAGACAAATACTATTGGTAACTGTAAGTGCTTTTTCTAATTCCTGGAACTTTGATGCAATTCCAGTAGGTCTGTGCCTAGATGATGGATACGTCGTGAATAGAGTACTATCTGAGAATATGGACGGAATGGTTGTAGTCTATAATTCGGGAGAGATAATAGTAGCTGATTTGGGGAAACAAGTATCAATAAAAACAGATTCTGGAACTGTAGCCCTTTCGGTCAAATATTCCTATCTTGATCGATACAAATTTCTGAAGTGGGGACAAGATAACAAACTGACGCTCTTTCAAACACAATTAGTTTATTCGGCTGAAAGGGAATTAAACTTTACGAATCTTAGGTATGGTCAGAAAAGGGAAAGGCGTTTTTTAGCGATTTGTAAAAAAGGAAACATAAGTCATCATGTTATAGTCGACGCTCCTGATCAATTGGAGCTAAACCTTTCAGCTTATTACGCAAAAGCTACGTTAGAATATGGTGGATTTGAAGTTTCTTCTATTCTGAACCTAGAGACAGGAGGTAGAAATATACTATATGTGTACAATGGTGCTTATTTAAAAGACATTGCACCAAATCGCAGGAGCGAGGAAGCAAAAATTGAAAAAAGCACCAACTTATTGGTTTATTATAAGGAATAAAAATGATGTTGCTAACGGTGATATAACAAATAATAAATTGACAATTAGCATAAAGAACATTAGTGTAATGATAAGTAATAAAGATGTAATTGAAATAAGATCTTCCTCTCTTTGTTACGCAAGTATTGATAATTGAATATAAAGCGCGATTTTTATGAAAACTTTTACTTTTCTTTTTTTCTTATGTTGTGTATCACAAAGTTCATCATTAAACGGGCAGGCGTTTTTTAATGGTAAGTTTAGAATAGCCGGTTATTCTCATAACGGGTACACCTATACTCTTTACGACTTTTCGCGCGAAGCGAATATTATGAAGGCGAAATATTTTGCACAAAATGCATTTTCGCAGTATCAAAATTGGAAAAACGGGAAGCAAATTTTGTTAGTGACAGCAGGTGCGTTTTCTGATTCTTTTGATCCTACTGGAAAACCTGTCGGATTATGTGTTGATAACGGAACTATTGTTACTAGAAATCCTGATGCAAATATGGACGGTATGGTAATAGTGTACAACGGGTCTGCTCAACAAGGAGGTGTTGTCGTTGTTGATATGGACGTCAAGCCAGTAAGAGTTGAATCAACTTATCAAACTGGCATTTATAATACCTATTATCCAAGGTCTTCTGCCACAGATCGGGTTAATTTTTTAAACTGGGGAGAAAGAAATGGTGTAACTCTATTTCAAACTCAATTGGTTTATTCTTCTGACAGAACTTCACACTTTAATAATCTTTATTTCGGTAACAGGAGAGAACGTAGATTTCTAGCTATTTGTAGAAAAAATAATATAGTCCATCATGTTGTTATTGATACCCCGTCCGCGGATAAGTTAGAGTTAAACTTGTCTGCTAGTTACGCAAAAGCTGTTCTTGATTACGACGGATTTAATGTGCTATATATAATGAACCTTGATAGGGGAGCGAAAGATATACTATACGGTTATAATGGTTTTTTAAGGGATTTGAAGCCGAATCCTGATGCTAGAATCGAGGATGCCACAAATTTACTAGTTTACTATAAAGATTAAGCAACAATTATGCAAGCAATAGAAATTAGTTTGATAATACTTGTTTCAGGTATAATTACTGTAAACTCCTGTAACGGACAAAGAAAAATAGATGAAAATTCTATTCTTATTCAGAAAAAAAATATGCCGTTTAAAGAGATCAGTAAAAAGTACAGAATAACAGTTGAAATGCTTAGGGAACTAAATCCTCTAATTAAGGGTGATACTGCCCATAAGAATGACACAATTTTTATCGCAGGAGCAAGCAAACTACTAAAAGAAGAGACCCTTACGACCTATAGCGAACAAAGAGTTGATAAAAAAGGGATGTTTAAAAAGGTGAACTTTCAAGGTAAGCGGTATTTTATCTGCGAAGCAAATCCGCACCTCTACAAATTTGAAATTTTCAATGTGCTTAATAATAATAACCAACCAACAAGTTTTAGTTTTATTGAGAATACCCGGACAAAAAAATTAATTTATGCGGTTAATGCGGGTATGTATGAGCAAGACTTAACCCCTGTTGGGTTGTTTATTTCGGAAGGTAAAACCTATAAAAATATTAATAGGATAAAGGCTGGTAAAGGTAATTTCTACGAACTTTCTCCGAATGGTGTATTTTTTTTAGATACTGGTGAAAATGCCCACATTGTAGCTACCGAAAAGTATAATGACGTTAAGTATAAACCTTATTTAGCTACTCAATCAGGTCCCTTGTTGATTATTGACGGCGTTTTTAATAGTCACTTCAATAAAAATTCTCCAAATGCCTTAATTAGAAATGGGGTTGGTATTAACAAGAAAAGTAATGTTGTTTTTGTTGTGTCGGAAGACCCCGTCACTTTTTTTGAGCTATCGGAATTGTTCAGAAATCGGTTAGGATGTGATAATGCTTTATACTTGGATGGGGCGATAAGCCAATATTATGCCCCGGAGGTTAGTGGAAGTAATCCTAAACAAAGGGCAACGCTTGGTACTATTCTTACAGTTAGCGATAGAATAGCAAATTCAAGCGATAGGGATAGTCTGTTGGAAAATGAAAAAAAAACAGCTCCAAGCAATAATGGTGAAACGAAGGGAACAGGAAACTCTAAAAACAAGGCAGTTATGGGGAAAAGTGGATCGAAGTCTTTAAAGAATAAGGGAAATAAAAATGGCAGGGAGTAATAAAATGTTTACTTACTCTATTTCCTTAAGGTTTATTCAGATGCAGCTTTGCTACGTTCTAAAAATCATTTTATTCATTTTCCTTTTGGGGAGTTGTAAAAAGAATGTAGCTGACGTAGATATTCAAAAAAAATTAGCGACTCTTACATTAAAAGAATTAGATACTTGCAAACTTCCTCGAACTTCCATTAGCTCTTATGATAAAGCTACAAACTACGCTATATCGTTAGCAAAAGATTCAAATGCAGATAAACAAATAAGAGGTCAAGTATTGCTGTCGATTATTGGTGACCATTTAAAGAATGAAATGCAAGCTGGAGAACTCGATTATGGAGATGATGACGTAAAGTCACTAATTACAAAATTTGAACAGCAGGACTTTCTAATAGGTCAGCACAAAATTAGTAATTTTTTAAAACTGGCAAATTATACGTGTGAAGGCAGATATATGTATATCTGGGACAGGTTTAAGGGCAGCTGGTATTTTCTGCCTGTTCTTGTGTTTCTGATAATATTCATTACTCTCTCAATCATAAACTTAATTATTAATATTAGATGGAAATATAGGAGGATTTGCAATGTATTTTTTGTGATTTTTCTATGTTTCGCATTGATAGCGGCACTCTTGTTCAAGAAAACCTGTGGCAAATATGTTACGTCTGATTCTTTCTATGGTATTAATATGTAGTTTCTTGTTCCAGGACGTTGCGGCTCAGGGAGAACAAGTATATGTAATACCTTTTTTGAAGAATAAAGCTGATGTTTTAGAGATAGATGCTGAAATAAACGGTTACAAATCAAAGTTTATATTTGATCCTGGTGCTAGCTTAATATCTTTCCCTGTTAGATTATTTTTCCTAATTTTCGGCAGTTCTGATGTTCAAAGTTCTGCCGTTTATAAAACTAAAACTAAACTTGCGAATGGTACGCTTGCAGACGCATACGTGATTAATTTAAAGAAAGTAGTTTTAGGTACGTTCGAGTTAAAAGATGTGGAAGCTCTGGTTGTTGAGGCAGCTGATGCACCTTGTTTGATTGGGCAGAACCTGCTTCAAAATTTCTCCTCGGTAACGATAGACAACAATTATAATCAAATAATTTTAAGAAAGAGATTAAGTACATCGATGGTTCAACTCAAGGAATTGAGATTCATTCCTTGTAGTTCCAATGTCCTAACCGCAGTCGGAAAGATTAGAGACTCTATAAATAGCAGCGGATCTTTTTCTATAGAACGCATTACGCAGGAGGAAAAGTTTCCCCCGCGGGAGGCGATAGAGCGGATTTCAAAAGACATTACCATAAGATATTTTGATAATTCTGATGGGGATAAGGCGTCGTTTCTTCAAAATTTTTTTCAAGGGCTCGGTTATTCTAGCAATAGAATTTTAAAGGAGAGTATGACGAAATATTATCGAAAGGGAATTCCTGGATACATTGAAATCTGGTTCAAATTTTAAAGTGAAAAATATGAAGTGGCTTTTACTTTTATTAACATTCGCTATCTGGACACAGGCTTTAGCACAAGAACCGCAGCCGATTAGTGGAATTAACATGAAAAAAAACTCCAAGTGGCCAAGTCAAAGTAATGGAAAAGTAGTTATTGATGTAAGCTGGGAAAATGGTAATGCCTCTAATCGCGAAGAGAGGCAATGGGTAAAGGAAGCGATTGAAACATCTTGGGAGAAATATGCTAATATAGATTTCATAGGGTGGGGTAATGCGACAACGTCTTCTAGAGGAATCCGTATTATTATAGATGACTCCGGTTGGCCTCATACAAAAGGGTTAGGTACACAACTTGATGGCATGCCTTCGGGAATGCTTTTAACTTTTAAATTTTTAGGACAGTTTCGATGCGTGAGATTCTCGAAAGAAGATTGTATTAAATTTATCGCAGTTCATGAATTTGGTCACGCCCTCGGACTTGCACATGAGCAGAATAGGCTTGATTGTTTATGTAATGAGAAGCCACAAGGAGGCGATGGCGATTTTTATGTAACTCCATGCGACTTAGAATCAGTGATGAATTATTGTAATCCTAAGTGGACCAATCATGGAAAACTAAGCCAGTTAGACATCGAAGGGATCCAAAAGATTTATGGTAGGTCCGGGAGCACATCAACTACAGTAGATCTAGACGAAATTAAACTTATACCGTGTACAAACGGGGCTATTGGTAAATTAAGAGACATCAGGAATCTAGTAAACAATACTCCTGCATTCAAAATAGGTGTTTTTACGGAAGAAACTAGGTCTGTGCCTCAAAAGGTTATAGATGGTTTGGCTAGTAATATAACAATTCGCTTTTTTCATCCAGACGATGAAGCTAAAGCTAACGACATAAAAAAAATATTAACAGCCAAAGGATTCAAGGCTGGAACAATTTCAATTGAAAATATGCTTCCACGAATGACCAAAACTTATCCAAATTATATTGAAATCTGGTCAAAAGATACTTTAGTTTCAAACAGTTCCTTTGTTTTAGATGAGATTAGACTTGTTCCAGCGGATTCTACAAAAATCGATTCTGTGAAATTAATAAAGGCTATAATTACTTCTTCAAATGCATTTCAAGTAAATACTTATTCACAGGAAGATAAGTCAGTGACTCAAAAAGCGGTTGGCCAGCTCCCAAATATAGTAACCGTTAGATATTTTCACCCTGATGACGAAACAAAGGCAAGGGAAATAAAAAAATTATTGGAAGCAAATGGATTTGATGCAAGGCTTATTTCTGTTGAAAACATGATTTCTAGAATGAGTAAGACTTATCCTAATTATATTGAGATTTGGCAAAAGTAATTAACGATTATCGTATGAAATATACACTTTTAATAATAATCACATTAGTGGCTGCTATGTTAGCTTGTAGCCCCCCTCAGGTGACTGCAAATGGGAGTCCGGCTATGATCCCAAACATTACTCTGATTTTACACAATTACCCATCACACCTTACAGCAAATTATATTGTAGATACGAACAGTATTAAAGTTGCCCTCGTTGATAGTAGTATTAGATTGGACTCAGTATTATTTATCCACACTTTTAGCTACAATGAATATCAAAATTATTTACAGCTCGTCAAACAGTTTGATAAGGATCATTATGAAAATAAATGCGTCCAAGATGGCCAAGTCTTTACTTTAATAGTGGCAGCGAAAGACTCCATATTAAGAAAGGTTCGCTTTAGTAACTATTACCTTGCGGAATTAGAAAAGATAGCAGCAATTATTAATACACACGTAGATTCTGCTAATCGCATTGTTTACAACAAAGATATGATTAGTAAAAATTGTAAATAAAAAGATATCAAAAAATGGAGTGAATTGCCTCTCGGTTATAAAGCTTCTTTCAGGTCGTTCAGCTCCGTTTGCGCGGTAGTTGACTATTAGGTGAAACTTTACAGGCGTGGGGTCAGGCTTCAAATTGATTTTACAGAGAAGCTGGAAAAGGGAAACCTTAAAAAAGTTTATCTGGTAAGGCTGATACAACTAACTTCTATTTCAATTGAAACAGAATTATTCCTCGCAGCTTTTTCTAATGCTGAAAACTTCAATTCATCAGAAAATAAATTCTTCTTTATTAGCCGTGGCTTTTTAATTGGTTTATTTGGGGATAGGAACAAATCTTCATCTAAGCCTGACGGTATAACCAACAACATTCCAATTGTAGTTGATAATTCGTCCGTAAAAATCAATAATTGGCGTTGGATTGTAAATGTTGCCGTCTACTCCCACAGCATAACTCCAACGAGCATTTGGTAAATCATATGACCAAGCTACGTTAGGTAGTCTTGGAGGAGTTGCATAACCTATGTGCATCCACTGTCCGTTTATTGGATCAACCGCTATAATTCTTCCATAATTAGTTATTAAATACATCGCTCCAAATTGATCCCCGGGGAAAATGCATTGAGTAACATAATACTCTGGATTTTGCTGATAATTGTTATTGGAATATGCTCCGCTCATGTCAAATGACCCAATCTTTAAAGAGCTACTATATACCGAATTGTTTGAATTTGTTATTCTATTTGCGTTATTTACAGCTTCGCTTTCCAAGGAGTTCCCAGCATCTCTCAAATAATTAAATGCAAAAGTTTCTATGCCTAATCTTTCATATTGCTGAACGTGGGTTATTTCATGAGCCCACCAGTTTGAATTGTTTGCATAGGAACCGGGATTTGTATTAAACACAATAATGTCGTCAACAGTAACAGCATAGGCGTCTCCCCCCATGAACCTAGCTCCTTTCCCAATAAAGTTCGGAAGCGTTATCTCAACTTTACCAATTGAATATCTTGCTCGGTTTAAGATGGATGCACTAAAATAACCACTTAAAGCATTTTTGACATCATTAGGAAGGGGTGAAGAGTTTGAATAATGTCTTTCTCTTGCTGCTCGGATTGCCGCGGAAAGTGGAGCTGCAGTTAGTTGAAAGGGATTTTGCCCTTGTAGAATTCCACTAATGTTGTATGCGCCCGCATTTGCTAACTCATTTGAATATCTCTGACTAAATGTTCCTACATCAAATATGAATTCTCCCGGTTGTCCACCAACCGATGATGCAAATTCTTGTGCTTTTTGCGTTAAAAATCTTTGCGGTTCATTTATCATACCACTAACTTGGGGAAGAGAAGAACCTGCACTTGCCGCAGCCTGCTGATATGGCTTGTAAATGTCACTTGCATTTCCATTACCAGTCATTGCTTTGCCTGTGTTTATAATTGATTGTGTTGGGGCTGTAGCAACTTGAACTCCAGTATTTACAACACTTCCCACTGCGTCAGTAAGTTTTTTGAAAAATTGTGCATTAACGGTAATTGTTGTAATAACAAATGCGAATAAAAAATAGAATTTGGGTGTCATAATCATTTCGTTTAATCATGATTTTCTTTTAACTTACATTGCCGACAACTAATATAGTTACGATAACCAAATATTACAAGCGTTTTACATGTCGAATCCGACATTTTCTACTGTAAGCTTAAGCAAGCGGGTAAGCGCTTCAGGGAGTTCGGCTGTAATGCTTCGAAAACACACATTTAAACTTAGTGCGCGGCAAAACATGTAAACTCTTGCATAGAATCTAACAGTACAAATGAGTTACAACAATGCTAATAAAGTTTTCAAGCCCGCTCCTCAAAAAATAATCCCCTGGGGAAACAGCATTGAAAGGAAATTTTACGCTGAGTCTTCATCCATTTCAAGTAACACATGAACTATTAAAGCGTCGAGCCGGTTGATGGAAGGCGCCTAAACCCGCCGGCACCGCCTTGAAAAGGTTTGGAGAAGAGGTAGTGATCTTTGAAATGATCCTCGGTACAGCATGACTGGTGGCTGGAGGGATACTCTTATTTTCCGATGTCGTTTAATTTGAAGATCTTTAAATGTCTTTTGGTAAGCTGGTTGGAAACTTGTTTCAAATTCAAGTTATTTCCCGCGCCTGATGAAATTCGAACGTGTACTTATCGCCATAATATTCGTAGTATTTTTAAAGGGAACTAATGATCAGGTAAATTAATTGCAACCTGAAAGGTCGCCACCAATTTGAATTACCGCCAAACACAGCACTGGAACTTCAATGCGCTAATACCAAATAACCTGCCTAAACTCGCTTTTTTATAAAAACCTCATATATCTATCTCAATAGCATTTGTCTCCGGATTTACTGAAATTCTTTTGGGCATTCCATTCACTTTAATTGTGAAGTTTTCAAAGTTTATCTCTACCGGTTTCATTATAACTGGAACATTTTTTTCTTGCACCGTTGCTTGCTGAGATGCTTGTGCGGGTTCTACAGGTGTCTCTTCCATTTTGGGCTGAACTTTCTTTACCGTCGGCTTACTTCCCGTAACTTGTTCAACAGTTAATCCAGCTTCCTTTATTTTTTTGTTTAAAGCAAATCTTCTGTCGTAAACACCTTGCTTTCCCATATTATACTTCTTCATTGTCGTTTGCGTGTCTAAGGAGAGTATAGCTTGATCCCGCGCGGATAGGTTGTCCAGGTTGATCTTATTTTGCTTTCTTACTTCTGTAGTTGCTTTAGCCATAAGTTGTATATTTTTTGTTACCTAAAGTTATACAACTAGAAGTCTTGTTTGTTCCACCAATAATTTATATCCCGAGAATTAATCTTTCAAATATCTCATTCAACTCCTAAGCAACTATTATCGCCAGTAAAATGATGGATAGGGATAAAGTACTCCCTCGTCTTCCTCAAATCGTTAGATCATCTGCAAAACTTAATGACCCCGGTCAGTAGCTTTGTGATTCGTCGTAGACAAAACCGCAAATGGATTCAAAGGGCTGCAGCGTTTGAAATAAGCGATGCAGAGAAAACAGAAAGATAAAACGGCAGCCTGGTTCTTATAGTTTGGCGATAAAATAGGGGAAACAGAAAATCCAAAATTATTTGAACGTTTTTAAAAGGCTGCAGCGTTTGAAATAAGCGATACAGCGGAAACAGAAAGATAATACGATTTCTAAGGTTTTTAAAAGTTTGACGCATTGAAACAGAGGGAAACAGAAAAACTACAATTGTTTGAACGTTTTCAAAAGGCTGCAGCGTTTGAAATAACGAGTACAGAGAAAACTGAAAGATAAAATACGTTGAACGTGTTTAAAAGCTTGAAACGTTTGTAATAAAGCAGGCCGCCAAAAATAAGATTAGGAGAAGCACTAGAAGACCAATATAGGACGAACATAAAAAACAGAGAATATAAAATTGTTTGAACGAATTTATAAGGCTGAATCGTTTGGAATAAAGCAGGCAGCTAAAAGACAACCAAAAATAAAGACACAACCGATGCAGAAGGTAAAGAGAATTCAACATAAAAATAAGAATATGATAAGTATCAGAGGACCATGTGCTCAAAAGCAACAATTTTAAAATTAATTTTTTACATAACCCCCAGAACCCATAAAATGAAAACAATAACATTTACGGATACAGTACCAGTATCAAACACAGAAGTTGATCACTTAGTAAAAAGTAAAACGGATCAACAACAGAAAAAAGTTGAAACGAAAAAATTTGTAGAAATGGACACGGAATTATGCATGTATGATGGCTTTAAACTTCGCAGTAGCGATCCTAATCTTATTGATTTCCTTTTATCAGAAGGCGAAAGAAGTAGGTTCAAATTTGTCAGAAAAATAGATGTAAATAGTGGTGATATCTCCTCGCATAAAGGCAAGTATAAGAACCTTGAAATAAATATTTTCTATGCCCCGGAAGGTTGGGTAGTAGATATATCCGGAAGCATTCATAAGTTTTCAAACGATGGGGAACATAATTTTGATGACTTCTATTGGTCTTCCTTTTTATCGTCTATGGAAGAAATAATTGAAGTATTTCATCTTAAGACAACTGAAGTTAAAGTTGTTAATTTGGAGGTAGGCGTTAATTGCGTTTTACCTGATCACATTAAGCAAAGTGAAGAAGAGTTGCTCGACCTGATCCTTTCGCTTAAAGGAAGATGTAAAGGAACGAGGCGTTTTAAGGAGACCAAGAGAGAGACTTTTTTTATGAAGCTAGGTGAAAAGTATTATAAGATTTATGGAAAGGGCATTCAATATAAAAGAGAGGAGAGGATTATTCGGTTTGAATTAGGATACATGAGGCAACGACAAATAGCTAAAGAGGGAAGTATAGTAAGCATCGAGGATTTAGTGGATATTTCCAACCATGAAAAATTGAAGAGATGTTTTCTAGCTGGTTTTGAAACCCTTCACATTTTCAATCCTGATATTTATAATTTATCGTCGGAAATATTAAGCTTAGATCCCCACATTATTTTTTTTAATGAGCCTGGCTTTTGGTGCAGGTTAAAGAAGAAAAACCGACGTGAATACTTAAGGTGGAGGAAGTATAAGGAGAATTTAGAAGATAACAATTGTAAATATAATCTGCAGAAAGTATTATTAAAGATGGTTGGGAAAAAGCTAGATAGTTGATCGCGAATAATTATTTCAAAGATACCTGTACTTAACTTTTAAAATTACATCTGCCCATTTCTTTCCCTACTGCCCGGGCTAACGTAACATATCGGATTAAATAGATAGATGCGAGCCAGCAGTATTATTCCAACTCATAGCGCTGATATTGCAGTGAATTCTGTAACATTTATATGTAAAAGTTTCAAGTGCAAAAACCCACGTATTACGTGGGTTTTTTGTTCTTCATAAACCAATATCAGAATTTCAATAAAAAAGAAAAAATACTTTCTTCATTATTCCTCAAAAAGGCGATCATACCACTTCAGCCTTCCCTCCTTCAAAGAAAGAACACCGGCAGCTATCGCTGCACGGCTACACCTGCTTCGCCGGTGTTCTTTCTTCTCAGTCAGTCAGGCTGAAGTGGTATGATAACAAAAAAAATTAAACCGTTTGACAACCGAATAAAATTATTGCTGTGACAATTAACAAATTTAAGTCATTAGCATATAGTTGAGAAGGAGTTAATAGAAGGAAAAAAAAGAAAAAAAAAGAAAAAATGGCGGCGGCGGCCGGGCGGCGGCGGGGCGGCAGAATAAGCTGTTTAAATTGACCAAATTGGCAGCGGAGAAAGCTTTCCTGCTATTACTTTCAAAAGGACTTGCATTAATAATAAAAGGCGGCGCGGCGTTAAAACTTTTTGCATTCAACCATTGGCAGCGGAGGAAGCTGCCTGCTATTATTTCTAAAAGGCTTCGAATTAATAAGAAAAGGGGGGGCTGGGGGGGCAAGGTTATAACTTCCTGCATTAAACAATCGGCATCGGAGCAACGGCCCTGTTATTTATCTTTAAAAGGACATAAATCTTTCGGGGAAATATTTCAAAAAACGGAGTTTAATTTCTATGTCCGTAATGTAGACTTTACAGACATAGAAATATAATTAAATACCAGTTTTAAAGGATTTTGTCCAGCAATTCCTCTGCAGAATTTTTAAGGCGAAGCTCTTCTTTTATTGTATAAGTATAGATTTGAGTAGTAGCGGGACTACTATGCCTCAACACGTGTTGTGCAGCCTCGAGTGTCCCTCCGGCACGAAGTATATTTACTGCTGTTGTATGTCTTAATGAATGCGCCGTATAGCTTTTATTATTTAACCCGATTGCCTTCAATCCCTCCTTTGCTATCCTGCTTATTGTGCGTGTTACCAGCCGTTTTCCCTTGCTTTTGTTGCCGGTCGATATAAATAGCGGTTCGGAGTCTTTGGCCTTTGTCCGGGTCGTTAAATAAGCTTCAATGGGTAAAAATGCTTTATCCGTCAATACAACAAAGTTATCCTTCTCATCCCTGCCTTTTCCATGCACTAATAACACTCTTTTTCCTCCTTTATAAGTAACATCCTCAATATTTGCCCTGATAAGCTCAACGGTTCGTAAGCCTGTTCTAATCAGCAGATTTACAATGGCATAATCCCGTAGACCTTTTTCTTTTAGGAATGCGGTTAAAGCTTTCTCCTGGGCATCATTTAGTAAAGCCTGGCCTTGAGATTGGGTTAAAGCCTGTTTTCGGAATTGTTGTTTACGCTTAGGGCTTTTAACTCCTTTGGCGACATTAGGATACATTTTATTTGCTTCCAGCCATTCATAAAAGCGTCTTACGGAAGTGATGTAAGAACCGACCGTTAAGCTACTCATACCAGAAGCAAGCATACATTCTTTATAGTGTAGAATATCAACTCTTGAAACGGTACTTAATTCATAGCCTTTCTTGCTAATCCACGATAAGAAGATGTTTAATGTTCGTTTGTAAACCTGACGGCTATTTTCTTTTACATCCTGATTTTGCAAAAACAAATGGACCAGTTGCGAAGTTTTGTCAATCTTCAATGACGTACTTGGGATAGAGGAAGTTTGTTTGGGGAGCATGCATTTAGAGTTTATACAAACTTAGCAAGAAACTAGCAGTAAAAGAAAGAATTAAAATAATATTTATAGTATTGATAAACAATAGTATATGTCCGTATTTGGATCATGTAGCCTCCTTTCTGTATTGTGGTACTTCGGACGTAACAGCTGTATTTCTGAGTTGTAAAACCTGGGTACAAATACAAAAAGGATGCTTTTGCAATACAAAGCAAATCCGACAGGTGAAGTGATTGCATAAAACGGAACATAGCCCCCCAAAAACACCCGATGAGGTCCGGGAAGGCATAGAGACAAAAAAATTTTTTCTGTTTTTTAAGCTAAGTTTCTCAACAAAATATTCTATTAATATATCCTTTTTTCATTTCTTATTTACCTGATTATCAATAATAAAATAGTAGTCCGATTACTATGCTGCGGAAAAAAGGTCATTTCAACGACCCACAGTTTATAGAAAGCAGTGAAAAACCGGCTATTTTAGTTTTCTTTTTTAAAATTATTTGAATTTCAACCGTAGTTATCCGGTCGGTATCCGGTCGGTATCCTGTCGTTCTAGAAGCGGGGCTATAAAAGCATGCTTTTGGTAAGGTTCAAATAGTATCAATAGCAGAGTAAATTATAATGGATACTTCTGCAATAAAAAAACAAATCCGTTATGTTGAGGGCTTAAGGTAAATGGAACCGGCTACCGGTAGATGCGGGATGAAGCCTGAAGGGGCATAAAGACTAAAAAATTGTTCGTTTTTTAGCTAAATTTCTAACAAGATTTGGTACCGCTATTTTCATTTTCAAAGTTATAATCAATTGATTACCAGATTTAAACAGTTTTAAATTCTGTTAATATACCAGGAAATTTCAAATTGAATGACCCTCAGTTTAATAGAAAGGCGTCAAAAACAGCCTATTTTAATCTTATTTTTTAAAATTGTCATTCTTTAGACCCGCTCAATAGCGGTTGAAATCAGATGGTGCGTTTATGTGCTAACAGTTGAGAGCTGTATAGAGCAGGAGTGATAGAATTATTCTTATCAACAAATAAGTAATCGTTGTTAAGAATTAACCGTTTCTGTTATATTTGAGTAACAACCAATAAAGAATGCCCTTAAGCTGGAACGAGATCAAAAGCAGAGCCTTACAATTTACACAAGAATGGAAAGACGAAGTAAGCGAAGATGCAGAAGCCAAATCATTTTGGGATGATTTCTTCAACGTTTTTGGAATAAGCCGCCGCAGAGTGGCTTCTTTTGAACAACAAGTAAAAAAGATTGACGACAAACAAGGCTACATTGACTTGCTGTGGAAGGGACAAATCCTCATCGAACACAAAAGCCGCGGCAAAGACCTTGAAAAAGCCTTCAAGCAAGCCAAAGACTACTTCCCCGGACTAACCGAAAAAGAACTTCCCCGTTATATACTTGTCAGCGATTTTGAACGATTTAAATTATACGACCTCGAAGACAATCAGCAATACGAATTCAAGCTATCGCAACTGGTAGAACATGTGCACTTGTTTGGCTTTATTGCCGGATACCAAAAGCGAACCTACAAAGAGCAGGACCCGGTAAACATAGAAGCTGCCGAACTGATGGGCCGCCTGCACGACAAACTAAAAGACATCGGTTACGAAGGTCATTCGCTCGAGCTATACCTCGTTCGCCTCGTGTTCTTATTGTTTGCCGACGATACAAACATTTTTGAGAAAGGCATCTTTTACGACTACCTCGACCTGAATACAAATGCAGACGGCAGCGACCTTGCAGCACAACTTGCACATCTGTACGAGGTGCTCAATACACCCAAAGAAAAGCGCCTCCGCAACATCAACGAAAGCCTCAATGCCTTTCCTTATGTAAATGGAAAACTGTTCGAAGAACATCTGCCCACCGCTGCTTTCGACAGCCAGATGCGAAAGACACTCATGGATTGCTGCCTGCTCGACTGGGGCAAGATCTCTCCCGCCATCTTTGGCTCTCTGTTTCAAAGCGTGATGGATGCAAAGGCACGTCGAAACTTAGGCGCACACTATACCAGCGAAAAGAACATTCTCAAGCTAATCAAGCCCCTGTTCCTCGACGAACTATAAAACGAATACAACAGCATAAAAGACAGTAAGGCCAAGCTGCAAAAGTTTCACGACAAAATAAGCCGGCTCCGCTTCTTAGACCCTGCCTGCGGATGCGGTAACTTCTTAATCATTGCCTACCGCGAACTGCGCCTGCTTGAGATAGAGATCATCAAACAAAGGCTCAAGCTCGAAGGCATACGCGAAGAGGTAGCAAGGGAAGCGCAAATGGATGTCGGTTACTTGGTACAATGCGATGTCGACAGGTTTTATGGCATAGAGTACGAAGAGTTTCCCACACAGATAGCGCAGGTAGCCATGTGGCTCATCGACCACCAGATGAACCAAATGGTAAGCAACACCTTTGGAAATTATTATGTCCGCCTCCCCCTACGCAAAAATGCCACCATTGCACACAGCAATGCATTGCGAACCGATTGGCAAAGTCTCATCGACCGATTGCCCTGGGAGAAAGGCCGGCCGAAGTATGATTATATATTGGGTAATCCTCCGTTTATAGGTTCTAAATTCATGTCAAATGAACAAAGAGTAGACATTGAAGATTTATTCAAAAAAGTAAAAGGTGCAGGGACATTAGATTATGTTTCCGGGTGGTATATCAAAGCAGCAAAGTACATGCAGGAGTATAATTTTATGGACCAGGCTGAAGGTATTTCAATTGAACAGCCGTTGCGTCGCACTCTTATACAAGATAACAATGCGCACCTAACAAAAACAGCCTTTGTATCCACTAATTCAATATCCCAAGGTGAACAGGTCGGAATGCTATGGAACGAATTATTTAATAAGTACAAAATCAAAATCCATTTTGCACATCGCACTTTTAGTTGGAGCAATGAAGCAAGAGGTAATGCAGCAGTGCATGTTGTCATAATTGGGTTTGGAAACTTTAATGTAAATGATAAAGCTCTTTTTGAATATGAACATGTTAAAGCTGAACCTCATGAGATAAAAGCAAAAAATATAAACCCTTACTTAGTTGAAGCACGGGATGTTATTTTGTCTTCAAGACAAAAACCCTTTGATAATGTGCCTGAAATAGGAATAGGAAATAAACCGATTGACGGAGGACACTTTTTATTTACACAAGATGAGAAAGAAGAGTTTCTGAAAAAGGAACCAAAAGCATCCAAATATTTTTATAAATGGATAGGCTCTCATGAATTTATAAATGGCTACAATAGATGGTGCTTATATGTCGGCGATGCACAACCTGGAGATTTAAAATCTATGCCTGAAGTTTTAAAAAGAATAGATGCGGTAAGACATTTTCGATTAGCCAGCACAAGTCTCCCAACAATAAAACTAGCAGATACACCCACAAAATTTCATGTTCAAAATATTCCTAACAGCCCATATTTAGTTGTACCTAAAGTAAGTTCTGAAAGAAGAAAATATATTCCCATTGGTTATATTGACAATAGTGTTTTAAGTAGCGATTTGCTTTTTATAATTAAAAGTTCACGCCTTTACCAATTTGGAGTTCTCGCCTCTGCAATTCATATGACTTGGGTAAAATATACTTGTGGTAGATTGAAAAGTGATTTTAGGTATTCAAAAGATATTGTGTACAACAACTTCCCGTGGCCAGAAAATCCAAATGAAAAACAGGAACAAGCCGTAGAAGCCGCCGCACAAAATGTATTAGATGCACGGGCACAATTTCCCAATGCAAGTCTTGCAGACTTATACGACCCCAACACAATGCCGCCGGCATTAGTAAAAGCCCACCAGGCATTAGACAAAGCCGTAGACCTCTGCTACCGCCCCCAACCCTTTGTAAACGAAACCAAGCGAATAGAGTTTTTGTTTGAGTTGTATGACAAGTATACGAGCGGGATGTTTGTGGAGGGGAAGAGGCAAAAAAAATAAAAATAGCTGAATAAGATAAGAGGTTAATAATAGTTTAAGTTATGTTACAAGCAATCTTACTAAATAAAGCAGGGCGTAATATTTCAACAAAAGAAGTTCACTGGCGAGAATTGTTTAGGGCATCTGAAGATTCTTTGACTTCAACGGTCATCGGAACTTTATTGTATTTGCCATCTCCTCTTTTTTGGCAGATTTTAAACCGCTCTTGTTATGGACAAGTTTGTTTCCAAGTATCAAGCAAAATTGAAACAGTCAGTTTTTGGCCACGCTGGCGAGATACAAATGATTCCCTAATTGAACCGGATGTTTTTATTCGCACGTCTGAATTTGATTTAATTATTGAAGCCAAGAGATTTGATGATAAACAGCAATATGAAGGTCAGTGGCTAAAAGAGCTTTCGGCTTATTTCAATGATTTTTCCGAGGACAATAAGAAAGTGTTTTTTATTGCAATGGGAGGCATTTATAATGAGAATATAGAAGAATTTCAGGTAAATTCTAAACGTGCCGTAGTAATTAAATGTCGTTGGTTTAGGCTTTTAAATGAAATTAAATTACAGCTTGCAACCCTTGAAAATAAGGAGTACTCAAATTATGATGATTCTGCAAAAAGAATTTTAAAAGATATAATTAGTGGTTTTGGTATACATGGGTATTCGACAGGTACTTGGTTTGGAGATCAGGATTTTTCTAAATTGATACCAATTAGTTTAAATCCTTCTCTTCAAGACACCTTATTCGTATAATTAATAACTTTTAACAGTGGAGGCAAGAAATTCAGTTCCCGATATTGATGTAGTGCTTTTAGAAGTAAGAAAAGCTTATAGACTGCTCTATACCTATCAAAGAAGAGTTATGGATATTATGGAATTTGTTGCTGACCAAACTTCTCGTCGTTATGCCGGCGGTTGGAGCAAGTTTAGTGCATCCAGTCCAAAAGATGGAAAAGGCAGCCTTGACCAAACGTGGGCTTGGGATTGGCTAAATATGTATTGTTATGAATTTTGGTTTGGAGAAAAGATCATTGATGGAAATAATATCAGTTTTTCAGTTTGGTTAGTATCAGATACTGGCTTTTATGATACAGCGAGTGAAGATGCATTAGATATTTCAAAATTCAATGTTGTTGAAGATTCGATCACTAAACTTGTCTTTGTTGTTGGCCGAAACACCTGGCATTCGGGTTTCGAAACCTTCGAAAGTATTTTGAAAAAAAACATGGAGAAATATATTAATACTGATGAAAAAGGTTGTTTATTGGCAAAATCTTTCAACCTATCTTTTTTTACAAACTTTGATCATTCACGTGCTTGTTTAAAGGAATTTATAATCTTCTGCCATAAAAATGGAATTCCAGAAATCTCTATTCTACCTGACTAAAAAATAAGTCTGCTACCGCCCCAACTCCTAATTAACGAAACCAAGCAAATATCGTTTTTGATTGCGTTGTATGATAAGTATCCGAGTAGGATGTTTGGGGAAGGAAAGAAGCATAATAAAAAGAAAATGGGAGCTTAGAAAATGAATTACTGCACATTAAGTGGAAAACAAAAGAGGCTTTCAAGTTGCCTTTACGCTAACTTTATTAGCAAAAGTATTTTATGGCAAATTCTAAAAAAACAACAAGCGTAAAAGCTGCAAAAGCAGCGTCTAAAGTTTTAAGAGACGGAAGAACAAGTAAAGCCAGCAAAACAGCAGCAGGAAGTGCTTTAGCACAAAAGGTTGGTAGCAAGAAAAAGTCAAATTAATTTGCAGTATTACAAGAACTACATTCAAAACTTAGCGAGAGGTTTAAAATGTAGTTTTCTTTTTAGTAAGAGATCACCAAGCATTAGACAAAGCCGTAAACCTTTGCTAGTGCACCCAACCATTCATGCACTAAAGCAAGCGAATAGAGTTAGTAATAGAAAATTTAAAACGTTAACAATTAATGAATATAACATATTTGTTTGGAGCAGGAGCAAGTTGTAACTGTTTGCCAACATATGCAAACTTTTACAATCGGTTTAATAGTTTTCTAGAATTCATACACAAACAATCGGAAAGTAACGGTACAAAAGAGATTAAAGTAGAAAGTTTACGTTCTGCGATAGAAATTGTTATGAAAGAATTTCTCTTTCATAACACTCCAGATACTATCGCAAAAAAATATTTTCATTTGGGTGATGATGAAATGCTAAATCGTTTAAAAAATACCTTAATAGTTTTCTTTTTATATGAACAGAGTTTAGGATCTGCAAATAATGAGGAAAAACACCTGATTGACAAAAGGTACGACTCTTTTATAGCTGCCTTATTAAAACCTATCCCCAAAAAAATAGAATTACTTGAAAATATTAATATACTAACTTGGAACTACGATCTGCAATTTGAAATTTGTTTTTCGAAGTATATGGATCAATACATTCATGAAGTTCAGGATTACGTACAGAGCTTTCCAAAGATAGAGAAAGATGAAGGTAATAATTATCAGGAAAACGCCTTTTCTCTTATTCATTTAAATGGTATTGCATTTCCTAAACCACATAGAGAGGCAGATATAGAAAGAATGGGTTCTTTTTATGAGCCAACATTTGCCTTTGCCATTTATCTCTCTGAGGTTTATGAGCATTTAATTCTAAAACGAGCATCAAACAAGCTCTTGAAATTTGCTTGGGAGAATATGAATCCTGACTATTCATTAAAAAGTAGTCATATTTTAGACAAAGCATTGGCAATTGCAGAAAAAACGCAAGTCTTGGTCATTAACGGCTATTCTTTCCCCGGATTTAACAGAGAAATTGATAAAGAATTATTTAATAAAATGTATGGAGTTAAGACAATATATATTCAATCTCCCCAAGCAAATGATATAGAGAATATAATAAAGAGCGATTTGATAGAAGAAGGCTCCACTCCTCCAATTTTCAAAAATGTCGGATACTGGAATCAGTTTTTTATTCCATCTGAATGGTCAAAAGTTCCGGACGCTTTTGTTGGCGACATAGTTACAAGATGAAGAATGATTGATATAAAATCCGCATGATTTGAATCAAACATTTCGGAGACGCTACTTTAGCTGACCATTTGTAAATTTATTTATTCCGGAGAACGAAGATAGCTTTCATATATTTTTAAATTTTAAAATTATGTAAGTACAAATCAAAGGAGGAATGCGGACTTGTTAGTAAGCATTTTGAAACATTATTTAGCGTGTAATAGTAAAGAATGAACTCAATACAAAAAGGCGACATACTGGAAAAAAAAGTTTTTGATTTAATTAAGGCCTTGGTTGAAACAGGTGATTTCTGTCTTAATCATAAAATGAGTAAAATCTTTTGGAAAAAAGAATATTACTCTGAAAGCAGAAAAGCTAACATCATTTTTGATATAGCAATTGAAACTTATCAAAAAGGAGCTGATAAACCTTCCATAATTACCCTTTTTGAGTGTAAAAATTATAAAAATCCTGTTCCAGTTAAAGACATTGAGGCTTTTGATTCTAAACTTAATCAAGTTGGTGAACACAAAACGAAAGGATATTTTATAACTAGTTCTTCATATCAAAAAGCAGCATTAGAACTTGCAATTTCAAAAGGAATGGGTGTTGCAATTATTAAAGGAGATGAAGAATTCCAATGGTTAAATTACCGGAAGGATAAAAAATTGATAGGCAATAATGCTGAAATGATTCAAGCCCAATTAACAAGGACAGACGTTAGTGCGTTACCTTTCTTTTGTAGTAATATGGGATGGTCTTATGAAAGTGTGCCTGATATGCTTATTGATGCAGGAATAATTGACCGATATTATCCAAGTGACTCGCTTTTAAAAATTGACTACAAAGAAGATAAAGATATAGAAGAAAGAATATCAGAAGTGGGTATATACAGGTGCTATACCAATTCAAGTTTGAATGTAGATAGTTTGTGCGAATTGGTTTCAGAGTTATATGAAGTAGACTTTATATTTTCTGAATCTCTTGCGGAAAGCAAAAAATCTAAGATTTTAGGAAAAATTATATATGATCCTTTACAAATATTTATTACCAAAGAATTGCAGGAAGAGCCAAAACGTCTCAGATTTACTCTTTGTCATGAAATAGGTCATCTTGTTTTACATTATCATTTACTTAAGCCATATTTTGATTTTACTATTGATACTGATTACTCTTTTTCTTTTAATCATAATAAAATAACTACCCGGCTAGAAATTCAAGCTAATATGTTTGCTAGCATAGTTCTATTGCCTTTTCAGCCACTACTTACGTTAGTGGGAAAGTTCTTTCTTAAAAATGATATTTATAAAGGCCATCTTTTATTAGATCACCAATCTAAAAATCAAGTATACGTTTATACTTTATTATCCGAAATTGAAAAAGAATTTGATGTCTCAAAAGAAGTTGCCAAAATACGATTAAAAGAATTAGGGCTTATAAAAGATAAAACAAATGTCTCGATAAGTAATATTATGCGGGAGAAGAAGCTTTATTAGGCGGATAGTTGTTCAAGTCTTAATTAAGGAATAAACAAGAGCGAAAAAGATTAACTGGGATTGTATGGCAACATTCTTAAATCGTTTTGGAGTAGGTGACGCATTAAAAGATACAATTCTTGAAGCACGTCATCAACTGATTCTTATTTCCCCTTATATAAAACTCAATCCTGAAATCAGGGCTGCCTTATCTACACATTTTAATAAGCCGGAGTTGCAGATAACTATTGTGTACGGCAAGAATGAAGAGGATAAAACAAAAAGCCTAAGCGAGGAGGATTATAACTTCTTTAAACGCTATGCTAATATTAGCATTCGTTATCACAGACGATTGCATGCTAAAATGTATGCTAATGATCATCAGTGTCTCTCTACCTCATTAAATCTACATGATTACTCCCTACGGGAAAACATAGAATTTGGTATACTGACAGAGTCAAAATTGCTTGACTTAGCAACGCAGTTGGTTAATTTGGTTGTTCCAAAAACATTTTCAGATCCATTAGATACCCAGGCAATGGATTTTGTGGATTACATAGTGTCAAGAAGTACAATTGAGTTTGAGAAGACTGCAAAGAAAACAACCTCTGCATTTGGCCTCTTTACATCTTATGATACTTCAAAAGTAACCACAGAAAAATATCGTATCGGTTACTGTATCCGCACCAGGGAAGCAATTCCTTTTAACATTCAAAAACCCTATAGCACCTCCGCTTATAACAGTTGGAGCAAATACAACAACCCGCATTATACCGAAAAATATTGTCATCAATGCGGCCAAGAAAACAGGTCCACGATGGCTAAGCCTGTTTGCTATAACTGCTTTAAATGCCAGTAACTTTAAAAGTATATTATTCCGTACTCGCATGGTTTTTCCGGACTATAAACAAATATTCCAGGATGAAGGAATTGCTTCGGTAAGAGAGGCTTACGATTTTATAAATACCGAAATTATTTATGACTGGGCTGATTTATATAAAAGGGAATCTCTCATTTCCGGTGATGTAACGATACAAAACTTTCAGGGTTTTACCTTTGCCTTTGACCACACAGTTGCTGATGAGTCGGCTATTGCCTGCGCTCTACCTGATTCCCGGGTTGTAGCAGCATTTGGGATCGCTAATATCTCAATCAACTTTAGTAATCGTGCAATGATGCGCAAGTTTTGGGGACCTTCAACTAAAGCTTTTGCCGTGTTCGGGGACAACTATGACAAAGGGCATTTTATCGCTCATAATTCCGGAGGCCCGATAGATATCAATCTATTTCCACACAGAAGAGATATTAACAGGGGTTGGTCAAAGGAGGGAAAGAAATACAGGCTGATGGAGAGACATGTGGCTGAAAATCGCGGAACTGTCGTCTTTTCGCGACCCGTTTACAATGACTTTAGTTGTTGTCCAGCCTTTATTGAATACGGATATTTTGATACATCAAATAAGCTGGAAGTGGACGTTTTTCCAAATAAAAATGAATTGCTTCCCCCGCCCCGGTTAGGAGCGCATACTGCCTATTGAAGGAATGGTAAATTGAGGCTACAGAGAGTGCATGTTTCCGGGGTTGCGGTCTCCAGGCAACCTACTGCACGTGGTTTTATTAATTATTGTTGGAGGTTTACCAGTTTGCCTTTTCCTTACTACTAACCGCATCCATTAAAAGGACCGCTAGAATACCAAATATCGACACAATTACCGTAACCCAGGAATATAACGAACAAAACAAAGCCCAATTGCGACTACCCACAGTCCAGATTTTGGTAAAGGAGGCAAATGACAGAAAGAATTTTTTAAGCGAAAAGTAGGCGATTGGGATGCCGACAATGTATAGAATTATGAGCGTGGTTGTTTCCATTTTTTAAAGCTACAGATAAATTCTTTTCCGTGAATACTCCGGGATACCGTTCTTGAAGTAATCTTGCACGCTATGATAAATATTCGTGCTCACCTTATGTCTGGGACTATGCAGGCAAATGGAAAGCCGACTGTGTCCGGTATTTGAAAAACAACTGCTAACGTTTACAGCAATGGTCCGGCGCTTAGAGAAATACAAGTACAAGTGAGTGACACAACGACTGCCAAATAGTAGCACTTAAGCTTACAACAGAACAATCTATTTTTTCTCATTCAACAATTTTTGCAGCAGTTCAACTTTGTCCTTTTCTGCCTGCAATAATCGTTCATAAAGGTTTTTATTTTCGTCATATATCTCTATCAACTTATCAATCGGATTAAATGTAGGATTATTTTGAATGAAAGCCACATTGTCATTGTTGGTAACTGTATTGCCAAAAATGTTATATGCCGACTCCTCACTAAAGTCTTTGATGGCTTGCGCCGGCACCTTCAATGCCTCTGCAATTTGGTCTAGCAAATTCGGTTCAATTATTTCTTTATCCTCCAGTTGAGATATTTTCTTTTGGTTCCATTCGTCCCCTAATTCACTTGCCAGCGTGCTCTGTTTTATCCCTAGTATATCCCGTATACGTTTGAGGTTTCTACCTTCATGTACTTTTCGTAATTCCTTCGTCATACTGGTTATGCGTGTTAAACTTGTTGCAATGTAAGAAAAAGGCAGGATATTATATCCCGTTTAATATGCCTGATTAAGTATAAGATATCCGGCAACAGAGTTTGCGATGCTTCAAATACTTCCTCTTTTTGTGTTGTTAGATTTCTTAGTTAATGACTTTATTAAAATTTTGAATTATGAAAAAAACTGAAAGGACATATTATCAATTTTCTAAGTCTACTTTCCCGGTAAACCAAAAACTGCAACAACATTCTGAACATCTTAAATCTGAAAATGCTCTTTTTGAATGTGCTATACTTGCAGGGAAGATTTTAGGAGTAAGATGTAATGACACAGTTGGTGAAGGTTACGTTCAAATAACCCCAGACCAATGGGCTGCAAAAACAGAAAAAGAAAGTAAAGAATATGCAGCTTTTAATGACTACTTCTACCGGAATTATGGAACGAGTGAAGGTGTTTGTCAATTTAAAACAGAATATGAAGCATTTTTTAATCTCGTGAAAGCCTGGAAAATCTGGAATGAGATTTTAACCGAGGAAGAAAAGAAAGAGTACTTTATCGGCTATTGAACAGCTAATCGCGGTCCGACTCATAACATGCTGTATTCAGAGACAAAAAAGGAACTATTGCCATTAAGATAATCAGCCGGCAGTAGTTCCTTTTTTGAATTACACTCTTTCTGGAGGATTAGATTTTGACTTATAAATTTCATCACAAATAAGCAATGCAGTACGAATCATAATTTCACCATCCTTCATTTTACACCAGGTTAAGTACAATTCTTCTTTAGAAACAGGTCTTCCTATTTTTAAGAGCTCCACTTCAATTAACGCCAGGCACTTCCTTTTCATCTCAGACATGATATGCCGGTAATCGTTTACTACATTTCCAACTTCAAATAACGCGTCAGGAAGGTCTTTACGAAACTCTTCATTGTACTCTTCAAAACGGCGTTCTTCAAGTCTTTTAATGAAGTCGATGACATCATCAAATCGTGATGATTGAGGCTCTATTTTGACGGTCTCCATACTTTTTTAAAATTTACGTTCATTTTTTTAAGCTTGTTGTTAGTGTTTCTCACAGTTTCATTTGATGCTACTTTTTCTTCAATGCTAATATTAGCATTAGTGAAATTTGTGGCTGCGAGCTTTTGCAGTTGTTACTTTTGCCTGAGGTAAAGCGATAAATGCGCTTGTCATCTTCGGGATGCAAGGTAGGTAAGAGTGCCGAATAAAGATAAAGGATATGAATAAGTAAGAGAGACAACCGGGGCAAATAATAGCACAATTAGGTAAGGAGATATTAACCGGCGAACTAAAGGAAGAATACTTTCGCCCACTTCGTAAGCTTTGTTAGATTGAGCCTTATAATGATACTATTCCTCGTGTCAATGCAAAAAAGGAACTATTGCTTCAATTGAACTTGACAGCAATAGTTCCTTTTGTGGAATTAATATGCTTTTTTACCGGCCTTTACCTCCGATTTTATAAAGTTGATCACAAATAAGTAATGCATTGGTAGCCATAATATGACTCCCCTCCATTTTGGAAGCCAGGGTAGAAAGATGTCCCTCACCGTCAACAATGGTTACAACCATGTTTGAGTCTACAAAAATTAATTCAATATTCGTTTGAACCCCGAGGTTGTCTGCAAACCTTGCAAAATTCAATTCCTCACCCCACACTGGTCTTCCAATTCTTAATAGTTCTGTTTTAATCGAACTTAAACACTTTGTTTGCAGATCAATTAGTAAGTTCCAATTTTTCTCACGTGTATTTACAACATCAAATACAGGGACATAAAAGTCGCAAAGCGTCTCTTCATTATACTTTCTAGAAAATCCTTCTTCCAGGCCTAGAATGTAGCTGTCGATGTCAACTGGGGGCTGATCAAGGCTGTGAAAAATCTCTTCATTGCACTCGTCAAAAAGCAGTTCCTCCACGCTTTTGATGTAGTTGCCGGCATCGGAAGATTCCGATAAGTGATTCTTCTTCTGCGAGCGCTGCACTGCTACTGAAACAGGCAAAATAGTTCCACTTTCTAAAGTTCTGCGAGCATTAGTGTGCTTTGGGTACGTATTCATAATAAAATGGTTTTTTAAGGGAACCAACATTGGCGCCCATATTATTAAAACGGTTGTGGAAAAAGTTTACGTTCATTTTTTAAAAAAAAAATTTTGTTTCCCGAAGTCTCATTCAAATGCCCCAATACTTCTGCGCTTGTTGAAGTAGTTGCCGCAGAAAGTCGGAAGCAGGGCTACGATGTACATACAAGCATTGGATATAAACAGGCTGGAAATGGTTAGAACTACTTCATCCGACGATTTTCTTCTTCCATCAAACCGGCAAAAAATATGCGAACAAATTTTTAAAGTAATAGAAACGGAAGCGACTATAAGCAGGAACCTCCTATCTAAGAGTGTCTTGGCGGCCTGGGGTATTTCAAGGCTGGGTACAAGGCTTTCTGCACAATTTGAGACGCTCTTTTTAAGCCTACAACTAAAAACTGCACGGTACAACAGTAACGTTTTCTTTCGGAAAGAAGACCAGGATCCGTTGCACTACGACATGTACCGGGTTCATAAAACTGAGGCTGATAAAAGAGAGGCTGAAGATTTATGTCCTGATGAAGTTGCCAATGCCGTAAAGCATATAGTAACAAACCAGATAAGCCTGTCAAAAGAAGAATTATTAAGAGAGACTGCAAAGATATCCGGGTGTGCAAGAATTGGAAACAATGTAGAGCAGGCAATGATGAAGGGAATTGAGGCTGCTATTAAGAAAGGGTTTGTACGAGAGGCGAATAGGAGAGTGGTATCAGTATAGCCGGGCAAGTTTTTATTATATTTCAAGAAGGTCTCGCACTCTTGTACGGATGTCTTTTTAAGGGAGATAAAATCTCATATTTCCTTTTTACTGGCTTTATTTTACAAGTTCTTTTATCGGATTTCGAGCGAATGAACGGGTGCAGTTGCCGGTGTAAAAAGGCAACGGGCTGTCGGAGTTTTGACATGAGAATGCAGTAACGGAAACAAGGGAAAGGTATGCGAAGGGAAGGGTCTTACTGCAACGAGGGAAGGAGAAAAATATGAATCCAAAACGGATCTTTTAAGGTGTATTATGTTGAAAGTGCACGATATTCCCTCTTTTGTCTCTTTGGCGTTTGAAGGCATCTTTTATGTCTCTCCGACTTTAAAGGTCTAATGTTTACATGAAAGTATGTTAATCGTGGTTCTCGAAGAAGGCAACTTTGAATTTTCCTTGACAGCAGTTGGCAATTTTAAAAACGGTGTAGTTGTAAATAGATAGTCACGACCAGCCAATTAGCTCGTGACGGTAAATGATATGAAGTCGGTTTGATTAAAGAAACTAAGTATAGCATTTATACCATTGAAGTAAGGCCGTCAATGAAATGAATGACATCAAAGTAACAGGAGAAAGCAACAGAACAATTAAATATTGCAAATTATCGTTCAGTACATAGAGCTACAAATTATTTTACTAAACTTGATTGCACTTGTAATGCTGAACGACGAAATAATATTATATCTGAATATATGTTAACAATCGACGGTTTAAAGACAGTATACCACGACAAATGTGATAGAGATAAAGATTGCGATGTTAAGATCACAAAGAAAAAATTTGCCAACGGTTCTATCCACTATGTCAGCCAATGTTTTAAATGCGGCAATTCCTTCGGTCAACCTATAAGTAAATCTAAGATCACTCCAACTTATGATATTGTTCCATTTGATGAAGGTCTATTCAACAATTATCAGGAGGAACTACTTCGTCCCCTATTGCAATCTACACAAATTGTAAAAAAACTTAGAGATATTGTTAAAGAACTAAAAAAAAGCTACTACAAGGAAAAATTCGAGATAGAATATAATGATAGTAGGGATTTTGAAAAAGTATATAATAAGTATTTAGAATCAGCGGCTTGGCTATCGAAAAGGTCGGAGATCCTTAAAAGAGACAATTATACCTGCAGATATTGTGCGTCAACTAAAGCGACACAAGTTCACCATCTGTCGTACAACAACTTAGGAAATGAACCGGACTTTGAACTTATCAGTGTTTGTAAGCAATGTCATCAGGAGATACATTGTATTGATAAGAATCAGGTTGTTTATTCATACAATAAAGAATAAAAATTTAGTTTACATTAATTCAAAGTTTGATCTTAGAACATGTGTTATGTCAACACATTTCTCATTCCTCTTTAATCCTTACTCACCTTTGTTCTTTGATTACCATAATAGCGCAATAAACCCTAAGGGTGAATTATCATGAAGGATGAGAGATATTGCACCGTTGTCTTTAAAACCGGATCTTTAAAGTGTTTTATTTTATATGTCCTGGTATCGGACTTTCGCGGCAAATGACCGAAGGCAGTTGCCGGTGAAATGAAGAAGGGGTTTCCGTTATGGCATGAGAATGTATAACGGACACTGTGTGAGAGCAATGCGGAATGGAAGGGGCTTGACTGAAATGAAGGAAAGAACGTAAAAGTAAAATTTTATTCTTTAAACGAATATTTTCCTAAAGAAAAGGAGATTGCACCGTTTGTCTTTAAAGTGATATTTCACCGTCTTAATATTTGTCTGAATAAATTTACATCTCCTTGTATTAACCTTTGAGTGAATGAAAAGTGCCAGTGAAATAAACGATGATTAGACAGGTTCTTTTAAAAAGTATTGATTAAGGATACTAAGAAATTTTGAATTAGCAATTTCTTTTGCTTTACCAATAATTCCTGGTTGATCATAAAATTTAATATCATAGCGTTTTGCCTTTCCTGCAATCTGGAGTTTTGCAAAAGCATCGTCTTCGAAACCGCCGGTTGACCAGAGTTCGAAAACGTGACGTTTATTATTATACGCCTCTTGTAACTCAATCCAAGAGCGAACTTTTACATTTTTAATAAGCCAAGCATCAACTTCTGTAAGAGTGAGGGGTCTTTTTAAGCCCTTGCACTCCGCAACGTTAACATGATCAGGATATACAGCAAAAACATCTAATTCATAGGGCCAACTATCAATATAGATTTTTTTACTTACATCAAAATTGTTACAAAGACGAGCATGATAATACCCAACAGCCAATTCAAAAATATCTCCCCGTAAGTTATTTGTTTTACCATCAGTTAGGTTACTGATTTTTTCCATTAATGAAATAAATTCATCAGGATTACTCTTTAAGATAGCCCCTGCATTTGCAACGGTATTGATTAGTGACCTAATAAGATCAATGTAGCCATTGCCAAAAAGTTTGTATACAAATCCGATAACTACACCGTTTTGTTTTAAAAGATTTAATGCTTCAAGTGACAACCTATCAACAATAAGAAATGGGATTATGGGAGAAAAATTTCTCTGTGCTTTTAATATCTTAATTTTTTCGACAAAAAAAAGAACATCGTCTTCGGTTGCCTCATTCCCAATAAGTATATCAGCGAGGACAAAAGCAGGCTTTAAGCTACCATTGTTATAGTGTGGAAGTGTTCCTATATAAGAAGGAGCAGTAAATGCCCACTGAAACTTGCTGAATTCGCTATAAAGAGAAGGAGTATCAAAAGAAACGAGACCGATCATCCTCGCCCAGTCGATAAATTGGTTAAGAATAAAATTTTTCGCAACTTCAACACCTTTATAGTATTTAAAATCTACTTGTGACTTTCGAAAATAAACTTCATTAAGCTTATAAAAGTCACCTTCCTTTTTAATAAGATCTAACTTTAAAGCTTCGTTTATAACAATGTCAGATCTTTTATGGCCTACCAAATTTCCAATTGGAGAAAACATGAACGCGGGAAGTTCCGTTTCTGCTAAAAATCCTCGGTTGTTTTCTAATGCCTTTAATACTGCGAAAACTCTTTTAGCAGATGTTTTTAGCGCTAATTTAATCCCAACAATATAACTCCCATCCTGCAGATGACTTTCTAGAAAATAAAAGCTTTGGTTATTTATAAAAAAGCCGGTTACTCTTTTTACTGGATCTGCTGCGCGTGAAACTTGTTTTTTGGCAGCATCTAAACTTATTACATTTTCATCTGAAACGAGTTTAGCAAGATCCCCTGACAACATTGGACCTTCCCGGACCAAAATAATTTCAACATTTGTCACACCTCACTATTTATAACAAATATACTTATATACTACCCATTGCTTGTTTTTTTTTGAAAAAATATTCAGTCTTGATAATCAATATCTTGAAAAGAAATATTACAAAAGTTCAATCCAATTTCTTGTCCTGCTATCCGAGTCTTGCAAACAAATCACTTAACTACCGCTTCCGGAATCGAATAAGAAATTTGCTCGAGATTGTAGCAGATTTGATAAGGATAACTTTTACAATTGTCTCTCAAGCGTTCAATTTCAAAGTTTCTAAAAAAATTTGTTTCATTCTTAAATTCTACTAATTTTACATGACACAACAATTTTATTGTGTTATGATTCCAGACTTTGTACGTTTTATTGGTAGTCCTTGGCTTTTACTTCCCTCCGGCATTCATGATTCCAATTTAGAGGAGGTGTTCAATCGTTACGTGTTCAACTGCGGAAGAAGAGAAAAATTTGAAGGATTAGTCAGGGCATTAGACAATTTATTCAGAAGTGGCTGCCCGCAAATTTTTTTAGACGGTAGTTATGTCACAGCCAAGCCAATTCCAAATGATTATGAGGTCTGCTGGGATATCCGGTTCGTCAATCCAGATCTTTTGGACCCGGTATTTTCCGACTTCAGTAATGACCGGCAAAAACAGAAAGAAAAATACGGGGGTGAGTTCTTTCCCGCTCAAATTAAAGAGGGAATGTCGGGGAAGCCATTTCTGGAATTTTTTCAAACAGATAAACATACCGGTAAGAAAAAAGGTATCGTACGAATACTTAACCATTTAACTTGAGGAGGTCTATATGATTACTAATGATCGCCAATATAAAATTGCCAAAGCCCAGGCAGAGAATTTCCAGTATTCACTGGAAGGGGCGGAATTTGAGGCAAGAACTGCGAAAGATATTCATCCGACTCTTTTTAAAATTCAAAAAGACGCTATTCAGTCTCAGTTAAATGAGCTTATTAGTGAGATTAAAGAATATGAAGATTTGAAGGCAGGAAAGATTGCGATTACGGAGGTGAATGTTATAAAAGAGTTGCCTCTGGCGTTAATAAAAGCGAGAATCGCCAATGGGCTAACACAGTCAGAGCTGGCTGACAAGATTGGCATGAAAATGCAGCAAATACAACGTTATGAAGCAGAACAGTACGAAACGGCGAGCATCAAAACTCTAACTAAAATTGCAGAAGCGCTGAAGGTTCGGCTGACCGGAGAAGTTCAGATTAAGTCGGTCGATGCTCCTGAGGCTTTGAATAGTAAGAGTTATCCTTTTAAGCAAATGTTTCAGCGGGGGTGGTTTGGTAACTTCTCGGGTACCTACAATGATGCAGTACTGGATTCCAAAAACCTCCTAGAAAAATTCTTCGAAACCGCTGGATTTGAAAATTTTCAGTATGGTTTTAACAAAATGTCAATAAGGGCAGGGGCAGCTGTCAACATGTTTGCCCTCAATGCTTGGTATGGGCGTGTTTTAATCAAGGCTTCAAATCAGAAAACACATCAACTGTACAAGAAGGGTACGATCACGGATTCCTGGCTCCAAGAACTGGCGAAGCTTAGTACTGCTACCAATGGGCCGGTAAAGGCGGCAGATTATTTAAGAAATAGTGGGATCAAGTTTATTGTAGAACCACACCTCGAGGGAACCTTTCTTGATGGCGCCGCCTTACGCTGGGATAATGAGCAGCCGATTTTAGCGATGACGACTAGGTATGATCGGTTGGATAATTTTTGGTTTGTCCTCTTCCATGAACTAGCGCACATTCAACTACACCTTTCAGAAGACCTGACTGTTATTTTTGATGATTTGGATGTTAAGATCGAGGGAATTGAGCAGGAGGCTGACAACTTCGCGCTGAATGCGCTAATACCGGATGAAGTCTGGAGAAAATCGTTGGTGAGGTTCAGTCCATCCAACGAAACGGTGAAGAGCCAGGCGAATAGCTTAAACATCCACCCAGCCCTTGTTGCAGGAAGGATCCGGAGAGAGACCGGGCGCTATTCCGTTTTCTCTGATCTCGTTGGGCAGGGGGAGGTGCGGGCCTGTTTTATGGAAGAAATTTAAGGAGTTATTATGATCAATAGATTTTACATGCCGATACTTAAAACCAAACAGGGGGAATTCAATGCGCTCTTTTCCCTGAACCTGAATATTCAGGGATATGTCGTTCCGCTCATCGAGGTGGCGGAGATTGAATTTGACAATGAAGAAAATAAAACTCCGAAAACAATTGAGGAGCATTTAAATACGATAACGAAAAGAATAGTAAATAAATGGGGACGAAGCAATGCTTTTCTTGACACGCATCTTGTAGATGATACGGCTCCCGGCGGAGTCAATCCTGTGTTTTATATCTATGATCGTCTTTCAAAGGCTGCTATAGCCTTCCCTTCTCTAGCCGTAAGGCTTTCGACTCCTATGATGACAAAGAAAGCAATCAAAGAAGTGATGTCGCGTCACAATTTGAAAGAATTAGCTGTTCGCATTTTCATAGCCGATCTCGTGAGCCACGATTTTTCAACCAAACTTCGGGATCTTACAAATGACTTCGGGCTTACAGCAGCAACGACGCACCTGGTATTAGATCTTGCAGATGCAGATTTTTCCAATATTGAAGATTTTAGCGATGGTCTCTTGGACCAACTCGCGGACTTTCCCAGTTTCATGGACTGGAAATCTTTTACTATTTGTGGTGGCTCTTTCCCAAGAACAAGTGCTCTAAAATCTGGCGTAACCGAAGTTCCGAGGGGAGAATGGAAGTTTTATAAAAGGCTGACCGACAAATTAGCGAAACAAAGAATGAATAGGCACATCAATTATGGCGACTATGGCATCGTTTCGCCTGGACATTTCAAATACGATCCCCTAAAAATGGATAGAAGTGCCAATATACGGTATACCCATAATATGATCTGGTATGTTGTGAAGGGAAATTCGATAAAATTGAATGGAAACGATCAATACTATGACCTTGCAAAACAGATTATTGACTCGGATTATTATTTTAATGAGCACTTTTCGAAGGGAGATGGGCATTTATTGAAATGCGGACAGCGTGAAACAAAAACAGCAGGTAATTCAACTGTATGGAAAAGGGTCGGCTTTAACCACCATTTTACAAAGGTGATGAGCGATTTACGCGCCAGTTATCTCGCTTCTTAAGATAGCCCATCACAATGTTACTTAACTCGCTAGCCGGACAACCACTCGAGATTATTTTATAAATTTCTTTCTTTGAAGCTGACCGTGTTACTTCACTTTGCACGAACTTGTTTACCACTTCCAGTGCTTCTGCTTTCCACAGCAACTGTGCAAGTGTATATGTATTCTGACTTAAATTTTTACCTGCCTTTCTGTAGCAACTGAACGAAAACTGACATTCACTTTCTTCCACGATCTCAAATATGCCCCACCATTTTGGAACCATAGCCTCCACTCGTTTGATATGATTACTACTTGTTATGATGAAAACCTGGTCGAATACTTCACTGTAAGCCAAAATTTGTGCAGGTAGTCTTTTTAATGTGTCTCTTTCCGTTTTGATCTCGTAGCCGATCATTTTTCCATTGAGTACTGCGATGTCGGCTCTGACAATACCATTTTTAAGTCCTAATTCATCGACCACTATAGTATCATCAGCTGCATGAGCCAGCTTTAAGACAGTCTCATGAAATGCTCTCCTTACTTCAGAATCTCGCATTAGAATAATTGATTGTATGCACACAGGAACAATTGATAAACGGCGAACAAGATAATAAATTGTTGGCGTCTGCAAGCCTGCAAAAGCATTTTAAGAAACTTATTTGGCTAACGCGTAATACAATAGCTTGATTGAATAAATTTTACGTATCTATTTTTGCTCCAATACATAGACCAGAATCACGAGCTCACAGCGCCAATAAGTCTAAGGTCAACAGGTACGGTCAAAGACAACCGACGATGGCAGAACTGTGCCGGACAATCGAATTACAGTCGTACAAGTGTGAACGCAACAATGCCGGATAGTCCCCGAAAAGCTAAGTCCGTAAATAATCTACTCGACCCCTTGCTCAACTTTCTCACCCCTCCCCATCAACTCATTCCCCTTCTGCCCCCTCTCCTTAATCCCCACCTTTCTACAATAACTTACCTCCACTGTAAACACCCCAAACTCTTCCAGCACCTTCCCTTTAATGCCGTAAAAACCTTTTCCATTAACAGGATAATGAATGGCTATTTGAGGAAAGCAGACAGCATCGAGCCAATCACCGTTTGCATCAATGAAGGTGTGGAAGTACATGGTGTCGTTCTTTATGGTCCGTACAGGCTTAGTAGTTATGAGATATCCTAATACATTCACTTCCTTTCCCAAATGCTTTTCAATTTCATTTGCCCAAAGATATTTATTTGGATCATCATCAGCCAGTTCAAAAACATTGCAGACGGGGAAACCCAGCAATTCTATTTCATCAACAGCATCATCAAGAGGTTGGTGGGTTAAAGCCGGCAGCTTAAATGCAACAGGTGCTTCTTTAAAAAGCAGGCTATCTACAGTGTGTTTACTGCTTTTCTTTTGCAGGAAGTTAGCTTCCCACAACAATTCCTTTTTATTCTTACCTGAAAACCGGAAAGCACCTATGCGAATAAATATGTTTAGTTGTTCAATGCCTGGTTTAATCCGTTCAATAAAATGCTGCAAGTGATGATAGTTCGCATTCCTGTTCCTTTCGTCAATAGTCTGTAATATCAATGCTTCTTCTAGTCCCTGAACATGTACAAATCCCATATGCACATAAGAGCCGCGAATAGAAGTGAGGTAGTCACTTTCATTTATACAAGGCAGATGAATAGTCGCGCCCGTTTTCCTTAACTCGTGGAAATACAATTTCCTGGAATAAAAGCCACCGAAGTTATTGATGACGGCTACCATAAATTCCATAGGGTAGTAGGTCTTTAAAAACAGGCTTTGGTAACTTTCTACGGCAAAGCTGGCTGAGTGCGCTTTGGAGAAAGAATAACCGCCAAAGCTTTCTATCTGTCTCCATACTTCATTTGATATATCGTCAGGATACTCCCTCTCTTTGCAGAGCCTGAAAAACTTCTCTTTGATCTGTTCAAACTGTTTATGTCCACGATACTTGCCGCTCATTGCCCTTCTCAATACATCGGCTTCCGCCATATCTAGCCCTGCAAAGTGATGTGCAACTTTTATCACATCTTCCTGGTGTACCATCACACCATACGTTTCTTCCAGCAGTTCTTTTATTTTCGGATGCAGGTATTCAAACTTATCAGGGTTATGAAACCGATAAATGTATTGCTTCATCATGCCACTTTGAGATACACCCGGACGAATAATAGAAGATGCAGCAACCAGTGTTATATAATCATCGCATCGTAGCTTTTTCAATAGCTGCCTCATGCCCGGACTTTCAATATAGAAGCAACGAATCGTGTCTGCATTTCTTATTTGTGACGCAACCTTTTCATCTTTTTTAAATTTTTCTATATCATGTATGTCGATTGAGATCTTTTTGTTTTCCCTTACCAGTTCCATTGTTTCTTTTATATGCCCAAGCCCTCTCTGAGAAAGGATGTCCAACTTGAATAAGCCTATCTTCTCTGCCACAAACATATCAATTTGCGAAGTATAAAAACCTTTGGGAGGAAGTTCAGTAACGGTATAATCATAAATAGCTTCATCACTTATAAGCATACCACCCGCATGTACACTTAAATGATTAGGAAAGTTTTTGATGAGGTTACCGTAATACAGTATCTGCTTTTGAATTTTATCATCCTTCAGCTTCGATCCTTCCAACTGGTCTATTTCTTCTTTTGGTAAGCCAAACACTTTTCCCAGTTCACGAATGACTGCACGGCTTTGAAACGTTACATACGAACCCAATAAACATACATGCTCCCGGCCATACCGTTTAAAAATGTAATCGATCACTTCATCTCGATCCTTCCAGCTAAAGTCAATATCAAAGTCGGGTGGAGTAGCACGGTGAGGATTTAAGAATCTTTCAAAATACAGGTCGAGTTCAATCGGGTCCACATCTGTTATCTGCAGGCAAAAGGCAACAATTGAATTAGCTCCGCTGCCACGTCCAACATGATAAAAGCTCCTGCTTTGCGCATATCTGATAATGTGCCAGGTAATCAGGAAGTAGGCATTAAACCCTAAGTCATTAATGATCTTTAGTTCCTTAATAACCCTGTCTTTTGCTTTTTTATTCTTCGTGCCATAACGTTGTTTCATTCCATCCATTGCCAGTTTTTCGAGCAATACCCTGTCATCATTTTTTTGTGCTGAATAAACTTTCTTGGTTTTATCGGCGTGTAAATCTATTTCAATGGAGCAGGTATCCAGAAGCTTTAAAGTATTGGTAACGATAGACGGATATTGTGCAAAGTCCTTAAACAGTGAAGCTTGCGATACAAATGTTTCATGCGGCTTTGCTATGTCTTTTACATCCTGCTTACTCAATATAATATTCTTATCAATAGCCCGTAGCAGACGATGCACATTATACATCGTTTTGTCTTTAAAGCTAACAGGTTGCCGTATCACATATTTATCCGGGAAGGCGTTAATGTTTATATTGTACAGCTTATTTACTTCTGTTGGTTGTATACCTATTAATTCATTGCCTCTAAGTTCCTCTGGCTGTAAAACGCTCAACGCATATATAACAATCACTTCTTCATTAAACTCCGGACGAAGCGGAAAATCAGTTTTAGTTTGTATACGTTCAGAGATGAAACGATTTATTTGTTGAAAGCCGTTGTTGTTCTTTGCCAATAAAATATACAGGAAATTACTGTCATTCCTGATCTCTGCACCTGCAACCGGTTTAATTGAATTCTGCCGGCAATAATCAACAAAGTCCCACACATCACATGTACTATTGATATTCGTTAATGCCAGGGTATTCGCCCCTGCTTCAACAGCCGCTTTCACCAGTTCTTCCGTTTGAAACGTGCCATATAAGAAGCTAAACCAGGTTTTACAATTGAGGTACAATGAATTTTATTTAGTTAGTTATTGACGTGTTTTTTGGTACCAGCATTTGTTTCCTATAGCATCATCGTTGCGTCGCAATCACTTCGTCGGCATTTCTTTTGGCATCGTTGACCTTTTTTATTCACTCAAGACCTACTGCTCAAGACTAAATGCTATGGAAAAGTAAAATTACTAAAATATTTAGCAAAATGAGGAGTGTTAGTAAGTTCTATTTCCCCAATGTATCATGGAACGGGCAGCATTTCTTTTTCCGATTACAATAATTTAGCGAAAAACAATAGTTGAATTTATTATTAGTGCATTAGATAGCTGAATTAACATCGGTGTGAAATATAATATTTGATCTCCAAAGAGGGAAAACTTACATTGCCACTTATATAAAAATGAATAGAAGACTTGAATAATCAGTTCGTATCATATTCACGGGCAGGAGATGTTTTTCACTACCGGTGGGCAGCGAGAAGGTGCTTACGGCTGCTTTACCCCAACACCGAATTGAAAGGCATTGTGATCGAAGGATCGAATGAGTCACAGAAAGCAGGAGAATATGTGATAGACGTCTCCGAGTACTCAGAGACAGCAGACAACTACAAAAGCATACAGTACTACCAGCTAAAGCATACCACTGTACGTGGTCAAAAAGCAATGAAGCTGGCTGAAATGAAGAAGACGCTTGAAGGATTTGCTGACAGGTTTCGCCAGCATGAAAGAGAAAAAAGCAAAGATCCGGTTTCGATATCCTTCAGCATTATCACAAACAGGAAAGTAGATGATAACATCAAGGATCATTTGATCTACCTGGCGATGGGAGAAGTGGTTGATTCACGTTTTCGTAAGACACTTGAGAACTATACAAAACTTAAAGGGAAACTGCTTGCAGAGTTTTGCGCACTTCTAAGTATTGAAGACGGTGAAGGCGATTACAATGTACAGAACGCCGAACTGCGTGTCGAGCTGTCACAATTAGTCGCGGGATCTGTCACCAGAACCCAGGCAGAAACATTGGTCATTATGGTGCAAGATAAGGTGCTTCCTGACAGCGATCATAATGTTACCCGTGAGGAAGTATTGAAAAGATTTGGCTTCACCAATGATCGGCAACTCTTTCCAGCACCTCCACTTTGGGAAAAACTGGATAAAGTGATTGAGCGGGAACAATATGCGGGTATGATTCGTTCCATAAGCGAATCTGTAACTCCTATTATTGTCCATGCCGCAGGTGGTGTCGGTAAAAGCGTTTTTTGCAGGCACCTTATAACTTCTATTCCTGCGCATTATTTAACAATCGGCTACGATTGCTTCGGAACAGGCAGTTACCGGAATAGGAGCTCGTTCAGGCACAGGTACCGTGATGCACTTGTGCAAATTGCCAATGAACTCGCAGCAATCGGTATCTGTCAACCTATGTTGGTGTTTGACACAACACTTGATGATGATATTTTAAGAAGTTTTTTAGAGCGGATAGGTTCAGCGGTCAATACTTTGAAAAAAGTTAATGAACACGCGCAGCTTTTTATAGTAATCGACGCAGCAGATAACGCAGAAATGGCGGCAGAAGACGTAAGTGACAACTGCTTTGCGAATGAATTGTTGCGGGAAAAAATGCCGCCCGGATGCAAGCTTATTATGTTATGCCGAACAGAACGTAAGCACCTTCTGAAGCCAAACGAAAATATTCTTTCTATTGAATTGGAGCCCTTTTCAGAAATAGAGTCTTTTCACAATCTGCAGGGTCACTTTCCAAAGGCAACAGTCAACGATGGCATTGAATTTTATCGTCTAACAGGTGGAAATCCTAGGGTCCAGGCAAATGAACTTGCAGTGTCTCACCGAACAGTAACCGAGTTGCTGTCATCTCTCGGCCCTAACCCGCGGACAGTAGAGATGCAGATCGAACAACAGTTGCGTGCAGCCGTACTCAAAATCAAAGAAGACCAAACCCCCAACTATCAGGGCACAATTAATGCCATTGGTGTTGGTCTTGCAAGTCTTCCACCACACATACCGATTTCAATATTGGCAAGTGCTGCAGGTGTGACCACGGATGCAATTAAAAGTTTCGTTGCTGATTTGGGCAGGCCATTATGGATTAGTGATAGTTCTGTACAATTCAGAGACGAGCCCACAGAAACCTGGTTCCGTAAAACCTATCTTGCCAATAAGGAAAACTATCTGGCCTATATTGCGAGACTGGAACCTCTTGCATCCCATTCTACATATGTAGCAGAGGTTCTTCCACAACTATACTTGCAGGCCGGAGAGTACGACAAACTGATAAAAATCGCATTGTCAGATGATCTTTTACCTACCAGCAACCCTATTGATGCACGTAATGTTAGAATTTTCAGGTTGCGTTTTGCATTTATCGCGGCGCTAAAATCTAAGAAACTCAAAGATGCTGTTCAGCTTGGAATGAGAGCGGGAGAAGAAGTAGCAGGCAGTAACCGGCAATTTTTTCTTTTTAGAAATAATATTGACCTTCTTGCAGTGTTGCAGGGAAAGGAAAAAGTGCAAGAAATTGCCTTTAAAACAAAACTACGAAGCGGCTGGGATGGATCGGAAAACATTTATACAGCATCTCTTTTATCCGCCATTCCTGAATATAAAGGAGAAGGCAGAGGATACTTGCGGGCAGCGGAGAATTGGCTATCGATCTATTTTAAAAGAAAGAAAACTGAAGAGGACGATCATTCGCATGAAGAAAAACTTAGTGAACAGGATCTTCTGGAATTCGCGTATTCGCATTTAAATATAAATGGCGTTGAAGAATCTGCTGCATTTCTTAAACGCCTCAAACCAAAAGAATATTTGTGCAGGGTCGTTTCTATGCTTGCAAAGCGGCTTATCGATGCAGGAAAGATCGATGTGTTGCATCAGTTTGCTGAAAGCTGGCAAGATGAACCATATTACATCGTCGCTATTGCGCACGAACTCCTGCAGATTGGAAAGTTTTTAAAGCGGTCAATTGCGAATAAATGTCTCGAAAAACTCGGTAATGCGAAAACTCGAATAACCAAACAGAAGGATTATTTTTACGATGATCAGCAGATTTCATCCATTATAAGTTTTATTGAAACCTGTTTCCATTATAAATTCAATTCCGAAAGAATTAATTCGGCACTCGACTATTATGTGCCTGCTCGGGCCAACAGAATGTTAGTGTCAAATCATTCATCAAAAGACAGATTTATTTTTTTGAAGGCACTTGCGATCAGATTAATCCTAGCTGGTGAAAGTGAAATAAAGATCGAAGAAATTGTTCCTGCAGAACTATTGGCGAAGAAGAAAAACCACGATTATGGTAGCGATCTAAAAGAGTACAAAGAATGTATCAATGGATTATTGCCTTGGTTTTTATTACGGGCAAATATTCTGTGGGGAATGGTCGGTGCTTTTCAAACTCAATTTCAATCGACTCTAACGGGTTCCCAGCAAGCAAGAACAAACAGGTATAGCAATTATGATCCTTTGCCTAAAGAGATAGCGGAACTCGTTTCTTCAATAATGATACTTGGTAATTCGGCGGTTGTTAATGATTGTTACCAGTATCTTGAAACATCTCGAAACGATTTTAATTCGCCAAACAGACTCTGGCTATTACGTGCAGCTTACCGCTCTGAACATCTTAAGGATATTTGCGATAACTTGGAGCAAACGACCTATGAACTGATCGAATCACTCCAAGAAGAAGGCCCGGACGAAATGGCTGAAAAATATATTTCGCTTTCACGGGCCGTCTCGGTAAATTCTATAGCTGATGCCAGCCAATATTTTAACCAGGCAGTGGAAATTGTGTCGAAGTTTGGCGATGAATTGGTGAGGCGTTGGGAAGCTTTGGAATCTCTCGCTGAACGTGCAGCAGAAGTGCCTAGCGTCGGCGACGAATTTGCCTACCGGTTTATCCGATGCGCTGAACTGGTTGGCATTTATGTTTCGCGGGAAAAATATTGGGACAGGAGTAATGCCGCACGGCTTGATGCCAAGTTGTCGGCCACAACAGCGCTCGCCGCCATCAGTCGGTGGCGCGATAGAATTGTCGGCAGATATCAGTATCAACTCCTTGCGATCGTAGAAAATCTTGTAAAAAGTAAATTGATTGTCCCATTGTGTGCCTGGTCATTAACGCACTTTTTTGGTGAACGATTGATTGGTGACCTTACTTTAATATGCATTGAACTGGAGCCAACCAAGGCTGGAAAGCAGGCTATTTTAAATGACGCTGTGAGGATATTGGAGGTGGAAGGTGCCCATCAAAAATACGTAGATGACCTTCGAATGATTGCTTCCAAATTCGGCCTGTCAAACGATCGCTTGACAAATCTTGTTGAATTTTTCGCAACTGATAAAGAAGAGAAGGCAGACGATCAAAATCATTATTTCTTCAAAAAGAGAAATGATCAACCAGATACAGGATGGGATGCTCTATTTAATGGCATTCAAATTAATTCGCTAGGTGGGCTGACGAAACTTTTGGACAGATTAAACAACGAGCCGGAAGATCGCTTTGACCATCGTAGAGTGAGGGATATGTTAATTGAGGGTCTTTCAAGAGTGAAGCAAAGCGAGGTATACGACTTTATCGATGCGGTACTGGTAATAGATGCGATTGAAATGTACGACGCAAAGGCAGTTTTATATGGTGTTCCGGATAGCTGGAAGAATAAACCAGCACTAAAGGCAGCTTGGCCTATACTTATTAAAAAATTCGGTAAGCACTATGCCCATGAGCTAGCCAACAAATACACGTTTGATCAGTGTGTAAGCGACCTTCAATTGTCAGATGTGCTTGTGAGTGAGTTAAAGAATGGCATGTTTGAAGGGCTTCAAAACGAGAACGGTTTGCACAATGAAGAAACGTTCTTTGGATTCTGCAGTCTTTCTGCGCCCATGTTAGCACCGAAAGATGCTTTGGAATTGACAGACTACGCTATGCGTCGATTTGAATTACATATCGACGACACCCTTGGTGACGGGCCGTATAGTAATAAGGTGGCTGTTGATAGCGATATAAATAAGAGTGTGGCAGGATTTGTCTGGTCTGCATTGGGGTCGCCTTGGGGCTGGGAACGGTGGAATTCAGTGCATACAATTCGATCAATGGGTGAATTGGGTTGTACAGACGTTATCGATGCCTTGTTTGAATCATTAGAACGTGGTGAAGTGGGCGCTTATGGCAGCGCTGACTATGTATTTTACGAACTGCACGCAATACAATACTTCTTTATTGCACTAGCTAGAACCTCACTTTCCAATCCTAAAGTTCTCCTAAAGCATGCAAATAAGATAAGCGAGTATGCACTTGAGGCTAACCACCTTCTGATTGAAAAGTTTGCTGCCGACACCGCTTTGAATATTGCAGGGGCAATTCCGGGCACCTACGGCGAGGCGACTATTGATTTACTGCGCCGAGTTGGAAAAAGCCCATTCAAAGCGAAAAAAGTAAAATTCGATTACAGGACGGATAGTATCTGGCATAAAGCGAAAGAGATTGATACCAACATTAATTTTCATTTCGGTTGGGATTTTGACCGCTACTGGTTTGAACCATTGGGTGATGTTTTCGGCATGCCGGGAAAGCAGGTAGAAGATATTGCGGCAGACGTAGTGGTAAATGATTGGGGAATGGGCGGCAGAAACGGTTATAAAGATGATCCAAGGGTCGGTTTATGGAACAGATCTTCGTCTGAACGCGAAACTTGGCATGATCACGGCAGCTACCCGAAAACGGACAGGCTGGACTTTTATTTGTCCTATCATTCCATGATGGTAGCCGCTGCGAAACTACTAAAGGCAATGCCAGTTGTTGAAAACAGGGAATGGAGGGAGGATGCTTGGAAAGAATGGATGCATCGTCATTTGTTAACCCTTGAAGATGGTAGATGGTTAAGTGATATCAGGGGCGCATTGCCACTCAATCGTCCCGAATGGACAAAGAACCAAAGGACCAATACTTGGCAAAGTGACATTACAGAACAAGATTTCCGAGAACGACTTATTGAAACCAATAAGGGAGAAGTGTGGATAAATGTAGGTGGTGGTTGGCATGAAAAGGTAAGTGAGCGGAAAGAAGATGTATCAATACGGTCTGCATTTGTGGCTAGGGGAACATCCGATGCCTTAATGCGCGCCTTGCAGTCTTGCAAAGATCACCATGATTATAAAATACCTGATTATAAAGAGAAAGATATGGAATCAGACCATGGAAATTATGTTTTAAAGGGCTGGCTTGGATATCCCTCGGGATCAAAAGGGCTCGATTATTTTGACCTGCGTTCGGCTGAAGTTAGTTACCCGATCATTTCCGTTGGTGAATCTGTTATGTCCGATTTAAAACTGGTTTCAGAATTCAATACATGGAAGGAAATAGGAAAAACCAAAGAGGTTTTGAGGTGCGAAAACTGGAGTACGGATCGCGGAGATGGTGGTGAGTATACAGACCAGAGTGGTTTGCTGTTAAAAGCAAATTTTAATTTTTTAATGCAGGCTTGTAAAAAGTATCAGTGTGATCTAATAATAGAAATGTCGATCGACAGGGATATAATAATTAGCAGGATGGGCGGATCTAATAATTACGGAAAACCAGTTGTTAAAATACTAATCATATCAGCCGATGAAACAATCAGAACAACGGAAGGCCGTTTTGGAATTGGGTAAGCTGCTCGTGAAAGAACTTGGCCTTGAGAAAGGCGTTGATACTCTTTCCCGGTGGATGGCTCATTATGTTGCGGAAAAAATAAAGTATGCTGAGTCGCTCGCCGATGATGTTAAGAAAAAGAATGCCGAAAAAGAATGTTTTTCTTTAATTCTTGACCTTTGGAAACATCGATGGCATTATAAAGCAGACAGGCAACCCTTAAGGAATTTCAATCACCTTTTTAATATTCTCGAAAATCTTGATCCTGAGAAAGAAGAGCCCTACTACTATCATTTTAGTAATGCCGAATCTAAGGAAGAGGAAGACCGATCTTTTGAACCTTCGGATCTCAAAAATTTATCTCCCCTCGCGCTACAGATTGATAAAGTCGCAAGAATCTGGATTAATTACCTTCTTCATGAAGCTGCGCTGAAGGCCAAAAATGAAAAGATCGAAAAAATAATAGATCGTGCAGTTAAGCTTCCAGACTCAATGGATGCGCGTATTATTCAAATTATTTTTGAAGATTCAATGGAGGACATTGATAAAAAGCCAGTTGATCAGGAAGAGTTGGATAGAAAAAGCAAAATCAAAACGCTTAACCTCCGTATCAAGGAATTGCAAAAATTCAAGAAGGTTAACGAATATTTGATCGGCCAGTTTGAGAAGGAGTTGAATAACTTAAAAAAGTGAAGGAGTCACGACCTCTGGCAGATAGACACTTCCTTTGTAGAAAATATCAAGTTTGATTGTTTTTTAATGAACAAACAAGGTAGGCTTTATGAGCCAATTATTAAAGGGCTTATTAAGTGCCTCGTTTCAGGGCAAGATGTGTCACGACACATAACCGCATTAAGAATAAAGCGTTCGCTATACAATCAGTTTGCAAGTGCTCTTTGCAATCAGTGTAGGCTCTTCACCGTTCAACCACGCTTTTTCCCCCGCCCGGTACCTAATCCCACTGCCTGAACTGTGATAGAATGAAAATGAAGTTAACGCAACGGAAGCTTTATGCCGGTAAAAAACTACGGGTATAAAGGACCCACAACACTCATCTCAACTTATTTAAACTGTCTTAACCATTTTTCTACTTTCGGTTTGTCATCACGCTTTCCATCGTATCCTGCTGCCCTTGTCAGGAATTGTTCGCCATACTTATGTTTTACACTATCTATTGCCTGGTACAGGTTTACCATTTCCTGGGTATCATCAAAAAGATTGATCTGGTAATTTCCGGGCACTAGATGGCTGAAACGAACACCTATCAGCCGCACCAATTGCCTTCTCTTATACAGTTTAGTAAAAAGGTCTTTCGCTTTCGATAACAATACATGGTCTGCCGCTGAATAAGGAATGGTTGCCTGTATAGTTTCCGTTTGGAAGTCGCTGTAACGAAGTTTGACAGTAATACAGCCGGCAAGCTTATTCGTATCCCGCAATTCAAAAGCTATCTTTTCTGTCATTCGCACCAGTTCATTATGCAGGAAGTTTATATCAATGGTATCGGTTTCAAAAGTGTTTTCGGTGCCAATACTTTTTTGCTCATGCCAGGGAACAATAGGCGTATCATCAATGCCATTGGCTCTTCTCCATAATTCAATTCCGTTTTTACCCAACAGGTTTGTCATCATTTCAACAGGTATCTGGCTAAGAACACGGATCGTATCAACCCCCATTCGCCTTAACAGTTCACTTGTTTTAGCGCCTACCATTGGCATCTTTTCTATTGGAAGCGGAGCGAGGTAGTTTTTCTCTTCTCCAAAAGCAACCTCTATTTGTCCGTGTGGCTTAACCTCATTGGTAGCTACTTTGCTGATTAATTTATTAGATGAAAGGCCATAAGAAATGTTTAGCCCGCTGTTCTGTTCGATCCTGTTTCTGAGCTAATTGGAGGAAAACTATGCCCTCATTAGGTCTCCCTGCTGACAGCATAGAAGCAATGGTGTCAATTCCTTGCTTGCTTATGTGTTAGCGAAGCGACACTTAAATGTCAACGGTAGCAGGTCTGCGACCTGCAATGATGTTACAATGAAGACGGTCAAAATAAAGTAGATTAGCAAAAAAAATGTATGGCTACCCGCCATAGGTTTGGAGATAGTGGATATGCGCACTTTATAACCTTTGCTGTGATTGATTGGATTGATGTATGAGCCGGCCTGTCTATAAAGACATTATTGAAGAAGCATATTAAAATTGGAGCTAGTGTAACTCTCCTGCCAAACAGTCCTGCAATCATTTTTAGATTTAAGTCATCCTTACGCGACATAAACCAGCAGGGGACCGGCTAGGCCATTTCCTTTTTTAGCTAAGCGCTACGGCGCTACTATAAACTTTCTTAAAAGAACTTGCCTTTTTAAAAGCTTTTATGTAACTTTTCGTATCTAAAATCTTTTTTATGTCTGACAAAAGAATTGACAGGGACTCCGAGGATTGGAAGGATGGTTATGAAGAAGGCTACAGCGAAAAGGACAAAGGTCTAATAGAAAAAGTTGCTGAGAGTCTAGATCCATTTGGTGATTCATTGGATAGTGAAGATACGAAAGTCGGTAACAAGGAAGGACAGGAAGATCGTGACCGGAATGATCTTCAAAACTTTAAAAACGAAGTTCGAAAAGATAACGAATAACTAAAGTGAACTTGCTACTTAAAGTGAAAAACGGAGATGGGTAATTCTCTTTTCTTTTTCGACCTGCTGGCCCTCCTTAATAGCGTTGTGGGAAGGCAGGGAGCCCGACATGCGGTATCTAAGGAAGCTAGAGAAATTAGTTCTCATGTCTGTGTGTCCTTATCTATGCTTTTATATCTTCTTATCACCTTTTGTAATTTTATTGCCAGACGCAGTCCTGCTATCGATAATGATTTAAGTGGTCCCTTGGAACACTTAAAACAAACTGAGAGAACCAACGTGAGTTCGGCTAAAAATATCACCGTTTTACATCTTGCTTTGTTATGCGGTCATTAATGACCGCATTAACCATATGCGGATATTAATGATGAACCCAATGAGTCGCACCTTCTATAATCTCCGGCGTTCTATTTACGCACTTAACAATGCTCGGCGAAGCCAGGTCGGGCAGAGAAACTGATCTTTTCTACCCCAGATTAATAGCACCGGCAATTGTATCATACCCGAAGCAGCCAGCGTGTAGTATTTATCGGCACGATACCAGTTGTTGCAGTTAAAGCGTGGAGCTGCTGCCAGGCCTTTTTATACACAGCAATATTTTCCTTTGAGAAAGTGCCCTAATTCGATGTTTTAACAGGCTTCGTTTAAGCTAAGCAAAGGCACGAGTAATCGATTCGGATAGATAAGGGGAAAACAAGGATGCAGCAGTTTGAATTAACTCTGCATCCTGAAAAGACAAAGATTGTGTATTGCAAAAACTACTATCGTACAGAAAAGCATGATAACGGAAGTTTTACCTTTCTAAGTTACAGTTTTCAGCCAAGAGTAATTGATGATAAGTTTGGCAGAGAAAAGAAATTAGTAGTGTTTGGTGCTGCTATCTGTAATGCTGCAAAGACAAGTATCAGGACAAAACTTAAAGAAGTGTTCTGGACAAAAAGGGGTTCTCTGACAGCAGAAGGGCTTGGGGACAAGCTCAATACTAAGATACGTGGTTGCATCAATTACTACTCAAAGTTTGCGAGGCTAGAAGTACAGGGTATTCTATTATTTAAACCACCTGATACGTGAATGGATAAAGGACAAATACAGGATAGGCGGGAAAGGCAAAGTGTATAAAAAGTACACCCTGATGCATACCGAAAACCATGTATTGTTCTACCATTCGAACTTGGAATAAAAGCATGATTGGATAATACGAGCCGTATGAAGGGAGAATTTCACGTACGGTTCTTTAAGCGGCTTAAGCTGAAATGCTTTTGCCTACTCGACTGTTGTCACCAACAGCCATTTGCGAGGATCAATACTAATATAGCTGGAACGGGAGGCACCTGGAATGGTAATATTTGCAATTATATTGGTCCTTGAAACGGTGCAAGAAGCTTAACCTTGAAATTGGAAAAGTCGGTTCCACTTAAATCACACACTGTATCTTCTTTTAAATTATTAAGATTAGTTTTATCAAAGTAATTGATAACAACCCTTATTATTTTAAGGTTAGGTATAACGGTAGCTCCAATCTGAGCTATAGTAAAGCGGCCTTGCTGAAACGATTCTATTAAAGCTATCCGTTGTTGTACTTGAGGAAGCCCCAATACATAATCAATTGCCTGTTTTAATGATTCCGTCTGCATAAATTTTTTATAGTGGTTTCTGCTGCTGGTAATATTCTTTTCCAAAAGTTTCTTGCAGTGAAGATATTATTATTTTTTAACTTATCCGTTACGCGCATGCAAGTAGGTCGGCTTTTAGTTCCTCGAAATAGAGAAACCTCCTATTTTTGCTAAAAGAATTAGCAAAAATGTTACCGGAGGAAGCCAGAAAGATAGCAGACGAAGCAAAGCGGCAGGGAAAGTGGTTATATGATCCGTCGCACAAGTGGTGGTATTCACCAGAGGATTTCAAGCACATCTTTCACTACGCGACTCCCAACCAGCAATTTCTTAAGGGATTGCAGATAAGGCACCCGAATGAAGGAATCCAAGCAGGCTTCCAGCGTTTAACACAAATACAGGCCAAGTTGCAGGCATTCACCAACGCGGTAATGGATTATTATAAAAAATAAAGGCGGTGGAAGGGGAACGTCAACAAATTAATATGAAACAAAAAGAGGTCAGTTTAATCTTCAATTTTTGCATTCAAAAAGTCAAGTAGTTGTTAATCAGAAGTTTTGTAACGCCACAGTTTTATAGTTTTTAAAGCGTCTGCCGGAGCTCCTAATGATTCTAAGTATTCGTATAAACTCTGTCTGAAAGCATAAGTACTGTCATTTGAAGTGATAATCTCTAAGTATCCTTTACGGTAATTGTTATGATAGCTTGTTCCCGCTCTTAAGTCATTTATAACTTGCATTGTCCCAAGGTCATCAAGAGACGATATAGCATCCACTAAATCGCTCGTGACTCCTAATTGATAAGCCTATTGAGTTAAAGCCGAGTAAGAATTCGCGGCTGGAAAAGCTACTCTTCCTGATCTTCCTATTCCTTTCGGATAAAATGGATTGGTGCATCAAAGTCTATCGGCCGCGTTGCCAGCAGTATTGCTCTTTCCCGTACGTCAATTCAACTTTATCAGTAGCCCACCCAAGACAGTTCCAATCGTAGAATTCCTGCAGCTTGAGGATTTTCTTGCAAAAGAATCCAAACTCTTTCGGCAACATTTGTTGTACGAGCAAAATGAATTGTTGTTGCTGAAGATGTTTGAGCATAGAGTCAGCCGGTCGGCTGCTTTGTATTACCTGGAGCGGATCTTTCATTGCTTTCATTGACTAAAAATAAAATTAATGATTATACGGTAGAAGTAGACCGGGCGGATAACGATTTATCGAAGGCGCTGAGAATTGAATATTTGAAATTATACGGGGAGCTGTGCGTAATATTTAATGGTAGACGTGTTTCTTTTAATAATCTATCCGCACTCTACTGTAAAGTATTATGAGTAGGATTATTTCGGACATTATTTTTTCTGCTTCAACATTTGTACGGTGTCTTTTAATTGACGTAGTTCACTTTCCATTTTGTAGATGTTTTTTTGATTTTGTCTTGTATCAATGAGATTAAAGATGAACGTACAACCTGCTATAGCTAAAAGAATAGTAGTGGCGATGTTTTTCAGATAATCGTTAATATCATTCAGCACTTCTTTACGCCCCTCGTATAGGAGATGGCGATCAAAGTAGGAGATCGTCCCTTTTCTTAATATTATGAAACTTTGAACACCGCTTTGCCAAATCCATTCTATTTCCTCAATTCCATTTAAATAATTCATCTCTTGAATTATTTCTTCTTCATTTAAATGCGATGCTGTAACTAGCTCTTGTAGTGTTAGCTTGATATCTTGGATATTTACATGTTCTTGAGCATCGAAACGGGACAAGTTGTCTTGTAAAACTCCTAAAATTTTATGTCTTACGTAATATTTCCTCTTTCTAAGCATTACTACTAATTTTGTTAGACAATGTTACAATCTCATTCTAACTCATACAAGATTTCGTCTTTCTTTTACCATTTCCATCTTTACTTCTTGTAAGCTTTTTTGATGGCTGATCTGCCGTCAAGCTTCCGGATCGTGGCCAGCTGCAGGGTTAACCGGTTTTTTTTGTCTTTCTTGAGGAACGGTAACGGGATAGAAATCACAGTGAGAATACATATTACAGGTACTTGGTTTCCTTCAAATATTTTAAACACTGAATCACCATCGTCGTCTTTTTAGGAACATTGCGTATTTTCCTTGCCTTAGATGCCTCAGCATTTCTTCTTGGACAGCAATCATGCTTATTAATCTCCCAGCTTATAATCTGGCCATGTTACCGTAAACCTAAAGAGCGCCTGTAGGATAGATTGATTAAGTTAAAAACTCAGCAACAAAAAGTTAAAAATAATTTTTGCTTTGTTAAAAACTAGTTATAGATTGTTTCTCTAAACCCTGCTACTGCTTTTGAAAGCCTTTCTTTTTTCATTTATTGCGATTCTATTATTAAAACATGCTACCGGGCAAAACTCGGAGGCTAATTTTAATTTTGAAGAAGCAGGGGCTAAAAAGATTACCACTTCAAAAAACGTTTCATTACTAATCTTAAGTGACAGTATCAATATATCGGCCGACCGTATTTACTCCCTGATAAGAGAACATAAAAAAATAAAGGGAGATACGGTCGTTATATTTATTCGATCAACTAATAACGGTTTTATTGAATGGAACCGTTTAGTTAATATACCCGGCAGTTCTTCTGCCAAAAAAGATGGCCATTCGAACTCATCCATCATTTCCCCTTCAACAAAAAAACCCTTACTTAAAGTTCATGGTAATGTCCTTTATGATCTAAATTATAACTCCCGCATCGACACCCCCTACGCAGAAAAAGAAATTTATCAGCACACTGTACAAACTTATTTAGATATAACTGTAAAAGATCAATATCCTCTTAGATTTTACTTTACTACCAGGTTCAGCAATTCAAGCCTGTTTAGAAACTTCACCGATTTAAACCTGCAATTTGATCCTTTACAGTTCAGGAACAAAATAAAAGAAAACTTAAAAAGCAGAATAAAGCCTCCCTTTCAGTTAGATTCTTTAGAAAGAATAAAGTCACTTTTAGAGAAGAAGGCCAAAGAATTATATGATCTGCGGAATTGGTTGAAGGACCCTGCTACTATTCAACGCCTTATTGAGGAAAGAGAAAAGCAATTATATGGTCAAAAAAGCCGTGTAGAAAACGGTGAACCAGGGCTAAGTCAGCAGAGTCTAACGGGTATAGTAGATAAAGAGGCTAAAACTGTATCTATACAAAGACTTAGAAAAGAGGCATCGCAAAATAAGGATTTGGATAATAGGAAAGATTCAATTAATAGCTCCATTAATAACTTTCAACAGAAGTATGATGAGAATAAAAGAAAAGTTGATTCAGCAGAATCAGAATTAGTAAAACTGCGCCAATTATACAATCAAGGCACCGATAAATTAAAAAACAGCCCTGCTTTTTCCAGAAGCGAAATTGATGCAATAAAAGATGTAAGGATACTAAAAAACAAACTGGCAAAGGAAGGTTTATCTGATACACTGTTGCCTAAAGGGTATAAGTTACTATGGGGATTACGATCATTTAAAATTGGAAGGAGCCTGGTTGACTATTCCGAGCTTTCGGCGAAGAATATAAGTATTAAGGGATTGCAGGTAGAGTATAACCCTTACTATTATTATGCTTTTGCAACTGGCTTTATTGATTACAGGTTTCGTGATTTTATAGTACGAAATAAAAATACTTCACTTCAATATTTAAATTTGATCCGGGTAGGCAAGGGATTAAAAGAAGGAAATAACTTAATAGTTACACACTATTCGGGTAGCAGGCAGTTATACAATTCCTCTAGCACCTTACAGGGTTTCCAGATACCTAATTACAAGTTGATGGGTTATACCATTGAAGGTCAGATCAAAGTAAACAAAACAACTTTTATTACAGGCGAGGCAGCGAAATCGTCTGTTCCTTACTACAGTTTAAGTAGCGGGGATAAAAATTTATTTAGTAGCGCTTTTAAGATGCGCGATCATTCTAATGAGGCGTATTCAATAAAAGTAGTTTCATTTATTCCTTCTACCCGTACGAAATTAAACGGATACTATCGGCGTTTTGGCGCAAACTTTCAATCTTTTAGCCTTTTTACTTCCGGTTCCGCCCAGAGTTCATGGGCTTTTAGAGTCGAACAGCCTTTTTTGAAAAGGCGTTTAATTGTTAACAGTTCTATCAGGGCAAATGATTTTACCAATCCCTTTATTGGCAGGCAATATAAGAGTACAACTATATTTAAAAGTATTCAGGCTACATTAAGAATAAAAAGACTTCCTATTCTTTCATTAGGATATTCTCCAAGTTCCCAATTAACAAAGCTAAATGACGGACAATTTGTTGAAAATCTGTTTCATACATTAACAGCAAGCGCCAATCATTTTTATCGGCATAAAGCAGTCATGTATAATACTTCTGTCATCTACATGCAATTTTATAATAAGGAAACGGATTCGAATTTTGTGTACTTCAATACTAAAAATCTCTTCCTTAGTCAAAGTATTATACTTGACAAACTATCGGTTCAATTTAATTTTTCGGGATCTTCTAATACTGATTATAAACTATATACTTACGAACATAATCTTCAATACAAACTGAATGAGTGGTTTAGAATAGGAGGCGGTGTTAAGTATAACAGACAAACAATTTACGATCGGGAATTATGGGGTTATGCAGGGAACGCTTTATTGAAAATTCCTAAAGTTGGAGAGTTGCAAGTGACGATGGATAAAGGATTTATTCCAGGAAGTAACAAAGAATTAGTGGATAATACTATCGGACGCTTGACTTTCTTTAAAGTTTTTTAAAAGTTATTTATGTATAAACAAGTTAGTTTAATTCTCTGCTGCATCCTGTTTAATTTTTGGTGTAACGGACAAATAAGCATTAATCTTCAGCTGCCTCCTACAGGTATTGTTATGAAGAATCAGCTTTGGAACATAGCGGTGGTAAATAGCGGAAGTTCGGCGCAGGAAGTATATATAGGATTGACATTACTAAACGCAAGTGATAATCAACCCGTACTAACTGCTACAACTAAAGTCATAACGGTTAATAAAGGTGCTTTTTTACTTAAATCAACTGATCTTAATCCAATTCAATATCACTACATCTCTCCAATAAATAATGTAGATCAAACCCCTAACGGTTTTTTACCTATTGGAAATTTCATGGCGTGTTTCACTGTGTACAAGCACGAATACGAAACCTATATTGAACTTGCCGAGGACTGTGTACCGGTAGAGGTGGCCCCTTTAAGTCCTCCTTTGCTAAATACCCCAGAAAATGAGGCAGTAATTGAAACTCCTTTTCCGCTATTTAGTTGGATACCTCCTGTACCAATTAATTTATTTAACGAGTTATCATACGACTTAATTTTAGTGGAAGTTTTGCAGGGTCAAGAGGCTTCCCAAGCTATACAACAAAACGTTCCAGTATATAACATCGGCAACTATAGAAGTTTATTCAATAATTATCCTGCTTCCAATAAATCTTTAGATACTGCTAAAACATATGCCTGGCGTATTGTCGCCCGCAATAATAATCAGTTTGCAGCGCAAAGTGAAGTATGGACATTTAAGTTGCGCTCGAAGCAACCTGATTCTGCCAAAATTGATGATCAACCGTACATTAAATTAAAAAGAGGCTATGAATCGGCTACCGCAGTAAGTAAGGGCATTTTAAAAATTGAATATGATAACCAGGCTAATGATAGCGTACTGAATTATACCATTAGAAGTTCAGAAAGCGGGGAAAATGAGGTTTTAAAAGAAGGCACTCTTAATCTTCAATATGGTCCCAACTTGATAGAAATCGAGCTTTTAAAAGGCCGTAAGTTTTCAATCAATAAAACTTATCAATTTCAGATTGTTAACTCCCGGAATGAAGAATGGAATCTTAAATTTTCATATAACACCCCAGCAACAGCAGAATAAAAATTAACCCACTTTATCGTAAGAAAAGACCCTTAAAATACATGATACAGCGTTTAGCCCAATTTAGTAAAAGAATTGCCCTGGGATTATTTTTGCTTTTTTATTCTAACATACTTTTTGCAAGGTTTGCTTATCCTGCATATGATACAGCTAACATTTCTTTTGATAGATATTCATCTGTCGGCAACGAGAATAGACCTATACGGGAGTATCGTCATATAATTGCCAACAAACCCATTATTTCATTTGACGAACGAAATACTACAAATCCTGTTGATTTCAGTACTTTAAACCTCCGTAATCCAGGTATCCTTGTCGAAGAAAAATTTGATGGTGGAGGCCCCACCCAGCCTGAAATGCAGTCATTTTCATCGGTCAATAATACCAATATGGTTGACCTTTTTACCGGTGATTTTTCATACAACATACCATTGCTGGATGTAGGAGGTTATCCTGTTAATATCAGTTACAGAAGCGGTGTAACAATGGACCAGGAAGCAAGTTGGGTGGGGCTTGGATGGAACATCAATCCCGGTACGATCACCCGTAATATGCGGGGCCTGCCTGATGATTTCAATGGCGGGAAAGACACGATTACCAAAACAGCAACAATTAAAGAGAACAAGACAGTAGGTGTTTCCGCGGGTGCCAATTCAGAGTTGACGGGTATATCGCTGCCTATAGGCTTAAATGCAAGTGTTGGAATATTCACTAATAACTACAAAGGTTGGGGGTTGGAAACCAGTTTGAATGCAACCTTGAACGCAGGGGTAAAAGGATTTGGTTCGTTAACAAGCGGATTGTCGGTGACTAACAATTCGCAGGAAGGTTTAACTATTGCGCCTTCTTTAGCCGTTGCAATAGCAGAAGCTGAGGCAAAAGCGAATGGCGGCATAGCTGGAAGTTTAAGTACCTCGTTAAGTTATAACTCACGCACCGGCTTAAAAGGATTGCAATTACAGGCCGGACTTAGGCAATTTGAAACTGATGTGAAAAACCAGGCTATAAACAGTGGAAGTTCCGAGTATGCGTCTTCCATTTCATTTGCTACCCCATCATATACACCTACTATAACAATGCCTTATACAAGCAACTTGTATTCATTTACCGGAAAAGTGGGAAGCGCTATTACTACCCTTCATCCTAATCTATCTTTAACTGGTTATGTTACAAAGCAAAGAATTGATGCAAAAGATGTAACACAGGTACTGCCTGCATTCGGTTACTTGAATTATCAAAAGGGTAGTATGGATAAAAACGCTCTCCTTGATTTTAACCGTGAAAAGGAAATTGCCTATAGAGAAAAGCCGGCCGTTGCGCATATTGCTGTTCCTAATTATACCTACGATCTGTTTTCTGTTACAGGGGAAGGAACAGGAGGAATGTTTCGGGCATACAGAAGTGATATCGGCTTTATTTATGACCATAACATGAAAACAAAAAGTGAGTCTTTGGGGGGAAGTGTAGACGTTGGCTCGGGTAATATTTTTCATGGGGGAGTCGATATTAATCTCAATCGTTCTTTCACTGAGAATAGTGCGTGGCTTAACGAAAATGCGGTTAAAAACAACCTTTCGTTCAAAAGATCCGATTCTTTGTATGAATCGGTTTATTTTAGAAACCCAGGTGAAAAAGCGATTAACTCCAAGCTATATTATGATTCGCTTGGTGGTGATGATGTGGTAGCAGTTAATTTGTATCAAGGCGGCAGTAGTAGCTCAATAATAACGGCAACTAATTTTCTAAACAGGTATAGGAACAAGTCTTTAGTTGGACAACTTCCAATTTCGTCAACCAGTACAATTAAAAAGGAAAGAGATAAACGGAGCCAGGTAATTACATATTTGACTGCAAAAGAAGCAAGTGAAGTTGGATTTTCAAAGTATATTGAAAGTTATGGGATCAATAAATTTAGCTGTGATACTTGTGCAAGATGTTTTCCAAATCCGACGGATGTTTTAGATGGGACGGGTACTGGATTAATAGGGGAATATTTCAATGGTGAAAATTTTGAAGCTAAGGCCTACCAAAAGGTAGGATACGTTAATTTTTCTAATCCTTCAACCATTCCAGGATTAAACCAGGACCACTTTTCTATTCGGTGGACAGGGAGATTGAAAGCGCCAGACTCCGGTTCATATAAAATTGTAACGACTACTGATGACGGATTTAGACTTTGGATAAACGACTCGCTTTTTAAAAATGACTGGAAACCCCATAGTCCGAAAGCCGATACAGCATATCTGAATCTTGTTGCGGGTGAGGTAGTATCTATTAAATTTGAATACTTTGAAAGTGGAGGAACTTCAATTGCACAACTATCATGGATTCGCCCCGGAGGAACATTTTCATTGATCTCTGCAAATTATCTGTATTCAGTTCCTCCCAAAGATTCTTATACGAATGTTTCGCTTACAAAAGAAAAAAGAATTAATACGTTTAGACAACACGGTCATATTTCCGAGATGACTGTACTAAATGCAGATGGTCGTCGATACATTTATGGAATTCCTGTTTACAACCTGTTGCAAAAAGAGGCTACATTTTCAATTGATTCGAAAGGGGGCAGCACCAATACCGGTCTTGTACATTATGCCCACGACACTGACAATACAGTTAAAAATCAAAGAGGAAATGACAACTATTTCAGCAGCGAAATTATTCCAGCTTACGCACATTCCTTTTTATTAACAGCTATTGTTTCTCCTGATTATGTAGACCTTGCCGGCGATGGTATTTCTGACGACGACCGCGGCGACGCCATAAAGTTTAATTACTCGAAGGTTTCGGGAATTTTGAACCCGTTTAAATGGAGAGCTCCATTTGGAAAGAATATTGTTACCTATAATGAAGGGTTAAAGACTGATACGAGGGATGATAAAGGAAATTATGTATATGGTGAAAAAGAGCTATGGTATCTGCATTCTTTAGAGTCGAAATCGATGATAGCAACTTTTACCGTTGAGGAACGGTCAGATGGATGGGGTGTTAATGAACGAGGAGATGAACAAACAGAACGGCCGGCGAAAAAACTGAAAGAAATCAATTTATATAGTAAAGCAGATTTTTTGAAAAATGGAAGCAAGGCCACGGCTATTAAAACGGTTCATTTTCGCTACAGCTACAAATTATGCAAGGGTTTAAAGGGCGATCCAAATGATTTAACCGGTAAGCTTACATTAGACACCATTTGGTTTAGTTATAATGGAAACGATAAAGGCAAATTAAACCCGTATGTTTTCAGCTACCATTCCAATAATCCATCTTATAATATAAAGTCGTACGATAAGTGGGGAAATTATAAAGATCCTCTTCAAAACCCTGGCTCTACAGCAAGCAATTTAATTACGAATGCCGAATATCCGTATGCATTAAAAGACAGTGCAACTTCAGCAATAAATGCAGGAGCGTGGAACCTCAATAATGTAACTCTCCCTTCCGGTGGAAGAATAAATGTTACTTATGAAAGTGATGATTATGCATATGTCCAGAACAGGAGGGCTATGGAGATGTTTAAAATCTATGGCTTTGGAGCAACTAGCTCATTAGCAAATGCTTCTTTAAATTTATTTGGATCCAAGGATAATCTATACGTATTTGTGAAGCTTTCTTCTCCCGTTGCCAACACGAAGGAGGCTTTTAGTAAGTATCTGGAAGGTGTTAATAAAATATATTTTAAGTTATCTGTTCAAATGCCAACAGATAAGTATGGAATGGGTTATGAATATGTTCCTTGTTACGCTGAGTTGGATGCGATAGGCGGATACGGGATTGCCGATTCTACTACCATGTGGATGAAGTTGAAAGGAATCAGTATCCAGGGCGATAAAAACGAAATTTATAGTCCACTGGCAACAGCAGCAATTCAATTTCTCAGGCTGAACCTTCCTTCGAAAGCATATCCGGGCTCTGAGGTGGGAAATAATGTTGATTTACGGGATGCGGTAAGCATCGTATTGTCTCAGGCCGATAATATAAGAAATGCTTTTAGATCATTTGATGCGTTTGCAAGGAAGAAACCAGTTGCCTATTTGGTTGATACCAGTAGAACATTCGTTCGGCTAAATAGTCCTAACCATAAAAAACTAGGTGGAGGGCATAGAGTTAAACGGGTAGAAATATTTGATAACTGGAATAGCATGACGGGGCAAAAGGAGTCTTCTTACGGGCAGGAATATAACTATACAACGATTAAGGAAATAAACGGCAAGCAGACCAGGATAAGTAGCGGCGTTGCAGGTTATGAACCTATGATTGGTAGCGAAGAAAACCCTTTCCACCTCCCAATTGAATACGTCGAAAAAATCGCCCCTTTAGGTCCTGTTACTTTAGGTTATACAGAAGAACCATTAGGTGAAGCGTTTTTCCCATCGGCTGGTGTCGGTTACAGTAAGGTGAGGGTTAGGTCAATACATACCCAGAATAAAAAATCTGCCAACGGTTATGAAGAAACAGAGTTCTATACTGCTTTTGATTTTCCAACAGTTACTGATCGTTCAATGTTGGATAAAAAAAGGTATAAGCCTGCTTTAGCAAACTTCCTGAAAATAAATGCGAAACACTTCATCTCCTTATCGCAGGGTTTCAAGGTCGAGTTAAACGATATGCACGGTAAGATAAAAACACAGGCAACTTATGCTGAAACCGATTCTGATCATCCGCTGACTTATACAAGGAATATTTATAAAGTAGAAAATCACTCGGTCGATTCAAAGCAGCTCTCTAATAGAGTTACGGTTATGAGTCCTGATGGCATTATAGATACTGCCGGCATAATTGGAAAAGATGTTGAATTGATGATGGATATGCGCCAGCAGGTATCAGTCGTAAACGGCAATAATTACAATGTAAATGGTGATTTTTTTGCGTTGCCGTTTCCGCCTGTTTTTCTTATTCCTTCTTTTTTTGGTCTTCCCCAGCGGGAAGAAACTCAATTTCGTTCTGTCGCTACCACGAAAATAATACAGCGATATGGCATACTGGATAGTGTGATACACATTGATAAGGGAAGTGTGGTTTCTACCAAAAATATGATGTACGACAGTGAAACAGGTGACGTGTTGTTAACTCGCACTCAAAATGAATTTAACGATCCTGTTTACAATTTTACATACCCGTCCCATTGGGCCTATGAAGGAATGGGACTAGCTTATAAAAACATCGGGGCTATGCTATATAACGCTTCCATTAAGAATGGTAAAATTGTTAAGGGATTACGGTCAGGAATTGACACAGTGTTGTTTGCGAGCGGGGATGAAATATTAGTTGCTTCAAAATCCAAAACAAGCGGGGCAGATTGCGACCCTGCTTATGCAACGTTTCCCAATTATTCGAAAGTATGGGCTATAGATGCAAATGTTGTAACCGGAGGAGCGAGGCAGATTTATTTCATAAATGCTGATGGTACTCCTTTTAGCGGCAACGACGTTAGTTTAAAGGTGATCCGTTCGGGCAGGAGAAATGTAAGCAGTTCACTAGGATCTGTAGTCACACTTGCTAATCCTCTCCGTTATTATGGGGGCAGGTACACGCTAAAATTCGATGATACTTCAAGAGTAATAAATGCTTCTGCCCTTGAAATTAAACAACAGTGGAAAGTGGCGGAATTGAATAAGAAGGCTGTAAATTATACCATGACGTGTCCTCCAGGGTATACTTACTCGACGAATTTAAGAACGTGTACAAAGGATACAATCGTCTATAGAAAGGACACCGCCGTTTCAATTTGCATCATGCAGATAACGTATCCTGTATATTCCGGTTGTGGTAGCTTTATTTATTCTTTTTCAGATACAAATAAAAGAACACCAATAGACTCTTCAAATAGTTTTTGGAAGGGTACCGGTGCAACTGGTTGCCCAACAACTGGATATGCTTACAGAAACATAGCCGATAGCACAAGTTCGACAAATTTCCAAGGAAACTCTGTGTTACCTCCACCATCTGCAAATCCTTGTGACCCGAATCCGTCTCCGCGTATCGGACCCTTAAATAGAAGCGGGATATGGGCATGCTGCAAGGATTCTATTCCAAATGGAAAGTGGTTCAGCTTTACCGTTCCTATATACTTCCCGGAAACTAGAAGATACTATTTTGCATCGGGGGGAGACAACCGGGTAAAAATTACAATCGATAATCAACTCTTTGTGGAAGATCGGGATGATTTGGAGGAAAATTTCAAGGAATGGTATATTCGCCCCAAAAATTTAACAAGCGGCATTCATTATATAAAAATAGAAGGTTATAACCAACCAGTCGCCGATAATATCACCAATCCTGCTGGCTTTGGCGTTGAAATATATGGGAATGACTCGACAGAAATAAGCAATGCAACCAGTTATGAAGATTTGAATCTCATTTTTTCAACTAAAGATTTGGCTGGACGTAAAGTTCCCGAAGCGTATTCTTGTCCTTCCGGATACGGCTTAGTGTATGAAAAAGGAGATTTTAAATGTCGGAAATTGCAATTACCCGACATCAATTCCTCTTCATTTTGTTATAGCCCCATTACTGATACACTCGTAAATCCTTATTCCTTCGGATTGCTGGGCAATTGGCGACAACAAAAAACCTATGCATTTTATGGAGACAGGAAGGAACAACTTCCTTCTTCAGCAACAGACCTGCGAAATAACGGCACCTTTAGCAGTTTCAAGCCGTTCTGGAATTTTGTAAGTATAGGTAATAATAAAAATAGACTGTCTAACCAGGCGGATACCACCAAGTGGGTTTGGAACAGTGAGATGACCTTGTTTAACAGCAAAGGTGCTGAACTTGAAAACAAGGACCCGTTGGGGCGGTATAACGCCGGGTTATATGGATACAATAATTCTTTACCAGTTGCAGTAGTTCAAAACAGCCGATATAGGGAAGCAGCATTTGAAGGTTTTGAAGATTACGATTTTGCGTCCTCTGTTTGTGATACCGCCTGCCCTGTTAGCAAGCACTTTGATTTTACTCCCTTTAAGGCAAAAAGAGATACGTTACAACGACACACCGGCAGGTACAGTTTACGTGTAAATTCCTCCGATAATATCGGTATTGCAGCAGCAGTAGTTACTACAGATACTACAAATGCCCGGTTAACAATTGATACTGTTACTAATGCATGTAATACACTGGAAAAGGCACTGAATCGCGTAAAAACTTCTTCCAACTCCCTGCTTCCAATATTCTCTCCTTTATCCGGAAAAGAGTTGCTGGTTAGTGCCTGGGTAAAAGAGGAAAAGGATTGTAAATGTGAAAAATACACCGGTAATAGTATACAGGTTACCTTCAAACGGTCTAATCAGCCAGATCTAGTTTTTTCGTTGTATCCTTCAGGAAATATAATTGAAGGTTGGCAACGGTACGAGGACACAGTTGATATTCCTGTTAATGCTACTTCAATAGCTGTCAACTTTAAAGCAACTTCAAGCTCTGCTGTTTACTTTGATGATATCCGTATTCATCCTTTTAGTGCAAACATGAAGTCCTTTGTTTATCACCCTGTTAATTTGAGGTTGATGGCCGAACTGGATGAAAATAACTACGCAACATACTACGAATATGACGATGACGGAACACTGGTTCGGGTTAAAAAAGAAACACAAAGAGGTATTAAAACCATTAAGGAAACAAGGAGCGCATTACTAAAACAAGGGCCGTAATGCTTAATTAGTTTGTATTCCAAGGTAGACGTGAAGCTTTCTTGTTTCAATTAAAGAAAATGTTACAATAGAAAACGCAAGAAAGTCAAATGTTTTTGGGGCCATACGCAACGCTACTATTAGGCCTTCCTTGCGTCGCACTCTTGTACTTTTTTTTCCTATTGAACATAATAAAAAGCCGCTAGTTCATCATTAGCAGTACAGATAAAAAAAGATGCAATTAAAACAAGGTAATCTGGAGTTTGCATTACCGCATGCTAAGAAGCAAAGTAAATTAACAGGGAAGACTTTGGGGGGTAATTGAGGTAAGGAAAAAGGTATAGGAAAATCAAATAAGAGATAAAAGCATTTTCCTTACCTGGTGGAGGGGGTAATGCCGAGGTCGCAAGGCCGCATAGAAGACTTAGGGTACAAGTGAGTGACACAACGATGATGAGTAAAGGACCAATGTTGGTAACAAAAAGCTTTTGATGACGCCGGGGGGAATGGCAACGTAGAAGTGACATCGACAAAGAGATGTTTGAGAAGCAGGGGAATATGAAGTGAGTTTAGTGAAAGAAATCGGCGGATGCAGAATTTAAACAATAGAATGATTGATTTATGAGAAAGGTACACATTGCCATTATTGCAGTTTTTTGCCTGGTCAATACTGTTCGTGGCCAGGCAAATGGTAAACTTATAGCTGAGATGAAACGTCTGCAAGAAACTTATTCAATAGGTTCTACGCTAAGTTTTGACGTTAAATATGTTTATGCTACGGAAAGCAAGCCCGAAATTTATCTTGACTCAATGATGGGTAGTATGGAAATCAACGGTAACAATTACCGGATAATCCTAAACAATACGGAGACCATAAAGAACGACCGATATATTATTCATCTTTTCAAAGATGATAAATTAATATACCTCACGAAGCCCAATAGCGGGGAAACCGGAAACGGTCCCGGAGCGTTGATTGATAGTGTTTTCAGAAATATCTCGAGCCTGAGTTATACCATCGACAGCAATAAAATAGTAAAAAGGATCGTACTTAACTTCCCTACACAATCTTCGTTTAAAACGGTTGTTTTTACTATTAATAAAGCTACGGGGTATATTATTAAGGCGAGGTACTTAGTTAAAACAGAGCAACTTCTAGAGACGCAAAATCGCGAAAAAGAGGCGGCTGACCAGTATGATGAGTATGCAATTGTTGAGGCTAGTTATTCTAATTATAAAAAAGATTACCGTAGCCCCTATTCCTTTGATGAAAAGACGGTTTTCGTCAAAAGTGGTAATGAATATGTACCCGCCGAAAAATTTAAAGATTACTCCATTTTCTTAGGCTCACCAAACCTTTAAAAAACCTAGTATGCACTTTTTTATAAAAAAGATAGCCAGACCGTTTTTATTTTTTTTGTTTTCTTTTTACGTTTTCGAGGGTTTTTCGCAGACAGATTATGAGTATAAAGTTCAAATAAGCGGAGCGCTTAATAAGATTACAAAGGATACATTCAGGGTGCTAAAGAATCCTCGATTTTTTAATGACAAGAATTTTTTAGATACTCCATATACCGTAAAGAATATTATTACCCTCGCTGTTTTTGAAGGAGGCACCTATTTTGTAAAGGACAAGTTTAATGCAACGGTGAGTTTAAGAATTGACTACATAACTGCCGACAATTCAACAGGTTCATTTATCCGTGACTTTACTATTAACTATGACCCTAATGACAAATTTAAAAGTAGGAGCAGTTTTGTGTTTTCAAATGCCCAAGAAGTTAAGGTAACGGTGTTGAAAGTAGATTCAAGTGTTAACTGGAATGTTACTAAAACTTTGGTAATAGAAAACACGATGCGGCCCCAACCTCGCTATAAGTTTACCTGCACTCAATTGGTTCCCGGCATTCTTTTTTCTGATTCGAACAAGATAAATAAGGATGAATTATTTGTAGGTTGGGGTACTGTTCCGGGAGCAACGGAATACGACCTGGAGTGGGCTTATATTGATTCTTTGCCACTTGCTAAAGGCCTCTACGGTACCACGAGTTTTAATAAAAATAAGATCTTTGAAAATAATGCAACTCGTATTACGGTTGCTGCTGAAAAATATTCTATTCCTTTAATGTATGATAATGCCGGTTCATTATTTTTCAGAGTAAGAGCGGTGCAGCAAAACGCAAATGGAATAAGAATAGAAGCAGACTGGACATACCCACCTGGTGTTGTTTTAGCCGGATATGCGTTCCGGGGCCACCAGCGTCCTTTAAATTGGCAATCCTCGATAAGCTTTGCTGAAGACGGCAAAAGAAAGGTAGTTGTGCAATATTTCGATGGCAGCCTGAGGAGCAGGCAAACAGTTACTAAAGATAATAGTTCGAATACGACAGTAGTTGCTCAAACATTTTATGATTACCAGGGAAGGCCGGCTATACAGGTTTTACCCGCTCCAACACTCAGTAAAATTGTTGAATATTCTAAAAATTTCAACGTTGGTTTAAATGGAGTGGAGTATGTAAAGGATAATTTTGACACATTAGCTACTTCCTCAGATTGCTGTAAGGAAGGTGCAGACCCTATGGGTAATACCAACGGTGCGTCTAAATATTACTCACCCAGTAACCCGGATAAGAATAACAGGTTCAATAAGTTTATACCTGATGCACAAAATTATCCATTTACTGAAACCGAGTATACCCAGGACAATACTGGCAGAATAAGCAGGCAAAGTGGTGTAGGCCCTAATTTCAGATTGGGCAGCAATCACGATACAAAATATTATTATGGTACGCCGGACAGAAAGGAATTGGATGCTTTGTTTGGAACTGAAGCAGGCGACTATACCCATTACACAAAAAATATGGTTCGTGATGGGAATGGACAGTATAGTGTTAGTTATGTTGATATGCATGGCAGAACAATTGCTACGGCACTTGCAGGAACGCCTCCAGATAGCATTAGTCTCTCAACTTTGTCTTCAAATAATACTACCACCATAACTGAAACACTTTCTAATAGTAGTATGACTGTTATAAAGGACCTAGTTATGGAAAGTAAGAAGGGGTTATTAGTTTCAAAAGCAGGAAAACATACTTTCAACTATACCTTAAATCCGGAGAGTTTGACTAAAGACGACTGTTCAATTCCTAAAAAAAGTATTTGTTACGACTGCCTGTACGATTTACGAATCACTATTTCCGACAATTGTGGTAATCAAAGTTTTGGGGGTAAAAAGTTCGATACTGTCTTCCAAAATTTTAAAATAGATTCGATAGATGTTACCTGCAGTCCAGCAAAAGGTTTTAATAGTATAAATTTTGACAAAGTACTCGCCGAAGGAAGTTATGAAGTTACGAAGGAACTTTCTGTTAGCAGGTATGGATTGAATTATTACCGTGACAGTGTTTTTATGCCGAAGAATACGTGTAAGTCCTTACAGGACTTTATTAATGATCAAAGGACTTTATTTGTCAATGCTAACTGTAAACCTGCTTGTCAGGCCTGTCAGGCTACTTTAGGTTCGTGGGAACAGTTCCGTGACACGTTGATGAAAAAGACAGGAATTAGAACTGAGGATTCTGCGCAATACAGGGGAATGCTTTGGAGTGCATATCAAGAAGCTTCGGAAAATTGTAAAGCACTCTGCGAAAATACGGGCGACAATGATGATATACGAGCATCAATGTTATTAGATATGAGCAGTCCTTCGGGTCAATATGCTAATCCTGATAAAGCTTCCGATGTTTTTTCTATTTTTTATGACAAGAATGGTGACCCTAACTATACTCCGACTTTTAAAAGACCGGATATTATTTATCTTAACGAACTAGGCAAGCTTGATAGTGTGTATGACCCAATTGCCGGCACTTATGTACGGCCGCAGGATTTAAGTGCGAAGGAATTTTCAAGGCAATTTAAAAGCACCTGGGGAGATGCTTTACTTAGGTTCCATCCCGAATACTATAAACTTGTAGAGTATGAACGGTATAATACCAGCCATATTTGGGACCGGAAATTTTCGGTGACCGAGGACTTTCAAACTGCGAGAGTTGCTGGCTATTTAAACCCAACAGCAATTTTCGCAATATCCAGCCAAAAACCTAAACTTCCTGGTGGTACCGATCCTTTGCCTTCAACACAGGTTCCTAACCAGGCTACTGATTACTTTAGGGTGAAAATTGATGCCAGACTCAATAATTATGTAAGTTCAGCAAATATCAATCTGTGGAGTTTGGCAACAATTATGACCAGGTGCCCAAATACAGACGAGGCCTGCGTAAATCAGTATAAACCCATCGGAAATTCATTCGATACCACTGTTATTTGTAAGGCTGATTTAGATATGGCCTGGAGGAATTTCAGGGAAGCCTATTTAAATATCAAAAGGGATATTATCTACAGCAGGATCGATTCTCTTATCAAAACCAATTACTCAACCACTCCGCCAACTAATCCTTCACCAATTCAACTTACCAACGCTGGTTATGTACCTCACTTTAATAATGCTCAGAATGCTCTAGGTCAAAATGGGTTGGGGTATATCACCTCACAAAGTCCACTGCCATCAAGATCATCTGCGATAGACTCCGCAAATAATACCTTAAACAGATATTATGATTCGAATTGTCATGCTTATGCTAAAATGTGGATGCAACAACTTTCATCGTGTTCCAGTTATACACCTGCTGCCCTCGATATAATAATTCCACAATTAGTAAGGGTTTGTAAAGAGGGATCAGATGTAAATCATCCTTATGGGGCTAGCTCTGTTAAACCTTCCAGTACTGATGCTTTCAGAAGTTTTGAAGACGTTATAAGAAATTATAACAGCACTCATACAACCGATGCAGGTTGCACAGAGGATCTTATTACTGCACCAGAACCTTATGACAACCAGGTTATTTACGCTAATAAGCCGGTTTGGACAAAACCGGAAACATGTGAGTGTGAGAAAATTAATTCATTATATGCTGAATATTCAAGTTACGGTTCGTCCTATAGTTCATTTTCTGTATTTCTTTCTAAAACCAGAAATACAATCATGTCTGAGGCGGATCTTACTACCTTAAGAAACATGTGCAATACCAGCAGCGAGTGTAAATTCGTTACAAAGCCAATAACTCTTCCACCTGCCTTACAGTGTTATAGTGGAGATATTTGTATTACGTGTAAGCAAGTTGCAGCTTTGGATACGGCTTTCAGGAAAAAGTATCCTGGAATTACACCCCTAAGAATCACATCTGATACTACGGAACAGAAAAAGAACCAGTTATACGCTAATTTCTTCAATAACAAGTTGGGTTTTGCCAAACAAGCCTGGGAATACCTGGATTTTATAGATAGCTGCAAGAAGGCCGGTTTTATTCCTGTACCTGTTAATACGGTCACTCCACAATGCGCTTCCTGTGACTCTCTACAAGCGAAAATCAATGCATACTTTGTTTCCCGGTCTGCTGACGCCGGTACAGAAGCAGGAATGCTTGCTTTTATGAAGTCAAGGTTTGATGCAGAAGGGTTAATCTTCACCACCCAGCAAATACAGCAGGGATTAGTTAATTGTAGCAACAGCTACCAAAAAAACCTTGCATTTCGTTACCGGCAGCCTGCGCTATTATTTTTTGAAAAACCGGCATTATGTTTAGGTACTGAAAATTTCACACTTGAAGGATGGATATATCCTGAGGTTTCAAGCACCGATACGCAAACAATTGTAGTACACTCCAGCTCAAATTTTGTCGGGGATTGGAAAACCGGCGGTTTTTACGGATACCGTTTATTTCTGCAAAATGGTAAGTTGAATTTTATGGCAGGAAATGGAGTCAAACCTTATAATGCCGGAGGATGTATCTGGATAAGGAGTGATGCGAACGTAAGTTTAAAAAAATGGCAGCATGTGGTAGTAGAACGTGTAGGAAATCAGGCTTCAGATTTTAAGATCTATATAGACGGCGTATTGCAAAACAAGACAGCAATTGAGGGGTGTAATGCTTTATTGACTTCTCAACCGATTTGTAGTGGTGCCGAAAGTAACCGGCTGATGATAGGCAATGGCAGTTTAAATGGTGGGAATGTTAAAGAATTTAAAGGCATGCTTAAGCAAATTCGTTTATACAAACGCGCCTTACCAGACAGTGTAGTACGCAACAATTTCAATTGTACTGGTAATCCGTCAGATACTACTGCAATGCTTCTGTGGGCGAGGATGGATGAAGGCACTGGTCGCATGCGTGATTACAGTAAATACCAGCACCAGGATTCGTTTCATGTAGCTGGTGGAGGAACTTACACTAAATCCAGTTTTTCAGGTGGCGGTGGTCCGGCAGTTAACCCTGGTTGTTTACCTAATGGAATTTATCTTTGTAATTCGACCACACCAGCTCCAACGCTTTATTTGTGTGGAAAATCAGAACCGGTGTTTCCGCCTGCAGTTCCTGAAAATATTGACAATTGTAGCGACAGCACCTTCCTTATCGTAAGTACGGCAACTGAGTTATATAACGCTTACCGGGATTCGATAAAGAACAGCTTTGACACCGCATATCGTAATAAGTGCCTGCAGGCTTATAAATACGAAACTTTTACAGTAACGCACCAGGTAAGTGAATACCATTATACATTGTATTATTACGACCAGGCAGGCAACCTTGTAAAAACAGTGCCCCCTGAAGGTGTAAGAGAAAACAGGGATGACAGCTGGCTCGTCCAGGTGCAAACAGAACGTAACAAGGGGTTGAGCGGAAAGAAGGTAGTACCTGACCATGTGATGTTTACGAATTATAGGTATAATACCCTAAACCAGGTGGTGGCTCAAGCCACACCAGATGCAGGGGAAAGCAAGTTTTGGTACGACCGCCTCGGCAGGCTTGCTGTATCACAAAATGCAAAGCAAAAGGTCAGTGGCAAGGTGTACAGTTATACCAAATACGATCCTTTAGGCAGAATAGAAGAAGTGGGGGAAACTACAGGTGTGGATACGATGTCCATAGCAATTTCACGCAGCCAGAATTTGTTAAATCAATGGCAGAATAATGCCGCCGGTACAAGAACGCAAATCACACAGACGATATATGATAAACAGCAATCGGCTTTACAACCTGCCTTGAACGCCGTTAATCTTCGAAACCGGGTGGCTGCTACGTATTACTATACTATGGCAGCGAATCTTCCCGGCAAAGTGTATCAAACAGCAACGTACTACAGTTATGATATCCACGGAAATGTGGATACTTTGTTACAGGATTATAAAGGATTGCCAGCAATGGGTGCAACGGGTATATCGTCGAACCGTATTAAAAAGGTAGTATACAGGTACGACCTGATTAGTGGTAAAGTAAACCATGTTGCTTACCAGGCTAATCAAAAAGACGCCTTTTACCATCGTTATACATACGATGCCGAAAATAGGCTTACGAATGTAGAAACGAGCCGTGACAGTTTTTATTGGGAGAATGATGCGTATTACGAGTACTATAAGCATGGTCCTTTGGCAAGAGCTATAATTGGCCAGAACCAGGTGCAGGGTGTAGATTATGCTTATACTCTGCAAGGTTGGTTAAAAGGTGTAAATACTACAGGTATAAGATCGGACAATACCAGTTATGATATGGGAAGAGATGGTATTTCAGGAAGCAAAGTAGCAAGGGATGCATTCGGTTTTGGTTTATATTATTATCCGACATCTTATGACGGGCGGCGTGATTATTCGCCGATATCCAATATCAATCCTTTTGCAATATGGACTTATGTTAATGGAGTAAAACCTTTGTACAATGGCAATATTGCTGCATCGAGCATACATATACCTGCTGTTGGCGATCCCTTCATGTATTTGTATGGGTATGACCAGTTGAACCGGTTGAAAGAGATGAGTGCAGTTAAAAAGCCTGCGGGTGTAATGGTAAATGAGCATGAAAACTGGTGGAGCAATCCGGACTACACTAACGATTTTAAAGAGAACATCAGCTACGATGCGAATGGAAATATTCAGAGTTATGTTAGAAACGGAAATACAAACGCAGGAAAACCTCTTGCAATGGATAGTTTGAAGTATCATTATGTACCGGGGACTAACAAGCTCGATTATATAAGGGATGATGTTAGTCGCAATAATTACAATGAGGACATAGACAATCAAAACCCCCACAACTATACTTATGATCCTATTGGTAACCTCGTTAAGGACAATGCCGAAGGGATTAGCAAAATAGACTGGACTGTATATGGTAAGATCAAAAAGATAACAAAGTCTGATAATTCGGTTATAGAATATAATTATGATCCATCCGGTAACAGGATAAATAAGGCGGTCACGATTGCAGGCAAAACAACGCAAACTTTTTATATAAGGGACGCCCAGGGTAATGTGTTAAGCATTTATCAAAGTGGAATTGACACTTTGAATGCGGGAAAGCTTACGCAGACAGAGGTAGATTTATATGGTAGCAGTCGCCTCGGTATACTCAGGACTAATACAAATATGGAAGCTGCTCTTAAGGCCGATACATTTGTTGTAGCGTTAAACAGCACTTACCGCGATACAGGATTTGTTCGCGGGTACAAACAGTATGAGTTTTCCAATCACCTGGGGAATGTACTGGCAACAGTAAGCGATAGAATAAAGCAAATTGTGTCTCCTGTTAATCCCGGACTAGTGGATCGATATGAGGCCAATGTAATAACTGCTAATGATTACTACCCGTTTGGAATGCTGATGCCCGGGAGGAATAAATATCTGTCGGAGTTTACAGAGACTAAGCAAGTAAAATCTTGTGTGAGTTGCGGAATGCTGCAGCAACTTATCGATGATTACTTTTCTACTACGGGCGCAGGCCCCGGTAGTGAAACGGCAATGGTTGGCTATATTAAAGGTAATCTGCTAGCCGACAGTCTTAGCTTTACAACAGCGGAAATTCAAGGTGCATTGGACAGTTGTGGAAATAGCTGGAAGAAGAATATTGCTTACCATGCTGACCAGGGCCCTTTCCTTAAATATGAAACAGCACCTCAGGTACGTTTCCATAAAGAAAACTTTAGTATAGCTGCGTGGATTTACCCGGAAACACAGAACCAGCAAGTACAAACCATCGTGACGAACCATTCCTTTTATGGAAACGCATTAGGTGGTTATCGGCTATACCTTCTTGACGGGAGGCTGCATTTACAGACGGGGGATATTAATTATGCTATGACCGATAGTGGCTGTGCCCAGGTGCGTACCGTTAATAGGATAACAACGAATCAATGGCATGAGGTTGTTGCAGTAAGAAATGGAAACAGTGCAGTAAACTTTAAAATTTATGTAGATGGAGTATTGCAACCAACAGAAGTGGCAGGCTATGCAGCTATGAGAAATGGAGATGTATTTAATGAATACGGAGGAAGATACCTGGTGGGTAACGGAAGCGGTTCTGGTGGATTGATTGAAAATTTTATCGGGTATATCAAAAACCTTAAAGTATACAACCGTTCTTTAACTCCTGCAGTTGTATGGAATAATTACTATACGTCCTGCACAGGTAGCGTAGATACTGCCGGCCTTGTACTCTGGAGTAAAATCGACGAGGCCACAACGAGCGTAGTTAAAGACTATAGCCGCTTTAATACACCTGGGGATTTGCAGGTAACTGCATTTGGAGGAGGGGTTGGCCGAGCAGAGCGTGATTCTTGCATCACAGTTAATGAAAGTGTACTTTGCAAGACGAGGACGGTAACGGTACCGGTCGTTAAGGGGTATAGGTACGGATTTAATGGGAAGGAGAATGATAATGAGCTGAAGGGCGAGGGAAATAGTTTGGATTATGGCGATAGAATTTATGATCCAAGAATTGGCAGGTGGTTAAGTGTTGATCCTTTGCAAAAAAAATATCCAAACTGGAGTCCCTATAACTTTGTTATGAATAGTCCATTGAAATTGAAAGATGAAAATGGGAAAGACGTTTCGGTCTCAATAGATGGCAATTCTATTGTTTTTACTTCAACAATATATATTACTGGTCCTGGTGCCAGCGATGTTGCTACAAATGCTAATAAGACTTATACCGAATTTTCTAAAGCTGCTTTACAAAACAGGACATATAAAGATACCGAAGGGAAGGTTTATAATGTCCAAATACAAATGAATTTTGTTTCAGTAGATCCGACGAAGCCCGATGACCCTAACCTTGCTGCTTATAATAAAACTATAAATGCTAAAGTAGGAGAATCTGGAAATAATGTTCTCGAAATCACAACTGATCAAAATAAATTGCTAAATCAGAATAGAGCAAATGCGGGACATCCGGCAGGAAAAAATTATTCTGAAGGCTTAACTAAAAAGGAACGAGTTTTATTATCTAATGGATTTTCTGAAGGAAGAATTACTCATGTTTCAGGTGTTGGTAATTTAGCCTATTTAGCGACACAGGATAAAGGGAATATGGCGATACATGAAACCTTACATAATTTCGGTTTAGGCGATAGATACATCGAGCATTTGGCATACAGCTGGATTACAACTCTTACAAATGGAAAGCAAATTGTGGGAGCATCGAATGATATGCCAACATTCTATCCGGGTTATCAGCATGATATGATGAGCGATAACTCTTTAAACTTCAATCAGGATCATATAAATAACTTAGCAAGCAAAGCATTAAAATTAAGCAAAGTCAAAGGAAATAACTTCGTTATGTCGGAAAAAGTAGACGGTGCTAATAATAGAGACAAATCAAATGCAGTTAAAGAATATACTGACGGAAAAACAAAGTATACAAAAAAATAAAATGCGCTTATCAATATTTAATATTTTATTTTCTTTCCTACTATTCGGAAATGCTGCCAGATCTCAAAAACAAGAGGTAGGTTTCACAGTAAAAATGGACGGTTATTTTATTAATTTAGGCGGTCAGAAAATATTCCAACCGTGCGAAGATGCTTCTAAGGCGATATGGAAGACTATAGATAACAGAGCGTTTACTTTATCAATTGATGATAGGAACGATTTGTATTTGGAATCAATTGAGAATATAGGGGATTCAGTAGTTGCTGAGGTGTACGATTCTTCTGAAATGATGTATTATAAAGTAAGGCTATCGTATTTTTACGGGACCCTAGAGGCTATTATATTTTTTGATACTGAAAAATCCGATTTTCTCAAAACTTGTAAAGAAATTTTTTATAGTAAAAAAAAGTATTCATTCAACTGTTTATTTTTAAGAAACAGAGTCAAAAAAATAATACCAAGAAATAAAAATGATGTGTGGCTTATGTATAAGTATTACAAGGATAAAGGATATAATGTTCCTCAATGGCTTGAAAAAATTGTTCATTATAAGAAATAAAATCAATTTTTTCCGCCGGTGTTGGTGTTTGTGCCCGTGTGGTTGTTCTTGCGCGTTCGCCGTTGTTTTGTCTGTGCCTGCGTTGGTGTTCGCCGCTTTGCCGTTTTTGTGCCAGTGTTGGTGTTTGCCGCCTCGCCGTTGCAGTGTGTTGTGACCTGCAACTGAAGCCTGGGTAGGGAGATAAGAAATTAAAGTCGTTGGTGTAAAAGCCGACGGCCTTTTTTATTCCCTCGCTGGTTTAAGTGTTAAGGCACTTAAATCTAAAATGGATTGCAGGACTGTGTCCGGTAATTTAGAGCTGTTTGTAAAAGGCGTAGGAGCTAATAATAAGAGATTAAAGCCGTTGGTATTAAAGCCCGTGGCTTTTTTTAAGTTTACAAAGCAGCTATATTACCGTTCTCCCTAGGTCTTGCAAAACAAAGCGAAGGTTGTGCCTCTGCAGGTCTTCGCCGCCTTCGCCGTTGTTGTGTCTTGTGACTAACAACTGAAGGGTGGGTAGGGAGATCAGAAATTAAACCGGTTTATAAAAAGCTTGGAAACTATTCCGTTTTGAAGTATGTTTTATATTAACTATAGAAGGATAAAGTCTTTTCTTTTTAAGGGCTGTTTTCAGGCGCTGCCCCGCCAGCAAAAAGAGCATTGAATGGTGAATTATTTTAGTTAATAAGTTAGAAGGTAATTGAGATCTCTTGTTTAGCTTTAGCCGGGGCTTCGGATTTACTAGTTGAGGTAACTGAATTTCTATTGAAAAGGATTACGGATAAGACTAAGACGTCGTTTTTCGCTGCTATGCAATTGTTCTTAATATTTTGGATGAGCTTAAACAAATCCGTGAGAAAAGAGGTTACAAGGAAGGCGAATTAGAGTTTGAGCGGATGTGTCCTGAAGGTTCAAAACTTCCAGGCAGTGAAAAAAGAACAATTTCATTCTAAAACTGAATTATGCATCCAAGAATCAAAGAATTGTATGAGCTTATAAAAATTGTAGAGAAAGCAAAAGTGCTGACTTTTGAAGTCCTTCATTTTTTAAAGGAGAATGGTGCAACCAGAACGGAAGCAGCTATCGTGTTGCATTTATGTTTTAATATTGAAGCAAAGCAAGCGGATGATTTTGTCATCAAGTCACAAGTTTGGGAGCCGGAAGATCCTGATGATGTTTTTTATCAAACGTTGAAGTATCTGTATTACAATCCTGAAGACTCAAACTATGAGGCAGATGACAACAGAGTGCAAGTGTCCATCTAAATAAGACGTCCGCTGTTTATACATTTGTTTTCGCCGTTGTTGTGTCTTGTGACCAACAACTAGGGTGGGTAAGGAGATAAGACATGAAAGCCGTTGGAGAAAAGCCAGCGGCTTTTTTTATTTAGCGAAAGCTTTTTTAGTTTTATGATGAGTGATAGCCATATCAATAAAATAATACACCTTGTCTTTGAAGCTTGCTTGTTTTCCATACACGGTTGGAGAAATCCAAGCCAAAAGAGGGCCGTAATTCAAGGTATTCGAAAGGAAGCCGAAGTATAGTAGAGGACTAAATCTTAATAGTGATGAAGTTTCTGTAATGGGAATGGAGCGAAGGGTTTAGCTCATTGGTTTGCATTAATTAAGACAACATGGAGTAGTTCATGGACGATCAAGTTTAGTTCGATGTTGTGATTAATTCTTTTTCCACCGAATGAGAAGAGCGGGGTGAAGGGAGACTTTCCAGCACTTTCCGTGAGGGGCTTGGGTTGAAATGTCCTTGCCTACTCTACCACTGGTACTGCTGTAGTTTCTTCAACAATTGCCGGGGTACCTGCTATTACACACGGCTAATAAAGGAGACCCCAGCAGTGACGGAGAAAGGATTTACGAAAGTTGGATCAATTAGTGGGGAAAAAAATACCGATGGAACTTATAAAGCTGTAAATAGCATAATATTTACTAAATGAAAAAGATATGGAAATCAACGAACAATACTTCTGTTAACAAAAAATTTCTTATCCCAAAAAACCAAGATGAAAGTAACCAAGAGTGGGTGGAGATAACTATTGATTATAATAGTAATGTTTTTACTGCCAGAAAAATTAAAGATTTAAGTTTAAATGAAGAGTGGGAAGAATATAACGATTATACATTTCCATCTTCTTTATTAAACGAATTCTTAAATACATCAAAAAGTATTCAAGATATTTAGGCGTTGGGTAAGTAGCTAAGAAATCAAAGCCGTTGGTGTAAAAGCGTTGGGTTTTATGCCTGCGTTGGCGTTCTCCACCTTACCGATGTGTCGGTGTTGGTCTTCGCAGCCTCGTAGTTGTTTTGTGCCCGTGTTGGTGTTGCTGCTTCGCCGTTGTTGTGTCTGTGACCAGCAACTGTAGGGTGGGGTAGGGAGATAAGCATTAAGGCCGCTGGTGTAAAAGCTGGCGGCTTTTTTATTTAGCGTAAGCTTTTTTAGTTTTGTGATGAGTGATAGCCATATCAATAAAATAATACACCTTGTCGTTGAAGCTTGCTTGTTTTCCTTACAGAGGTTTGGAGAAATCCTAACCGAAATCTCTCTTAACTGAATAAGAAGAGCCCGGTGGAGGGAGACTTTTCACAAAGTCTTGCGTTGAAATGCCCTTGCCTACTCTACCACTGGTACTGCTGTAGTTTTTTCAACAATTGCCGGGGTCCCTGCTATTACACCGGGCTAAGAAAGGAGACCCAGCAGAACGGAACCAGTGCAGGCAACAGCTGAACGAGGGCTGAATAAAGAACAATTACTTATACTTTGTGATGGTATGTTTATCGAAAAAAGTGAAAATGTTTTAATTACTGGAGCTACCGGATCAGGAAAAAGTTAACTGGCGTATGCCTTAGCCCATTTCATTTAGGCCACTTATTTCTCTCTAAGCTATTTTTTCTTGTATTAACAACGTTTCTTTTAAACGATCTTTTTGTATATCACGGTTATAATCTAACGTAGTCTCCAGCTTATTATGCCCCACATTATTTTGAACGTGAATAGGAGCTAAACCAGAATTAAGTAATTCTGTTATGTAGGTATAACGGGCAAAGTGGAAACTTAAAATTTCTTTAAGGGGTAAATATTCTGTTATCATTTCTTTGCCCTGTAGTTGCTTTACTTCACAGATTCTATCTAATTTTATTGCTCCACCTATTTCTTTTAATGTTCTGTTACATTCTTGATCAGTAGGTACATTAAACAGTTGCCCTTTACTATTTGCTTTTGCTTTCGCTAATATATCTAAAGCCATTTTTGAAAGAGGCACGGCTGTACGTTCTTGCGTTTTTTGTTCTACAATGTCCAGATAGTAAAGTTTTTCACCGTTATCTTCAAGGTACTTAATATTTGCAGGCATAACCCCAACTACGTCGCTGTATCTGAGGCCAGTACAAAGCGCAAATCTAAAAGCCCAGTATACCAAACTTTCCGTACCAGCTTTAGGAATGTATTTATATAACAAATCTTTTTCAGATTTATAAAGAGGAAACTTTGAAGCATCTACCTCGCTTAGCTTGTAAGCCTTTTTAAAAGTACCAATATTAATATACCCTTCTTCCATGCACCAGTTTAAAAAGGTCTTTAACCTGGTTACCTTTCTATTAAGAGTACTGTTAACATTGTTATGTTTACTTATTAACCAAAATGTAAATTCTTTATAAAACTTTACGTCTACAGCATTGACATTTACCAGTCCATTTTCCCGTTGTTTTTCAAATTCTTGCAGTTGAATTGCAAAAGTTTTGTAATGCTTAAAACTATCTTTTTTTACGTCCGAATTTTTGTCAACAGCAAACTTTAAAAAAAGTTTCATCATCGGTGAAAGGTCACCAATTGGACCTAAATTAATTAAGTTACCTTTTCCCTTTTGTACTATTTTAGCACCATCTAATAAAACCGGCTTTAATGTTTCATTTGCTTTTGCCCGACCGCGTCCGTCTTTAAAGAGTTGTGTTAACTCATTAATGTTCGGTTGTTTTTGCCGTGCTTTACATTCCTTTAAATAATCCAAAAAGTTGTTTTCCTGGAACTGTAAATAGTCGTTTATCTCTTCGCATTTTTCAGCGCCTGGTTTTACCCGTTGTTTTTTAGCGTCCCAAAACTTATACACCCCTTTGATTTTGGTGCCTGGCACCTTAAAACCTGTGTTTAAAAATTTACGATCTGCTGTTGTGGTTTGGTAACTTAACCTAATAACCAAAGAACCATTTTTAAGTTGCGGGGGAAAATTTAATGAAGCCATACTCTAATATTACCTTTTTTTGTAGATGCCGAAGCACTTGGTTTGTTGTTTTAAATTCATTTGTGTCCCCGCAAAGGGACACAAATGGGACACAAATAAACATAAACAATACTTACAAAACAAGTTAAGAATACATTAAGGACTTCACAAAAGCCTTAATAGGAGCCGATTTCAGGTCAAATAGGGTTAAAACAAATTTAAATTGAATTGGAAAAAGTAATCCAATCCGGATCACGAGTACGCAACAAAAAAGCCTTGTAACACAATAAGTTATAAGGCTTTTTTGGTTTATGGTACAACATAGGTACAACTTCTGGAAAAAACTGGACTTTGAGTAGTATATGAGTTCTACAAAACAGCTTTGCTTGCCAGGTTTTTGATGAATGCATTTTCTGCGATCAGATTAGCCAGCTGTAAAGTAAAGAGATGGTAACGAATAAAGTTATTTTCATAGAGTATTATGTTGTAATACTTAATTAAAACAGTTATTCCTTCTACTAATGACTGAAATGATTACTTTAAGTAATCAGGGAGATTACAAGATTGCTATCAGTGAAATTTAAAATACTACTTCTGTCAACCTTCTTTTACGTCAGTCTCATTTCTTAACTGACACATTCTTCCTTTAAACGGAGGCTAAAAGGGTATAGTGATAATATCCTGAATGGCAATCTCCTTTTTGCAAACGTAAACCCTGTAAAGTACCTGCATCATTAGCCTATGTAATACGGCGGATTGCTACTATCGAGTATCCTGGCGTCGCACCTTGTACTTTTCGTTCTTGTTGATTGAATAACATTTAGAAAGAATTCTACGTTATTTTAATGCAGCCACCTAAATTTGTCCTACACAAATAAGAAACAACTTAAATCTTTGAACAGACCTTTAAAAACATCGACGACATTCTATACAAGGATGCCGGAGCTGACAGCGAACTGGACTATAAAGAACAAACCTCATGGCGCAGATCTAAAGCACGATACACGAGAAAATATCACTTCTCCACCGATAAAACACGCAAAAGAAAATGATGACGTGGCAGGAAGTGAAGCCAAAAAATTTTCCGGCTATTCAACCTACTGGAGGAGTAGAAAAACTTTTAGAAACCCTGATTAAGCCTGAAGGAAATTACGAGCAATCTCCTCATGAATTACTAAAGGAAAACAAGCGTAGGCGGAAAAAACAATCCAGAAACCGACGCGGAGGGTTACGTCAGTAGGAGTATAAAAAATTTGGTGATGAATGAAGCATTAATTGGTTCACTGATAGATAAGTTAGATACACAGGAAAGAAAAATTGAATAGATAAAGGAAAAGGTGGCTCAAACACCGGCTAATCAGGAAGTTTTAAGACAACTTGAAACCGCCTTAGATAGACTGCGGAGCGATAGTGAAAAAACTTCTTTTCCTGAAAAAGAAATGTGGGAATTGTCTGAAAGACTGATTACAAGTATTGAGTTATTAAAGCATCCTGTTGAACAAAAAATTATTCAACACCACGTGCCAAGAATTATCTGGATAGCCAGTTGTTCTTTTCCTGTCTTTATGCCTTATCTCAACTGGGTGGTTTACTTCTTATAATAAGCTGGAACTTTATAAAGCGAATGACACGAAGTGCCGGTATTTAAAATTTGAACGAAATTCAAGTTTAAGTAATCGGTTGGACTTTATTGATAGCTTGTACCGGGCAAATTCGGAAATGAGACAATTTGTAATTTCAAAAGAAGAACAAAACCAAAAAGATTTTGAAACTATGCAAAGGGCTTTACAAATGAAAATTGATGCAAAAGACCTTAAGAAAAAAGTAAGTAAAAAAGCAAAATGAGAAAAGCGTCTCCACAGTTCGCATTTATTATAATGCAGAAAATGTTTTTATATTTATTATGTTTATACCTATTATTGTGCACGTCAAAACAGTCTCTACCCGTATATGAATACGATAGTTTTAAAAGATACAGGTCAAACTCTTTATTATCATAAACAAAAAGCAGACATTCAAAATGTACTTGGCAAAGTAAGCGCTAGGTTAACTGAATACCTTATTTATACCGATAAGGATGATAATGTCTGTCGCTTGTACAAGACAAGGGAAGGTTGCTGGTACGAAACTTTATAATTAAAAGATAGATAGACAATGAAACCAAGCGGGAAATTAAATCTGCAATAGATGTTTTGGAGATTGAATGATGTCCTCGGAGACCAGTATACTCTTCAGGGAATTACTTAAGGTACTTATTTTTTTACCATTAATTCTTTTGCAAGTTAGGCAGAAGGGCCGCTAAAGCGTCGATGAAATACGGAATAAGTCTTATTGAAAAGAAGGTCTTTGATAGAAACTGTAATTAATATATTGAAGAATTGTATGTATTTCTGCCCTGCAAGACTTAGAAGTGGCGGCCTCCAAATAAAAAAATAGCAGAAGCTCTTAGCATTTCAACCTACGGAATTGGACAACATGGCGAGCACTTCCTACTTTAGCAGGAAAAAACGTATAAAGATTTTCGGGTGCCAACTGTTTTACTTTTATGAGACATCGTATGGCAGAATACGGTTTTAGGATTTAACAAGGTATTTAAAATAAGTGAACAGATGTTTTAGGTAGGCTGTCATAGGCGTGGTTGGTTGGTTTTCGATTTTTAGAGTGGTTATTTATGTACTACTGGTTTTCTTCTTCAGAAAAATTGATACTTGCTTTGTTCCGTTATTCTCCCAAGCACATGCCGGTTGAGACTTTTCATTTGCTTAATTCGGTTTGTAAAAAAAATACTTAGTCTGATTATTCTTTATTTAGATAGTAAGATCCGGCAATATTTAGAATAAGTTTAGTTTTTTTAAGTTGGTCCTCCACTTCAACTATAAAAACTTCATCCGGCTGAACTCCGGGCGGAGCATCAGCAACATAAACAAACGTGACATCTTTTTTTTGTGGAATTGCCTGATGTCCTGCGACATATTGCCCTTTCAGCTTTTGCAAAACACCATAGTTCTTTATATACGATATTTCTACGGTATCAGGATTAAAATCTTCCTTACTTTTATTCTCAATTAAAAACTTCAAATAAGCTTTGTTGTTGATAACTGCTATATTCGTGCACACCAGCTTTATTCCATTGTTACTATCTAATAAATTTAATTTTGCTGCTTCCATTAATAATTTTTGGCTAAACTCTAGTGAATACTGATTGTCTTTATTTTTACTGGTATTTACGATTTTGTCGTCGACTATTTGTGTAGGAGGCATCTCAAGAGTAGTAGGGGTAATATTTGACGACTGATTATTTGATGTTGAAGGTGTTTTCTTTTTAATTACACCCACTGTTGGCGCCAATAATTCCTCTGTTTTTTCATCTTCTTTAGATACTTCTGATTTCAATACAGTTTTTTTTTGAGTAGAAGATATGGTGTCGACCGATAATGTATTGTTTGCTTTTTTTAAATGCGAGTCAATATCTGCTATTTTCTTTTCGGCAAATTCTTTTTGCGCTTTTGAAGCATTTGAAGAGATTATCATTTTATATAAAATAAATGCTGCCTCATAGTTTTTATCCATTATAGCCTTAATAGCATCATTCATTAGGACATCTGCCGGTGTTTTTAATGATGCTACTGAATTATCAGGAAAAGTGGTTTGATTCTGTCTTGTCTTCATCAAGCTATCTGTGGCGGCGGGCGATGGATGGGCAATTTTTACAGTGTCTCTTTGTTGTGGTAATGTTTTTCTCGGTGGTTCTTCCATTTTAGCAATTTTAGCGACGGAAGGAGCCGTAGTATCAGACATTTTATTTAAAACAGATGGGGAACCGACTTTCCCTGTTCCCGAAAGTTCTTGTGCTACTTGATTCTCTAATGATGATCTATCTTCAGGCACTTCCTTTTTAGATTCTGCCAAAATCGCATTTATAGCCTTCATTTTCTGGGCGATAAATACCTCCTGAGATTTTACAGGATTTAAATTTAGAACCTTCGAATACAAGATATAGGCTGTGTCATATTTTTTCTCCATTATCGCCTTTAAAGCCTCATTCAGTAACGTATTAATTTCAGCTTTCCTTCTTAAGTCGAGGTCCTTGGCCTGTTTTTGTAAAAAAACCGCTCTACTGCTTTCAACGTATTTAACCATACTAATAGGATAAGGGTCGGCAGGTTTGATTATACTGGCTTCCTTATAGAAGTTCTTTGCCTGTTCAAATTCATTTTTTGAAAGAGCTGAAGCAGCTTTTAAAATAAAAGTGTCGAAGGTCGCTTGTGTATCTTCTTTTACACCTCTCTTACTTTCCACAACTTGGGCTCTAACTTCAACGGATATAAACACCATAAGAGGGAAAAAATATTTTATTAACATTATGCACGTTTTAATACGGATTGACGTAAACTGATAAAGGGTATAAAATTATTAAAAAAAAATTATCTTAAAGTAACTACTTATACTTTTGGTGCTATGAATTGGGGCCTATTTAATGCTCGCCTACTAGAGGAATACGCTGCCACTATTTACTGTTTGCAATGTGTCGTTATCAAGTTTATAGTTCCTTCTTATGGCGTCTATCGGAATACAACTTGGATATTCCGCTCCAAAGTGAGCCACCTATTCCGCTCAAACTGAGCCACCTTCAAACCATACTCCAATAACCCTTAGCAGGCATTAATAAAATTGGATTCCGGGCAAAGTGAGCCACCTGTAACAAAGAGGGCTTTATGACATTCCGGCGTAACTGAGCCACCTGGCAAGAGCGTACAAATTTCATTTACTGAGTAAGCATTTCTTTACTGTTCAATAACACAGCAAGGAGATGTCCAATAAACTGGTAACAATGCAACAAGTACGCATCATCATTCAATTATTACTAAAGGGTTATTCAGGTCGCAAAATATCAAGGGAATTACAAATATCCCGTAACACAGTTAAGCAGTATACCGAATGTTTGCAGGCAACTGCTTTTAGTCTTGAAGCACTGCAACAAATGGACGATGCCGGCCTTAGCGCCATTGCCTATGCTGATGCAAAGCAAACGCAGGCAGATAGCCGAAATGGAGATTTTAAAAGCCGTATACCTTATTTTCTTGCTGAACTTAAACGCACCGGTGTAACCAAGCAGTTGCTTTGGCAGGAGTATAAAAAAGACAATGCTGAAGGGTATGAATACTCGCAGTTCTGCGATCTTTTTAAGCAGTACAGAAAGGTACATGAGGCCACTATGCATTTTGAGCATAAGCCTGCCGAGGTGATGATGGTTGATTTTGCAGGAGATAATATAACCTATGTAGATAAGGTAAGCGGAGAGGTGATCAGCTGTCCTGTATTTGTAGGGGTTTTGCCTTACAGTGGCTACAGCTTTGCTGTAGCGCTTCCCAATGCTACCCAACCTAATGTTATAAAAGCACTCAACTTATGCCTTGTCTATTTTGCTGGAGTACCTCTAAGTATTAAGTGCGATAATATGAAAACAGCGGTAAGCAAAAGTTGCCGGTACGAACCGCTTTTTACCGATACCCTGCTTCAATGGGCGCTGCATAATAATACAAGCTTGCTGGCTGCCAGGGTGCGTAAACCGAAGGATAAAGCTTCGGTAGAAAATGAAGTAAAACTGGTGTACCAACGTATATATGCTCCCTTGCGTGATATAACGTTTTTTAGTCTCGGTGAACTCAATGCACATATTGTGGAGCAGCTCAAAGACCATCACCGGCGCCCGTTTCAAAAGAAAGATTATAGCCGCATGGAGTGTTTTATAAAGAATGAAAAACCCTTGCTTCTTCCCCTGCCTGCTGAACAATATATTATCAAACATGCAGCAAAAGCTAAAGTGCAAAAGAACTATCACATAACCCTGGGCGAGAACTGGCACCACTACAGCGTACCCTTTGGTTTTATTGGTAAATCCGTCAATGCCGTTTATGATACTGATACAGTAGAGATATACTATGAGCACAAAAGAATCGCCTTGCATAAACGCAGTTACAAGTCCCATGATTTTACTACCATTAAAGAGCATATGCCCGAAAGTCACCAACGCTATGCAGAACAAAAGGGATGGACAGCAACTTACTTTTTAGAACAAGCGGCACAGATTGGCCCATCTGCTCACTTGTATATACAAGGTGTATTAAAGGCAAGAAGATTTACAGAACAAACATACAATGCATGTCTTGGTATCCTGCGGCTCGTAAAAGCATACTCTGCTTTGCGTGTAGAAGCGGCCTGCAAAAGAGCATTAACAGGACACAACTACAGCTACACCACAATCAATAATATCCTTACCAACAACCTCGATACTCTACAGTACGAACAGACTGTATTATTCAATATGCCTGAGCATAACAATCTAAGAGGACCGGAAGCGTATAATTAACCACACAAGATATTTATCCATTAAAACAAAAACATGAACACACAAAGTACCGTAGAACAGATGCAGGAGTTGAAACTCTTTGGTATGTCAAAGCTATACCAGGCAGTAATAGATCAACCTGTACATCAACACCCCGAAGCCCATACGCTTATGGGTATGCTCACCGATGCAGAAACCCAGTACCGCCTGGCCGGGCGAACCCAGCTATTTCTGCGCTTATCCAAACTCCGTTACAACACGTTGCCCGAACAGGTAAAAACAAGTGCAGACCGAGGTATCACCAAAGAACAATTACTACAATTTTGTGATGGAAGTTTTATCGACAAAGGGCAAAACATACTGATCACCGGATCTACCGGATGCGGAAAAAGCTACCTCGCGTGTGCACTAGGACGGCAGGCCTGTATGCTTGGCTACAGAACCACATACTTCGCCATGAACAGATTCATAGAAGCGCTTGCAGGTGCCCGACTAGATGGAACATACATCAGATGGTTGAACCAGATAGCTAAAACACCATTACTAATATTGGACGACTTTGGACTGCAACCGCTAGATCATAATATGAAGATTGCATTACTGCAAATAATGGAAGACAGGTATGCGAAAGGAGCAACCATTGTTACATCACAATTACCTGTAAAAGCATGGTATGAATATATCAAAGAACCCACCCTTGCCGATGCAATAATGGACAGAATGACAGCCCATGCAAACAGAATAGAATTAAAAGGAGAATCATTAAGAACAAAGAAAAACAGTTAGTTTTAGATCTTTAAAATACGCTCTTAACCGGGTGGCTCACTTTGCCCGGAATGGTGGCTCACTTTCACCGGAATATACATACAACTACTCTTTTACCTCACTCTTAATAACAAGAAAAAGAGTTGGGTCAAATACCGCACCTGGTTGCTGTGGATATTGGATATGGGGTGTAGAAAATAATCGATGGAAGAAGACCACAAGATGATCCACTAAGTGGAGCATAACTAGGTGTGACAGGCAACAAAATGATAGGTCCAGGGAAAAAAACCTTTGTAGAAAAGGTATTTTACAATAAACAGAAAGATTATTATTACTGCCACAAAGACAGTAAGCAAGTAATAGCTCAAACACCCCACCAAAATAACTTCTCCAGATTCAAACGACAAGCTGCTTCATAAGCTGGTCTTTTATAAGGAGTTTGTCAAAAAGACAAGGGCACCAAACATTAGAAATAGATTACATTGTAAACCGGTAAAAAAGAAAGCGGATGACATCCGCTGAGTGAACACGGAGTTCAATACTGAAAATAAGGACTATGGAAGTAGAACCAGTGTTTAAGCGTTTAAGCGACTATCACTTTAAACGTTTTAGGATTAAATTAGAGGTATGGAAAAAGTAGGATCGAAACAGGTTTAGTTGCTTTAGCACAGAAATTAAGGAAAAAAGCAGCTTAAAACGGGAAAAGAAAAAGGATAACAAACCAAATAAATAGCTAATTATATTATTTATAAATTGAGCCGATAAGATAAGAAATCAGAAGAATAACAAATCGATGTAACTCTCAACCCATAATTTTTTGATGTCGCCACATTTAAAAAGAGGCCGCCTCAACTCTCGTTTTGAGACAGCCTCCAATTTAATAAAAAAGAGCGGTTATAGTTTGATCAGCTTAATAATTTTTCGTTCATCTCCCTGTACAACTTCGGCAAGATACACACCTTTTCTAAGGGTATTTCCCAGCCTTAAGGTATGGTTCGAAGGAAGATTGTTAAAGACGTTGACATGCCTTCCGTTAAGGTCTGATAAACGAACCGATATTGGTTCGTTAGATTTACCCTTCAGTTGTAAAGTAAATTCGTACTGCGTTGGATTGGAAAGCACCTTCACATTCAACTGATTGTATATCTCCGACCACAACTTCGCTTGATTACCTTTCTCCGCTATTGCAGATGTTGCAGTTGCCGCAGATGAAACAGTTGCGCCGGGCGTAACGTCTGTTGTTGCTGTCGCACTTGTAGTAGATCCAGCAGGAGGTGGAGCGGATGCCATTCTCTGGGAACTGGTACCACAATTAGTATGACCGCAATTTGTGTGGCCACAATTGTTGCGGCAGGCAGTGTGATAGCCGCAATTTGAATGGCTGCAACTTGTATGGCTGCATTTATTAACGCAGGTACTATGGTTTACACCACAGTTATTATGGTTGCAACTATGTGTACAGTTATTTTTGCAGTAAGTATGAGCAGTAAATCCGGCATCAACTGTAGTGATGTTTTGATTATCTGCTAATGTAACTGAAACCGCACCAACCACAGGGTCACTATCTATCGCGTCATTACTACCCTGGTTTGAAGGTGCAGGAACAAAACCTGATGGTGCAACGAAATTTACAACGTATGTTCCGGCAGATAAATTACCGAAGTTATAAGCGCCGCTGCTGTTAGTGGTTGTAGTTATTGTTGAACCTCCTGTTTTTGTCAGTTTTACCGCTGCTCCGGCAATTCCTGGTTCTGTTGACTCTTGCAGACCATTTCCGTTCTTGTCGTTCCACACAAAATTTCCAATAGAGCTTACAGCAGGTGTGCAGGAATTGACTTCGATATCATCAATAACTACATAGAAGTTATTAGCATCATAGGCTGCCATATCTCCGCGGAAGCGATATTTGAAATTGGCATTTTGATAGGTGGCAGGAATAGGAATGGAAATATTCGTCTTTCCGTTTGCACCATAACTGGTGAATAATTGTGCGGAGGTATTAGACCAAACCTGAGTCCAGGTAGCACCATTGTCATTTGAAAAATCTATACTTAAGGATGCTTTGGTATCGCCGGAAACGCAATTATAGGTCCAAAGGGTGAACTTCATTTTTACCTCAGTCGGGCAACAAGCACCTGTTAAATTCACTTTAGGTGATATTGCACTAGATGTACCGGTACCAATACGGCCCTGGGTTTTGTAGTTGACGATTTTCACTGCATAAGAAGTAGATGGGGAATAATAGGGTTGAAGGACAACAATAGTAGCATTTGCATTCGAATTGGCTGTCCAGGTGCCCGATGACCCTATAAAAGTTTTATTTGATAAAGAGGTTGTAAAACCTGTATTAAACTGGTTAGGGAAGGTTTCTTTTGTAACACTAAATGCGGCAGACGGTTGTGTTATGGTAAATGCTTTTGTTGCAGTACAGCCATTCGCATCAGTTACACTTACTGTATAAGTACCTGCTGAAAGGCCGATTGCTGTTGCTCCTGTTCCACCTGAAGGTGACCATGAATAAGTGTATGGAGCAGCACCACCTGTAACACTAGCTGTTGCTGAACCGGTATTACCGCCAAAGCAGCTGACGTCTGTTTGGGTTCCTGTAGTTGCAAGAGCAGATGGCTGAGTGATGGTAAAGTCTTTAGTTGCAGTACAGCCATTGGCATCAGTAACAGTTACTGTATGAGTACCTGCTGAAAGGCCGGTAGCTGTTGCTCCTGTTCCACCTGAAGGAGACCACGAATAAGTGTATGGAGCAGTACCGCCTGTAACACTAACGGTTGCTGAGCCGGTATTACCTCCGAAGCAGTTCACATCTGTTTGTGTCCCTGTTGTACCTATGGCAGTTGGTTGGGTGATGGTAAAGTCTTTAGTTGCAGTACAGCCATTCGCATCAGTTGCAGTTACCGTATAAGTACCTGCTGAAAGGCCCGTTGCTGTTGCACCGGTTCCCCCTG